>SGBC01000001.1:0-600000 GCA_004195045.1 Candidatus Acididesulfobacter guangdongensis
ATTATTATACTATTACTTCCAGTCTTATCTTTATTTCTACTTTTATTTTTTATATTTGTATTTTGTTTAATCTTTTGCTGGGCGTAGCATCCCGCAAGTATTATTTTTTTCTTTTTATCTGTTATACTGGTCATTTTTTTTAAAAATAAAACCGACATTTTAGATGAATGTTCTTCGTTAAACCGGTTTATTAAATAGGTGATATTATCATTATCCAACGAAGAATTTTTCTTATTTTGAATATCTTTAATATGCAGTTCATCAAAATCTTTTATTATCTCTTTTTTAACTTTAGCTTCGTCAATTCTCGAAACTTCTATCGCCTTTCTTACGTTTTTTTTGGTTATTTTGCCTTGCAAATCGTTTTCTACGCTTAAAAGGGAAATCATATCGCTTATATGACTTTTGCTTTTACCGACAAGACTTGCTATATCCCTTATAGTTTTGTTTTTGTCTAAAAGTTTTTTATATGCCTTTGCAAGCTCTATGGGTTCTAATTCTTTTCTTTGCAGATTTTCTATAATCTGAATTATAAAAATATCTTCTTCCTTTATATCGTTTCTTATATTGGCTTTGATAGTTTTTAAGCCTAACTGTCTAAACGCCGCAAGCCTTCTTTCGCCGCATATAAGATTATAGTTGCCGCCACCGTCTTCTTTTACTACTATAGGTTCTAATAATCCGTGGGTCTTAATAGAATTCATAAGTTCGTCAAACTCTCTACCGCCTATATTTTCTCTTGGCTGCGAATATATTATTTTGACTTTTTCAGTTTCTATTTCGGTTTTATCGGTTTTATTTTCTTCGGCTTTTCCTCCGAGCCAAGACAAGGGATCTTTTAGTTCAAATTTTGCCATATTTACCTCCCGTAATTTCTTTGGCAAGGTCGATGTAGTCCGCCGCGCATTTAGAATTATTTTTGTAAGTATAAACCGTTTTACACATTGCTTGAGCTTCTTTTAATTTAGTATCCGTTCTAATAACCGTTTTAAACATTTTATCTCCAAGCTGAGGTTTTAAAACAGATTCATAAATTTGTTTAGATACGGAAAGTCTTTTATTATAGCCCACGGCTAAGTATCCCATTATTTCGAGATTATTATTGATTTTTGATTTCACTCTGTCAAAAGTATTCAAAAAATCCGAAAGGCCGTCCACGGCAAACTTTTCAAGAAGTATAGGCACTATTATCCGGTCTGAAGCGGCAAGGGCGTTAAGTGATATTAAACCTAAAGAAGGCGGGCAGTCGATTAAAATATAATCGTATTTGTCTTTTACGTCCTTAAGAGCGTCCTTTAAAATATATTCCCTGCCTATTTTCATAAAAATTTCAAGCTCTACGCCCGATAAAGAAATATTCGAAGGCACTAAATCAATGCCGTCAACGTTGATTACGACATCTTTTAATAACGCCTTTTCCATTAAAACCGCTGATATTGATTTTTCCGGTTCCACTCTTTCGGTTAAATGAAGCGTAGCGTTTGCCTGAGGGTCTAAATCTACGAGCAGTACTTTTTTTGAAGCCAGAGGCAAGGTTAAAGATTTTGAAAGATTAACAGCCGTCGTAGTTTTACCTACGCCGCCTTTCTGATTTACGATAGAAATAATCATAAAATCCCCTATTAAATTAACGTTGATTAAAAGTCCGCAATGCGAACTATTAAATAAATATCACTTTAATAAATCTTTGTCAATACAAAATTTATTGACAATGTCATTTTAATATGGTATTTATTAAAACATTATGAAAAAAATATTGATTTTTATTTTTATTTTGGCCTTATTTTTTACGGTAAGAAATACATTCGCTTATAATATAGGAGACCCTGATGCTAAAATAAAAATTATAGAATACTCCGATTATGAATGCCCCTATTGCAGAAAATTTGAACTCAATGTATTTCCTTATATTTATAAAAACTATATTAAAAGTGGCTATATAGATTGGGATTTTAGGGATTACCCGTTGGTAAATATTCATGCTTTCGCTTATAAGGCGGCGGTTATAGCCGACTGCTCAGGAAATAATTATATGGCGGTAAGGTATTATCTTTTTAAATATCAAAACGAATGGAAACAAACCGGAAATATATATAAAATATTAAAAAGATATATAAACATAAAGCCTGTGGAAACTTGCGTTAATACGAGATACTCTAAAAAGATAGTAGATAACGATTTAAGGCAAGCGTATAAATTGGGATTAAGAGCTACACCGAGTTTTGTTATTTATAAAAACGGCAAATATTTACAAACTATAAAAGGATATCATAATAGCAGTTTTTGGTATTTAACTTTAAATTTTCTGCTATCCGAAAAATAATTTCTTTAACCGCACCAATATGGAAGATACCCGGGCAAACCTCAATTTGTCCGGTTTTTTTGTCATTAATTTTATCGTCTTATACTCCACATGTCCTCAGTAGTTTTTTTTAAATAGAATACTTTTTGTCAACTTGATTATCTTTCCGTATAGTGCTATATTTTATTATATTGAGTTATTAATTTTTACATAGAGGTTTACGATGTCGGGCAAGGATTTAATAATTAATGAAATTGATAGATTGCCGGAAGAACTTCTTCCTGAAATATTGGATTTTATAAAATTTTTAGAAGTTAAAGAAGAACATACGATTCATTCTTCGCAGGTTCTTTCCGAAAGAATTTTTGAAAAGATATGGGATAACGCCGAGGATGCCGCATATGACGCCTTATAAAAAGGGCGATATAATTCTCGTCCCCTTTCCTTTTAGCGATCAAACATTTTCTAAAAAAAGACCCGCGGTCGTAATAAGTTCCGATGTTTACAATAGCCGTTATTTAGATATAATTATAATGGCTGTTACAAGCAATACCCAAAATCCCCTTAGAACCGGAGAGTGTCTTATCGAGGATTACGCTTCTGCCGGACTCCTAAAGCCTTCGGTTATTAAGTCCGCTATATCTTCGATAGATAAATCCCTGATTTTGAAAAAATTAGGGGCATTGTCATCCGGCGATTTAGATTTGTTAGATAAAACGCTAAAAGAATTACTATCCTTATAATCTATTATAGGATAGAATAAAAAAATATGATTAATTTATATAAATTTCCGCCTAAACGCCAAAAGGAAGTCAGTAATAGTTAATCATCGTTATTGTGTTGTAAATACATTCCTGCTGCTTTATCATCTAAATTTAAATATTTATTATCATTATCATCATTATGATTATTATGATTCCGTGCGTTTAATCTTTTATTTAGCTTATCAAGTTTAGGATATTTTCTTGTAAGTAAATTAATAATTCCTAATACAACACCAAATATAATAAAAGGTAAATAGCTCATTTTCTCTCTCCCTTTTCTTTCGCCTTTACCTCAAAGGCAATTAATTTACCGCCTCTATTCTCTTGATAGAGGCTCTTGATTTAATTATACAACTAAAATATTAAAAGTCAAATTAAAAGGCTTAAAAAGGCAAATACGAAAAGATTTTAAAATAAGCATTAATACAAGAAAAACAGTTGATTTTTTATAAAAAATCCTTTCATATTTGCGTTTTAAGGGCTTTGATTTTTCGTTTAGGTATAAAACGATTAATCTTTTTTGCTGCTCTTATTCCACACGTCGTCAACGGCCTTACGTAAAGTGCTTGGAACTAAATGCGAATACCTTTTCGTCATCTGCGTCGTTCTATGTCCCAGAAGTTCCCCTGTAATATAAAGCGACGTCCCGTCCATTACCATTTTACTTGCAAATACGTGTCTTAAGTCATGAATATGCATATCCTTAAATCCGGCATTTTTGCAAGCGGTATGGAAAGAATTCTTAAAATCGCCTAATTTAGCCCCGTTTTTATTAAATACATATAAACAGTCCTGTTTTTTTTCAATGCCACTCAAAAGAGCTTTTAATGGCTTACTTATAGGAATATACCTGTCGTATTTGGTCTTCGTTCCTTTTATCGCTATTACATCGTTCTGCATATCCACGTCGTCCCATTTGAGGTTAAGGGCTTCCCCTTTCCGGCAGCCTGAAAGGATTAAGAAAGTTATTAAGTCTTTAGTAAGTTTATTGGAAGCTCCATTAATCAATTTTAAGATATCTTCATCGGATAAAGTTTTTAACCTGGACAGCTCGTTAAGTTTTTTAACGCCGCCTGCCGGATTCTTTTCGATGAGTTCCTTTTCAATGCAGAAATTAAAAAAATTGGAAAGAATTAAAATTTCCTTGTTTAAATACGCAAAAGATATTTCAGATTCTCTTTTTCCGATATTTTTCGGCATGGCCATAATTTCTATTTTTCTTTTTAACTGATAATCCTTAATATTGGACTGCGTAATTTCCCCGATGTTTTTATCCTTAAAGGCGGGAATAAAATGTTTAGAAATCCACTCTTTAACTTCGACCGTTCCTTTCGAATTATTTAAAGAATTAAAATATTGCTCCCATGCAGTCAAAAAGGTATAATTATTTTTAACCGGCATGCTGAATTTTTTCCGGACCAAGTCGGCTTCAATTGTATTTGCGATTTGCTGAGCGAGTTTTTTGTTGTTGGTTTTGGTAGAGCCACGGTATCTGAGTCCGTCAAGACGGATTTGATACCAATAAATATCGCCTCTTTTGTAAATATTTGCCATATTTTAGCCGTAAAGTAATGTGGTCGTTTTTGTGTCCAAAATAAAAATATGATACGGTAAAATATAGCACTTTACGGACTAAAAAGGCAAGAAAAATTTTGAAATGAAAAACAGCAAAGTCTTGAAAGTGTTGATTTAGAATGATTTTTATACCATTGATTTATCTACCTTGACACGGTAGGGGTCGGCGGTTCGAGACCGCCCGTGCCTACCAGTGAAATCAAGTATTCAAAGCTTTTCAATTTCTTCTTTATAATCTACTGCAACGATTTTGCAACGGTCGTCTAAAATTTCAACTGCTTTCTTAATATGAGCTTGCGATAAATGAGAATATCTTAGGGTCATTTTTATATCTTTATGCCCTAAAAGCTCTTTAACGGTTGTTAAATCAATACCTTTCATTACTAATTGACTTGCGAATGTATGCCTTAGATCGTGAAAATGAAAGTCTATTATACGAGACTTCCTTAATGCAGTTGCAAAGCTCCGTTTATGGTTATCATACGGCTTTAAGGTTTTTTGATTAAAGAATACATAAGGAACGTCTATCCGTCTTACAATATCTATAAGAGTTTTAAATAAAGTATTATTTATCGGTATTTCCCGCCTTTCGCCGTTCTTTGTTATATCAAGCAAAATTATCCGGTTCTTTAAATCAACCCTATCCCAAGTCAACTGCAGAATTTCCGATTTTCTCATGCCGGTATTTAACGCCGTTATAACGATAGGTTTTAAATAGTTATCGCAGCTGTCAATTAAGCGCTCCGCCTCTTCGTCGGATAAATATCTTAAACGCTTATTTTCGCCTTTAAGCTGCTTTGCTTTCCGGACCCGCTTCAAATCTTCTTCGGTTATCATTTCCCAATCTAAAGCTTTATTATACATTGCTTTAAATACCGTTAATATCTTATTAATATAAGATATTTTATAATCGTTTTTTAGATAATCGCTCTGGAGCTGCTCCATGTCGTTAATTGAAATTTGATTTAATTTAAGTTTGCCGATTCTTTTTACAAGTATACCGATAATATAGCCTTTTACCTTAGCCCCTTTCTGTCTGCCGGACATCCATTCAATATACTTTCCTGACAAATCATCAAAAGTATAAGAACGTTCAATTTCTTTTTCTCTTATAGGCATAACGCCGTTAATAATTTCATTACGCCTGTTTAAAAAAATCTCTTCGGCAAACTTTTTATTTTTGGTTTTTGTCGACTCGTAAATACGCTGTCCGTTAAGCTGAAACTTCATAAAATAATAAGGGCTGTTTTTTCTTTTGAAAAGTCCCATGGTTATTTACCGCCTCCTTTAAGGGACTTTCCGCCTGTTCCCCTATTATACGGTTTAACTTCGCAAGTTTCAAGCCATACCATTACGGCGTCAACATCAAACTTGACGAGCCGTCCTAATTTATAGTGAGGAATTTTACGCGTAGATGTCCAGTCGTAAATAGTTTTAGGGCTTGTATCTAACATCTCCGCTATTTTTTCAATTCCGACTAATTTCATTGTTATGTCCTTATTATTTTTAGCGCCTGAATCGTTATTAAAGTCTATCTTATTAATCTTTAATAAATATATGTCTTTATTTCTTTTATGCCTTTAAAATGCGTTTACGGCATTTCTATTGTTCAGTATTTTTCTTAGCTCTATTTGAACGGGTCTTTGCTCTATCGTATATGTCCATAATGCCGGATATAAGGCTCCGATGTCTTCTTCTATTACTTCGGTTCTTTCATTTAATAAAGCCTGGGCTTTTAAAAGTCCCAAGCACCAAATCTGCCTTCTTTCGCTTATCACTATATTATTTAATTCTAAATTTTCAATCAAATCCGCAAATAATTCTTTTATTTTATTTTCTAAATGAATTTTTTTAACATCATTTTGCAATGTTAAAATATCATCTAAACTTACTTTTAAATCATTAGCGCAATAATCGTCTATGTTATAAAGTCTTAGCCTTTCTTCTTTTAGCCTTAATCTTTTCAGTTCATATCTCAATAAAAATCTATCGTATAAAGCTTCTAAAGAATCCCCCTGTCCGGGTTTTTCGTTTGAAGCTCCAAAAAAACTTATTAACGGAATTTTAAGTCTTCCCGGATTGTAATAAATCTTATCGCTCATTGCCAATAATAAACTTTGCAGCGTTTCTCCCTTCGCCTTAAAAAACTCATCGCCGAAAGCAATATGCGCCTCCGGCAAACGATATTCTATATTTCTAAGCATTCTGTCCAGGCTCTTTTCTTTTATGCTCCAATGCCCCATTATTTCTTCTTCGGTGGTTGAAGGCGTAAATAAGTATTCCCAATATTTTATTCCTTCTATATGGTCGCATACGCAATGCAAAACATGGCTTTTGGCAACTCCCGGAGGTCCCAAAAGCAATGCGTGTTTGCCTGTTGCTATTGCTAAAAATATACCGTCAATAATTTCCTGCCTTTTAATAAAATAATCATTAAGATTTTTCTTAATGTTTATAATTTTTTGTAAGTATTCCATATATTCTTTTTACCTTTTCCTTATATCTAAAGCCGTCGCCGTTATGATAATTTTGCACGCCCTGCCAAATCCCGTTGGCTTGATAATGTTTTAAAATAAATGCTCCAGCAAGTATATTTATTTTAGAAGTTAATAAATTTCCTATCGATAAATTTAGTCTTTTACCCCAAAAATTATAATTAACCTGCATTAATCCGATATCTACGCTATAATTTTTTTTAATATAATATCGTGCGATATATATTGCTTCCTGTTTTGATTTAGGATATACCGCATTTCCGTTTATATCTAAAGCGTATGGATTTAAACCGCTTTCTACGTATGCAATTGATACTAATATTTTATAATTTGTTCCCGTAAGCGTTCCAGCCGTTTTAAATATATTGCCCGCTATTGATTCTCTTGCCGTAAATATTAAAATAGAGCCTATTAAGATTAATTGAATAACAAAATATATCTTAATATTATTTAGAGCCTTAAATCGCATTTCAGAACGTTTATTCTTCTTCATCGCTTGAGTTTTTCTTTTTTCTGTATGGGTGAAATTTATGCTGATTTGCATTTTCGGCGGCGTGTCTTGCCGCTCCCTTTTTTTTACTTGCTATATCTCTTGTAGCCTGAAGGGTTCCTCTTCTCGCCATTTTAGCGCCTATCCCTCCCATAAGACCGCCGCCGGTTATGCCTGCCGCTCCTAATGCCGCCGCCGTTCCGCCGGTTATTACCATTGTCGTTGCCGCACTCGCTATCGAACCCAAAGCCCCCATTCCGCCTTTATAAAGTTTTCCTGTAAGCATAGGGGCAAGTATAACAAGAACGATAAATAAAACAAGTATCGCAGCCATTACAATCGGATCTGTATTAGTTAATGAAGGAAAATCTATGTATGTACTTATTAACGTGTTTAATATTTGATATAAAATAGCAAGAGTAATAAGCCATGACATTATTTCTATCGTATCTCTTATCCAAGCCTTTAAAAGAGGTCTTAGAGGCGGTATTATGCTTAAAGATATTACTATAGGTCCTATTAAATACATAAAGGCAAGCAGTAAAAATCTGAGCCATTCGATTATCCATGCCGCTAATCCCGCAATAGCCGCAGCCAAAGCACCAAGTATGAGATTTAAATTTAAATCCCATATGCTTATTTTCGGAGAGGTTTCGCTGAATAAAGTCTTAAAGAACTCGCTCACCTCGTTAGCCGGCATAATAGCCGTGGCTATACCATGAATTACCGCTTCAAGCCAATTCCAGACCACATTATACATAACAAGCAAAGATATAATGAATATCATATAAAAGATTTCTTTCATATATCCGCCTTCTTCATTCAAATATAACCTTATAGCCATAGCAAACAAAAATATCAAAAATGCAAAAGGTATTATTGTTTTTTCTAAAGGGACAATATTGCTATTCATTAAAGTTTGGAATGTAGCCGGTATTGTTGAAGCCGTTCCTATTTTAGGATACTTCGTTATAATGTTGGTCTGTCCTGTATCTGCAAAAGCCGTCCCCGCTCCCGCCGTTATAGATATAAATAATATTATTAAAACAAATATTTTTTTCATAATTACCACCCTGCCGCTAAACTTGTAGCCAATGACTGATTAGTTTCCATATCGGTCTTTTGCTGATATGTCGCTTTCTGTGAATCTCTTAACCGCCTTGCCGTCTCCGCTGCATTAGCCTGATTCTGAACCGCCTGATTTTGCAGTATTTCGCTTAAAAGTTCTATGATTTTTCCGTTTGCGCTTGCCGTTAATCTTTCTGCGTCAAGTCCGTTTGCTTTTGTTGCTTCCTGTGAAATTAAATGTCCCGCCGTCGTTGCCGTCTGCGCTTCTTTTGAGTCTAAAGCCGCCGTTGAAGATTCGCTATTGATTGCGGATTCTTCTATCTGCTGCGTGTCCTGCGCCGTCGAGTTTACTCCAAGAGCGGAGTCCCACGGATTAGCCGCATTTAAATCGCTATTGCCGAGACCGTTGACATAATTTACAAGACTATTATCCAAACTTGCGTTCGGAGTTCCTGTCGGCACACTCGGTATAAACTGCTTATAATTTTGCAAAAAGCTGTCCATTCCGTCCAAACTTTTCAAATTCTGAATAAAGCCCGTGGCGGTGTAATAATAATTTTGATAAGTTTGAAATTGATTATATGCCGCCATAGCCTCCTTAACTGCGTCCGCATTCCTTACATCTTGCAATGCGGTTTGAATTTTAGTATTGATTGCCTGAACTTCGGTATTAGCTGCCGTTGCCGTTGTTTCAACATCAGTAGCTATTGACTGCGGATTAGGCACTGACAAAACCGCTAATTGAGCATTAGCTTTTTTAACCGGCATTATCAGCATTCCTGCGATTAATAAAATAATCATACTTAATTTTTTCATCGTTGTCCTCCATAATTATTTTTAATTTAATTATTTTTTAAAATTATTTGCTTTTGCCTTTCTCCCCCTTTGCTAAGGGGGCTGGGGGTTAGGGCTTGGTGAAAAAAAGATTTAGCCCGTCGCCGTAAGTTTTTCAATAGCCCTTTACCTGTGAAAATCGGCTTTTTGATTTTCATCAGGCGTCCATAGATTTATCAATAGCGGTTTTTTGCTGTTGATTAATCTGTGGACGGGGCTGTTGAAAAACTTTTTATATTAAAAGCTACGCAGGGTATGATTCTTCTAATTTTAATTGCTTAAATATTTTTTTTACGCCCGTCAGTTCTTCAAAATATATTTACTTATTATAATTTCAATAAAAATTAAAAATAACGGCAATGTTATAAATAAATATTCCTGTAATGTTTCCACTTTTAAAATCTTAAAATAAATTCCTGTTTTTACCGGATAAAAAGGTTTTTCTTCCTGAAAATTTAAAGTGTCTAAAGCTATATGCGATAATAATGCTAAAAATATTATTAGCGCATATATTTTACTGTAATGAAAATGCGATAATATAAAATAGCTTATAACCGTTAAACAAAATGCAAATAAAAGCGTGTGTGTAATTCCTCTATGTTTAAATAAATGCCAATTCCAATCTTTGCCCTCTCCAAATAATTTTATGTCTATGTCGGGGAGTCCTCCGGCAATTGCCCCTATTATTATTCCGTATTTACAA
Organism: Candidatus Acididesulfobacter guangdongensis; assembly: GCA_004195045.1. NCBI lineage: Bacteria > Candidatus Acidulodesulfobacteriota > Candidatus Acidulidesulfobacterales > Candidatus Acidulidesulfobacteraceae > Candidatus Acidulidesulfobacter > Candidatus Acidulidesulfobacter guangdongensis. The sequence continues at coordinate 10,232 of SGBC01000001.1, forward strand.
ACTAACCCTCCTATTACCGCTCCGCCGAGCATATGCGTTATTCTTGTCATTTTATAACTCTCTCAGCGTAAAATGTCCTTTCGGATATTTTCTTGCTAAATTATATAAAAGCTCCGCTTTTGAATTAACATTGTTAAACTCTTCTTTTAAAAGGTTGTCGTTTTTGTTGTTAGTGCATATCCAGTAATCTACGCTTGAAGGTTCTATCTTTAAAATAACAGAATTGCCGCCATATTTCATAAAAGCCTGCGAGTAATAGCCGGGCCTTGATTTTAACTCGGATATTACTACCGTTTCCCTGTCATTCATACCAAATCTTTCTATCACATCAATGCCGTCTTCTACATTAAGAAAAATCTTAATAAAAGTATTATTCATTATTGCGTCTGCCGCAGGGTGTTTTATAAAATCTTTAGGGCTTTGCGATATGGTTGTTATATCTAAATTATATTTTCCGCCCATTCTATATAAATCCGCTATCATCTTAGCCGCTATTTTATTAAGTCCAAATTCGTGAAATTCGTCTAAGACAACTTGATAGCGCCCCTTCTTTTTATTCTGCATTTTTCTTAAGACCATAAAATTAATCGTAAAAAATACCACGTCTCTAAGTTTAGGGTGCGCTTTTAAAAGACTTAAATCAAAACTTACAATTCTATTATTAATATTAAGTCCTCCTTTTGAATTTAATATTTTTGAATACATTCCGCTTGTCCAATAGTGCAAAGCTTTTCCTAATATTCTTGCCTGTTTTGCGTCATCATTGTCCCGCCCTTTATATTCAAACATTTCCGTTTCTACATTTGATAAAATCGGCATATCGTTATCGTCTATATTGTCGTAAGCATAAATTATGCACTTTTCAATTATATTTAATTCATTTTTAGTTAATTCTTCCCCTTTTTCGCTTGTAAGAAGTTCAATAATCGTCGCTAAAAATTGAATTGTGTCAGAATCATAATTATCGCCTTTGATAATTTCATTTTTAACCGGAAATAAATTTAAACTGTCTGTTTCTAAATTTACCTGAAAATAAGAACCTTCAAAAATTTCAGTAAGAAATTTATAATCCGGTCCGATATCTATTGTCGTAAGTTCATTATCGCTATTACTCATTAAGAAGTTTGTCAGCAAATAAATACTTAAAAAAGACTTTCCTTTGCGGGTGCTTCCGGCTATTATTTTATGCTTTGCGTTCAAATCTCTGTCGTCAAAATCGAAATTAATCAAATCATCATTGTCGGTTTTAAGCAGCGTCTGTAAATTATCCGTCCCTTTCCAGTTCTGCCACATCGGAAGCCACATAGCCAAAGCGTCGGTTTTAAAAACAAAGGTTAATTTATTTAAATTTCCGTGTCCGGGCAAAAAACTTAAAAACAATCTTTCGTGATCGCTGTCAAATTTTATTGCCTGCGCATTGGATAATTTTGTGAAAGACTGTATTGCCGCCTCTATTTTTGAACTTAAATTGCTGTATATTTTATCTTTTATAATTACGCATATGCTGACATTGAAAAGTTTTTGCGTTGAGCTTTGCATTTCTTTCAATAAAGAGTCTTGCTCGTCAAATTTATTCTGCGCTTCATAATTATTGTTACTTGTTTTTAAAATCAAATCGCTCTGTTTTACCTTCCTTTTTAATTTGTTCAACTCATTTTCCATAATAGGCACGTCGATTGCAACTTGCAGACTGTAAGTAAAAGGCAATTCCATTATAGTTTTTAGATCCGTTATCATTGCAGATTCAGGCGGCACTTTCATATTTACCGCTACGCAATAATAACCGTCTATAAAAAAATAGCTCCATGAGGGTTTTGCCGGCGAAAATGCAATTTGTTCTCTTGTGGTTAATTCAGGATTAAATCTTTTCGGAGCGTTTATAATATTTTTTCTTTCCGGATTTAAATGACTATATACATAGTCTATCAGGTCTTCATCGGTCAATCTTTCATACTCTGCTTTCATAGACGCAAAATATTCTTTAGTTCTGTTTAATATTATATTTAATTCCGTTAAAGTATTTTCTCTTTCTTCTTCCGCTATTTTCTTATAGTTGTTAAATTTTACGGACATATCCATAAAATCTTTTTTAAAACCGTTTCTTTTCAGCGTTATAAAAAAATAAATATTTACCTTCCTTATTTTTTGATTTCTTAAAGCCTCTAATTTTGAATTAAAAATTAATTTTTCAATTTCTGTTTCAGGTTGCATATTTTCATATAGTCTAATCATTTTTTCATTGCCGTCGTCTACATCGTAAATTATCTGAACCTTTAATTTTTCGGTTAGATTATTAAGCATGCTTCTGACGCCCGCTACAATGTCGGTAGCTTCATTTTCATCTACTAAAAATATATTTTTCCCAGCAATTTTAAAACCTGCCGTATAATCTTCGTTAAGTCCTACAATGCAATTGTCCTCTATACTCCAGATGTTGATTTTATTGTAGAAGCTTTTTAACCCTTTCTGTTCTTTAGCTTTTTTCACTGTTTGTTTGCCCTCTGTTATCTTTATATAATCTAAATCTTTATTAGCTAACGTATAAGCTTTATTGCTTCCTAAATAATAAAATAAATTAGAAGTGTAGTTCGGCGGTTTGTTAAATTTAAATATTCTGAGTCCCGCATAACAAACCGCCACTATCGCTAAATTTAAAAAGGTATTCTGAGATATTGAAAAGGCTATCCCGAAAACCGCCCCCACTAAAAATAAATCCGTTATCTCAAGACCTAAGAATTTAGGTCTTACAGCTAAACTTCTTTCAACATTTACCTGAATAAGCGGCATTTATACTCCTTTAAATTCATAAATTTCTATTTCATTTATAAGTCTTGAAGATGTAATATCGGAAAAATTATTTTTTAAAAATCTTTTTACCGCTATTAAATCTTTATTTTGATTCTGATATATTTTTTTTAAAGTTTCACATTCTATATGCGATAAGATTTCTTTGTTGTAAATATCTAATATATAATCTTCAAAGTTCATTGCTCCTCCTCTGCTTCCGCCTCTCCGTTAAATAAATCGGATTTATTATATAGCCATTCGGCAATTTCAATAACGCTTCCCGCTTTTTTAACATGATTAATAGGAAACCATTCCGCTTCTTCCGTTTCGCTGTTCTTAATTAAAATCCCTTTTTCCGTTTCATGCTCAACCTCAAATTTTCCGTCCAATTTTACATACTCGTTAGATTTTTGCTTGTCTTTCAAATTGAATTTAGACATTGCCGTTCTCCTAATTTAAATTTAATTTAACTTTATCGTTTTTTTTAATACCGTATTCTTCCGCTATTCCCGCATTAACTTCTAAAACTCTGTTTACAAGGGTATCGGAATAGTATTTTTTGCAATTTTTAGTTGCGCATACAGGTAGATTTTTATAAATATTAACTACTCTGTTATTTAGAATATAAATACAGTCGATAGGCATTAGCATATTCTTCATCCAGATTGCCACTTTTGCCGGCGGCATAATCATCAATAGCCCTGTATTTTTATCTAAATGCCTGATAAACATTAAGCCTAAAATCCACTCTTTAGGCTTGTTTGCTATTAAAACATTAGCACTAAAAGTCTTTTGTCCGTATATTGTTATTTTACTTGCCCTATAAGCATAAGCAGTGTTTATGCTTATGCTTATAGAAAATATTATCAAAATTATATATTTCATCTATTAAATCCGTTTAAAAATATTAATTTTATTGTTTTTCCCGCTTTTACGGTTATAGTAGTTTTATTATTAGCCTGCGCATTTGCAAGACTGTTTGCCGCCTGATTGGTTAAAGACGAGCCTGCCGCATATTTTAGCTGGTCATTCATCGAATAGGGATTAGAATTATTTCCTCCAAAGAATAAACTTCCGAGTCCTAACACCGCTTCCCCTACTCCTTCTAATGTGTCTGCGAGCGCTGGCGAGTTTACCTGTCCCTTTATGCCTGCGCTGCCGTTATTTGATAGCGCAAGTGCATTAATATTGTAAGTTTCGCCGTTCGGATATACTGCCTGCGAAAATGCGATATTAACTCTATCCTGTGAATGAATCGTCGATACCGTTCCTAAAAATATTGTTCCCGCAGGCATAACAAGTTTATGGTTCTCCGTATATATACTTTGAAGAAGCTTTGCTTTGGCGGGAGCTTTCGTATTATAAGAAAAGACTGCCGTTGTAAGTTCTGCGTATGCCGTAGTTCCCGGCGGTATTCCGTTAAAATACGATATTATATTTTTTTTAGTTTTTTCCGTTAAAGACGTTTTAAGAAGTTTAGGCAATTTTTTCTTATAAATAAATACCGTCATTTTAGAATTTAATTTAGCTTTTTTTAATTTGATTTTTTCTTTCTGTTTATTAATTTCCTTGATTTTATGTTTTGCTTCTATCTTTGCGATTGCGATATTCCTTTTTTGTATCTTCTGCCTGAAAGATAAAAGGTAATTTTTTAAGTTTTTATTTACCTTCTTTGTTTGCGCCTGTTTTTTAATAATAGGCGTTTCTTGAGATTCACCTTTTTTAGCAAGTCCCATAAGCTGGCTGAAAATATAAATTGCAAATACTACTACCGCAAACCCGAATAATACGATTATTAAAGTTTTTTGTTTTTTAGTATTTTTTATATTTTTTTCTGTTTCTTCAGGCGGCGTCTGCTCTATATTATTATTTCCCATTTTTTACCCCCTGTATTTTTTTATTTAATGTTCCTGCCGAAGATATTACAGGCAAGCCTTCTAATTTATCTGCTTTAATCCCAAGTTTATATTGTTCCGTTTTATTTAATTTATGATTATTTATGTTGCTATTGCTATAAGCACAACCTGCCATAATAGCCATTGTGCCTGCAATTGAAAGCATAAGAAGGATTTTTTTAATAATTGTCATTAGAATTGTTTCCTCCTTCCCCTAAACTATTAAAACTAAATTTCTTAATAATTTTATTTTCGCTAAATAATAAAGTTAAATTAACCGGCTGAGCTTTTTTAGCTTTAAAAATTATAAGTCCTGTTTTAATAGTTAAGGGCTTAAATGTTTTATTTATGAGGTTTGACTTATAAATCGGCAAAATATGTCCGCTATATCTTGTATTTTCATTTAAAAACAAAAACGGTTCGGAAGAATTATTTATAATTTTATAACTTATATAATCGTATCCGTCTGCTCTTGAAATGAAATTTATTTTTACTTTAAACTTGCCGTTTAAAGCGGTTTGCGATTGATTTATTTTTACTTTATTTATTTTTAGCATTAATCCTAAAACAAATCTTTTATCGCCTGTGATTTTTTCTTTTAATTTTGCCAGTCTTTCAAACTTACCATGGTATATCTTCTGCAATTTTGCTTCTTTTATTCTTAATTTTCTATCAAAAGCGTTTTTTACATAAGTTCCTGACCACGGAGATTTTACAAAAATTATAAAATCCGCCATTTTTGCCGTTCCGGATATTATCCTGTATGAAAACTTTAAATTTTTTGTCAATATTACAAGGTCTGTTTCCGCTCCTATTTTATATGTAATAGGTTTTATCACTATATCTTTACCGTATGCGCTCGCTCTAAAGTTTGAGGTATTTCCTAAAAATACCTTTAAAGCTTTAGAAGGTAGTATTATTGTAGTAAGATAACCCGGAGCGGTATAAATCGTATGTACTAAATTATGATAAGCAAATGTTTTTCCGATTCTTCCTGAATAAACATATTTAATACTTTTGGCGTAAGCATTCGTAGTTAAAGCAAAAAATGCTATTAAAAATGTTAAAATAACCTTTTTCATACAATCTCCTATTTTTGTTTAATTTTATTTAATATCGTTTGACTATATATTGCTATTTCAAGCCCGTATGGTCTTGAAGCGCTTCTTAAAACTTTTTTTAATACTAAATGTCCTTCCACAGTTTCAATCGTAATTTTTTTATTTTCAAAATGATTTTTAATGATATTTAAAAATACTTTTAAATATATATATTTACCTTCTATCTTTGTAATTCTAATTTTTTTTATCTTTATTTTTTCTCTGATATTCGCATTTTGAATATTAGAAATTGTATTGTTTTTCTCAATACTGTATATATTTTCTTTTTCATACTTTTCCGACATCATTCTTAAAGCCCTGTCAAGCTGATTTGCTACGCCATAGCTTGATAACGACAGATAACGTCTTAAAAATAATTTTGAAAATGTATATATTTCTAATTTCGTAACCTTATCGTTATATAGAAGGTTTTTTATTACCTGTATTTGTCCTTTTGCATTTTCTCTTATAACGATAGGCGGTTTTTGATATGCTTTATATGCCAAAAATAATGAACCGCCTAAAAGAATTATAAGGATTAAAGACAGCATTTTTAAAAAGGAGTTCATGTCCATTACAAACCCCTTTATATTTGCGTGATTTAATTCTTTTACTTCTTCAATATCTTTCTTTTTTTTAAACATTATGCCCCCGTCCAAGAAGATATTAATGCCCATGCGGCTTCGCCCAGCAAAATAATTAATCCGCCGACCATAACCCTTAGTCCCCAAACATGACCCTTTTCACTTCCGATAAAATGCGCTACCGCCACGCCGGCAAGCCCCATTAAAAACATCCCCGGACCGAAAATTGTTTTAATCCATGTCTCTGCGCTCGAAAACGATGTGCCGATAGCCGAAGAATTTCCGCTCGTAAGCTGCGCCGAAGCGACAATCGGTCTTAGCCATACCCCTAAACTCCCCATTAATCCGATTAAAAATAATTCTAAAGCATAACTTAATTTTTCTAATTTCTTTTTCATAATCCCTCCTTCTTAAATTTAATAATTAATTTTTAATTTAATTTTCAGTTTTCGGATAAAGTAAATCTATTGCTTTAATTTCGTGATTTGTGTATTCCTCAATTTTCATAGCAAGCTTAGGAGAAGGAATATTTTTATATCCCCATATGTTGTAAACATGAACTTCGGTAATGCCTAAATCCAAAGCCAAGATTCTGCTCGTAATCTTATGTTCATTGCAGTATTTTTTTAGTATGTGTATATTCATAATTTATAAAATACAACTTTAAAGAAAATATGTCAAGTATATTTTTACTTTAAAGAAAGAATTTTATCAAAAGCTTTAATTATAATGAATTGCAGGATAAAACAATATTTGATAAAAATTTAGGAATTATGGAAAGAAATGTTATGTTTTAAAAAAATATAGGGGGCAGGGGGATTATTTCCCTGCTTTCTAACTTATATAAGATTTATTATTTACAAAAAAAAGGGAGCGTTTGCTCCCTTTGATATTATTTGTTTACATTAATTTTCTATTTTGAATTTTATCATATTTTTTACAGTATTTTAAAATATCTTTAAAATATTTGATTCTTACAATACTTTTAGACAGCGTTTCATAGCTTTCTAAATCTAAACTGCCATTATTATATAAATCTTTTAAAACCTGACGGCAAAAACTCTGCTCTTTTTTCATTTTTAAATATTCTGTGTCCTGGCTGTTTTCTAATTCTTGATGCAATGCCGATAAATAAGTCATCTTTTAATCTCCTTTTATTAATTATTATTTTTAAAATTAATTTATAGAATGATACCGGCGTGAAAACCTCTGCTCACGCCGGCGATTATCAAAAATCACATTTTTTTATAGCAAATGAATTGATGATAATCTCTTTTCTTTCTTGGTCGACATTTTCGGCGTCGTACCAAAAAATTACATTAACGCCTTTTTCTAAATCATCTTTATCTGATTTGTTTGGATTATTTTTTTTTATTTTCCATCCATCAATTAACTCGATTGTTATCAAGTTATTTAATGCTTCAAATGAATTGATTTCTCTAATTCGACACTCCTCATGTCTCGACATATGTTGAAGTACTGCAGCGACCCCCAATAATTTTCCTAATTTACTCATTTTTAATCTCCTTTTTTTGTTTATTAGTTATTTTTTAACAAGTTCTTTTTTCTTAAAAATATAATTCTCTATCTTGCCGTTAATTGTAGCTATTACTTCACGTCTGTAAAATGTAATATCGTCATATATCGCAGGTAATACAACTTTACAATTAGATTTTTCGATTCCTTTTTTTCCTGTTTTCATATTTTTAACTAATATACAGTGGTGATTATAATAAACCTGCGCTTGTATTTCTCTATCGTTTAACATTTTTAATCTCCTTTTTTATTTATTTTATTTAATTTATCCTGGCATCCTTGATTGGTGCTTCTCTCTAATGTTTTTTTCTCTCTGCACTCAATTTAATTTTTAATTTCATGTAATTTATCCCGTATATCCCGTCTTGTATGCTCTCGCAAATATGAACGAAGAAAAATTTACCATTTTTTTTGCAAAGAATGACAAAATTTTAGATATTTAAAAATAATTTAAACTTTTTCACTGCTAAATATAAATAAAATAAAATGCTGTCTAAAAAAATAAAGCTAAATAATGGAATGAAAAGTTTAAATTATTTTTAAATATCGTTAAGAAATTTTGGCGTGATTTGCGTACTTAAAAAATGGCAAGCGAAGCGCAGTCCCGAAGGGATAAATTTTTCGTAGTGAACTTCGAGCATACAAGACGGATATATGGGATTTTGTGAAATTAATTAAATTGGGTGCAGAGAGAACTAATAAAAGATGGTTTTATTTCCTTATAAATTTGTTTAAATTGTAAAAAAACCGACAGGCTCGGTCTTTCGTGAAAGACTTTTTTTACAATTTAAACTCCTTACTGCTTTTTGCTGAAATTATTATAAAGTAATATCGACCAACGGGAGATAAACACAGGTTAAACTGCGATTTTTGATAGTCGCCGGCGTAGCAGAAGTTTTTACGCCGGCATCATTTTAGTGATGTTTTTGTGCGGAGCGAAGCGGAGCACAAAAACTACTTACAAATTAAATCAACTGTTTTTATTTGCCGTATTTTGCCGCAAACGCTTCGTCAGACATAGTAAGATATATTATACCCTCAATAAAGCCGACAAGTTCCGGTATGAACGTCCAACAAAAAATTAAATAAACAATGCCCCACCCGATTTCTCCAAGATAAAACTTATGTATGCCTATACCTCCGAGGAAAATGCCGAATAGCCCTGCAGCTATTTTACTTTTGCCGCCGGATTGAACCGCATATTCCTGTCTTACTCCGCATTTTGGACAGATTTCGGCTTTTGCGTTTATTTTTTCTCCGCAGTCCTTGCAAAATTTAGTTGGACCGTCCATAGTTATTTGTTCTTCCATAATTCCTCCTTAATTTTTTTTATAATATTGTTAGTTCAACTTCCCGCTATTCACCGTAATGCTTCTTTGCGGCATTAAAAAAGTTTTTATGAAAAGTGTTTCCAAGGTGTTTGACAACATTTTGAGCATTAAAGCAATTTTCGTTAGCTTTCGATAAATCAAATTTCTTAGAATTCTGATTTACAAATTTCGGATTATTTTCGCATGCCTTATAAATCGTTTTAGCCTGCTTCTTATGTTTCATGTAATACGAATAAGAATGATAATTATTAACTTGATTATTTTTAGCACACCCGGATAAACCCGCAACAACTAAAAATAAAGCCCCAAAAATTAAATACAATTTTTTCATAAATTCTCCCTGTTTTTTAATAGTTTTAACTGTTATTATTTTTTATCATACTATATTACTATATATAGTATGCTTTAAAGCTCTATTCTAACTATATATAGTCAGAATTATCTATATCCGCTATAAAATCATCTAAATTAAGAACCTCTAATTTCTTAATAGTTTCATCTAATATAATTCTTTCATCTAAAGTTTTACCGCCTTTATATTCATCTATTTTAATTAATTTTTCTTTAAATTTATTTGCATTGCCTCTAACTATATAGATAAGCTTGTTTATCTCTTTTGTATTTTGCAATGCTGCTAACTTTTTTTCGTATTTTATCATAGATTTATATTCTAATTCTATCTCAAATGCTATTTTATTTTTAATTAAAATTAAATCAGGAACTAACAACCAATCAGGTTTTGTTTTTTTAATGTTTAAATCTATTTCATAATCTATATTGCGATTATTTAGTATAGCCCCTATTTCTGCTATTATTAAGTGATGATTTGCATTATTGTTAAGGGCTACTCTGTTAATATTAATGTTAAAATATTTTATATCATTTTCAAAAGATTCTTTTAATACTTGATAACCTTTAATATCTAAAGTGTATATATTTTCCATATTTTTAACTTTTAAAACCTTTATATAACCAAAATTACTTATTTTTTTTAATCTTGCATATAGAGTTTTTATTTTAACCATATATAATATATTTATCGCTTTAAGATTTGCATATCTATGTTTATACAAGAACTTAAATAGAATTATGTCCTTTTTGCTTAAATCAACCCGTCTCTGTTTTCCCATAACTACTCCAATTTAAATTTATCGTTATTTTGCGCCTGTGTTTTTGATTGTTTTTCTTCCTTGTTAAAATTCTTATCTTTAGTTTCATTGCCTACCTTTTCTTGATATTTAGCTTCAATGTTTATATGCCGTTTTTCTTCAGATTTTATGATTTTATAAGCTGTATACATAAAGATAGCTTCAAGAATAATGATGTTTTCTATTAAAAAATAAAAAGCTAACATAACTGCGCTATGTCCGATATTCAGATTAAGATATGTCCACTGTCCGCTTTTAATCAATATTTTTAACATTCCGTATTCTTTCCAAAAGTCCTTTCCGTAAAACCAATTTAATATTAAAATTGGCGCTGCAATACCTGAAACAAAAGCTGCAAATAAACCTATCAGCCATACCTTTGACATATAATTTTGAAAACTGTGTCCTTTACCTAAACTATTGCTGTTATTGCCGCTGCTATTGCCGCTGCTTTGATTATTCATCGCTTCTCCTATAATATTATTATGAAGTGTCTATTTTATTATCTTTCAATCTCCACTCTATTAAATTGAAGTCCTACTAATTCTAAATTTCCGTCTATTATTGCCTTTGCAAATGCCTGTCCGGGTTTTAATTTACTGAAAGCCTGCGGCTGTATAATATAATCTCTTCTTTCGCTTTTACTGATTCCCAATGTTCCTGTATTGTCTTTGCTTTCCGCTTTAAATTCAAATATCTTATTTCCAAATAATTTTGAGATATCTTCATTTCTTATTGAATCCTGTTTCATAAAATATTTATTCTGACTGTTGGACAAAAGAATATCTAATAAAGCTTTATCAAATCTGTCTGCGTCCGATAAAGACTGTGTCATCATTACTAATTGAACTTTAAAGCTTCTAATTTCCTTTATTATTTTTGAAAATGAAGAAAACATTAAGTCTGCAAATTCATCTATACACAAACAAACATCATAGTTTAATTCTTTCGGCTTTCTCAGTCTTAAATTTTCTATAATCATTCTTCCCATGCTGTTTTCTTCCTGTATGTTTCTTAAACTAACCCAATTTACTTTAGAAAAATTAATATTATCCGCTTCATCTATATTAAAGTTTTTTGCTAAAACATAAGGCTGTAATTTATCCATAAACCCGGAAATATATCCTGCATAATTTTTGTCTTCCACTAAACCGCCGGCAATAAGTTTTTCCGCTTCCGTCATTTTGCCGGCATGCTCTTTATATAACTTCGCAATATTGTCTTTATATAAAGCTATAAAGATTTTTTCAAAGGTAGGTTTTTCAATATATTTTAAAATAAATCTTAAAGCCTGTGTTGCAAATGACTGATAAAAACTTTCCGCCGTTGATATTTCTTTCGGATACAAACTGTTAATTATTAGCTCTGTTATTTCCTTTTCGCTTAACCCTTTTAGAAGGTTTATATTTGATTGAAAATCAAATATATTTGCCTCATCTCTTAATTTTTTAGCCGTGTCTTTTGCCGCTATTTCTCCCTTACCGTCAATAATAGTTATAATCTTTTTTCCTATCCAAAAATTTAATAATACGCTTTCCGTTTTACCCGCTCCAGTTTCTCCAAAAACTATTGTGTGTCTATCCGGCAATTCAATTTCAATTTCTTTATTATTTTCTTCTGTTAATATTGTTGCTTTTGCAAACATATTTCCTCCATAATTATCAAAAAATATTTTAACCCTCCAGTGTATTTAAGGTAGTTTGTTTTTAAACTTCCTTATGCACTTTTATTCCCCTCCTGAGAGGAGGGGGTAGGGGGCGGTGCTTCATTCTCCCCCTCTTCAGAGGGGGGCGGGGGGGTGTTTGCCTGTCGTCCGTGAAAGTTCCAATCACGGCACGACCAACCCAAAAAAAGCGTTTACGGTTTTTGCGAAGCAAAAATAAATTTCGCAAGAAATTTAAGTGCGGTCTTGTTTTAAAATTTTCGTCAGAAAAGTTTAGTTTGGCGAAGACAAACCACGAATTAGCGAAGCGTTTGCCGAAGGCAATTTGTGAAACAAGATTTTTTGGGTTGGTCGTGCCGTGATTGGCTAGCGAAGCGTTTTGCGAAGCAAACCATAAACGGCACGGACGACAGGCAAACTCTAATGGGGGCAAGGGGGTGTCCCCCTTCCTAATGCCTTTAATGTCTTTAGAATGTATTCTAAAGGTAATTCTAAAGGTAAATTTTATATTATTCTTAGTTTTTACACTGTCTACGATTTTGTTTTTGCTTTGCTTTTGCATTTTATTTTATTTTAATCAGTCTTTAATATCCTTGTTATTTTTCTGTTCCTGTTCTATTCTTTTTGCAATAATGTTTCTTGCGTTATTTACCACCGTTCTTGCGATTAATGCCTTTTCTACTCCAAGCAGTTTCGCCAGTTCCGTTATTGAATTATACAATTCGCTATCTAATGAAATTGTAATTGATTTCTTTTTGCCTTTTGTGTTTTTTATACCGTCAAATATATCCATTTACTCATCTCCTTTAATTTTAAATTTATTTAAATACTTAATAAATTTACTTGCCGTTGCATTGTCTTTAGCGTATATTGCCACAATATTATCTGTGCCAAAATAACTGTCAATAATATCAAATCTTATGTCAATTTTAATGTCTGTATGCGTATCGTTAAAATGGTCTATATCGGTTTGGATTATAGAATAATTCTCTTTAACAGCTTTATTAAAACGCTGGTCTCTTTCTTTATAGTTTCCCCATTCTTCTTTATTATCTTTATTTAAATTAATATTATTTTCTTCCTTATTTGTATCTAAGTTATTTCTTTTATTCTTAACTTCCCCTGCAGTAATGCTGTCATAATTTTTAATAAGCTTTTTCTTTTCTTGTTCATCTTTAATCTTTGATATTTCGATTGCTTTTTTAATTGTGCTGCCCGTGATTTTTTCTTTTAATTCTTCAGGCATTTCACATATACTTAATATCTCTTGCACATACGATTTTGATTTATGAATCTTTTCCGCTATCTGTCTAATAGTCAATCCTTTTTCCTTCAATTGTTTATAAACATTAGCAAGCTCTGGCTTGCTCAAATCTTTTCTTTGAATATTTTCTAAAAGCTGATAAATCAATATGTCTTCTTCTTTAATGTTCTTTACAAGACAAGGCACACTGTTTAATCCCGCCCTTTTAGAAGCCTCTAATCTTCTTTCTCCGGCTATCAAAAAATATTCGTTATCTTTATTATTATTTCTCATCACTAAAAGATTTTGATTAACTCCAAATTCTTTTATTGATTCCGTAAGTTCGTCAATATCTTTCAAAACATTTTCTTTATTTCTAATCTGCTCATTGACAATTATTTCATCTATATTTATATCAATAACGCTTGCTTTATCTTCCGTATCTTTGCCAATCCAATCTAAAGGATCGTTTAATTTCTTCATAAAATCTCCCTGTTTCTACTTTTAATTATTTGACTGACTTCTTCTCCGAGTTTTTCATAATCTTCATAACCTCTGCAATTTTTCTTATAATAAAATATGCTTTTGCCGGTTCCCGGAGCTTCCTTTAAAGAAGTATTTACCCTGATAATAGTTTTAAAAACTTGATTATCAAAATGTTTATGCAAATTTTGCAGTATATCTTTTGATATTGAAGTATTTGCATAACCTGTGGCAAGATAGCCTAATATTTCAAGTTTGCCGTTAAGTTTCTTCTTAACCATGCTTACCGTTTTTAGAAAATCAGACAATCCTTCCATTGCAAAATATTCAGTTAAAACCGGCACTATTATTTTATCCGCCGCTACTAAAGCGTTTATAGACAATAAGCCCAAGCTCGGCGGACAATCAATAATAATAATATCGTGGTATAAATCTTTTACGATATCTTTCAAAATCATTTCTCTGCCGACTTCGTTTACTATTTGCAGCTCAACTCCTGCAAGCGCTATATTCGCCGGCGCTACTTCTAAATTTGAATCTGCGATTTTTATTATATCCTTAATGTTTTTTTCTCCTGACATTACCGCTGCCATTGAATTATCTGCGGTTTCTCTAATTCCTAAATGAATACTTGCGTTTGCCTGCGGGTCTATATCAATTAATAATACATTGTCGTAATTTCTTTTTAATGCAACGGCAAGATTTACCGCCGTCGTTGTTTTACCTACTCCGCCTTTCTGATTCATAATAGCAATTATCATTTTTCACCTCTTTATTTTTTTATTTAATCTTGTCCGCTGAGTGGACAAGAAATATAATTTACTTTATATTTAATATTTATGGTCCGTTAGGGTTCTCGCTATTAAGCATATTTGATACTTCTGCTTTCAACTTTAATATTGCAAATACATTGCCCAAATCGTCATCTTTGTAATTATTTTCTATAATTATTTCTTTTATCCTGTTATTTTTTTTATCTTTCGGCATTTTTGCGATATATTCATCTGCAAGCTTTTCAGCTTCCTCTTCTTTTTCCCTTTCTTTTATTTCAGATACAATTTTTTGTTTTTCGTTTGCTATTTTTTGCTGTTCTTGCAAAATTATTTCGTCCACATCCGAAAATAAGCCGTCTTTTAATGTTTTTATTAATAAGCCGCAGGGGTTTTTTACAGCTATCTTTCCTTTTTTAGCCTGATAATCTAAATATTTGCCTGCAATAGCGGCGTCTTTATGCTGCCTTTCTATCTTAAACAAGACATTCTCATCTTCATTCTTAAATAATTCAAGGACTTTTAGCGAGGGCGTGTGTGAGTTATTTTTATTATTTTCTTCACACACGTTTTTTATAGCGGTAGGATTAACGAAATCGTTTTGTGTGTGTGATTCTTTTTCTTTTAGTGATTCTTCTTTATCTTTTATTCTTATTAGTTGCGGATTTACCGTATACGGCTTAACCGTATACGGCTTTTCAGGACACGGTTGAGATTGAGTATTATCAATGCTTTGCTGATTTAAAGGTTCTTCTCCGATAAATTCTTTATAAATTTCTTCGTAATTATCGTTAAGCGATAAAATACGATATAAAGTTTTAGAAAATTTGCCGGCGGTTTTATGTTGCTGTTTTTTTAAAAGCAGTTTAGCTTCAATTAATTCATTCATTACCCTGTATAATTTATCTCTTCCGACTCTTCCGTGTTCACAAAGATATTGAATTGACGGATATGAAATTCCCCCAAACGACCTTAGAAGTAAATATAATCCCATTACCTCCAGAGACAAAGATTTTGACCTTATTAGATCATTTTCAACCCAAGTAAACGGAGCTGCTATTTTATTTTCAATTATTATTTTTTCTTCCATTGTTTTGTTTTATCTTTAAATGTTTTCCGTTTATATTTAATATTTAGGACATGTTATAAATCATAATTTATAAAATACAACTTTAAAGAAAATATGTCAAGTATATTTTTACTTTAAAGAAAGGTATTTATTTAAAACTTTAATTATAATGAATTTATAATTTTTAGATAATATATTAATATTAAAGAGGTTTCGTTAATATCATTTACAATAAAGAAAAATATTAATTTAAATTCATAATTGTCAATACATAAAATGTCAAAAGAAATTAAGGATAAAAATCTTAAATTATTAAAATCAATAGGTGAAAAATTAAGAAGTAAACGTAAGGAACTTAAAATTTCTCAAGGAAAAATAGCAGATTTGCTTGATATCAGCGATACGCAGATTTATAAATATGAGCTTGGCTATTCTTTAATACCCTTAGATAACTTACTTAAGCTTTGCGAATTATTTAACGTAGATATACATTATTTTTTAGGAGATATTAAAAAAGAAAAACAAGAAAATATTTCTGTCATTAATTATCCGTCTAATCCGGAGTTTGCAAAAAGAGTCGTGATGTTAAAAGAAATATACGATTTTAATTATGAAGATTTAAATCTTGGTGTAAATAATTGCATAGATTCAATGTATGCAATATTAAAAAACCGGGAGAAGCAGGGAAGAGATAGAGAAACTCCTAAAAAAAAGAAGAATGCGAATAGCTAAATTTGAAAATTAATTAATATAATGAAAATAATGATTATTAATATATTATAAAATAATGATTTTGGCAATAATTTAAAAGGTTTTAAATATGGAAATAAATAATACAAATAATGATAGTCCTGTTATAAAGGAACAACCAGAAATATTTAAAAGTATTTTAGAAGAGTCAAAAGGAATAGATGCATATAATGAAATAAACAAATTAATTAATTTGGATAATATAGGAAGTATAATAGATGATATTTCTATTAATTATTCAGATGAAACAAAAGAATATAATAAGGGTATCCAGAAAAGACTTAATAATAATCTATTAATAAATAATATAAATGATTGCTTAAAAGATGCAAAAATAGACTTGAGAGCTTATAACGCCTTATTTAAAGATGCAAACTATTCTCGAGCAATTTTTAATCTTCAACAAGCAGCTGAAAAAACGATAAAGGCTTTATGTTTTATAATGTTTGACAAATTTGAACCTCTTAAAATAGGGCATAGTCCTCTCACAATTTTTAATTTCTACTTTAAAAAAGAAAAGTTATTTTCAGAAATGTTAAACATTATTATAAAAAAAGCAGATGCACAACTTAAAACAGATATGTTAGACGTTTTATCTAAAATTTATGATAAAAATTATCAAAAAGATTTTAATATAAATATAATAAAAATATTTTTAATCAAAGATGATTATAATATGGCTGGTTTAATAATAAAATTATTGCAAAACATTAAACAAAAGTTTTTGAATAATGATCATAATTTAAATAATATATTTTTTTCTTCAGAGTTAATGATTTTTAATTTAATTGTATCTCCTCATGAAAATTGTTCTAGATATTCTGGGCAAAAAATAAAACCTGAAAATTATACTTTTGAATCTAAAATAGTAGGATATTCAAGCGGTATTGCTTTAGAATTAGGAAATATAATTAATTATATAGATAAGTTAGTTAATATCGATAGTAATTCTACGCCATAAATAATTACTAATTTTGCAACTATATATAAGTAAAAATTAACTATACTTTAAGAACAAAGATTTAAATCTTGGCATAAATAATTGCATAGATTCAATGTATGCAATCTTAAAAAAACAGGAGAAGCAGGGAAGAGATACTAATCCTAATAAAAAAGCTAAAATGGAAGGTAATAATAAATCATAATTTTAAGGAATAATATTTAATATACGAAAAATATTGTTTAACGTCAATGCTTATACAACAACTAAAATAGGAATATATATAATAATGAACCTACATCAAGCAAAAAAGAGGGTATGGAATTATAAGATTATATCGATAATTCTAAGATATCTGCCTCTACTTTTAATTATATTTGGAACATTAAGATTCATTCGTTATACATTTGTTTCTGCCATAAACAATAATAATACCAAAGGTATCCAAGCATTCAATCAAATATACAGGACTTTGGTTAAATTAATAAATTCCATTCAACATGAATCAATTTTCTTTAATTTTTTTTTGAAATATTCGCCAATGCCAATTTTAAGTCAAAATATAGAAAAAATGAATACAATCGGAAATTATGAGTATTTGTTTCTTATCCTTCTAATTCCTATTGGAGTTTCCTTAGGGGAATCAGCTAAGAATTTATCTAAGCGTATTCGTAGAGTAAAAGATGAATTGGAAGAACAATACGAATGGAAAAAAACATCTTATTACGGAAACAAAAATAACGTTCAGTTTCTTGAAATAAGGATAGAACCTAAAGATAATTGGTATAACAGTTTGTGGGTTAAAATAGTTACAGGCATAGCAATAGTTGTATTGGGTCAAATTGCACTTATGTGGTTAGGTTTAACAAAATATAATTCTTAAGCTAAATATACATAAAATATTCGGAAGTTTGAAAGTGTCCGTCAGGCGGACAATAACACATTTATAACGCTAATCTATAAATTATTTTTATAAATTAAATTTTAAAAATAAAGAGGTGCAATGTCAAAAATTGACTTTAGAAGAGAAGGTGTCGGTCATCTAATTATTGATAACTTTATGGAAGTTCCTGCATACCAAAGATCATATGCATGGGAAGAATTAAATGTAAGAGATTTAATCGAAGATATCAGAAATTCAAATTTTCAAGAATATTTTATAGGGACCGCAGTTGTCACTCCTAATAATAATGGGGATTTAGAAATAGTTGACGGACAACAACGAATTGCAACAATATATATGTTTTTTGTGGCAATAAGAGATTTGATGAAAGAAATAAAAGATGACGCAAACGCAAATATTATTGAAAATCAATATTTGCTAAAAACAACTTTCGGAAGTAAAGATATAAAACAAAAATTAAAGCTAAACGATTTGGATAATGATTTTTTTCTTAAAAGAATTATCCAAGGGGACATCTCTCAACTCCCTTCTAAAGAATCTCATGATAGAATTTTGAAAGCATATGAACTAATTAAGCAATTCGCCAAGAATGAATATAATAGTTTTGGAATGGAACGAATTACAGAACTGATTAATTTTATGGAAAAAGACCTTGCCGTTATTATGGTCAAAGTCCCAGATGATGTTAACGCTTTTACAATTTTCGAAACTTTAAACGATCGCGGCTTAGCCCTTTCTCAAACCGATTTGATAAAAAATTATTTATTAAATATATCTAATGATAGACTTCAAGAAACACGAATAAAGTGGACGCATTTTACGGGTGCAATTGAAGCAGCAGAATATGAAGATGAGGTTCTGAATTACATTAGGTATTATTGGTCATCTAAATACGGATTAACAAGGGAAAAGGAATTATTTAAAAATATTAAAAATAGTATTACAAATAAGAATGCCGCGGTTACATTGCTTTCTAATTTAGATAAAGATAGCCGACTATATTTAGCTATCCTAAACCAAGATAACGAACACTGGAAAGATATGCCTAAGTGTGCCGAGTATATAAAAGCTTTAAAAGATTTGAGATTAACCCAGAATAGACCTTTGATACTCGCAATACTGGAAATGTTCAATGATAGCGAAGTTGAAAAAGCTTTAAAATTAGTTCTTAATTTATCTGTACGAACTTTAATTACCGGCGGCGGTGGCGGCACATTAGAAACAGAGTTTTCAAATCTATCTAAAAAAATACATAATGCTCTTATTAAAAATGCCTCAGAATTAAAAAACGGAATGAAAAATATAGTCCCCACTGATGAATTATTTAAGAAAAATTTTATGATCACCTCATTCTCTAAATCTTACATCGCTCGGTATTTTCTGGTTGAAATTGAAAAATATATGGACAACACCATGGAAATCATACCAAATCAAAATCCAGAAAAATTAAATTTAGAGCATATTTTGCCGGAAACCATTTCTAACTTTTCAGATTGGCCCAGTTTCAATGAAGATAGTCATAAATCATATTATAAGAGAATAGGTAATTTAACGTTATTGGATACAAAAATGAACTCAGATGCAGGAAATAATGATTTTCAAAGCAAAAAGAATATATATAAAGATTCAAGAATAGCTATTACAAAAGATTTATGTAATTTCAATAGTTGGTCTCCGCAGGATATTGATAATAGGCAACAAATATTTGCAGATACCGCTGCTAATATCTGGAACACAAAGTTTAATTAATTTAAATGAAATTAATCTCCAAAAAAATGCTTTTGCCATAACTGTAAATACTTTTTTATTAAAATTTATATGACTCTGGCTATTTTTTCGGACTTTCTAGTTTTAATTTATTTGCGGAAAGTGTCTGCGCCCTTTTCCGCGATATTCCTCATTAATCCATTTTCCTTAATTTGCTTCGTCAGACAGCCATGAATATCCGCATTAAATAAAAGTTTTAAATGCTAATTATAGTATGTAGAACTATTGTATGCAACATTCTAAAATTAATAATGTGAAAAATATTAAAAAAGAAATACTTTTAAAATTTGGCAATAAAGTAAGGAAGGAAAGACTTAAGTTAAGCCTTTCCCAAGAAGAGCTTGCAGAGAAAGCAAACGTTCATAGAACTTATATTGGAATGATAGAAAGAGCAGAAAGAAACATTACTCTGGAAAATATTGAAAAGATCGCCAAAGCACTGAATCTAACAATTAAAGATTTATTCTAGGCAAAGGCTATTAAATTATGAATATAACTGACACTATCGTTTTATTATCAGAATCTAAATCAAAAATTTTAAACCACCTCAGGAAAGTAAACGAAGAAAATAACTTTAATTACCGAACATTCGGAACTGAAATAGAAGATTATGTAGTAGATATATTAGTAAAAATCCTGAAGGAGGCCGGGTTTATCAATAGTGAAGACGATTATAATGTGGCTAAAGATAAAAATGAATTTCCTGATTTTACCCTGAACACAACAACTCCTAAATTAGCATTAGAATTCAAGTCTGGCAATCTTAGTAAAAAATCTGACGGCAAATGGGTTAAATGCAACAACAGCAACAATGATATGGGTACTCTAAATAAGTGGGAGGAAAAGCTCAGTCAATTCGGCGGCGATAATATTTACTATATTTTTATCATTTATAATTTTAACGACAATGTTAAAGAGATTTCCGATATACAGATAGAACCATTTTATAAATTTATCGGAATCAACAGAGACGGAACGCTAAAATATCGTGAAAAAGACGGCAACTTAAGGCCAAAAAACTTTGATGAACCATCCCCTATAACCAATTTAAGCATTTTCGAAAAGTTACTTGGAAAAACTAAAATATATCGCTCAAAACGCATAATTAAAAAACATGTCAAAGAAATACCTATTGAAGAAAGAAACGTTTTTCTCGATAGTCTTAAAGTTCTTAAAAGTTAAGATCTAAATATCTCTGTTTCTCGTCATTTAATAAAGCTATTCTGCCGGCTTTTAAAACCCTATGAGGTTCCGGATAAAGTATTTTTAATTGTTCTATATCTATTAAAAATTTTTCGACAAATTCATTTAGCGTTGGTCTTCTTCCAAGAGCTTGAGAATAAGCCTGCACTTTGGTTTCCAATTCTTTTTTGGTATAGACAGAAACCGCTTTATTATTCTTGCCGACCCTGTCTAATTTGCCGTTTTTCTCGATTTGCTCAAGTTTAGCTGCCGTTATGTTTAAATAGTATTCGTCTAATTCTATAGTCGTATATTTCCTATTGTTTTTTAATGCACTGATAGCAGTCGTTCCGGCCCCGCAAAACGGGTCGAATACCAAATCGCCTTCATTTGAATATGACTGAATGATCCTATCCATAAGTTTATCGGGTAATTGACAGGGATGGTCATCTCTGTCAATTTTATGTTTTATTCTATGTATATCCCACCAGATATCGGATACCGGCACTTTGTTATCTATATTTGCATTTTTTCTTGTTTTTATGCAATTTGCCCTTAAGCAATACTCTAAACTGTCGATATCCGCCGGTTTATTATAGGTAAAACCATTAGGGGCTTTAGAATATGCCAATAATGCATAATGGGCGGGCATAATTTTGCCTTTAGGCAAAGAGAGGGCATCCCACACTATCCAGTTCTGAAAATACGCTATAGAGTTAAGTAGTCTGGCATGCTCTAAAGCCCATTTCGGTATATTCAATATAAGAATATTGCCGGTCGGTTTCGTTAATTTAACGCATAATTCTAACCATTTATTACACCATTCAATATACTGTTGCTCCGATAGTTCGTCATTATATTTATTATAGCTTTTATCTAAGTTATACGGGGGGTCTGCAAAAACTAAATCAAATATACCGTCTGGATATTCTCGGGCAATTTCTTCCATTTTAGCAATGCAATCACCGTGAAGAAGCTTGTTTCTGTAACGACTCGAATCTACAAATATTTTGTCGGCAGGCCGTGGCTTTGACGTAAGATTCAGAGGTGCGATATATTCTTTATCGATATTGAGATATAGTATATTCCTTTCCTCTTCTTTTAAAAGGGCTAAAAGTCTTTTTAATACCTTATCCGGCATTCTACCATAGTCAAAATAATTGTTCGAAGATTGATAGTCTATTATATTCAAAGAAATATTATTATTATCCGGATCATTGACAGTTTTTTGAATATCGTAAAAATCTTTCCATACGTCGGATATACCTGTTCCTTTAATATTCATTAAATGTTTCTTTCCGCCCCAGTCTTTAATATTTCTCTTGCAAGCGCTGCAAGCAATATAATCAATTCGCGTATTTTTTGTGTCTAATTCTAAAAACTGCCCGCCCTTGCTAAGCATCAAAATACCAAGATGATTATGCTTCAAATGATTTTTAGCTTTTTTCTCGATAGTATTTATAGAATCTATGGCTATCCAGTATCTAAATTTAAATCCGTCAGGAATATATTCATAACACTTCATAAGCTGCGAAGGCGAACCATAAATAAACAGCAAACCTTTATCGCATATCAATTGCAATGAAGAATCAAAAATTTCTTGTATTTTCTGCACAAAATCCGGATTAAAATGAATATTGCTAAATGATTTTACCATATCTTCCGAATATACCGGCAAGTCTATTATCAAAGAATGAAAATATTTATCTTGATATGATAATTTTAAATTTTTTGAATTAAATATATTTATTTTTTTTATCATTATTTTTCCTATTAGACCGTATTTATTACAATTATAATATATAATTTATAAAAATACAAAACCTTAAGTGCAAAATGTAGCTTACACAGACACATATATATAAGATATTACAGTTGTAAGTTTTAAATGTATTTTAAATTTTACAATAGAAATTGAATTATGCAAATATTGTTGTTTTAACTTTTTTTATTGATTTAAAAAAATAAATATGGCATAATATTTGCATTACATGAATACTATTCCTAATTAACAAGGAGGAGGTGATTAAATTGCAGAATAATTATTTTAATATTCTTTTAAAGCAAGTTATTGTCGGATTAGCTGTTACTTTGGCCGCTCACGTAATAATTGCCGCATTAGAAGAAAAGTAACATTTTAGTTTAATTGGAGAAAACTGAAATTGGTTAAAATTAAATTATTCTCCTTAGGCCGTCAATGTAAGATTAAACATATAAACTACTGACGGCTTAAGGATTTAGTAAAATCATATTTTCATTATACTATGCCGTATCTCTTTTAACAAAGCAATAATTGCCGAAAAATATATTATCCTCTCTCTCCCTTTTTGCTCTTTATCGCTTATCCTAAATAAATCCATAAATTTATTATTTAATAATTTATCCATACTGTCTGTTTCCGATTCTAAACTCCTGTTCGTTTTTCCGGTAAAGAAATCGTCAATTGCTTTTTTTGACGATACCGCTCATATTTACGGTTATCTCCAGTAACTCCAAATCAACCGGCGGATATCCTACAAGTTCTTTTATATTAATCTTTATTTCATTAGTTGAATTATAAATACTTTCCATTATAGCAATAAATGTTGTTATTCTTATAATTTCTTCAGACGGATTGCCGACCATTCCGTTTTCAATTTCAGTTTTAAGCTTTTTTAATTTCCCCAGACAATTTTCATCTTTATATTTTGCCGCTGGCTCTTCCAATACTGTTAATAGTCTTAATGTATATTCGAGGTTTGCTTCAACAATGCCTGCAAAAAGGGATAAGTTATGAGTTATATCGTTCAAAATTTAATTTTATAAATATTAAAAATTTTATCTGCAATATAAAATTACATTTTATTTATTTAAGATGGTCGGACAAAAAATCACTTGTTTTTTTAATCATATCTTTAACATCATTTTTATCATATTCATCGAATTTTCCGTGATCTGCATTGTTGCGAATATCGTTCAATACCTGGATTTTCTTTTGTATTAATCTGTTATAAATATTGCTATCAGCACATTTTTGATTCATTGAACTTAGGTCTTCTTTAGATTTTAGCTTTATCCCATTTTTTAATGTTATTTTTCTAAGTCCATCTTCTAAAACTGCTCCACATAAAGAGGCGGCTGGGTCTTTGTATCCGCATTCCAAAAGGTGTTTCGCCATTTCTATGAAATCTGTAAATATTTCTGCAGAAACAAGCATCTTTATATCGGTAAGAAATCCACCTAAAACATCTTCTCTAACAGAATTAAGAATCGCCTGACCCGACCTCACGGAATCTTCATATGCTGCCGTCAATTTTATAATTTCCTTAAAACTTTGCACATATGTGTGGGTCTCTCCCAGTAAATTAATTAAAAAAGCTATCGTCTGGGTTTGCCACCCTGAAAATGAAGCTGAATCAAGGGTTGGTAATCCAAAAGGATTTGGTAGATTAGGTTTACGCGTTTCAAGTACTTTATCGCCTTTTTCAATTAGTCTGCCTATATGTTCTAATATTTTTTCTTTAGACATTTTAATACTACCTCTAATTCGGCATGCCGGTCAATATTTATAATTATTATTCAACTGTATTAAAAATCAAGTATTTTTATTGTGCCATGATTTTTAAAAATCCGGCGGATTTTATTTTCCTGAACCGTTCTTTTATTATTACGAAGCAAGCATTATATTTATTTCCCTGGAAAAATGTTATATACTTTTATTCATATCTTTTATTTTTAATCTTATGCTTTCTGCTATTTCATCGGCTTGTTTAAAAAGTTTAATGATGTTCTCTTTTAAGGAATCCAACGCATACATCTCTTCGCTGCAAGCTTTTTCTATTTCCTCACGGCTAACTTTCTTTGGGTAATATTTTTTAATGTATTCTTTAATTATATTTTCTTTTTTATCGCCCTCATCCTTATCTTTCAAAAAATCCCGCCAATTTTTATTTCCTTTTTTTGAATTACAATCTTTACAGCATGGTACAAGATTCCCGATAACATGACCATATCCGGAATATTCAGAATTTTTTACTAATCCAACGAGATGATCCCAAGTCTCGGCAGGTTTACCGCAATATACACAATGCAAATCGTCTTCATTTTGGCCAAGTAAACGAACTGCTTCTTTAAGTTTGTTAATATCGTATGAATCATTTGGCGCAATCGCCGAAGCAAAGGCATGATTTATGGTAGTCTTTCTTTTGTTGGTTATTGAGTATGGTCTTAAATGAGATTTAATGCTATCTATTTTCATTGTTTTCATAATTCTGATATAGTTATAAAACCTTTATCATTTTATTTAACGCGACATTTTTTTGTTCGACGAATTACATATTTCAAATTCTTCTTCGGTTTTGTATTCGTTGAAAAAATCACATTGCCCCATATTATATTAGTATTTCTTTTTATAACTATAACAAAAATATAATAAAATGTTAATAAAATTATATAAAATATGCACTTTTTTTAAATTACATAAGCACATAAGAATGAAATGACATACATTATCGCCATTATAATTTAATTATTTTCTCACTGCAACGCTTTTGCAACGGTAATAAACAAAAAGGCTATGAATTAACGGAAATATACGGAATAGACGGAATGGGTCAAACTGTTTAAATAACTGCAAAATCAGGCGGAAAGTCGGTTTAGTTAAATTAATTGAAACGTTTTGACACGGTAGGGGTCGGCGGTTCGAGACCGCCCGTGCCTACCAGTTAAAACCGCAGTAAACAAGCACTTTCTGCAACATTCCTCTTGACAGGCATATGCACAAAAATGTATAAATATGAATAGAAATAACTTATTTTTACTACTATATTACTACCATTTACTACTAAAAAAATGGCATGCCAAGCATTTCCTGCCGGTTTTAGGGAATAAAAATATTGCCGATATTTCGACTAATAAAATATCTTTTGCAATCTCATGTTTTTTTAAATCTGTGTCCGAAAAACCGTATAGAAATATATTCGAATCAAGGAGGATATTATCTTTCATTGGCTTCGTCTCTCGATAAAAAAGATACGCCGTCCCTAAGATGAACGGGATTGTTTACCGTCCTGAAAATAAAATCTTTCTCGCCTTTAGAATCTTTATCTAATATTATGACCTTAGCTTTTTTTGCGTTAAAATATTCTTTAGGCAAATGAATTATGCCGTTTTCTATTTCCGCCTCAAATTCTGTATTTCGCATCTTCCGTGCCTCTTAATATATTATGGTATTATAATTCTATAATAAATAAATCATTTATTTATTCATTTATTAATTATACTGCTTTTTTTGGATGTATTCAATATTTTAGCATTTTTCGCATTTTTTATTGAATCTGTAAATTTGTAATAGATATTGTTTATAATCTGTATTGTTTATAATCTGTTCTTTACTGCCATATTACTACCTTATTATAAATATGTATTAATGTATTTGCCTGTTTTATGGGACAGTAACTGCTATTTTATGAACTTGATTATTTCTATAAATAGATATATATTGAATATATATTTATATTTATATTTTATTAATATAGTTGTAATTTTTGTTTTTTACAAGTCAAATAATTATTAAAATAAAATATGGATAATAAAAATATAGTCGTAAAATTAACAAAACACGCTGAAATAAAAATAAAAGAAAGAAATATTTCTTTAAATATCATAGAAAAAATTATTTCAAATCCTGAAATGATTGAAAATGACAAAATTGACGAATAATTAGTGCATTTCATAGGAAAAGTTGACGGACGGTATTTACGAATAATTGGAAGGCGGGATAGTAAAAACAGTTTCTTGGTTATAAGTTCTTTTTTTGACAGACGGATTAAAAAAATAAACAATTGAGGTAAATTATGTTAAAAATAGATTATGATAAAGACGGCGATATTTTAGAAATTAGATTTTCCGATAATCCCATAAAGGATAGCGAATATATAAATGAATCCGGTTTAGTGATAGATTATGACAAAGACGGTAAAATAGCCGCAGTTGAAGTCATTTCATTTTCTAAGAGAGTAGCAACAAATAATTCGCTTGAAGCATTGGCTGTTTAATAAACAAATAATCACTCCTGTTGTATTTGGTAATATTTTAAACAAAAAGTACTATACAATGCTCATAACCGTTTTCTTTCATTCTTTTTATTTATTTTATTAATATTATACAATTTTATTGTCTTTGGCAAATATGATGCGAAAAACTTAAACACCTCTAAGTTCCATCCGGGCAAAACCACATGACCGCTATTTTTTGCTATAAATAGCTGCTTTTTAGATTTAATTAGTTTATATACGACGAAAGTGCCTTTGGGCGGACAATCCTCATCTTTAAGTCCTACCCCAATAAGAACGGGCGATTTAATCCAGCCGGCAAAATTCTTTGTATCTACATAATACAGTGATCTCATAACCTTAGTTTTATCGGACGGATGTTTTTTTAAGAACGATTTGACTTCCATATATGGACCCATCTTTGCAAGAGGCATCTGTACCGGTATATCGCTCAAAAAGGGAACATCTGCGGCGGCGGCTACGACATGATGGTCTATTGCGGCGTCGATTAATGATAGCCCTCCTCCCATACTTCCTCCTGTAACGAATATAAATTTAGAATTTATATTTTTAAAATGCTCAAGAAATCTTAACGACGATAGAGAATCCATTATTATTTTTACCATCGAAAAAGTTTTTACGCGTAGAATGCCGTTTGTCATGAGCCCCGGAAACCCGGGATTGTAAACTGACCTGCTCCTTCCGTGCCCCCTTAAATCAATAGAAAGTGCGCCGTAGCCCCTTTCTGCAAAAAAATGTGCCCAGCCCGGAGTACCATAGGAACCGTATCCATGCAATAACAGCACACCGGGATATTTTTTTCCTTTAACTCCGTATGGAATAGCAAAATAACCTTTTAACTTTAGTCCGTCATATGATGTTAAGGTTAAATCGTAGGTCTCTATTTTATTTATTTTGTCGTTATACAGCGGTTTTAGACTATAAACGACATTTTTTTTGCGAAGATTTCTATACATAGTGTTCCAGAATTTTTTAAACTTATGATATACAACTGACTTCATCATTGCCGTTTTAACATTATCCTTATAATAAACAGCATTTTTAATCGGTTTTGCAACCTCTGCCGATATAAAAAAGTGAGCATATAAAAAAAATGACGCTACAAAAATTATCACTGCAAACAGTATTACATATAAAATTTTATTTTTCATAAAATACCGCATTTTATCATAATTTTATTATAAAAATAGGTATATTTTTTGAAATATTCCAAAAATATACCTATAAACGCACCAATAAATATTATTATTATTTGAGTTAAATTTATCTTTTTACCTTTCTATTGAGTAAAGCAGCTGTACAAAAAGAAATTTTCGATTAATATTCATATATTTATAAAATAACGCAAATGCCCGTTGATTAATATATAAAATGAAAAAAGAAACATCATAATACCAATCAGCAGGCTATAATTTTATAAAAATAGACGGCTGAACTAATCAGAATTTTTACTTGACGGACGCGATGTTTTAAATTGCGCAGTCCTTGCATTTTGGCTTTTACCATAACGCTGCGGTCGGTTTTGGCTGCCGGGCGCTGCAGTGCGAGGCATTGCTGCATTATTTGTACGGGTTGTATAATAATTATTACCGGCACCGGTTTTTCTGCTATTATCATCAGCGTTTGCGCCGGCGGTATACCTTTTATTATCGGCACTGAAAGTCCTGCTGTTAGTGCTATATCCCCTGCTGCTATCGCCGGCTCTGTTAGCGGTTGTGCCTGCATATCTCTTATTATTATTATCGGCTCTGTTAGCGGTAGTGCCGGTATATCTCTTATTAGTATCAGCGGTTCTAGTGTTATCAGTATTAAAATTTGCGCTCGCAGTCCTTCTTGGCATATTCTGCCGGCGCGGCGACGAATTTTGAACTTCAGCCGGAAGATTAGCCGGCGGCACAAAACTGTCAAATACTACTTTAGGAATCTCCCGTTTAATAACTCGTTCAATTTCTTTTAAATATTGAAGCTCTTCTCTATCTACTAATGAAATAGCAGCACCGGCGCTGCCTGCCCGTCCTGTGCGTCCTATACGGTGAATGTAATCTTCGGCAACATTCGGCAATTCAAAATTTACTACGTGCGGCAGATGGTCTATATCTAATCCGCGTGAAACAATATCTGTAGCAACCAGTACAGAGAGGGAGCCGTTCTTAAATTGGGTTAGCGCTTTTGTCCTTGCAGGCTGACTTTTGTTGCTGTGTATAGCTGCCGACGAAATGCCGTCTGACAGCAGTTTTTCAGTAAGTTTATTGGCGCCGTTTTTAGTGCGTGTAAACACTAACACCTGTTTCCAGTCATAATGTCTGATGATGTGTGAAAGCAAATGGCTTTTAAGACGCTGCTGCACTAAATGCACACTTTGTTCTACAAGCTCAGACGGAGTATTCCTGCGTGTAACTTCGACAAATACAGGGTTATGCAATATACCTTTTGAAAGAGATTTAATCTCTTCGGAAAAAGTCGCCGATAGTAATAAATTCTGTCTCTGTTTGGGCAGCAATGCCGTTATTTTTTTTATATCCCTAATAAAACCCATATCTAACATGCGGTCTGCTTCATCCAGCACCAAAACTTCTACGCCGGATAAATCAAGCGTTTTTCTCGTTATATGGTCAAGCAGACGTCCGGGCGTTGAAACAACTATATCAATATGCCTCCTTAAAGATTTAATCTGAGCGAAAATACTGACGCCCCCATACATAACCATAGTTTTAAGAGAAGTATATTTCCCGTATGTTTTCACTGATTCTTCTACCTGAGCAGCCAGTTCACGCGTAGGGGTCAGTATTAAACAGCGCGGAAAACCTGAGCGGTTATTATTAACTGACGGCTTTTCCAACAGATGATGTAATATCGGCAGGGTAAAAGCGGCAGTTTTACCTGTGCCGGTCTGAGCACTTGCCATTACGTCGCCGCCTGCCAATATTAGCGGAATCGCCTTAGCCTGCACTGCGGTCGGCGTGATATAACCAGCGTCGGCAATAGCGCGCATTATCGGCTGTGATAGATTTAAATCTGCGAAAGATATAGAAGCATTATCCGCTTTGTCTGCACCATTATCCGCATTTTCCGGCATAGTTTTAAAAGGTGCCGTTTTAAATTCCGCTTTTTTTGCAAATTTTGAATCGTAGTTCTTTCCGTTTTTAAACATTTTTTTCAATACCTCCGGTACTGTTTTGACAAATCAAATAGTTATATGTTTTGACGCCATATCTATTCTCCGTATCTATTCTAAAGTTAAATTCTAAAGTTAAATAGTTAATTTAGAAATGCCTATACTTTGCTCTCTTTAAAATAACATAAAGCGAACATACTGCTTTCTTTAACAAAAGCCGTAAAGACAATGCTTCGTTCAATTATAGATAAAATAATCTTCACTCGGCTTTTTAGGCAATTTCTTCAATTTGAATTAGATAATATGAGATATAAAAATCAGGCTGTCAAAACGATAAAAAATTTAATGCGGAGTCAAAGCAAAAAATAACTATAACCATCACCGAAGCGTATTTTTCATCAGCAGATATTTTTTCAAATTTTTTTCATTTGAAAATTTGAAACATATATTTCATATTTACGTTAGTATATCATATTTTGGAAAAGTAAACTATTCTAATTTAAATAATTTCATTTTAAAACATTTAAAACCAAAGAGATTTTTATTCGCATAATTAATGATTAACTAATATGTTACTATTTATAAAACATTAGCAGCGCGAATTTCATGCTTAACTTAATAAAAAAGCGGAAAGACTTTTTCTGCACAGTCTTCCCGCTAATATTTTCACTATTGCTAATCAGCTCAACAGCAACATACTTTTTTTATAAAAGTGTCTCTGCTCTCTTGCGCATTTATTAGAATGCGAAGAATAAGCCTGTCTGCAATGTGTTGTCCTGTGTATGATTGGTAAAATCATATCCTGCATATAAATGAGCATTGTATGCCAAATTATATTCAGCCATTAGATATAATGCATCTTTTACACCATCGTTTCCATTATATGAACCAACTTGGTACAAATCATCATTATTTGGGTATGAAGAATTTAATGTTCGATCAAATGCTTCCTGAGCATCTTTATGCGCCCATGAATATGTTGCATAATCAGCATAAACCATCAAACCGTCTCCAACCTGCGGAAATAAATATCTTCCGTAAACTTCAAAGTCTGAATAGCCGTTTGAAGTATTGTTAATAGTATTATTACCTGTTAAACCATTAAATGTATTCACATTTTCATTGCTTGGTCCATATGGATTAGAGTCATTCTGTTCCATCCAAGTTGCGCCAAGTTCGTAAATGTCGTTAGCTAAATCTACGTCAATGCCGTTAACCGTAACTCTGTCAGTCCATGAACCAACAGTTTTAGCGGAGGCTGTTGTCTGAATCGGCTCTGCGATTGTTGCTCCATAGTAACCAAACTCTAACTGACCGACAGGGACTGGATAATATTCTTTTAACTGATAAGAATATTCCATTGCGTTGGAAGTTGTATCATTACTTAGAGCTGCATCATTATTTGCTAATGTAATTCCAGAGGTATTAAGATTTGGATTGTTATTAATAAAGCTACCCGCACTTCCTGCATCATTCGTCATTGTTACTTTATACCACAAATGATATCCGGGTGTTCCGTATAATTCGATACCGGGATTCTGGGCGTGAATTAAAGTACCAGCTTCGCCGTCATAACCAATGTTTAAGTCCTGACCATTACCTACCGGACCGACTGAATTCCAATCCATCATCTGTCTGTAGAAATAAGGACTTGCGGTTGTGATGATACCCATTTTTAAGTTAAGCAAATGCGGTGCTATACCGAAACCTGAACCTAAACCGTTAAGAGATGCCCATACCTGATTATTTTTTATAGCATTGCCATTTGTTGCTCCGGTATGCACATAAAAAGATATAGAATTTGACAGCGGTGAATAAATTTTGAATGCTCCGCCGGCAACTATACCTAATTTGTCGTTAAAACCGTCGGTTTGACCGGTACTTCCGTTATCAACAAACCCTGGAGTAGCAATGCCTTCATTTCCCTGATGTAAATAAGCAATATTCGCCTCAATCATGATAGGTACAGGCCATGGATTCGGCAATGACAATCCTTTTGTAATCTGTGTTGCGTCTGCAGGCGTTCCGTTTGTGCCCGGAAGTCTGAATCCGTTTCTCCAGAATGCTCTTCCGAAGGGGTTTAAATTTGGAAATACCGTGTGACAGACTGCGCATGAAAAATGATACTTCTGCGCAAAAGCAGGAATTGCGTTTGCTTTCTTAGGGACGATTGCGAAAGAAACCCCTAATACAAACAAAGCAATCAAAAACACTGTAAGTTGCTTTTTCATAATTCTCCTCTCTTTTAATTAATGATTAAATTTAATTTTAAAACGTTTAATAAATATAAAACAGTTAACGAACACGGGTTAAATAAATTTTAATTAAATGCCAAAGCACTTTTAACATACTTACGATTTATTAATATTTTCACCTCCAACACAAAATCTCAGTATATAAAATTATATTAACATATGCATAAATATTATCTTTAAAAATATTATATCACTTAATTTCTATTTGTAAATATATTATCTGCTATTTTAATAAAATATTAAAATAAATACATTATCTTTTGTGAAAATAAATTTGAATTTACAGCTTTATATTTATATCGCAAATTAATGCCGATGTCAATATTAAATCTTTTCTCTAATTCTGCAATAGAAAGTTATCTTTTGCTTAACCGAGCAAAGAAATGCATAAATATTTTCCATTGCAGGGTTAAGGTATAGTGTAGTATGAGTATGAGATGCAAACCCTTCTATTAAATAATTTCCAAACCAACTACTTATACTAATTATATTATACTAATTATACGAATATACAAACATCTAATATGCTAACATGCGATTATTCGGCAGCCCGAATATATTTTATATATAATATATATCGCAAAGCTATTATATTGTCAATATTAATTTGCTGCCATTCTAATAATTTTTTGGTATCTATTTGATAATATTTACATTTTTTTTATTATTTTTTTACGTAAACGGTGTATTCCGGTTCGGCTATGTCGTAGGAAAGAAATTCGTGACCTGTCTTTTTACAGTAGCTTTTTAAATCTTCGATTATGCCCTCGTCTGACGCCACAACTTTTAAAACTGAGCCGTCCGGAATCTTTTTAAATTCTTCCGCTACTTTCATTATAGGAACCGGACAGCTCAATCCGAATGTATCTAATTCATAATCGTAATTCATGGTCTATTTTTAAGTCTATTTTTAATTTAAGTCTATTTTTAATAAATTTTAATTCGCTTTAATTTTTTTTAAATTAAGCGTGCTCCAACTCGTCTAAGCCCTCATGTTCATGGTCGCAGGTCTCAACCTTGGCTATATGACCTTTACCGGCTTTTACGGATCTATAATCTTCTATTGCAAGATGAAGCGCATCAGCGGCTAAATTAGAACAGTGCATCTTTACTGGAGGCAGCCCGTCAAGAGCCTCCGCAACGGCAGCATTTGATATTTTTTCGGCTTCTTCAAGCGTCTTGCCTTTAACCAACTCCGTAACCATAGAACTGGTCGCAACGGCTGCGCCGCAACCGAATGTTTTAAATTTTACGTCTTCAATCTTATCGTCTTTTACTTTAATATAAATTTTCATTATATCGCCGCAAGTAGGATTTCCTAACTCTCCTATTCCGTCGGCGTCCGTTATTTCACCTACATTTCTTGGATGCTGAAAGTGATCCATTACTTTTTCAGAATATACAGGCATATTAATTTCTCCTTATTTAATTATTGTATTTATATTTAGTTTTTTATTTACCGCTTTTAGCTTCTTCATACAGCGGCGACATTTCCCTTAACTTCTGAACTATGGGAGGCAGCTGTTCCGTGAAATACTTGGCATCTTCCATGTTATTGTCTTCTCCCAGCGATATAAGCAGCGAGCCCTGCGCCAATGCGGCATCGACACCTATTGCGGTCAATACATGAGAAGATTTAAGGATTTTAGAAGTGCAGGCTGAACCGCTCGCGACCATTATCCCGCTGTTGTTGAGCCACATGAGAATAGATTCGCCTTCTATATATTTTATGACAAAATTTATATTATTCGGAAGCCTGTTCGTCCTGCTGCCGTTAAGATACACTTCGTCAATAGACGATAAAACGGTATCTATAATGTGTTTCTGAATAGGCAAAAGATGTTCTCGTCTTTTATTTAATTCATTTTTTGCAAGCTCGCACGCTGCGCCTGCTCCGGCTATTGCCGCCACATTTTCAGTTCCCGCCCGTCTTCCGAATTCCTGCACCCCGCCGTCGATCAGAGGCATTATGCGGGTTCCTTTTTTCAGATAAAACAAACCCGCTCCTTTAGGACCGTAAAACCTGTGAGGAGCTGCCGAAAGCATATCCACGCCGAGTTCTTTAACATCGGTTTCTATAAATCCGCACGAAGTATTGGCATCCGTATGCATATATGCTCCATTGCCAAACCCGTGAACTATCTCAGATATAGCTTTTATGTTTTGAATAGTGCCAATTTCGTTAGAAGCGTGCGTTATACTGACTAATATCGTATCTTTCCTCATTGCGTTTTTAACGTCGTCTGGATTTACAAAACCGTCCTTGTCAACCGGAAGAGCCGTAAACTCAAATCCGAGCTTTGTGAGCGATTTAACAGCGTTTAAGACGCTAAAATGTTCTATACCGGAAACAATTATATGTTTGCCTTGGGCCATACGCGCAAAAGCAGCGCCTTTTATAGCAAGATTGTTAGATTCCGAACCGCTTGAAGTAAATATAACCTCGTTAGAAGCGCAGTTAAATAACGAAGCAGCCTGAACGCGGGCTTTATCTAACGCCTCTCTGGGCGCATCGCCGAGATTATGTATGCTCTGCACATTTCCGTACTCCTCTATAAAAAAAGGCTCCATAGCCGACTTTACTTCCGGCCTCATTTTTGTTGCAGCAAAATGGTCAAAATTTATAGTTTTCAATTTTACCTCCATATGATAATAAGCAAAAAAGCATATAAATAATATTACCGCTATGCCTCATTCTTATTAATTTTTACTTATCTCTATTTATCTTGCTCTACTTTTATTTTTATTCTTATATTAATATTATTTATTTTTGTTGAACTATTCTATTAATCTGTGCTTCTTATTTACAGTAAAACATACATTACTAAATTAGTCAAGTATTATTGAAAAAAATGAGGGGCAAATTAAAATCTGCCCCTCATTGCTATGATAAAATTCAGATAACTATTTTATTTTAACTGTATTTTAACTGTATTTTAACGTGTATTTTTTTACATTATCCATAATTATGCTGCCTAATCAAGCAATTATTCTTAAACCTCACGATTCAAGCCCGTACATAAGTAGCGGTTTGATTGACTGCTGCTGATTAGCTAACATTCAACTCATTACTTCTTACCCATTCGTTGCCGATTATTTTAAAGAATCTAAATAAGAAGCAAGTTCAAACAATTCTTTTTTATTCAGCATTTTATGGTCAGGCATAATAGCCATGAAAGTTTTACCGTTTATTTTGACCATAGAACCGGATTTAAAATGTTTCCCCGGCGTGGCTATCTGTACTTCAATCCAGTGAATAGAATGTTTTGCAAGACCTTCTTTTGAAAGATTAGGTCCAACGTTGCCGCCTTTGCCGTCTATCGTGTGGCATGCAAAGCAATCAATACCGGGTTTATGGGAATGAATAAGCTCGCCCCCTAACTGAGCGGCGCTTAATTTCACCGGAGCAGTTAAAGCATGAACGGTAATATAACCGAAAACTATTACTAAAACAATAAATACGACTGTAATTCCTTTTTTCATATTTCCCCCTTAGAAATAAACGGATAAAAAATCCGCAATGTATTTTATTTAAATTAATTTAATTAATTTATTAGTTCCGATTGTTATTTAATTATTAAACTAATTTCATAGCTGTGTTATTAATTATATATAATATATATTAGGTTGATAATTTTATTATATTAAATTAACAACGACTAATAGGATATTAAAGAAAATACCCTATACGGTTTTAATTTTTCTCTGCCGTTTAAAAAAGCTAATTCTGCCAAAAAAGCAGCCTCTACTACTTCTGCTTTAAATTCAGATATAAGTCCGGCAACGGCGGCGGCAGTACCCCCTGTTGCAAGAACATCGTCCGCTATAACAACCCTGTCGTTTTCTTTAAGGGCGTCTTTATGAATTTCTAGCGTTGCGCTGCCGTATTCAAGGTCATAACTCATGGCATTGCACTCTGCCGGAAGTTTGCCGGGTTTTCTTACGAGTATAACGCCGCAGCCAAGTTTATAGGCAAGCGCCGAACCGAAAACAAAACCTCTAGCCTCGACAGAAACAATATAGTCTACCGATTCGCCGATATAACGATTCGCAAGCATATCAATCGTATAATTGAAAGCCTTAGAATGCGTGAGCAAAGTAGTTATATCATAAAAATTAATTCCTTTTTTAGGAAAATCAGGCACTTCGCGGATATAACTTTTTAACTCTTCAGGATTTTTTATGTTTTTCATTTTTTTAGGTTTAAGTTACATTTATATTTATTTGATTTATATTAGCTTAATTTATATTGATTTTATGTATATTGACTTTATGTATATTGATTTTATTTTTTCGTCTAACTGTTTAATGTTATATCTTAATGTTATATCTGATTTATTTTGTAATTATAAAACATCAATTTTTTTATGTCAATAATTTAATACCGAATATATAAAAATCTATCTTCATTTATATATTCCCAGCCTGAGTTTCAGTACCGTAAAAAATGCTTCAAATATAATGGACTTAGACATTTTAGATTTGCCGAATGTTCTTTCGTAAAAAATTATAGGTATCTCTTTATATGCGCATTTCTGTTTTATAATTCTGTATTTCATTTCTATCTGAAAAGCATAGCCTTTAGATTTTATCCCTTTCAAATTTATTTTCTTAAGACATTCCGCGCTATATGCGTTAAATCCTCCGGTCAAATCTGTTATATCCGAGCCTGTAATAAATTTAGCATATATATTGGCGAAATAGGAAATTAGAAGCCTGCTCATTTTCCAGTTAATAATCCTTATACCGTCTTTATAGCGTGAACCTACAACCATACCGCATTTTTCATTTTCTATTGTTTCAATAAATTTTTTTATTTCTTCAGGGTCATGTGAAAAATCGCAGTCCATTGTTATTACATAATCGTAATTATTCTCAGCCGCAAATTTGAAGCCCTGTACATAAGCCGTCCCTAAACCTAATTTTGACGGTCGTTTGAGCAAAAACAGCCTGTCCGCAAAAACATATTTCCCGTCTTTTTTTTTATTTTTTAAATCTAAAATGATTTCAGCCGTCCCATCCGGAGAATTGTCGTCAATAATCAAGAGATTTATTGATACATTATCATTATCGCCATTGCCATTTCTATCACCATCATCATACTTGTCTTTGTAATTATAGCTATCAGCTAAAAAATTGCTTTTCGCCGCATTTTCAAAAGATAAAGACAGAACGGCATTTATCATCTTTTCTATATTATCTTTTTCGTTATATGTCGGAATAACCGTCAATATTTTCATCGTTAATCAGAGAAATTTAATTGAAGAATGGCATTATTTTTTTAAGTTAATTAGAAACAAGTGATTGTTTGAAGTGATACACTTTATTATTATTTAATCGTTATTTTTTATGCATTATTCATTAATTATTATTTTTTAATTTTTATTTTATCAATATAATTTGTCAATATAATCTTTTTGACATATGTCTGAGCGCATATTTAGCATGGAAATCCTTCATAAGATAAATATAAAATTCTCTGACCGGCATAAATTTACGATAAATATCAAGCCTTCCGATAAATACTATGGATTTAAAATATTTTAAATAAGTCGAAACGGGGTTTATCATGTATTTATTATCCATGACAAACATAGCGTCTTTGCCGTCCAATCCTAAAATTTTGCTTCTGTTCTGCCATATATCATACTGATTTAAAAAACCTGAAATATTATATATATTCGCCTTTTTATCAAAAGCCGGTTTAAAATTCCCGTAAAAAACAAGCTCATCGCTTATAGCGTAATGATGGGTAAGCAAAAATAAGGAATGATATTTGTTTTTATATCCGGAATACACCATTTTCAGATATTTTGCGGAAGCCGTCCAGCCGAACAAATCGTCGGTAATATTCGCAGTCTTAGCTTTGCCGGGTATGTGCGGAATCAGTTTAAAGATGCCGCCTTTATGTAATTTATGTTCTTTATCTACATAGCTTATTATTTTTGCAACAGGTATAAAATTATAATAAATCTGATAATAAAGAACCATACTCATAAAAAAACCGATGAAAAGAGACAGGTATAAAAAAGATTTAAACATATTCAGTTTAAAATTATCCGGCTTTACAGATTTTGCAGAATTTTCATAATTTTTTATAACGGAACTTACGAAAAAACCTGCAAGCGGAAAAGCGGCTAAATAACCGATGTCTGGCCAGTGAAACAGTATCCTGTGGGAATAGCCGTTTACGATAAAAAAAACAAGTATAGGCGCTGACATACTTAGGGCATACAATATGCTTTCATTAAAAATGTTTTTATTATAAATAATGAAAATAATGTAATAGATAAAAACAAAAAATAAAGCAATATATATGAAAGGACTTATAGCAACAAACTGTTCAAGCCAGTTTTGAAAAAATAAAACGGCATTGGGAGCGGGACTGGAAAAGCCGTGCGACAGCTGAAATTTAAAAGAAATGAAATTATGCTCCATATTCCAGTAAATTACGGGAGAAAACACAATAATGGCTATCACAAGAGAAAAGTATGGATAAATTGTCTTAAGCAGATATCTGTTTTTATTAGAAAATAATAGATAGAGCAATGCAGAAGGCGGTATCAAAGCCGCCGTATATTTGCTTAAAAATGATAGTCCGAGAAAAACACCTGCTATAAGCCACCATTTAATATTTGTCTTAATATTGTCATTATTGTCCTTATTGTTCTCATTTTTAATACTGTTCTTATTATTATTGTTCTTATTGTTATTACCGGTCTTATTGTTCTTATTGTTCTTATCAATATTATTATTAATATTGATTCCTGAATTATTATCTGCCGTCTTGTTTACCGCTATATAAAAACTTATTAAAAAAAGCAGATAAAAGAACAGCAGGGGGGTATCAGGCAAAATCATCACCGAGAGGACAAGACCGAATATAGGAGCGCATAAAAAAAACAAGAATGCAAAAAAAGCTGCTCGTTTATCTTTAAATAACAGATAACTGAAATAATATATTAAAAAACCGTCAAAAAAAGAAAATATAATAGCGGTTAATCTCGCCGTCAGTTCGCTTTTGCCAAAAATATGCGTAAAAAAATAAATACAGTATGCAACAAGCGGGGCATCGTCAAGATAACCCGCTGACGGATGAAGCGACCATACATAATAGTGCGCCTCGTCGTTTCCGAGATTTAAAGTAGCGGCAAGATGTTCATGAATAAAAAAAGCGATAACTGATAAAATTACAAGCCATATTTCAAATTTATACGATTCTAAATAATCTAAAATTTCATCGGACTTTTCTTCTACCGCATCGCTTATTATATTTATTTTTTTTAAAATATTCTTCAAATTTCTCACTATTTAAAACTTTTTAAATTTAATTTTTTTGATACCTATAAACTCCGCATCTCAAGTAATTGCGCTAATACGCAGTTGTATCTGTCTTTTAATTCAATAGACGCGTCTATCGTCAAAACAGTTGCGCCGCCAGACTCTAAATCCGGTTCGTCGAGGGTTTTCTTCATTCTCAAATAGACTTCTTCATCTGCGTCCGAATAATCTTTGGTAAAATCGTTTGATTTAAAATTCTCATTCTCAACGGTTTGAGAATCTGCATGAAAGCTGCAGTCAACAGAATAACCGGAAAATTCTGAAGACTTTGCAGATTTAAAATCAGATTTTGTCTTTCTGCTTTTAAGCCGATCAATAATTATATTTTCCTTTTCTTTATATATTTTAGAGTAAATAACAATAAAATTACAGTATTTTTTAGTAAAATAATCAATAAATATTTTTCTATGCGCTGCTTCCAAAAATGTTGCATCCATGACAACGCTTTTTTTAAGTTCGACAGTTTTTTTGGATTCCTCAAATATATATTCGTAAACCTTTTTACTTATAGATTTATCATATAAATATACGTCTTCTGATGCGAATAATTCTTTTCTTATTTTATCGGAAGCAAACAGCGAAGCGTTTAAATATCTGCTTAAAAGAAAAGACAGAGCGCTTTTTCCGCTTCCCGGGAGTCCTACGTTCATTACGATAACGGGTTTTGTCAACAACTCGGCATAAAACATAGCTAAATTAAAATAATTGACTGCTTCATTAAGTTTATCCGCACCGTTTCCTTTACTATCATTGTTCTTTGTATTTTTTTCGTTTTCTTTGCTTTCTTTGCTTTCTTTGCTTTCTTCTATCTTATTATTTTCACCGTGTGTTTGCAGAATAGAGATTTTGCATCTGACAAGAGCCCTGTACAATTTGTATGCCGACATTACTTTAAATTCATATTCCCGAAATAGATAAATAAGACCGGAGCTAAAATAATTTTTGTAATAATCAAATATTTTAACGGATTCATAAAAATATCCCCTATGTTCCATATCCATCAAAAGAAAGGCAAAATCTAAATAAACATCCTGAAATCTTAATTTTTCGCTGAATTCTACGCAGTCGAGAATGCATATTCCGCTGATTTTCGAAATATTTCCGATAACTATATGCTCCATTCTTAAATCGCCGTGGCAATCCTTAATTAAACCTTTGCTTATTCTTAATTTTATATATTGAGCAAATTCACCGGAATTTATAAAATCATAAAAAATATTTTTCAGTTTTTTAAGATTATTTTGATTATATAGAGCATTTTGATTGTTTTGATTGTTTTGATTATTTAAAATTTTTTGAGCATTTAAATAATTTATATTGTTTGCATTATTTATGCTATTTATGTTGTCTGCGCTATTTATGTTATTTATGTTATCTAACGCATCAAAATTTAATTCTTTTTCTCCGCTGATAAAATTATAGACGTCTGAATAATTATCGTCAAAATTTTCTTTTAATATATCAACCTTTCCGAACATGGAAATTCTTTTTGAGCTGTTTGCGTTTTTATGAAAAAGATAAATCCTTTTAGCCGTCTTTTGCAGAATTTTATCAATATCAGTATTAAAATTAATATCAGTATCTTTATTTTTATCTTTATCCTTAGCAAAGATACCGTCTAAAAATTTATCATCTGCAACACGTTTCATCCTAACCAGATAATCTATAATTTTTCCTTTTTTATATCCCAATAGCAGACTGCC
This sequence comes from Candidatus Acididesulfobacter guangdongensis, assembly GCA_004195045.1. NCBI lineage: Bacteria > Candidatus Acidulodesulfobacteriota > Candidatus Acidulidesulfobacterales > Candidatus Acidulidesulfobacteraceae > Candidatus Acidulidesulfobacter > Candidatus Acidulidesulfobacter guangdongensis. The sequence goes on from SGBC01000001.1 coordinate 51,851, forward strand.
GTCATTCTTTAGCCTTAATTCAGGCATATCAAGGTATATTCCGGCGCACGATCTTCTGTTAAGTGACAATTCTTTTCTGCAGTAAAATTTCCTCTTTTCTAAAGACGTATAGTCTAAAAATCCGAAATTAACTTTTTTCTTTTGTTTGTATGCGAATTTTTGAGTGAGATAGATTAACGAAATGTGGGTTTCAATAACTTTTATTTGATTAATATTGTCGGAATTTATCGGCTTTTTTTCAAACTTTATAATGGCTTTAATAACATCTGCGCTGTTTATTTCATAGCCATTTAGTATCTCTGTATCCTGCATTTTATTAACAAAACTTTAAAGTTATGCGCCGTTCGGTTATACACTGCCAAGTTATATACCGCTGCATTTTATTGCAGACATGTTTTATATTAGTATAATAAGAATATTTATTTGATATAATATATTTTCTATATGTACTATGCTATATTTCCTCTATTTTTCCAACACGCCTGATTCTTTAGCCATTTTTTGCAATTTATCCATAGCTTTTGATTCAATCTGTCTTATTCTTTCTTTAGTAAGATTAAAAATACCGGCAATTTGATGTAATGTCATAGGTTTTTCATAATTCAATCCGTATCTCATCGTAATAATTTTTCTTTCGTTTTCTTTTAATGAAAAAAGCCAGCCGTTTAATAAATTTATAGTTTCAATTTTATTTAATATTTCATAAGGCGATGTACGTTCCTCGTCTTCTTTGACGACATTGTTTAAAGACATGTTCTGGTCGTCTTCATTCTGCGACATTGAATAGTCTAATGATGTTATGTTGGCAATAGACCCGTAAATTTTTTCAACTTTATCGGAATTAATGCCTATATATTCTGCAATATCTTCGGTATTCGGTTCATAGCCGTTTTCTTTTTCTAAATTTTTTGAGGCTTTTGAAATTTTAAACATACTTTCGGAAATATGTATCGGAATCCTGATGAGACGCGCAGAATTTAATATTGCCCTTTCTATAGCCTGCCTTATCCACCAAGTGGCGTAAGTCGAAAATCTAAATCCTTTAGACGGCTGAAATTTCTCAACCGCTTTCATAAGTCCGATATTTCCTTCTTCTATTAAGTCTTCAAAAGAAACACCTCTTCCAAGAAATCTTTTCGCAACCTGAATTACTAATCCTAGGTTTGACTGTATCATTAAATCTCTTGCTTCTTTATCGCCGTTCTGAGCTTTTAAACTGAGCTCATATTCCTCGTCTTTAGTTAAAAGCGGATGTTTATGAATATTTTTAAGATATTGGGTATAAATATTATTATTATTAAGTTCCTGATATTCAGTTTTGGGCTCATCAGGAAATATTGTATTGTTATTGTCTGTCATAATATTTTATATTATTATTGTTTTTATATTTTTAATTCTGTTTAATTATATATCTTAATATAATTAAATCAGCCTGCAAAACCTGATTTACCTATAAGTTTTACAAAATTTGCCGGCGCTATAATTTTTTTTTCTATCTTTCCGCTATTTTTCCTGATTACATAAATATTCTGCTGGCGGTCTATTTCAAGCGGCATTACCATAACGCCTCCGTCTTTCAGCTGGTCTATCAGCGGTTTTGGTATTTCAGGAGAACATGCGGTAATAATAATTCGGTCATAAGGGGCATATTCCTTAAAACCTATGGAACCGTCGCCGATTATAAATGTTATATTTTTGCGATTTAAGCCTTCAAGGATTGTCCGCGATTTTAAAGACAGCTCCCTGATTCTTTCTATAGTATAAACTTCCGATGCCAGATTTGAAAGGATTGCAGTCTGATAACCGGAGCCTGTTCCTATTTCTAATACTTTATGATTTTTATTGAGTTCAAGGACCGAAGTCATCAATGCAGCCGTATATATTCCCGATATTGTCTGTTTATGTCCTATCGGCAGAGGAGCATCGCTATAGCTCAATTCGCTAAAAGATTCTTCAACAAAGATATGACGCGGAATAGACCTTATTGCGCTTATAATATCGGCATCACAGATACCTTTAGATATAATATATGAATTAATCATTTTTTCAATCAAATTTTTATAATTTGCCATAAATAAAAATATAAAATTAAAATAATTTAATCTTTAAATGAAAAATCTATATTTTTAAACTTTTCGATAGCGTTATAATTCGTCAGATCAATCTGAATCGGCGTTATAGAAATAAAACCTGCATGAACTGCTTCGTAATCACTGTTTTCAATATCTTCAAATTTTATATTTTTACCGCCTATCCAGTAATATTTCCTGCCGCGCGGGTCTTCTTTTTCTACAACGAAATCTTCAAAGTATCTTTTGCCCTGCCTTGTAATTTTATATTCAAAATCCGGTGATTTGATAATTGTCTGCGGAATATTAACATTCAAAAAAGTAAATTTAGGAAGTTCTATTGCTGCAACTATGTTGGCAAGACTGACTGTAAATTTTGCAGCTTTTCTGAAAGAAAGTTCAAGGTCGTCTTCTAAAGCAGGGTCTTTAAGCAGATAGCCGCCGCCTTTATTTACGACTAAGGAAACAGCTATTGATTTTATGCCCATTATAGCGCCTTCCATAGCGGCGGAAACCGTACCGGAATATGTTACATCGTCGCAAATATTTCCGCCGTAATTTATGCCGGAAATAATAAGGTCGGGTTTATATTTCAATATTGAATTAACGCCGATATTTACGGCATCGGTTGGAGTACCGTCGACTGAATAAATTCCTGATTTAATCTCATGAACTCTCAGCGGTCTGTCAAGGGTCAGAGAATGCGAACTGCCGCTTCTTTCCCTATCCGGAGCTACAACGACGGTATTAAAATTTTTTCCGGAAGATTTAAATTCATCCAGCAATATATTTATTCCTGATGCAAAAACTCCGTCATCGTTTGAAATCAGAATATTCATTGATTGAGATGATATCTCTAAAAGCTGCAGCGATATTATTAATATTGTTAGATGTTAGATTTATCTTTTATTTATGGATATTTTGGAATAAAATATTTTTGATTATTTTCAACTCTTCAATAATTTCACTTACGTTTATGCGTCCTGAATTTTCAGCACAGCCGCTCGCTTTACCGTTGCAATCAGCATAAACAATTTGATTTTTATTTCTGTCTTCGGTATCTTTGATGTCTATAATATCTGTAATATCCGGACCGATATTGCAGCTGCTGCTGCTATTATTTTCCGCACTGTCAAACGGTACGCAATCTATTGCCGCCTGATTATTCCGCGATACAACGCTATTCGGACATTTTGAAGTATCTGCGTCATTATTAGCGGCATCGGCATTAGTTTCGGTTAATTTATAAAAACCGGATTTTAAAGCATTCCTGGCGCCTTTGATAGTAAATTTTTTATCATAAAGCAAATCTTTAATGACTAAAAGTTTCTCTATCTCTTTTTTAGAATATAGTCTATGAGAACTGTTTAATTTTAAAGGCTTAATAAATTTAAATTCCGTTTCCCAATATCTTATGACATAAGTTCCGACCTTTAAAATATCGGCTACTTCTCCAATTTTATAATAAACTTTTTCCTTTTCATCCTTCCAATCCATTTTGTCTATTTACTTTATTTTTTAATACATTAGAAGGTTTGAACTTGAGAACTTTTCTTTCGCTTATATACATTACCTCCCCATTTTGAGGATTCCTCCCTTTTCTTTTAGTCTTTTCTTTTACCGCAAAATTTCCGAATCCGGAAAATTTTAGCAATCCGGTTCTTTCGGCTTCAGATTTAACCATTTCAAAAAAAGAATTTACATATTTAAGCGAATCGTTATGAGGAATTCCAACCTTTTCATGAACTTTTGAAGAAATTTCTGATTTTGTTAAAGACATTTTTTATTTTTATTTTATATAAATTTATAATTAGACTATTTATAAACTGCCTATCAATAAATAAGCTTCATTGAACTGCGTTTGATAGGGGTGAGCAGCCTGAAAGCTGCTCAAAAAACGTACTTGCTTAAAATTTTAAAATAAAATTCTCAAAATAAATTTTTTAGAAAATTATCTTGATTGTGCGGCTGCGGTTTTAACAATTTCTGAAAACCCTGCAGGATCAGACAAAGCAAGTTCCGATAAAACCTTTCTATTTAACAATATATCATTTTTCTTCAGCATATTCATAAAAACGGAATAAGATATCCCATTTTTTCTGCATTCGGAATTAATACGCACAATCCATAGCGCTCTAAATTGTCTTTTTTTAACTTTCCTATCCCTGTATGAATATTTTAAAGCTTTATCGACTGCCTCCTGAGCAGTTTTAAAAAGTCTGTGCCTTGCGCCATAGTAGCCTTTAGCCTGTTTCAATACTTTTTTATGTCTTTTTCTAACGGAAATTCCTCTTTTAACTCTCGGCATTACTAAATCGTAAAATAAAATTTTTTGACGGTATATAACAAATTATTAATATTAATAATTAATATTAAATTGACAGCAAATTGCAGCCTATTCAGATTAATATTTATTATACACGGTAACAAAATATTTTATTTTTACGCCTCCTTTATTTTTAATTATTAAATTTAGTTTTATTTTAGATATTTGAAATAATTACTGCTGTTATTTATTTTAATAATTTTAATAATTGATTAATAATAAATTATAAATAAGGTATTAACTTCTTTATATTCAAAGAATCGACTGCGTTTACGACCCCTTGCTTAGCCAATCTTTTTTTTCTTTTATGCGCCTTTGATGTCAATATGTGGCTTTTGCCGGCTTTATAGTGCATCACTTTACCGGTACCGGTAATTTTAAATCTTTTTTTTGCTCCCTTGCTGGTTTTAATCTTTATTTTTTTCATTTTTATATCCTCTATTAAATATATTATTAAGCATATTATTAAGCATCTGGTTAAATATATTATTTTTAACAATTAAAACTAAATTTCACAAAGTAATTTACTTCTATTTTGTATATATGCTGCTTACACATAGTCCTATGGATACAATAAGTCCAATCAGTCTTGCGGCTTTGTCTGAGTACGCGGCGTACTCTTCAACGGAGCGACTATCGTGCTGAATGTTCTTTTTGCATCGGGCTTAATTGGAGATTCAGGCGATCCTATGTCTTTAATATCTTCAACAACCCTCTGCAGCACCTTCACGCCAAGGTCAGTATGAATTATCTCTCTGCCCTTGAAAGCAATGGTCAGCTTAACTTTATTTCCTTCTTTAAGAAAAGAAATAATATTTTTTAATTTAAAATTATAATCGTGGTCATCGGTATTAGGTCTGAATTTTATTTCTTTAGTATGTATAATAACCTGTTTCTTCTTTGCCAGCTGGTCCTTTTTGTTCTGCTCGTATTTGAATTTTCCATAATCCATTATACGGCAAACCGGAGGCGTGGAATTTTTTGAAACTTCAACCAGGTCTAAAGATTTTTCTCTGGCAAGTTTAATGGCGTCCGCTAAACCGATTATACCTAATTGTCCGCCCTCATCATTGACTACGCGGACTTCTTTAGCTTTAATTTCTTCATTGATATCGAATTTTTTTTGGATATTAATATCCCTCTCTTCTAATTTTATAATTATTTTATTTGTAATACTTAAATCGTATTTATTCTAAGGATTATTACATAATTCGGTATAAATTGTCAAGAATGATTTATAACCGTTCATGCTATTCTTTTTGTATATAAACTTCCTGAAAAATTGGTCTGCAGAATTTCCTTGTATTTATCGGCTTCTGTTTTATTATTTAAATTCTTATAGCATATATAAATATAGTATAAATCTTTAGGAATTATAGGATATCCTCTATATTGTTTTAAAACAATTTTAAACATATAAGCCGCCTGTTTCCACATTCCGGCATTAAAGTAGTATAATCCGGTAAAAAACGTATTTTTTGAAAGATGTATATTTATAATTTTTATCAGTTTTAGTGCTTCTTTTGAAAATTTGCTGTAAGGATATTTAGAAATAAGTTTTTCAAATTCAGCTTTGGCTTTTTTTGCCTGATTTTGAGACCTTCCGACCCCCATAATCCTTTTATAATGCGACATCCCTATATAAAACATTGCGAAAGGGGCTTCTTTGGAACGGGGATGAAGAACTAAAAAATCGGTATACGCTCCTCCGGCTTCAATATATTTCCCCGCAAAGTAATAAACATCGCCCAATTTTAATTCAGCCTTTCTTGTATTGCGATATGACGGATAGTTGGTTATAAGAGATTTAAAATTTTTTGCAGCGGCGGAATAATTTTTATTTTTTGCTTCATATAGAGCTTTTTTATAATAAACCTGCGGAGGCAATATCTTTTTGGTATTTTTAGAAGCACATCCCGAAAGCATAAAAGAAAAAGAAATAATAGAAACGAATATAGCAAAGAGAAATACAATTTTTAACTTTTTCATATTTTAATTTTTAAAGTTTCTGCTTAATGTTAATTTGCTTCCTTTTGAAAGTTTAATAATCATTTTAACATTGTATAAATAATCGTCAATATTAATTTTCAAAGGAAGATAAATGCCGCTTTTCTTTATATATCTGCTAAACGTAATTGTTTCAATAAATTTTTTGTTTCTTATAGCCGCAATTTTATTTATAAGAAAATTGTTATTAACGTAAATATAATAGTATTTTTGTTTTGGTTTATATTCAAAAAAGTATCCGTTTTCGGTATTATAGAACATATCCGATTTATTTATTTTCTCGGTATTGTCCAAGTTAAGAAGCAATCTGACCGATTTGAATATTCTTTTATAAGAATTAATGCTTTTAATTTTATATTTTTTATTAAATAAAACCTTTATTATGGGGTTTGGATTTTTTTTAGTTCTGTATGTATTGGTAAAAATTGCTCCGTTATTATTAATTTTAGACGAAAAGACAACGTTTCCGTACATATCCATTATTGCAAATTTTAGACATTTCCCTTTTAAATACTTATAGAATACCGATTCCTCGTAAGGCGTTCCGCCGTAATAATACAGCATTTTTGCCCTTCCTGAAATATTCTTAAATCCTTTATAATTTGCAGCCACTTTTTTTATAACGGTTTTTTCCGGAATAAAAATATGACTTTTGCGTATAGGAACGGTCTTTTCTTTAATATTATTATAAGCGCACCCTGTTAAAAAATATGACGCTGAAACAATGAGACATACGGCAAATATTTTAAAAAATAGCTTCATTGAATGTTATGTCGTCTAATGTTATATTGCAATTATTTTCATCGATAATACAAGGCACTTCGGCATTATGTCCCGCAATTATTAAAAATTCGTTATAAGCGTCTTTATCTGTTTCTATATTGTAAAGTTTAAAATTGATTCTTTTAAGAATCAATCCGTGTATAGCTTCATTGCATTTTTTTGAATCAGAACGTCCGAATATTCTAATGATTTTCATAAGTTATCTTATATTATCTATTGTTATCTTATATCAGAAAACCAAAGCTGTCTAATCAGTTTCCATAAATTATCTTATATTGTCTTATATTATCTTATTATAGTAATTAATGCAGACAAAATACAACGTATGTGCGGCGATAATTGCCCGTACAACAAAGTTATTGCACTTCCTAATTATATTATATATGTTTATTATTAAAATTTAAATCTTTATTTCAAATAATTTTTTATAATGCTCTCGGCATCTGCTTCAAATTCCTCGTATTTAGATAGATTAGAAGTGCCGCCCTGGGCAAAATCTTTTTTGCCTCCGCCTTTTCCGTCAAGCTCTTCCGATATTAATTTTATTATTTTAGCAGCGTCTATGGAACCCTCGGTAACCGCAATATAAATTATTTTTTCGTTTTGATAAAATGAACCTAATATGATAATAAAATTACTACTATTAGAATCGTTGACATTGACGCCCGCACCTGAACTATATTTTGATTTTATCATATTTGCAAGCTCTTTAAGTTCATCAGGAGTAAAACTGTCTAATTTTTTTATTAGATATGAATAATTTCCTATTTTCTTAAATTCTTTGCATAATTCACCCGCTTTAAGCATAAAATTGCTATGCTTAAGCTCTTTATTTTCTTTTTCTATAAACTCATAATCATAATAAAGCTTTATTATTTTATTATAAATATCGGCTTTGTTTGAATTTAAAAGGACTATTATATTGTTCAAATTATCTTCTTGAATATATACCGTATTAAGATAATTATATCCTGTAACGGCTTCTATTCTTCTAATTCCTGAAGCAACGGAAGATTCAGATATTATTTTAAAAAAACCTATCGAACCGGTGCTTTTAATATGAGTTCCTCCGCAAAATTCTTTTGAAACGCCCCCTATATTGACAATTCTTACTTTATCCCCGTATTTTTCGTCAAAAAAATGCAGCGCGCCTGAATGCAGAGCTGTTTCCATTTCAGTTTCTTCAACCTCTACCGCATAATTAGAAAATATAAAATCATTAACTATAATTTCTATTTTGCGGATTTCTTCATCTGTTAAAGGTTTAGAATAATTAAAATCAAATCTTAATTTTTCGGAATCCACATAAGAACCCTGCTGCGAAGATGTGCTTCCGAGAACCTCTCTTAAAGCTGCGTGCAAAAGATGGGTAGCGCTGTGATTTGACTCGGTCATTCGCCGTAATTTTGCGTCTACTTTAAAGAATGCCTTGCGGTGTAAGTAATTACCGGCATTGCCGCTGCCTGCCGCTCCTGTTTCCAATCCGGTGCTGTCGGTTATCCTGCCGTGATGCAAAAATACGCCTGATTTTGTTTTAATCGTCTTGTCAACTTTAAAATATCCTGTCTGCCATTCTATTATCCCTTTATCTCCGTCCTGTCCGCCGCTTTCGGCATAAAAAGGAGTTTTATCGGAAATTATAAATCCGGTCGCGTTATTTTCAGGATTACTTAATAAATTGACCTCTTCGTCTAAAAAACCGATTATTTCTGCTTCTTCTTCAAGTTTATTGTAACCGACAAACACGGTTGGATTTAAATTTAAATCCAGACCCGTAAAATCTATTTTACCCTTTTTCTGCTTTGAATAATTTTTTTGATTTTGCATTAATTTTTCAAAACCTGCCAGATCAACGTTTAAATTATTTTCGGAAGCCGCATCTATAGCCAGGTCAACCGGAAAACCGTAGGTATCGTACAGTTTAAAAACAAAATCGCCGTTTATTGTTTTTATTTTTTCAGTTTTAAGGCGGTTGATTTCATCTTCAAGCAATTTTGTGCCTGAATTCAAAGTTCCTTTAAAACGTTCAAATTCGTCTGATATAATCTTTTCAAATATACCGAAACTTTCCCTGATTTCCGGATAAAAAGCAGCCATCGTTAATACTACGGTATTGCCGATATAAACTAAATTGCTGATATTAAGATTTAATTTCAAAGCGTATCTGAACAGTCTTCTCAATATTCTCCTGAAAACATATCCTCTTCCTTCATTAGACGGAAAAATTGACTCGGAGGAAAGAAAAACGGAAGTTCTTATATGATCGCTTATAACCCTCGCCGCCGTGTCATAAAGATTGTTTCCGTCCTGATATTTTATTCCGGTTATATTTTCAATTTCACTAATATATGGCATAAAAACATCGGAGTCATAATTTGATTTAACATTCTGGAGGACTCTTGCCATTCTTTCAAGTCCCATACCTGTGTCTATTGAAGGTTTCGGCAAATTTGAAAGTTTTCCGTTGGTATCTCTTTCAAACTGCATAAATACTAAATTCCATACTTCTAAATACCTCCCGCAATCGCAGGTCACGTCGCACTCTGTATGCCCCCATTCGGAAAATCCCGTATCAAAAAAAATTTCGCTTGAATAGCCGCACGGACCGACATCTCCCATCTGCCATAAATTAGTATCATCGTCCAATTTATATATTTTTTTTTCGTCAATCTTTATTTTATCTTTCCATATCAAATACCCTTCTTCGTCTTTTTTATGAACGGTTATATAAAGTTTTTCGGCATCCATCTCAAGTTCGTTAATGAGAAAATCCCACGCAAAGCTGATTGCTTCATTTTTAAAATAATCTCCGAATGAAAAATTGCCGAGCATCTCAAAAAAAGTGTGGTGTCTTGTGGTTTTCCCTACATTTTCAAGGTCGTTATGCTTACCGCCTGCGCGCATACATTTTTGAGCAGTTACGGCTCTGTTGAAAGACGGTTTGGAAATCCCAGTAAAATAATCCTTAAACTGCACCATGCCGGCGTTGGTAAACATTATTGAATCATCGCCTGCAGGAATTAAAGACGAACTCGGAATATGTTTATGTCCTTTTTCTTTGAAATAAGCAATGAATAATTCCCGCAGTTCGTTAGAAAGTAAATATTTCATATAAAATTAATCCTTTATTAATTTAGAGTGAATTAGAGACAGGCGCCTTTTTATTAATCCGCTATAAATTGGGGCAATTGCCGTCGTTTGTTTTATTTATTTATATTTTTAAATTAAATTATTTCTATGTTTCTATAGTTTTCTTATATTTTTATATTTTTATATTTTTTTCTATATTTCTATGTTTCTATATTTCTAAATTTTTAATTATACATATTTTTCAGAATTTCCCATTTATTATATCTTCAACCGCGTCTGAAGAAAAACCTCTCCTCTGCAAAAAATCATACAGTTTTTTTTTATATATTATTTTGTCTTCTTTATATTTTATTAGAGCAGGTTTCTTTTTTTCAAGGGCTTTTTCGGCAATCTGCTTTTCTTCTTCCGAAGTATAGAGGCTTTCTAAAAGATTATTTATCAGCGAACTGTTTATTCCTTTAGTATGCATCTGATAGGCTAATTTCATTTTACCCACCATTTTCAATTTGCCGATTCTTATCATATTTTCGCCGTAGCTTTCATCATTTATATAATTTAAATCCTTCAGCTTTTTTATAGTTTGGCTTATAGATGAAGTAGAAAATCCTTTCTTAATTAATTTTTGAGCCATTGAACTTTCTGAATATGATTTAATTGCCAGAAGTTTTAAAGCATAATCCATAGGAAGCTTTTCAGTATTGCTTTTCAGTACTTTCATTTTGTTTCCCATATGGACTGGTTTGAAGACCCGGAACCGGAAGCAGAGTCCACGCCGGATATAAGCAGAGCCAGATCGTTAGGACTGGTCGATTCGGCTAATGCATCCTCGTAAGTAATAAGATTGTTTTTATAAAAACCGTATAATGACTGGTCAAATGTCTGCATACCATATTGCGTATTTCCTGCTTTTATATAATCCCTGATACCTGAAGTCTTGTCTTCATTCAGTATGCAATCCTTTATCGTTTCAGTGCCTATTAATATCTCTGCGGCGGGAAGTCTGCCTTGCTTATCTGCTTTTTGGATAAGGCGCTGGGATATGACAGCCGTAATAACACTGCTTAATTGTATTCTTATCTGCTTTTGCTGGTAAGGAGGAAAAACGGCTATAATTCTATTAATAGTTTCCTGAGCATCTAACGTATGTAATGTGCTCATAACGAGATGTCCTGTTTCGGCAGCGGTAATTGCGGTTTCTATAGTTTCAAGATCCCGCATTTCTCCTACAAGAACAACATCCGGATCCTGTCTTAACGCTTCCCTGAGTCCATGAGAAAATGAATACACGTCCATACCTATTTCACGCTGGTTTACTATGGATTTAATATCTTTGTGAAGATATTCTATCGGGTCTTCTATGGTGATTATATGAACCGACTTATTAGCATTAATATAATTTATCATTGAAGCAAGCGTCGTGGATTTTCCGCTTCCGGTGATACCTGTTACTAAAATTAGACCTCTTTCTTTTAACGCAACCGATTTGACAATAGGAGGCAAACTCAGCGTATCAATGGAAGGTACGCTGAACGGTATATATCTCATGGCTATACTTAAACTGTTTCTCTGAGAAAAAATATTTACCCTGAATCTGCCGACATCGGCAAGACTATATGCAAGGTCAACGTCTTTATTTTCTTGAAAAACTTTCATCTGATACTTATCTATCATACTGAAAGCAATCTTATCTATAATTTCCTTTGAAAGCACCCCGAAATCCGGTTGAACAACCAATTCTCCGTTAATTCTGAAAATAGGAGCGGAATTAACTTTCAAATGAACATCGGAAGCTTTTTTATTCACTGAAAATGTCAGAATTTTCTCAATAAATGTAAGAGATTGTTTCTGCTGTTCTAAAGCAATATTGCGCTGAGCGCCGTTAATATCATCTGTATTATTCGTATTGCTTATATGATTTGTATTATTTATATCAGTTATATTGTTTATATTATCGGTTTCCATATTAATCCATAATAATTAGATTACATTAAATAAGTAATTAATTAAGTTTAACCGCATTTAATTAAACTAAGTAAAACAAAATTAAATTCTTAAATTTTTTTACGGTTTTAAATTAAAATGATTCATTATTTTCCCCATTATTTCATTTTTTATAGCAGGATTGTTTCTAAGAAATTCTTTAGCGGCTTCCCTTCCCTGACCCAGTCTTTCTTTTCCGTAGCTGAACCATGTTCCCGCTTTGTCTATGATTCCGCTTTCGGAACCTATATCTACTATATCGCCTTCGGTAGATATACCGCTGTTATATATTATATCAAACTCCGCTTCTTTAAACGGAGGGGCAACTTTATTTTTGACTATTCTTGCTTTTGTACGAGAACCTACCACTTCATCCCCTTTTTTGATAGAACCTATCCGCCGAATATCAATACGTACCGAAGCGTAAAATTTAAGAGCGTTCCCTCCGGTTGTAGTTTCGGGAGAACCGAACATAATACCTATTTTCATTCTGATTTGATTAATGAAAATCACTGCTGTATTTGATTTTGATATAGCCGAAGTAAGTTTTCTCAGTGCCTGAGACATCAATCTTGCCTGAAGTCCCATATGGGCATCGCCCATATCTCCTTCTATCTCCGCTTTAGGAACAAGCGCTGCAACGGAATCGATAACAAGAACATCTACCGAACCGGACCTTACAAGAGAATCTGCTATTTCTAAAGCTTCTTCGCCTGTTCCCGGCTGTGAGACTAAAAGATCGTCCACATTTACGCCGATTTTTTTCGCATAATTTAAATCTAAGGCGTGTTCTGCATCAATAAAAGCAGCTATGCCGCCTTTTTTTTGCGCCTCGGCAATTATCTGTAAAGTCAACGTAGTCTTCCCCGAAGATTCCGGTCCAAAAATTTCAATAACCCTGCCCTGCGGTATACCGCCTATTCCGAGAGCTATATCTAGAGAAAGAGAACCCGTTGAAATTGACGGTATGTTCTCTACTATCGGTTTACCGCCTAATTTCATAATAGACCCCATGCCGAACTGCTTTTCTATTTGAGAAATAGCTAGCTCAAGCGCTTTTTTCTTTTGTTCGTTGATTGGATTTGCAATATCTCTGTTTTTTTCTTTCTCTTTTTCTTTGTATTTGTCTTCTTTTTCTTTGTCTTTGTCTTCCGGCATATCGGAATTATTAATTTTAGCAGCCATGATTTAATTTATCCTCAATAATATATATTTAATTATTTGATATTATATTATAAATTTTATAATATCAAGTTAAAATAATTTTAAAAATAGATTACATTATTGCTACGTTATATTTACAATATTGTTACATGAGCGTTACGCCTTGGCATGCCCGACTCCATCATTGCTAAAGCAGCGGATAATCTTCGCCGTACCACGCCCCGTTTCCGCAGCATTTTATTATTTATCCGTCCCTGCATATGCCATAAGTCTATAAATCCAGAATAGGACCATTTTGGCGGTATAAATCTTTATTTCATTTCTTGTGCCTGAAAAATTATACTTTCTGACCTCCTGAATATTATCGGAAGATAAAGCTATAAACACAGTTCCTACGGGATAGTTGTCCGATTCTCCTTTGGGTCCTGCAAAACCGGTTACTGCGGCGCCTATATCAGAATAAGCTTTTTTTCTTATATTTTCAGCCATTAGTATAGCACATTCCGAAGATACCGCTCCATTTTTTTCTATAATATCTTCATCAATGCCCAGTTCATTTATCTTCGCAAAATTGGAGTAGACTATCTCGCTTAAAATAAAATAAGCCGAAGCCCCGGGCGGATCGGTTAATTTGTTAGAAATATAGCCTCCGGTTAGCGACTCTGCAATAGCGACGGTAATTTGATTTTTTTTTAGCAAAGCTGAGCAAACCGTTTCTAATTCATCATCGTCATATCCGTAAATAAAATTATTAAACTCCGCAAGTACAATATCGTCTATTGCTTTGATAGCGTCTTGAAGTTTTTGGGTTGTAATGCCCTTTACGTAAATACTTAGAATAATTTCACCATAAGAAAATTCAAACGAATATTTTAAATCCGCAAACTTGTCGCTTATACGCTTTAAATTGTTTTCAAACTTTTTTTCTTTAAGACCGAATAATTTATATTTTCTTTTTTTAATAAAATAAGATATTCCCAATTTCCCTATCATTTTTCCGAGTACATGATTTTTAAACATTGCCTTTGCATCATCCGGTTCTAAAGGCATAGCGGCAAAAAAAACAGGTTCGGTCAGGTAAAAACCGGAAAGCCCGGAATTTTGATTAGGAATAACAAATGAATTTTTTGGAAAATAGCATGATTTTTCATATGCAGATTTATACTGTTTACCTTTGGATTCATATACAAGTTTCATCAAATCCAGCGCATCTTTGCTTTTTATCAGCTCCCTTTTTAATACATTCGATACCATTTCAGACGTAATATTCAAATCTTCTTTTAAACCGCCGCAAACCAATATTGCCGAGGAATCTCCCGTCAGCATATACGACAAGACTTTATAAATACTGTCTGATGAGTCGTCTGGAAGACATACCGCTTCTTTAAATTTCAAATTATAATCGGCAAGCGTATCCGAAAAATCTAAAAGAATCTCGCCTGCTTTTTTAAAATCGTAATTATCGGCAATAATTAATATCTTAATATCATCCATTAAGTTATAGGAAATTATTTTAAATATATACCCTGTATATTTTTATTATATATATTTATTTATTTAATAAATTATTTAACAAATTGTGTATTTTCATTTCTTCATGCGCGTTATGCATCTTTATAATAATATATAATGATATATAATGATATTAAGTTTTACAGACCTACAATTATAACAATTATCAATCTTAAAAGCACTGCGGAAATAACCGCGGCTATGACATCGTCAAGCATGATGCCTATGCCTCCGCCGATACGTTTGTCTGCGGCGCCGATAGGAAACGGTTTAATTATATCAAAAATTCTAAATAATAAAAATCCTATTAAAATATATAGTATCGAAAAAGGCGCCCAAAAAGCTCCGAGCATAGTGATTAAATAACCTTCAACCTCATCTATTACAACTTCTGAAGGGTCTTTTTTACCAATAATTTTTTCTGCTCTTGAAGAAAAAAATATTCCCGCAAAAAACAACACGATACATAATATAATATAACCTGAAAAGGTCAGATAATGAAAAAAGAGAAAATATAGAACCATAGAGGCAAAAGTTCCGGCAGTTCCGGGACCGTACGGAAAATATCCGACATAAAAGAAAGTTGCAAAAAATATAGATATGCTGTCTATAAAATTTTTATTTTTATACATTACTGTTGCATCCCGCTTTATGCTATTAATTCGAACACGATAGCTATTTTTTTAATTTTTAATCTTTCCCTGTATTATTACAGTTTTATCAAACCAGCGCTATAACAAACTATCATTAAATTAAAATTGAATCAAAATAAAAATAAATAAATAAATATTGTATGCCCCTTAATTTCCTGACTTATGCGGATTTGCGCCCCTAAACCCTAATTTTTCTTTCTATCCGGACTGGTATTTATATCGCCGCATTGATATGTTTAATAATATTGCTACGGCAGATATATCCACAATCAGCGAAGTTCCTCCGTAGCTGAAAAATGGAAGCGGAACGCCCACTACCGGCAATAAACCGATAGCCATAGCAATATTAATAACCGTGTGCAGCGTAATTATAAATAAAGCTCCTGAACCCAGTAAAAATGCCGGCAGTCTTTTAGTATTATAGACTATTTTAAATCCTCTTATAATTAAAATAAAATATAATCCGATTAAAATTATCGAACCGATAAATCCGAACTGCTGGGCATAGGTAGAAAATATAAAATCCGTCTGTTTGGCAGGCAAAAAATTTAATATACTCTGACTGCCGTGCCTGAATCCGTCACCCAGAATTCTACCTGCGCCGACTGCTATTTCAGATTGTATAATATTATAGCCAGCGCCTAAGGATGCTTTCGCCGGATGCAAAAATATAAGAATTCTGCTCTTCTGATAAGTTTTGAGATGTCCCCATATAACAGGCAATACAACAATGGCAAAAAACAAGGCAATCGCCATTGAAACCCTTTTGATGCCTGAAAGATAAACAATAATGCATCCGACAAAGAAAACAATAAGCGATGTTCCGAGGTCCGGTTCTTTAGCTATAAGTAAAACAGGTATAATAATTATTAAAAAAGGAATCATCAAATCGGTTAATTTATAATATTTTTTTTTAGCGTCTGTAAAATATTTTGCTAAAGCAAGAATTAACGCTATTTTCATAAGTTCTGAGGGCTGTATCGTAAACAATCCTAAAGAAATCCACCTTGACGCGCCGTGCGATATTTTCCCCTTTATTAAAACTATAATTATTAAAATCAGAACAACGCCGTAAATATAGTATGCAATATCTATAAGAGTATTGTAATCTATTGATATTATTGCAAACAGCACAAAAAAAGAAATTCCGAACCATATAATCTGTTTCACAACATAAGAGTTAAGCAATTCATGATGATTAAGACTTAATGAACCAAGCAGATTAACTATTCCTAAAAAAGAAATTATTACTACCGTAAAGAATAAAATAAAATCAAAATTTTTAATGTTATCCGATAATTTCATTTAAATATCAGTTATACTTTTAATTTATATTATATATATTTATAATTTTTGTTTTATATTAATTTTTCTAAAAACTTGTATAAATAAAACTTGGAAGATTTTTATTTTTATTATTTTTTCTTTTTTTGAGAGACGGTTTCCACATGCCTTTCTGTTCAAGATATTTTTCAACTATTTTTTTTGCAACTACTGCTGCATGAGCTCCAAGAAATTTTGCGTGCATTTCAAGAACCACTACGGCAATTTTTGGATGATTCATCGGGGCAAATCCAACAAACCACGCGTTATCCCTATCTTTTCTCGGAATATATTTTGCATCGTAAATAGAATAAGTTTTTGAGATTATCTGCGCAGTTCCGGTTTTGCCGCAAAATGAAATGCCTCTTATCCTTCCATTAGTGGCAGTTCCGTTTTTTCCGTTTACCACTTCGTAAAGACCTTTTTTTATAGCTTTTATATAGCTTCTTTTTAGCTTAATCCGTCTTATCAATCTGCTTTTAATCTGTTTTACTATCCTACCCGAACTCGATACAATTTTACTTACTATATAAGGACGGTAAAGATAGCCGCCGTTTGCGATAGCGCTGTACGCCTCAACAAGTTGCAAAGGGGTAACTGAAACATAACTCTGTCCGATTATAGAGGATAACGTTGAACCTTTATACCATCTTCTATGATAAACTTTATAAACTAATTTTCTTGTAGGAATAAATCCGGGATTTTCAGCAGGCAGATCAATTCCTGTTTTTTTGCCGAATCCAAGTAGATGCGCATAATAGGCTATCTGAGAAATATGAAGCCTAACGGCAATAGAATAAAAATAAGTGTCTACGGATTCTTCTAATGCGGTATATAAATTTATTTTCGAATCCTGATTGGGATTCCAGTTATAAAACACCGCGTCCCCCAGTTTAAAAGTAGGACCTGCAAAAATCTTTTTATTTGGTGTAATCAGATGTGTTTCAAGACCTGCAAGCGCACCGACAATTTTAAACGTGGAGCCAGGCGCCAAAGAATTTTGTATAGCTTTATTTTGAAGAGGATGTTCGTCGTTATTTATAATTTTATCCCATTCTTTTGTTGAAATACCCTTGGAAAAATAAACAGGATTAAAAGAAGGGGTAGATACCATAGCAAGAATTTTTCCGTTATTCGGATTCATTGCAATTACGGCACCCTCTTTTTTTTTCATAAGTTTATATGCAAGTTTTTCTAAAGTAAGATCGAGCGTAGTATATACATTATCCCCCATTTTAGGCTTTTCGACCACGACTTTTCCTTCGCTTTTACCGAACGAATTCACTACAACCCTTTTTTCTCCGTCTTTTCCGTGTAAATATTTTTGATAATAATATTCCAATCCTGTTTCTCCGATAATATCGGAAGGATTAACATACGAATATTTTTTTTCTTTTAATTGTTCAGAAGAGACTAAACCGACGTACCCGAATATTTGCGCTCCTATATCTCCATATTTATAATGTCTTATAGGTATTTTTTCTATAAAAAAACCGGGGAGATAGAGTTTATTAACCTCAAAAACAGATAAATTTTTTATAGACAGATTTCTTATTAAAACTATTGAATCATAATCAGGTATAAATTCTTCTTTTTTTACTATTTTGTACAATCTGGAATATTTTTTATGAAACATGGAAGCAATTAAATGAAGTTCTCTTTTTAACGACTTTGTATGAGCTACAGTTACGGCAATATTGAAAGACGATTCATTATCAACCATAATCTTGCCTGTGTCAGATAATATATATCCTCTCGGCGCCGGCAGATATATTATCCTTGTAGCATTATTTTTAGCAAGATAATAATAATGATTTCCGTTGATAACCTGCAAAAAAAATATTCTTGCAATAATCAATAAACATATCACCGAAAAAATCAACGCAATAAAATTTAATCTTTTTTTTTGGCTATTAAATATCCCGTTTTCGTTAAATGCAGAAGACATATTAAAGATATAGTTAATAATAAAATATAAAAAATAATATAAAAAATAATATAAAAAATAATATGTAAAAATGTATTTTTAATTTTAAAAAAGGTAAATTTTCTTAATCGGCACTAAGCAGAAATATGACTATATTTTAGCAGTATCTACATAGTTGCGGCGTATCTCATATTATATTTATAATAAAATTTAATAAGACTAAATAAAATTTATAAATTAAGTCCGCTGTGATTTATTCCTTCAATATCTACCGCAACTGTTTTAAATCCTATTTCTTTTATTTTTGATATAATATCAGATAATGATTCATATTGCATCAGGTTATTAATCTGCGCCGAAGGAACTTCAATTTTTGCCAGTTTTCCATAATGTCTTATCCTTACTTCGTTAAATCCGTTTTGCATCAGCACATCTTCAGCCCTTTCAACCATTTTAATTTTTTCTTCCGTTACAATGCTGCCGAATGGTATTCTTGACGCCAGACAAGCCATTTGAGGTTTGTCCCACGTATCAAGCCTAAAAAATTTAGAAGCATTTCTTATATCATTTTTAAAAAAACCTGCTTCTTTTAAAGGAGATATGACATTAAATTCTTTTTCGGCTTTCATTCCCGGTCTATCTTTAAAATTAGCCTCGTCCTCGGCGTTAGTTCCGACGGACAATTTATAGCCCTCTGGAATATAAGGTCTTATGGTCTTAAATAATGCAATTTTACAAAAATAACATCTTAAATAATCATTTTTTAAATATGATTCGTCTAAATACTCTTTAGTTTTAACTATAATATGCTTTACGCCTAATTCAAACGTTTTTTTTTTACAGAACTCAATTTCTCTGCCAGGTATTGTAAAGGAATTACCGGTAACAGCCAGTACATTTTCGGCGCCGAGCGTTTTTCCGGCAATAAATAATAGAAAAGTTGAATCGACCCCTCCGCTGTATGCGACGGCAATTTTTTTTTCGCTGCCGAGGATCGTTTGAATCTTTTCTATTTTTTGCAATAAATTGTCATCTATTTCTATCATTTTATCCGCTGTATATGTTGAAGCTGCAGTACTTATTGAAATTTCCGTATCTATAACAGTATTCATAATTGTTCACATTTTTTATTTTTTTATCCGTAAATTCGTTCTTACACACGCTGCATTATTTTATTTATTAATGGAATATTATATTTTATGTGCGATTTAGATTCAAGGTATGTTACGTAATCATCTAAAAATTCAGTCTGCTTCTCAAACATATAATTTCTGTACGCGGCAAACTTTTTTTGCGGCGTAAGTTTAAAAGCAGGAAAGTGAATATGTTTTATTTTCAATACCGTAAATCCGGATTTTATAGAGATTGGAACTAATGAAATCTTGCCTTGAATACCGGATGACGCCGCCTGCAGCACTGTACCGTTGAAGTTATATTTTTTAAATTTATTTGAAGCAATTAATTGAGTATCCGTCTGCAACGGAAAATTAACAATCTTGGCTTTAAATTGAATTGCCAGTTTTTTAAATCCGCTGTTAGAAAGAACAATTTTTTTAATAAACTTATAAGCAGCGTTTTTGGTCTTGAAAATAGCTGCTTCAAAAGCAACTGATTTATTCTGCAATATATAATTATCGGCAATCTGCTGTTTATTAAAACTAAAAGAACTCTGAATAATTGCACGCATAAAATGCCTATCGATTGCGTGTTTATAATGTTTTTCAAAAATAGCCTGCGTCATATGATTCTGGGCAAGAACAGCTGTAAAGGCTTTATTGCTGAAATTTCCGTTTTTTTGAAATGCGTAAATACCGGCTATTTTATTTGCGAGATAATGCTTAGAAACGCTGACGCCAAAATTATTAGCTCTATTTTCTAAAACTTTATCTGCGACAATAGAAGATAATGCTTTGCCGGCTATATATTTTTTCATAGTCTTATTAATATTTTTGCCATATAATTCTCTGTAATAATTT
This sequence comes from Candidatus Acididesulfobacter guangdongensis, assembly GCA_004195045.1. Classification (NCBI taxonomy): domain Bacteria; phylum Candidatus Acidulodesulfobacteriota; order Candidatus Acidulidesulfobacterales; family Candidatus Acidulidesulfobacteraceae; genus Candidatus Acidulidesulfobacter; species Candidatus Acidulidesulfobacter guangdongensis. The sequence goes on from SGBC01000001.1 coordinate 72,661, forward strand.
TCAAGATTACCGTAATATCTATAAAATGCAGCTACCGTAACAGGTTTCCCGTCAACCATAGCTACATTCTGCGGAGATATAGCGCTGCCTCCTCCCACAATATACGGTAAAAAGCTAAAACCTACTATAAATAAAAATCCTACAACTATTGTCACTATCTTGCCAAATAAAGAACCGTAAAATCTTCTTAAAAACTCAAGCATAAATAAATCCTCTTTTAATTTTTTAAAATTAAATATAATATATAATTTTATACGTCTTATGTTTTTAATGCAAATAAAAAATAATTTAAAGGTTAAATTAAAGAGCAATTTTATGGAGCCTTTTGACAAAAATTTCACGGACAGCGATACTTGCGCCGACACGAATTATATCAACCTGCATTTTGCAAAGTTAGATATTAACCGCCTTAAAAGAGCAGGCAAACCTGAAGCAGTTTTATGCGACGGAAAAACCCCTGCAGAAATTTTAAAAATAGCAAAAACATTAGAAAGGATTGCAAATAACGTAATTTTTACGAGAGTAAATTATAAAATCAAGAATATTCTTCTTTCGAACTGCAAAAAAACAATATACCACGACGAAGCAAAAATTATAGTATTAAATCCGCTGCAGCCGGAAGAATGCAAACTTAAAGGAAATATTCTTATCGTTACCGCAGGTACATCTGATATACCGGTTGCCGAAGAAGCCGCAGTTACGGCGGAAGTTTTGGGGAATAAAATATCTAAACTTTACGATATAGGAGTTGCCGGAACTCACAGGATTTTTGATAATATAGACAAAATCAAATCGGCTGGCGTTATCATAGCCGTTGCAGGAATGGACGGCGTGCTTCCTACTTTTATTTCAAGTTTAGTAGATGCAACGGTCATCGCAGTTCCTTCGTCTAATGGTTATGGAACCGGATTTAACGGAATATCGGCTCTTCTTTCTATGCTTAACAGCTGCTCCGGAGGTTTATTAACGGTAAACATAGACAACGGATTCGGCGCCGGCGTGGCAGCAAGCATCATTAATAAAAAGATTAATATATAGAAAATTTATATAGAAAATATTGCTTATCTATTATTATTAGCAGTAGGAATAATATAATTAAAAATAACATAATATTGCAGAAATAGTACAATATATTAGAAATATCACTAAATATTAAATTTTTAATCCGGTTTGCGACCGTTTATATCTGTAATAATCTATTTTTCTAAAAAAATAAAAGACTATCGGGGCTACCATAGAAGTAGCAGCGCTAACAGGCAGCAGATAAAACAAAACATAATAAATCAAGTTATATCTGTACTTAAAATAAATAAAACTTACGGCAAATATTAAAAAATAATAGAGCGCCGACGATATAAACGTTATAAAAATCTCGTAAATTATATTATCCGATAAAAATTTTTTCCATAAATAAAATGCAAAAATAAAAATGATAACGCCTGCCATAGCATACGTGTAAGGGTTCATAGCGGTAAAACATCCGTATACGTAAAAAAATAGATAAGATGCGATGAGCCCGTTAAAAATATTAAAATAAAGAGCAAAATAAATAATAGCAATAAGCGCAAAATTAGGTAAAATAAAAGGATTTTCAAAATAATTGGAAAAAATCAGGGTAAGAATAAGCAAAAAAAGAGAAAATAGGGTTATATAAACATTTCTTATTATTTTATCTCTCAATGAGAACATTTTTCGAATTAAATAAATTTTTATGAGGCTCTACTATTATTTTTTTAAATATATCGTTAGGCTTGCTTGTAATTTTAACTATATGACCGACGGGCAATCCTGCCGTAAAGACCCCGCCTAACCCGGAAGTCAAAATAGTATCCCCGATATAAGCCTTCTGGGTAGAAAAAATAAATTTAATCTTTAGATAACCGTTTCCTATACCTTTCGCTATACCTACAACTCCGGTTTTGGCGTCAACTACCGAAAATGCGCATTTTGGATTTGTAATAGCGATAGCTTTTGAATAATAGCGTCCCGCTTTAATAATTCTTCCTATAACTCCGCTGTCCGAAACAATTCCTTCCCCGATTTTAATTCCGCTATGCCGTCCTTTGTTTATATAAAAACTTCTGAACCACGATTGTATGCCGTGAATTGTGATAACTGCAGATATAGTTTTTTTTGAAATAATATTTCTTTTTAAATTAAGAAGTTTTCTAAGCTCGCTGTTTTCTACTTTATAGGTATTTAATTTATAAAGTTTTTCTTTAAGAATATTATTTTGCTTCAGAAGAATTTTATTGTCTTTTTTTATAGATATTAAATCAATATAGTTCGAAAAAATATTAGAAGATAACTTTACCGGATAATCCGCAATTCTATAAATAAAATATATACTGCCGTAAATGGGTCCTGACAATATACCGTTATATTTCTTGCTGTTCAAGTGAGCTAAAAATATGACGGCGGCGATAATCACGACTAATATCAGCAAAAAAATATCTTTATTTTTTTTAAAAAATTTTTTAAACCCTTTTTGCATGGATATTTTTATTATATTGCAGGTACTGTTGAAACACCTAGTTATTAGAATTTAAAACAGCTTTTTCATGAACGTTGCTATTATCACGCCGTTATTGCTAAATTGCATTTATCAAAATCTGCCGGCGATGAAATACGGTTAAATAAATAATTCATTTTTAAATAATTGGCAAAAAAATATATATGATTTTTTATTTTCTTGTAATGATATAATTGTTTTATCAATTGGTTCTGGTTTTTTTAATATGTTTTTTATCTGTTTTCATTAATTTTTAACCAATTAATAAGATATTAATTTATTAATTGCTATTAAATATCATCAACTATTTTCACGCTAATTTTCAAGAACAATATCTTTTAATATATTCAGTTCGTCTAACGCCATACCTGCGCCCCTTACAACGCAAGTAAGAGGGTCGTCCGCGATAATAACCGGCAGTTCCGTATTCTCTCTTATTAAAATATCTATATTTTTTAAAAGAGCGCCTCCGCCCGCAAGAGCAATACCTCTGTCAACAATATCGGAAGAAAGTTCCGGCGGAATTTTTTCGAGCGTAGTTTTAACCGCATCGACAATTTGGGATACGGGCTCAGATATCGCTTCATAGATTTCAGCCGAAGTAATCTCGACTATTTTAGGGATCCCGCTAAGAAGGTCCCTGCCTTTTATATTCATCGTAGATATTTCTTCGGTGGGGTAAGCTGTGCCTATCGTCATTTTAATCAGTTCTGCCGTTCTGTCGCCGATAAGGAGATTATATTTTTTCTTCACATATTGAATTATAGAATCGTCTATCTTGTCGCCGCCAACCCTTATGGATTTTGCATAAACAATACCGGACATTGAAATAACCGCAACTTCGGTAGTCCCTCCGCCTATATCCACTATCATATTTCCGGCAGCTTCCGTTATCGGCAATCCTGCTCCTATCGCCGCAGCGACAGGCTCTTCTATCAGATAAACTACTCTGGCTCCCGCAGCCTCTGCCGATTCCCTCACCGCTCTTCTTTCGACGGCGGTAATGCCTGATGGAACCGCTATAATAATTCTCGGTCTGACTAAAGTTTTCCTATTATGTATTTTTCTTATGAAATATTTAAGCATAGCCTCTACTACTTCAAAATCTGCAATAACTCCATCTTTCATCGGTCTGATTGCCTGAATGTTGCCGGGCGTTCTGCCAAGCATTTTTTTTGCATCCTTGCCGACCGACAAAATTTTCTTTTCTCCTCTTGAATCTATGTGAACAGCAACAACGGAAGGTTCGTTTGAAACAATACCTTTATCTTTCACATATATTAAGGTATTTGCAGTTCCTAAATCTATTGCAAGATCTTGTGAAAAAACTCCTATTATATTATCGATAAACATACTTCAACCTCTTTATAAATATTTTTTTATAGATTATAGATTAAATTTAGATATATATATGTATATAATTATTAAATTGAAAATTAAATTGAACTTTAAGGTCAACTTAGATTATATAACAAATATATATTAACAATAAGCATATTAATAATAAAAAACAATAAATAAACCCGGAATAAATGAAATTAATTTTTTATATGGTAATTTAATGTTATATCAGATTATTACCGTTTTTAGCAACAAAAAAATTAAAAAAATAAAAATTTAATCCATTGCTTTGATTTTTGTAAAATTATCTGCTATCATAAAATTTGATTATTAAATCAGAGATTTTCATAAATTATTTTCTTTAGTTTTTTAAAAATATAAATATTAAAAACATTTACTTATTAAAATATAAATATTAAACATATTTATTTACTTATCATGGATAAATTATTCATATCGGATTTAAAAGAAAATGAAAAAGCAGATTCAATTTTTTTAGTAAAAAATAAATCATTATTGAAAGGAAAAACAGGTAAAGATTATATATCTCTTAAATTATCCGATAAAACCGGCGATATAAAAGCCAATATCTGGGACAACACTCAAAAATTTGCAAATATTTTTGAAGCCGGAGATTTTATAAGAATTAAATCAAAAACCAGCGTTTTTCAAAATGAATTGCAGCTCAATATTTCAGATGCGGAAAAAATAGACGTCACTAGCGGCGATTTATGCCTTTTTCTAAGGTCTTCAAGGTTTAATATAGATGATATGTATTTGGAGTTATGCACTATATTAAGGGAAAATATTAAGGATAAATATATCAGCGAACTCATAAATTCATTTCTTAACGATGAACATTATACGGATAAATTAAAATCTCTGCCCGCTGCCAAATCTATACATCATGCATATATAGGCGGTCTTCTGGAGCACACTCTCAGTATCGTAAAAGCCGGTCTTTTAATGTCTATGCACTATAAAGATTCCGTAAATAAAGATGTGATGCTGGCAAGCTGTTTTTTGCATGACGCCGGTAAAATACAGGAATTGAGATTTAATAAAAATATAGCGGAATATTCTGACGAAGGAAGACTTCTGGGGCATATAGTATTAGGCATCAACTGTATAAGTAAAAGAATAGAATCTATAAAAGGTTTCCCTGAAAATTTAAAAATTATTATTTTACATTCTATCGCTTCGCATCACGGAGAATTGGAATTCGGTTCGCCTAAAAGACCTAAAACTATTGAAGCCCTTATATTGCATTTTATAGACAATATGGATGCAAGAGTAAATCAATTTGAAGGGTTAACGGAAGAAACCGCCAAAGTTTCCTACTGGAGCAATTATTCAAAGCATTTAGACAGGTATATTCTGGATTCAAAATCATATTTAGTTTAATTCATATTTAGTTTAATTGGAATATATACTTTTTTTCCTCATATCATATCGCAGCCGTATACCGATACCGATTGCCGCTGATTGCCGTCAATATCTGCTCGGAAAAGGTGTCAGATTTATTTTTTTGCAAATATTTTCTTTGTTAATTGAACTACTCTATATGCAAAAAAATAAATCTGACACCTTTTCCTTTATTGCTTAACCGAGCAAAGAAATGCATAAATATTTTCTATTGCAGGACTAAAGTGATTGAAAGAGTCTTGTTATTCAGTCATTTAATTATTCTGTTGACGACGCTATAAACTTCCTTTAAAGAAACATTATTGTTTAGCGCTATTTTTTTTAAGTTTTCATATTCGGGTTTTTTATTCAGGATTTTATTTCCTAATTTAGATACTTTAACTTTGATTGTACCGTATGGAGTATTTATCTCTTCCGTAAATCTGTCTATATAAATTTTATCTTTTATTGCTATTCTGACCCCTATAGTAGTGGTTTCTTCCATTATAACCGCCGATAATTTCTTTATTGACGGAACATCGCATAAAACATTCAAAACAATGCCGGGTCTATTTTTTTTCATTATTACCGGTGTGAGAAAAACATCTGCTGCCCCGTTTTTAAATAATTTTTCGATAACAAAATCATATATCTCCGGATTCATATCGTCAATATTACACTGCATTTCAACGATTTCTCCGTAATTCATCATATCCGTCATATCTGGAATTTGCGGATTATTGCCGCCGTCAATATTATTTTTGTAATGGCTAATGTCGTCGCAGCTGCCGCTGTTATCAGAATTGCAGCTTAAAGAAGAATGTTTATTTAATTTTCCGTAAAAAATTCTCAAAATATTCGCCAATCTGTTCAGGTCTTTCGACCCGCAGCCGTAACCTTCTGAAATAATTTCCATTGATGGTATTTTTTCGCTGAATCCGCCTGCGTAATATTTAATAAGCGCAGCTCCGGTGGGCGTGGTTAACTCGGTATCATCGCCAAAACCGTAAACCGGCACTTCTTTTAATATATAGGAAACTGCCGGAGGAGGCACCGATAAAGTACCGTGCGAGATATCTATAATGCCTGAACCTAAGTTTATTTTAGAACAGATTATATTATAATTTCCGTTATTTTTTAAATTAAGTTCGTTAATAATAAAAGCGGACAATGATACGTCTATAAGGGTATCGATGCTTGCAACTTCATGAAGATGCAGTTCTTTTAAAGATTTTCCGTGGATATATCCTTCTGCCTCAAATAAAATATTATAAATCAGGCGTATGTCGTTTTTAATATCATTTTTAAAATTAATTAAATTAATCTGCTTATCTACTTCGTTTACTGTTTTGAATTTTACGGATATTTTATCTTGATTTATTCTAAGGAATAACCCGCGAAAACCTTTTTTCTGCGTTTCTTCAAAAAAAATGTCTTTTGAAGAAAAATTCTGTATATTCAAATTATCTACTGCATCGCATAATTGCTTTTCTTTGATTAAATCTAAATTATATAAAGCGCTCAGGAATTTATCGCCTGATACGCCGCTAAAACAGTCAATATAGATAGTGTTTTGATTCATGGCGCAACCGATATATAATATAACCAATGAGACAATATTTAAAATTAAAATAAACAAACAAAATAAAATTAAATCAAATCAATACAATACATAGGATTAAATTCAATCAGCACAAATTGTTAAACAGAGTTGGATTTTTATCCGACAATTTTTTATCCGACATCATTATATTTACGAAATTTAAATTTTACCTTTTTTTCTTCCGCTATTTTTTTTACTTTTTCTATGTTTAAATCTTTTAACCCTACTGCCGAAACCGCAACGTCATTTATATATTTTTTCGATTCGTCTATAAATTCTAAAATTGAGTTAAAAGGGTTAATGCCTGAGACGCTATTTTTCTTTATCTGTGGTCTGCAAATTGCATTGTAATAATCGCTGTCGGCGGCATTAAGACTTATGCTTATACCGTCTATATATTCTCCCAGCTCTTTCGCCACATTCCTGCCATAAACGGCATTAGCAAGCCCGTCGGTATCAAGTCTTACATAAATTCCTTTATTTTTAAGATGTGCCGCGACTTTTTTAAGAACGTTCAAACGCAAAGTCGGTTCTCCTAGTCCGCAAAATACAACCTCTTTAAAATTGTAATAATGAAAAATAGATGCTAAAACCTCGGCTTCAGATGGTTCATGTTTTAATTCAAGATTGTATCCTTTTACATTAAAATTTATCGCGCCGTTCTGATATTTAGGGCAAAAAATACATTGATTTGTGCAGTTATTCGTAAGATTAACGTAAATTGAATCTCTGATTTTATAGGCTACGGCAGGATAAAAATTATCTACGCCGCTAAGAGAAAACAGATTCACGGTATTCTGCACTGTTAATTCTTTAAATTTTTCCAACTCAATATTTTTTTCGTTTGCTATTGTTTCAGCTATAAATCTTACATAAGACGGTTCGTTTCTTTTTCCCCGGTATTTTTGCGGAGCAAGAAAAGGGCTGTCTGTTTCTATTAATATTTTTTCATCGGGGAGGACTTTTGCAATTTCTCTTAAGTGCTGATTTTTTCTATACGTTATCTTGCCGGCTATTGAAATAAAATATCCCAGGTCTAAAAATTTATCGGCTTCTTCAATATTTTTACCTGAAAAACAGTGAATAACCCCTCCGTAAAATAAATAATCGGAATTATGATAGTTTTTTAAAATTTCATATGCTTCGTCGTAAGCATCCCTTATATGAACGGCGATGGGAAGTTTATTGGCTAACGCAAGCTCAATCTGAAATCTGAACAGCTCTTCCTGCTTTTTTTTATCTATCGTATTTTTACCCGTCTTTTCGACCTCTTCAAAATAGTCAAGCCCTATCTCTCCAATAGCAACAACCTTTTCTTTTAAATTTGAAAAATTTATTTCAAACAAATTTTTTATATCGCTAAGACTCTTATAATTACTTTTTGGATGAACTCCGAGTGTTGTAAATATATTGCCGTGCTCATTGACAATCTGAATCGTTTTTTCCAATCTTTCGTTTTCTGCTAAAGAACCTATGGATATAGCATGAGTTATACCGAATTTTTCCATGTTTTCAAATACGGCAGAACGGTCTGCATCAAAATCTTTCATTTCTAAATGGCAATGCGAATCTATCATAACTGCAATCCTATATTACTGCGTTAATTGATGTTGTGAATTAAGTCCAAAATATTATATTGGTATCAGCTGGCGGCTGCGCCATTTCTTAAAACGTTGTTTCTTATTATTATATAAAAGCGGGTTATCCCTGATTTTTACCGCCGGATATATTTAATCTAGGGAAAAGCATAACGCTTTCATCAGATATTTTAAAACCTTCTTTAAATACATCCTCCGGTACGGGAAATTGACCGCCGTCTGAAAAAAACTTGACGTTCAGCATGAAATTTATTTTATCCGATGTACCTGGCATAAACGGATAAATAAAATAAGAGATATAATATACCGAAATAATAGAACTTCTCAATACCGAATCTAAAAATTTGTTTTCAGTTTCATTATTGACGTCTATTTTCCATGGAGCGCTGTCATTTATATATTTATTAACTTTATTTATAAATAAAAAAGCATCTTCTAAAATTTTGGAAAATTCAAAATTTTCGTATCTTTTATCTAAAGAATCTCGCAAAGTTAAGGCATAATCAATTAAGTCCGTATTAATTTCCGCAGATATCGGTACAACACCGTTTCTATATTTCTTAATCATCGCTAAAAGCCTTGAAACTAAGTTGCCTAAATCATTAGCAAGCTCTGAATTATACCTTGTTGTAAAATTTTTCAACGTAAAATCCCCGTCAAGACCGAAAGTAACCTCCCTCATAAGATAATAGCGCAGCGGATCTTCTCCGTAAGTATTTACGACTTCAACCGGATTAACAACATTGCCTAATGATTTCGACATCTTTTTGCCGTCCATGAGCCACCATCCGTGAGCGAAAACCGTCTTCGGAAGAGGAATATCTAAGGCTAACAGCATAATAGGCCAATATACCGTATGAAATTTAAGTATATCCTTCCCTATAATATGATGAAGACTGCCGAAATAATTAATGAACTTATTTTCATTTTCGCCGTTATAATTGCAATTCGTCTTCTTGCCATCGGCATTAGCTAAATCATTTTCTTCTTTATATTTATCATCTTTTCGATAATTTAAATAGCCTGCTCCGGTCAAATAATTAATTAGAGCGTCAAACCAAACATAAATAACATGTTCGTTATTTTCGCTTACCGGAATTCCCCATTTAAAAGACGTCCTTGATACGCTTAAATCGTTTAATCCTTCTTTGATAAAACTTACTACTTCGTTTTTCCTGAAAGACGGTTTAATAAAATCAGGATTCTCATCAATATATTTTAATAGTTTTTCTTCATATTTTTTCAATCTTAAAAAATAACTTTTTTCTTTTATTCTTTCAACAGGTCTCCCGCACTCCGGACAATTTCCGTTTAAAAGAGATTTTTCGGTTAAAAAAGTTTCGCATGGGGTGCAGTACCAGCCTTCATAATCTGAAAGGTATATATCCCCTTTAGAAATAAGTTCCGAAAAAACTCTTTGCACTGTTTTAACGTGGTCTTCGTCGGTAGTTCTGATAAATCTGTCGTAAGAAATATCTAAAGAATTAAAAAGTTCTTTAAATTTTATATGGACATTATCCGCAAGTTCTTTGGGGGATATGCCTCTGGATAGAGCTTCCTTTTCTATTTTTAATCCATGCTCGTCCGTACCGGTCAGAAATAATACATTAAATCCGGAAAGTCTCTTAAATCTTGCAAGTATATCGGCAGATACCGTAGAATAGGCATGCCCTATGTGCGGTATATCATTAACATAATATATAGGCGTGGTTATATAAAAAAAATTGCCTTTATTTTTCATTTTTTTAACTTTTAATTTTGATTTATTTATTAACTTATTTATTAAATATTTTCATCATATGTATTGCAAAAAGACTGCGTGTCCTTGATGACGGAGACAAATTGTAATCCTTTAAGCGAAAGAAGCCTAAGCCGGAATATCTTCTTTAATCTCTGCATTGCCGCCGCATCCGCAGCCGTCATCATCAGAGGAACAAAACATAAAACAGCATAAAAGTCTGCCGCAAGAACCTATCATTCTCCCTGAATTCTGTTTTTGAAACTTGGCGCTTGCAGCCTTAAGAGTTATAGGTGCAAGTTCTTTTATGACTGAATTGCAGCAATACATTCTGCCGCACAAACCTATTCCGCCCAGAAGTTTACACTCATCGCGTATATTTATCTGGCGCATCTCTATTCTTAAATGGAATTTTGCCGCCATAATCTTGACTAGCTCTCTAAAATCAACTCTTTCTTCGGCGCTGTAATAAAAAATCATCTTATTTTCTGACGGAAGATATTTAACCTTAAGAAGTTTCATCGACAAGCCTAATTCTTTAACTCGTTGATTGCAAAAAACAAATCCTTCATCTTCTTTGGGATGATACTGAAACGCACTTACATCTTCATTGCCGTTGACTTTTCTTAATACCAGAGACATCTGCTCTGCGCTGCTCGGCAAGTCCTGCTTATTATCTTTAATTTCAGGCGTCTCTGATACAATACCGAGAAAAATTTTACCTTTCTTTTTAACCAAAACCCTGTCCCCGATTGCGATATTTAAAGCGCATGCATTGAATTCTTCGGATTCAGCGCCTTCATAAAGTTTTATTTTTACTGTTCTCATATTTTTTATGTTTTATTTCAATTTTATTATTATTTTATTTATTATTATTTTAATTGTTAGTTATTTATTTTATATTAATCTCATAAAACCCATATATACTTTAATTATTGTGTATATTCTACTATATATGCTTTTTATATATTATATATATCGGCATCATATTGCCGAAAAGTACCTATCTAAAGAAATATGTTTATTTAGATTATAATTGAGACCATTAATATGGCTTAAGGTAATTTCTATCATTTCAGAAATTTTTTCTTCATCAAAATTATCAAGCATAGTTATTTTTTTTATTTCTTCGTAAATATCTACATTATATATTAATTTTATATTTTTTGTAACTAAATAAACTAAAATATCTCTTAATATGACAAGTATAATTTCAAAAATATAGCTCTCGTCTATATCTATATTATCATTATCTGTATTTTTTGCCATGATACCGATTTTCTTACCTGACTTATTGCTTTTGCTTCCGTCTTCTTTATAATTTTTTATAATATTATTAAACTTATCGGACATATTATAATTATAAAAAGGTAATTTTTTGTTAAATGATTCGCTGATAAAAATGTCAAAAATTTCATTTCTGAGTTTTATGTAATTGCCGGACATTAAATTGGCTAAATTGGATATGCTTCCCCTTGCGAGCCTCACATACGCTGCCAGTATTTCGTCGTCGTTATTAAACCCCTTAATTTCTTTATCGGCTCTATTTTCTCTATTGCCGTTATTATTATCATTATTATTGTTGCTGCTGCCATTGCTATTTTGATTACCGTTGCCGTTATAGTAATTTTTAGCATAGTTGAATAATATTTCTTCATTTACGGGTTTAAAATTTACAATCATACATCTTGATATTATAGTTGGAAGAATATTATTTAAAGCTGCCGCTATTAAAATAAAAACAGTTTTTTCCGGAGGCTCTTCTAAAATTTTTAAGATTGAGTTCATTGCGCCTGCATTCATTTTAGAAATATCGTCTATAATGACAAATCTATGCATATTGTTAGCAGGCAAAAGCGAAAGAGACCTTGCTAATCCATTAATCTTGTCTATATTTATCAGTCCTTTTTCATGCTCTATGTAAATTATATTGGAATTTGTTTTATTAAGTATTCCGGCGCAGGATGAACATTTTCCGCACGGTTCAATCAATGCTGAAGAGGGATTATTTAAATTACTGCTGCGGTCGCCATTACTGTCTTCGATGCCGATCAGCTTCCTGCTATTGCCGCTATTAAAATTTAAATCTAAATTAAAATCTGAGCAAAGCACGGATGAGGCGAATGAAAAAGCGGTAAATTTTTTTCCTATCGATTCCTGACCGTAAAATATCAGACCGGATGGGATTCTGTCCTGTAAAATCAGACTATTCAGAAAAACCAGTTCACTTTCGTGTCCAAGCACCTTTGAAAATCCATACGGAAAATTATTCATAATACTGATAATGATAATATTAATAATATATCTATAATATATTTATTTAATTTATTTAACTTGCCTCATTTGGCAGAACATTTACAACTTTATTTTCTGTTCCGAAATAACAGGATTTACCGTAACATTTTATTAAACTTGTTTAACAGGGCATTTATAACGTTATAATAATCTTCATAATATATTCACGGCAATAAAGAATCCGTATCCGATAAAATTTCCGATACTATTTCATCGGTAGTTTTGGAAGCGTTTATCAATGTTATTCTATTCCGATATATTTCATAAAGATATAAATAGTTTTCTCTGATTTTTGAAAAAACATCGACAGATTGAACATCATACAGGCTCTTGATATCTTTTTTAGATATTCTTTTACCGGCTATTTCGGGGTCTATATCAAGCAGATAAGTTCTATCTATTTCAATATCATTTATATCAAGAATAAAACTGTTTACTTTAAGAATAAATTCTTTAGCTTTGTTTATTTTAGCTTTATCTTCTATTTCATCAAAACTTTGATAGGCAAATGTAGAATCTGTAAATCTATCGCATATAACAATGTCATAATCTTTAATTTTATTTTTAATACTGCTCAAATGAGCTGCTCTGTCGGATGAAAACAAAAACAGACAAATTAATTTATAAGAAATTTCGTCTAAATTATTAATATATTCATGCAGCAGTTTGTCTTTTGTACCATTATCTTTTGTATCATTATCTTTTGTATCATTATCTTTTGTATCATTATCTTTGCTTATATTATTGTTTTTGTAATTGCTGAAATTGTCGTCTTTATAATTATTTTTTTCACTGTCTCCTAAAATATATTTCTTAATAAAAGCACCCAGAGGTTCGTCTGTCGGTTCCATAGTGTATAAAACACTATAACCTCTTTTCTCAAGTCTGCTTTTTAGTTCATGCCCCGCAGTTGTTTTTCCGCAGCCGTCTATACCTTCTAAAGTTATAAATAGATTATTATTTTTATATGTTTTCATTGTTCTTCATCGTTAGTTAATTATTTTATCTTCATTTTATTCTTATTTTATCTTATTTTATCTTATTTTATCTTATTTATTTTATTCTATATTTATAATTATTTTTAGTTAAGAAATATTATTATTTTTAGAAAAATCTGCGAAATTCCCTTCTTTTTAAAGGAAAATTGTAAATATTTTGTTTAGCTAAAAGATGCAAATTAAGCAATAGACGCTATAAAAGTTATTTTGTAATAGACATTATAAAAGCTATAGAGATAGCAATTATTTATGTAATTATTTATATTTATATATTTACGGTTATTATGATATAATGCAAAAAAAAACTCAAGATTTAAAATTAAATACAACAACTCAAAATCAGATTTAAAATTAAATACAACAACTCAAAATAACTGAAAATATATGAAATTAGAAGATTTTAATTACTTTTTTGATGAAAAACTTATCGCAAAATATCCTCTTAAAAATAGAGATGAATCGAAGCTTCTTGCCGTTAACGTAAAAAAATTCACGGTAGAGCATAAAAAATTTTACGACATTATTGATTATATTAATCCCGGCGATGTAATAACAGTTAACAGCTCTTATGTCAAAAAAGCGCGCATATTCGGCAAAAGAGAGACCGGCGGAAAGGTTGAGATTTTTATACTGGATTTTCCGAACAAAATTACTTTTCCTCTTACCTTAAAATGTTTGCTTAAAACACATAAAAAAATAAAAAAAAATGAAAGAATTACAGTTTTGTCTTCGAACGGTGAAAAAAACACCGCCTGTGACAATCGGCATACATCGGAATATTTTGATTTTAAAGAAGATTTTAAAGAAGATAGGAACAGAAAAAATGAGGATAGCTGCTGCGATAATTATAATAATTATAATAACGGCAATCAAAATAATAATTTTTTTATTACCGCTTCAAACTACCTTGGAGAAAGTACATGGGAAATAATAATTCAAAATGAGAACGATTACAATTTCATATTTGATAACTGCGCCGCTGTTCCCCTGCCTCCATATATCAAAAGACCAACCGATAAGAATGATGAAATTTATTATCAGACCATATACGCAAAGGAAGCTTCCGGTTTTTCAGTTGCAGCTCCTACTGCAGGACTTCATTTTACGGAAAATCTTATTAATAAAATAAAAAACAAGGGCGGCATTTTTACGGATATTTCATTGAATATAGGATTAGGAACATTTGCGCCGGTGCGTGAAAAAGATATTGAGAACCACAATATGCATGAAGAAAGATATAAAATATCGGAAAAAACGGCAAACATAATCAACAACGCGCTCAAAAACGGGAACAAGCTAATCGCCACGGGAACGTCCTCCGTAAGATGCTTGGAATCGTCAACCGGCAATGACGGTACGGTCCGACCTGAAAGTGATGCAATTACCTCATTATATATATATCCGGGCTATAAATTTAAAATAACTAAGAATTTGATAACTAATTTTCATCAGCCTAAATCTTCTCTGTTTATTATGCTCAGCGCATTAATAGGCTTAGATAAAATGAAAATATTATATGAAGAAGCTATGAATAACGACTATAAATTTTTTAGCTACGGCGATGCAATGTTTTTATATAATATATAATAAGACATTGAAAAGGTGTCCACTGAAAAGGTGTCAGACACCTTTTCCGGAAAAGTATACGGTAAAATGAGTAACATAAAAAGGTGTCAGACACCTTTTCCGTTATAATAAAATGAGGAGCCGGCTGCTTTGCGGCAGGATTAACATAATCTATAATTAAACTATCTATATAAATAATATATGTTTGAAATTCTAAAAAAAGACCCTTTGAGCAATGCCAGAACCGGCAAGCTTCGCACAAAAAACGAAACAATAGATACGCCGGTTTTCATGCCGGTCGGAACGTTAGGCACTGTAAAGTCAATCTCTCCGTTAGAACTTTATAATGAAGGTTTTAAAATAATGCTTTCAAATACCTATCATCTCTTTTTGCGTCCCGGTATGGAAGTTATTGAAAAATTCGGTTCTCTAAGAAATTTTACAAATTATAAAGGCGCAATATTAACAGATTCAGGTGGTTTTCAAATATTCAGTCTGTCCAAATTTGCAAAAATAAGCAGCGGCGGCGCAGAGTTTATGTCTCATATCGACGGCTCGGTCCATATTTTTACGCCTGAAAGAGTTGTTAAACTGCAGGAAACTTTTGATTCTGATATAATAATGCCTTTAGATGTTTTCTCAGGTCCGGGCGTATCAAAAAAAATAGCCGAAAAAGACCTCGATATAACTTTAGAATGGGCTGAACGTTCAATCAGCGCAAAAAATAAAGAAAAAAACAATTTAATTTTTTTAATATCTCAGGGAAATTTCTTTGATGATTTGAGAGAAAAATCGGCAATATATTTATCCGAACTGAATGCCGACGGATATGCCATAGGCGGTCTTGCAGTAGGAGAAGATAAGGAAACAATGCGTGATATGCTCGGTATTTCAGTTTCTAAACTGCCTGAAAATAAACCGAGATATCTGATGGGGGTCGGCACTCCTGAAGATATAATAACAGCCGTAAGCCTCGGCGTTGATATGTTTGACTGTGTTTTGCCTTCAAGAAATGCAAGAACTGGGTTTGCATTCACATCTAAAGGTAATTTAAATATTAAGAACTCTGTTCATAAATTTGAAAAACAGCCTATAGACGATGAATGCGGCTGCTACGCCTGTTTAAACTTTTCCAGGGCTTATTTAAGACACGCTTTTATGAGCAAAGAAATATTTTCGCAGAGACTTTTGACGATACATAATCTTCATTTTTATCAGAATATGATATTAAATATCAGACGGTCTATAAATGACGGCAACTTCACAGACTATAAAAATGATTTTTTAGGAAAAAGACAACAGACAGCTGTACTGCCTGAAGATACCTCTTTATAACAATAAATGCAATTTATTCACTTTAATCCGAAATAGAAAATATTTATGTATTCTTTGCTCGGTTAAGCAAAATATAAAAACGGCTTCTGCTTATCCAAATTTTTATAATTTAACGCTTATTTTTTACATTTACTCTTTACTTTAATCAGAAATTTGAATAGAATAATAAATCAAAATATAATAAATTATATTGATTTAATCTATTAATTTAATCTAATCAATAAATAAAAAGGTAAAAAAAATGAAAATTCTATCTGATGTATTAAATTTATTTTATCCCACAAATGCTTATGCAGCACCAGCAGCCGCCGGAGGAAGTTCTCTCCAGAATGAAATTTGGAGTTTTGCTCCGCTTATCGCAATAGTAGTTATATTCTATCTTCTTGTAATATTACCGCAGCAGAAAAGAACAAAAGACCATAAAAAAATGATTGATTCTTTAAAGATAGGCGACCAGGTGATAACTAACGGCGGTATATACGGAGTAGTTGCCGGAATTGCAGACCAGGTATTTACGCTTGAAATAGCAAAAGATGTTAAAATTAAGGTTGCGAAAAACACGATAGCGACCAAAGCGTCTTAAACTTATTTGCCTTAAATTTAATTTGACAGAAAAAACAAACGATATTATTGCCGCTAATAAAAAATGTCTTAAACTTATTTGCCGTAAATTTAATTTGACAGATAAAATGAATTTAATACTAAATATTAAAGAGGGCTATTTTTCAATATTATGAAACCTGTTAAAACAAGAGTAATTCTTATAACCGTTTTAATTATCGTATCTTTATTTTCAATAGTTCCGTCAATTTACCCCAATACGCCTTCATGGTGGAAAGCGACCATAGGAAACGCCGAGATGCATCTTGGATTAGATCTTCAGGGCGGTCTTTATCTTGTTGAAAAAGTCCAGACAAACAAAGCTATCAATGAAAAATTATACAAAGATTATTCTGATATCGCGGCTTTTACCGTCTCGAAAGGATACAGCAAAAACAACATTGTGTACAATAAAAGCTACTTATCCGTCAAAGGAAAACTGCTAAAAAACAAACCGTTTTTAATGAAATTTATTTCCGAACGCCATCCTTCTTTAAAACTTGTCGGGGATAAAATAATATTCAAAAAATCGTCCGTAGCTTTATTTAAAAAGGAAGCGGTCAGCGGAGCTTTAGAGGTCATGCGCAACAGAATAGACCAGTTCGGCTTAGTAAATCCTAATATCGCAAGACAGGGTAAAAATACTATCGTTCTTGAACTCCCCGGCGTGAAGAATGTAAAACAGGCTGTCAGTCTGATAGGCAAAACTGCCAGATTAACCTTTCAGCTGGTAGATGATAAATACAGCTTAAAAAAAGCACTATCCGGCGAGATACCTCCGGGAGATGAAATTTTATATCATACTACCTACAATAAATACACGCATAAAACTATGAAAAGACCTTATCTTATCAATAAAACGGTTTTAATGAGCGGAACTAATATTTCAAGCGCCAATGTCCAAATAAATCAGTATAATCAGCCGATAGTCGCAATTTCATTTAATTCTAAAGGAACAAAGGAATTTGCAGCCGTTACTACAAAATATACAGGACAAAGACTTGCTATCATCTTAGATCATAATGTAAATTCCGCTCCTGTTATAGAAGAACCTATTACAGGAGGAAATGCTACTATTTCAGGCAATTTTACTATGGCGAAAGCAAATGACCTTGCTATAGCGCTGCGTTCGGGCGCTTTGCCGGCTCCGGTAAAAATAATGCAGGATGTGACAATAGGACCTACGCTTGGTGCTGATTCTATACATGACGGTATTGTAGCGGCGGTAGTCGGGCTTATCCTTGTTATGGGATTTATGATATTTTATTATAAATTATCAGGACTTATTGCAGATTTTGCTTTGATAGAAAATATTCTTTTTCTTATGGCAGCGCTGTCTCTTTTCGGCGCAACGCTCACGTTGCCCGGTATTGCAGGTATAATTCTTACTATAGGTATGGCTGTCGATGCAAACGTTCTTATATTTGAAAGAATAAGGGAAGAACTCAGAGAAAATAAACCGATTCCTATTGCAATAGAAAACGGCTACAATAAAGCGTTCTTTACTATACTTGATTCGCATGTTACGGCATTAATAACGGCTGCCGTTTTATTTTATTTCGGTTCAGGTCCGGTCAAAGGTTTTGCAGTTACTCTTTCATTAGGTATTATCATTAATCTTTTTACTTCTTTAGTAGGAACAAAGGTTATTTTTGATATTGTAGCAAATAAGAAAAAAATTGAAAAATTAAGCATATAAGGAGCCGATAAAAGTGGAATTTATAAGAAATACGCATTTTGATTTTCTTGGAAAAAAGAAATTTTCTTTTGTAATATCTTCCGTACTTGTTATCCTCGGAATAATCGAGGTCATTACTATGCTTCTCGGCACTGCTAACATAGGTATAGATTTTACCGGCGGCTTAACAATGCAGCTTCTTTTTAAACATAAGCTCAACGTTCCGCTAGTCAGAAAATCATTAACATCCGGCGGATTTAAAGACATCAAAATTATAAAATTTAAAGGGAAGAATGAATGTATTATTAAAACAAAATTAATCGGCAACAATATTACGAAATATGCAGATAAACTAAAATCTGTAGTGAAAAAATCTTCACCGGGTAACCCTTTTAAAGTAATAAGCAATGAGATGGTCGGTCCGTCCGTAGGCAGCAGTATGACAAAAGATGCTATTATAGCTATA
The DNA here is from genome assembly GCA_004195045.1 of Candidatus Acididesulfobacter guangdongensis. Lineage (NCBI taxonomy): Bacteria > Candidatus Acidulodesulfobacteriota > Candidatus Acidulidesulfobacterales > Candidatus Acidulidesulfobacteraceae > Candidatus Acidulidesulfobacter > Candidatus Acidulidesulfobacter guangdongensis. The sequence goes on from SGBC01000001.1 coordinate 91,795, forward strand.
ATTATAGCTATAGTAAGTATTGTCATATATATCACGTGGAGATTTGAATTCAGATTCGGGGCGGCGGCGGCAATCGGGCTTGCCCATGATATCCTTGCTCTTCTTGGAGTTATATTTATATTCGATAAAGAAATTACGCTTCTTGTAATAACGGCTATTTTAACCGTTGCGGGATATTCTTTAACGGATAAAGTCGTTGTTTTTGATAGAATAAGGGAAAATCTCAAGCTTGAAAGCGAGCAAAAACAGCCTATTAATTTAACAAATTTGGTAAATAAAAGTATAAATGAAGTTTTAACCCGAACTGTAGTAACTTCATTGACTGTTATATTAGTTGTTCTATCATTATTTTTTCTTGGCGGATCGGTGCTGCATGATTTTGCTTTTACACTCCTTTTTGGAGTTATAATCGGAACATATTCTTCTATTTTCATAGCAAGCCCTATTATGGTAATATTCAATGAAAAATATTATAAATAATAATGAAAATGACGACACGGACTTTTCAAACTTGAAGAAGTACGGGTATGACAGCGAGGTGATTTTTTTATCAATAAAAAATAATTTAGATAAATTTCAGTTAAGCAATCTCACCAAATCTATTATTTCAAAAAGAATATTTTCTCAGCTTTGTTTTGAACCGGCATTTTTGAATCTGATAATATCCGAAAAGGATAAAGCGGATACTTTCGATGCAAATTCAATAAACATTTCGACAGAAATTTTAGATAACTATATATATAATTATATATCGAACTATATTGAGCCATCGTTAAAAAATCTCCACAATCCGTTTCTTATGAAAGATATGGATAAAGCGGTAAACCGTATAATTAGCGCATTAGTAAACGATGAAAAAATATGTGTTTTCGGCGATTATGACGTTGACGGAATTACCGCAACATCTTTTTTAGTTCTTTTTCTCAGAGAAATTAATAAATATATTGTAAAAGCCAACAGCAATGGTAATACCGACGGCAGTGCAGGCAATAAAGACACTGGGATTGCTATAAACGGAAACAGCGATGCCGTAAAAAAAGTAACTGATGATAACAATCATAATGAAAATGGAATAAATGGAAGCTTCGAAAACAATCATACGAATAATATATGCGGCAACGCTTGTACAAACGGCAGTAAAAACACATCCGATAATAACATAATATATAAAATTCCGGACAGAATTAAGCATGGCTATGGACTTGGCATTGAACCTATAAATGAACTGATAGCCGATAATAATTGCGAAAATGGAAAGCCGGTCTCGCTAATAATTACGGTTGACCTCGGTATCACTAATTATGAACCCGTAGAATATGCAAATTCCAACAGCATAGACGTTGTTATATGCGACCATCACGAAGTCCCCGATAGGATTCCTCCTGCAATCGCAATACTTAATCCTAAACAAAGAGACGATAAATTTCCTTTTAAATTTTTACCGGGCGTGGGCATTGCGTTTAATCTTGCAATGGCTCTAAGAAAACAACTTTTTGACGATGGTTTAATAAGTTCTTATCCAAATCTAAAAGATTTTCTTGACATTGTTTGTATTGGGATTGTAGGCGACATCGTACCTATGTATGACGAAAACAGACTGCTGGTTTACTACGGGCTTAAAATAATTAATAGCGACCCAAGACCGGGAATAAAAGAATTAAAAAAAATCTGCAATCTTCGTTTTGACAATGCAACTGAATCTGACATTGCATGGAAAATAGCTCCGAAGATCAATTCATCGGGCAGGGTTGGAAATCCTAATATCGCTATTGAATTACTCATGTCGCAGGATTACGAACAAGCAAGAACTTTAGCCTTAAAATTAGAAGAACTGAATAAAAAAAGAAAAAAATTAGAAACAGAATGTTTTAACAGCGCAATTATAAAAATAAATCAGATGGACGGCGCGAATTATTCAAATCCAGTAATTATTTTATCAGATGATTCATGGCATCCGGGGGTTATAGGAATAGCATCGTCAAGATTAGCCGAATCTTTAATGAAACCTGTTTTGCTGCTATCAGGATATAAAGAAGACATTTTTATAGGTTCTGCAAGGTCATATGAAAATATTGATATCTATTCAATTTTAAAACAATTTAAAAATTTTTTTATAAAATTCGGCGGTCACAAGCTGGCTTGCGGTCTGAGTATTAAAAAAAACGAATTCGATAAATTTATTGACGCTGCAAATAAATTATGGGAAAAAGATTCGGATAAACTTCAATCTGATATTGCTTATATCAGGACAGGCTGCAAATTTAACTACGACGAAGAACTGTCAGCCGACAATATGAGCAATGAACTTATAAATAAGCTGAGACTAATGGCACCCTACGGAGTACTGAATGAACAGCCAAAATTCTGCATAAAGAATCCTTTAATAGACAATATTATAACAAGGAAAATAAAAAATACTTACAATTCCCGCAACAGCAGCGATCAGAGAAATGCAGACACTCCTTCCCCCGCAGATAAAGTATTAGATAACAATTTAAATTTTAATTTTAAAAAAATTATAAACAATGAATATTTTACTTGCGACATAATAAATTACGGAGACAAAATCAGCAAATCGAATAAAGCTATCATTTTTAAAAATATATCCTGCTTCAGAGCCGAAGATTTTGATTTTAAAAATCTTAACAATACTACAGTTAAAAGTATAATATTTGAATTTTTTAATAATTATATTAAAATATTAGATATTATCTACTAACTAATAAATATTTTATATATAACTATATACAAATATACATAAACATATAAATAAAAATAATCATATAAATATACATAAACTTATAAATAAAAATAATCATATAAATATATATAAATATACATAAACTTATTTATAATATATATATAGGATTATAGATAGATAGCAAATAAAAAAATAGACGGCAGATAGTTGGTATATATTAGATAATAAATAATCTCCAACGATATTTAAATTTCTTAATAATTGAAAATATAATATAGCATATATGTCAAAAACCTTCACGGCAGCCATAATAGATTACAATTATATTAAAATCATTGAAGCGACTAAAAGGAATAAGACTTATATTATAAATAATTTTTCGCTCGAAAAGCTTAACCAAAACAACATTGACGCAGCAACCCATAATGATAATCCGGAAAACACGGAAAATATTTTAATGGCGGAAGAAATAAAAAAAGCATTCGGCTTAAGGCAGTTCAGTAAAAAAAATGTTTTTACAGTTTTAAATGATGATTATATTTATAATTATAATTTTTCACTCCCCGAAATGCCTGCATCTGACCTTGCTAAAGCGATAGAATACGAGATCAAGAAAAAATCTCCGTTTCCTATGTCTCAAATTGTTTACGATTATATTTACACCTATCAGGAAGATAATAAAGATGGTGGCTGCAGCCTTTTAATAACCGCATACGTCGCTAAAAAAGAATATTCCGAACAGTTAGTTAAAATTTTCGCGGATGCTGATATAAAGCTCAGGTCAATAGAATCTAAAACAACCGGGCTGTATAATGCAAATTTATTTATTTATGGGAATAATGCCGGTCTGCACTATATGCTTATAGACATCAATCTTATTTCAATAAAGATAATCATCATATATAAAAATACGATAATCTTTGAAAGAAATATTGAAGAAGTTAATATCATCAAAAATACCAAAAATATAAATGAAGCGGGAGAGGCTATAAGCGCTGAAATTCAAAAAACGGTTGATTATTATTATGCAGGAAAATCAATAGAACCGATTGAAAAAATATATATTTCAGGGGTTTACGCAAACAATGAAACATTTAAAGATATAATATCTAATTTAACAAATATACATATAGAAACAACGAGCATTGTAAAGCTATTAGACAACACCAGCGGCGCAGACAAACACGATAATAACGCAAGAAATAATAGCGTCAAAGCCGATAGCGCACGCAATAACGATGAAAATAATAAAAAAAGAAATAATAAGGGATATAAAATTCAACCTTTAATAAAACTGTCATCAAAACTTCACAAAAAAATTTATAAAACTAAAACTGCCGCAAAAAAAGTGCGCAAAGCAAACAATAGCAATAAACCGCCGGACGGCAGCGGCAATGGCATTAATAATTACACCGATAACGGTAATATCGGCAGCAACGGCGGCAATAACAGCAATAACATTAATAACATTAATCGTTATACCGATAATGACAATATCGGCAGCAATAACGGAATGATGAATATGAACGCAGATGGGCAAATGTTACCAAATTATATTCTGTATGACGAAAATAATTTATTTGATATACTGGATATTATGCTGCCCGCATTTGGGCTTATACTTGGGAAATAAACTTGTATCTCATGGTAAAATCCATCGTTAAAAAAAAGAAAAACAAAACTAGAATAAATTTATTGCCGTTAAGCGATAAAATAAATACAGCCAGAAGGAATAAGCTTATTGTTTATTTAATCGTTTTGCTCAGCTATATTTTTATCTTATCCGGATATGATTATATAATATACGGTAAAACAAACAATGCGAGAACCGTTATTTTTAATCTGAATCAGAAATTGGAGACCATTAGAAATAATAATATAATTTATACGACAATTCAAAAAGCTATTCTGAATAAAGAAAAAATAGAAGCATCGCTCAAAAAAGATTCATTGATAATAAATCAGTTAAACCGGCTTAAAAAGAAAGAATATAAAAAATTTATCGAAATAATTAAATTTCCGATGCCGGACGGCATATGGCTCAGCAGTTTATCGTCAAATAACGGAAATTTTATCATTAACGGCAATAGTCTATCATTAAAAGATGTTTCCGTTTATATTAAAAATATTAAAAAGATGAAAATATTCAAAAAAATATATTTATCAGGCATTGAAAAAAAAATAAAAAAAGGTAATAATTATTATACTTTTGATTTAAAATGCAAACTTTGATTATGAAATATTTTGAAAAAATAAAAGAATTTCTTAACAATTTAAGAAATAATAAATTTTTCTTAATATTTTTAATGCTTTTAGTGTTTATCTATTTAATAAATAATGATTTTTTTTTACAAAAATTTAATAGAAATTACTCTTTAGAAGCTATCAAGATTACACAACTGAACGGAAAGGTTAAAAAAATGCAAAAAAATTATTCTTCTATCAGCGCTGAAAGATTTGAACTATTGAACACAAAAAAATATATTAAAAAATTAAAGCTAATACTGAAACAGAATAAATCTTCGCTGCCCGATACTTTTCAGATTGCATCTTTAGTTAAACAAATATCGGATTGTATGCCGGAAACCAATTTCGAAATTAAATATATAAAATTTAATAAAATCATTAAATCTAAAAAAATAAATTACAAAATACTGCCTATTTCTATTTCAATAGTAAGCGGATATAATCAGGCTTTATTATTTTTAAAAAAGATTAACTCATTAAAAAGAATAATTTTATTAAAAAACATGGAAATTTCGGCAGACCGGAAAATACCGTCTTATCTTGAAATAAATTTAACGGCTGAAACTTTCGCTTTGACAAAAAAATAAACGTTATATCAATAAATAAAATGAAATCTATTTTTCTAAATATTCTATCGCCTGTCGGTATTACAGGATTATCTTTTATAATGCTTTTTATATGCGTAAATTCCGTCAATGCTTACGCTTACAAATTGAAAAATCCATTTATTTCACCGTTTAAACAAAAATCAATCTCAATAATACGCCATAAAACAGTTCATAAGCTAAATTTACAGGCAATAATCGCAAGTTCCGAAAAAAATCTTAATATTGCAATAATTAACGGTAAACCTTATTATATAAACTCAAAAATTTTATCAGTAGGTAAGATACTCAATATAACAAAAGGCGCTGTCATTATTGAATCAAAAAAAGGCAGAATAATACGTTTGATTTTAAAAAAATTTGAAGGTTTCCAAAATTAATTATGAAAATTCATAAAAACTTTTCGTTTATTTTATTTTTTATATTACCGGCGGTACTATTTGCTATATTTTTAGATTTACAAAATAATACGGCTGCTTTTGCAAAAACTTTTCATAGCAATAATCGCAGCAGCAATATCAGATATAATTTTGACAAAAGAGCAATTAGCAGAAAAATAAAATATATTAACTTTTACGGCATAGAACTGCCTGAAAATAAAATAACTATAAATGGAAATGATATTCCGCTGAGACCGCTCCTTATCGGTTTAACTCATGAATTTCATATTAACTATTCATTGAGTAATGCAGTAAAAGGCGATATAACCCTTCACATAAATAAGATTTATTTAAATAAGGCGCTAAAAATAATTTTTGAAGCGGGAAATTTAAATTTCAGCGTTAAAAACAAAGTACTTTTTATAGGTACAAGCTCTTCATTAAAGAATAAATTTAAAGTTTATAAAATTAAACTAAAAAATATACCGGCATCTAAAGCAATATCTCTTTTAACTCCAATGATGCCAAAAGGCGGAAAAGTTATTGCGCTGCCGAACGGTAATGAAATTTTAGCATATGATTTGCCCTCTAATATTAAACAGATAAACAGAATTATAAAAAATATAGATGTAAAAAAGAGAATTGTTCGTATTCAGGCAAAAATAGTTGACATCAGCAATAATTTTACCAGAAATTTAGGCGTTTCATGGTCAATGTCCCCCTATGCAAATAATACTATTACTACTACAGGTACGAGCATATCCGGTTTCAGCACGCCTGTCGCTCTTTCTTCAGGTACTATGAATCTGAATATAGGAACGTCATGGCAGAATTTTGGACTAATTTCGGCTCAGTTAAGCATGGGACAGCAATTAGGATACGATAAAATAATATCATCGCCGGATGTGACGGTAGTAAGCGGCAGCACGGCTACGATAAATTCCGGCACTACATTGTATTATACGGCTTATACGGCATCTTCAGGAACAGGCTCTTCGTCGCCGACATCTTCAACCGGTACCACGATCATCACACAGCAGCCAGTCACCTCTACATTGCAGACAATAACTTTGGGATTGACGCTGACGGTTACACCGATTATAGAAAGCGGAGGCAATATCATTTTAAATCTTACGGTTACTAATTCACAGCCTGATTTTGGACAGGAGGTGGATGGTTTTCCCAGCGCAACGAATCAAAGCGTTACTACGACAGTTTCGGTAAAAAATAATTCCACACTTGTTTTAGGCGGTATTCTTTATACGGAAAAATCACGTTCAAATAACGGCATCCCTTTATTATCAGATATACCTATATTGGGTTATCTGTTTTCATCAAGACAGAAAGTCGTAAATAAAGAACAGCTGATGATATTTATTTCCCCTAAATTAATTAAATAATATTTATATCATAACAAAATAAATAAGACTGATAGATAATACCGCTGATATCTAAAGCTAAAATTAAAATTAAACTATTAAAATTAATCAATTAAAATTAAACTATTAGAATTAAACAATTAAAATTAAGCAATTAAAATTAAACTATTAGAATCAAACAATTAAAATTAGACTATTAAAATTAAACTGTGGTTAAGCCACTGAGGCTAAAATAGAACGCGCTATGGAAAAAAAAATAAAAAATACTGACAATACAGATAATGCAAATAATACAGACAATACAGACGATTCGAGAATGCCTTTCCTCGAACACTTTTCTGAATTAAGAAAACGGATTGTCCATATTTTTATTATTATAATAATTACCACCGGTTTTTCATGGCATCTATCGTACAACGCCGTTAACGTCATTGAAATGCCTTTAGAGAAGCCTACTTACATTACATACTTTTCAGGAGAACTAAAAAATATTATCAAACAGAAAGTCCCTTTTATTTATTACGCCTTCGGACTTAATAAAACACCTAAAAAATTTACAAAACATATATTGCATTATTCCGCCCCGCTGGAACCGTTTTTTATGCAGGTAAAAGTATCAATTATACTTGGATTTATGATGGCATTGCCGTTTATATTCTTTGAAATATGGCAATTTATTAAACCCGGATTATTAAAAAAGGAAAGAATGTACTTGCTGCCTTTCATGTTTTTTGGAACACTTTCATTTATATCAGGAATGGTTTTTATGATATTTTATATATGGCCGGCAGTGATAAATTTTTCACTCAGTTATCAAAATACGAATTTGTCGCCTTTGATAAATCTTACTCATTTTGTTAATTTTGCTTTGAGATTAAGTATTATTTTCGGAGTAATATTTGAATTGCCGATTATTTCTACTTTGCTTTCTATAGCAGGAATACTGAAACCGGATATTTTAACCAAGAATAGAAAGTACGCTTTAATAGGCAGTTTAGTTATTGCGGCATTTCATGCAGACATTGTTACTATGTTTTTTATAGCTATACCGTTATATTCTATGTATGAAATAAGCATTGCTATCTCAACCGTCGTCTGGAAATTGAAAAAAATAAAACAAAAAAGCGCAAAAACTGAACAATAAAAGATATTTTTAATCCAAAAATTCACCAAATTGCAGAATTAATAGAATTATTTTTAGTCCAAATTCACCGTAGTTAATAATAAATAGCACTATTATAGTGCTTATATATTATATAATAATGCCAATACGCCGCACTGTAGCATATATAACGAAATGCTTAGCGCAACGTGTCAAAAAAAACTGCCGGAAACCGCAACCGCGGGTGCCAGACATCTCATATTTATAATACAAATACCAACAAATTAATAATTAAAACGATGAAATTGGACTAAAAAAATTTGCTTGTTTTAGATAAAAAATTAATAAGGAATTTATGCTTTTTTTACATAAAATTTAAATTTTCCGCCTTCTTCTGCAGATTCTAAGAGCTCATTTCCTGTTCTTTTGCACCATGCCGTCATATCATTTTTAGAACCCGGGTCGGTAGAAATAACTTCAAGAACCTGACCTGAAGTCATTGAATCGATTTCTTTTTTCGTTTTAACAATAGGCAACGGACATGATAATCCGCTTGCGTCAAGAGTTTTGTTTGATGCTGTTGCCATAATTAAATACCCTCCATTTAGTTTTATTGATTTTATTGAATTAAGTTAATACCGTCAATGGCATATTTATTAAACAAATACCGATAATACCTTTATTTTATGAAGCGTAAAACATTTGTACATTATATTATTAAAATATAAATTTGTCAATAAATACAAAGTTAAATTGACAACTTTTAAGGTATCTATTTTAATAAAGTATAATCTATTTTTGTTTCGGAAAATTTAAAGTTATCACCTCTTTATTTTTGCCTAATTTTCCAAGATATTTTCCATTATAGCTTAGCAATATTCCGCCTGCATTCCCAATTTTGATATGCAAATTCTTTTTGGCTTTCCATATTTTAACAGTTCCGGGATATAGCATGCTCTGCTTTTGCCTTGAATCGTCTATAGAAACATCTACCCATGTTTTTCTGATAACCTTGCCTTTAAGTATTACTTTATAATGGATATTAGATTTGTTTTTAATATACTTGCTTTTTAATGATTTTTTTTTATTGACAAGTTTATGTTTATGTTTTGCGGAAAATATAGAAAATAATTTGGAGGAAATATTATCTGTTCTAACTGCTTTTTGAATATTAATAAACCCGATAATGCCGAAAATAATTACAATAATAATTGCAGCTGATATAAATAATCTTTTCTTTAATTTTATTGATTTCTGATGCTCTTCTACAAATTTTTGTTTTACAATATCTTCGTGCTTAATTTCAGAAATATTTTTGTTAGCCGATTCGTAAAGCTTCATAGCATAAAATTCATCGGCTTTAATTGCTTCGGCAATTGATTTTATATAGCCCTTAATTGTATAAGAAGAAGGGAAAGGTAAAAAATTATCGTCTTCTATCGCCTGAATATATGCCGGCGATATTTTTGTTATGCGGGCAATATCGTTCTGGGTAAAATTATGCCTTTCCCGTTCCGACTTAATGTATTTACCGACCGTTTCTATATTAATTTCATCTTCCATATATCTGTAATGACAATCAATTAATAGTTTTTTAATTTTTTAAGATAATCCGACGCTTTAATGCCGAATGAATTAAGTTTGTTCTGAATATAAATTTTGCTAAATATAGCACGAGCCTTTTTATATCTTTTGAGTTTAAAATAATTTTCCCCTTCCTTAAACTGAGCAGGCACAAAATAGGCATCTATCTTCAATGTTTTTTTATAATCAATTATAGCTTCAAGAAACTTTCCTCTTTTTGAATAATAGCTTCCCAAGTAATAGTAAGTCAAAAAATATTTCCTGTTAAGCGCTTCGGAAATTAAAAGATATTTTTTGGCTTTTTTAAATTTGTTCTGAATAATATATATTTTGCCAAGTAGTGTATATGATTCATAAGGCTGATTATAAAAAGGATTCAGCAGAGCCTTTTTTAAATTTGCCGCAGCAAGATGATATTTTTTTAATTTTATATAAATCATTGCAAGATTATAAAAGGCATATGAAAATTTATTATTCAGTCTAGTTGCCTTTTTAAAACACTTTATAGCCTTATTTTGACGATGGGTCATCATATAGACTGTGCCCATTGCATTATAATTTTTAGCAGAATACGGATTTACCGTTCTGGCTTTTATAAAGTCTTGCAATGCTTTAACATAATTGCCGCTGTTGAAATACCCCGAACCGATTCTGTAGTAAAGGACAGACTTCAGTTTATCCGTCTTACTGACCTGAGAAAATCCGCATCCGTACAACATAAAAGAAGACAATATGCTTAGCGCAATAATAAAACTTATTTTAATAAGAAATTTTTTATCTAAATTAAATTTAAAAAAGCGAGACATAATTAAGTTAAGCATTAAGTGTTAAGTGTTAAGTGTTAAGTGTTAAAAAAATTTTAACTTAACTAAACCGAATTAAATTAAATTAGACTATACCGAATTAAATTAAATTAAATTAGACCAAACTGAAATTAAACCAAACTAAACTAAGTCAGAGTAAATAAAGAAATATAATTAAGATATCAGATATTATAATTATAATATATAATGTTATTATAATATAACATTTGCAACATATGCAATTAATTATTATAGGTTAAATAAATTTAAATATTTTCAAAATATGTCATATTCCTAAATTTAGAAAATCTATCTTTTATTTTATCTCCGTCTATTGAAAGAAGTTTATCAATGCTAAATGATTCAACGGCAAATGATGCCATGATATTGCCAAAAACAAGAGCTTTTTTTAAATTTTCATCGCTTAAATTACCGGTATTATCAATATATCCTAAAAATCCGCCGGCAAATGAATCGCCTGCTCCGGTCGGGTCTACGACATTCTCTAAAGGATATGCCGGAATCATAAAAAACATCCCGTCGGTAAATAGAGTAGCACCGTAAGAACCTCTTTTAAGGACAATTATCTTAGCGCCGTATTTAAAAATTTTTTTAGCGGCAGAAAATATGGAAGCCTCGCCGGTTAGCAATCTTGCTTCAGATTCATTTATGATAAATATATCAGATTTATTTATAGCCTGCAGCAATTTATCTTTCTTTTTTTCAATCCAGAAATTCATAGTGTCTAACGCAATTAATTTAGGAGATGACATTTGCTCTAAAACTTCAAGCTGAATATCCGGGTCAATATTAGCTAAAAAAAGCGCATCGTTTTTAAAGATATGCGGGACTGAAGGTTTAAAATCTAAAAAAACACCCAGTTCGGTATTAAGTGTTTGAGGGTCCGACATATCATAATCGTATTTTCCTTCCCAATGAAATGTCTTACCGTGCTTTTTAATTATATTATCAACGTTTATGTTTTTACTTTTTAGAATATCTATATATTTATCGTCAAAATCGCTTCCTACTACCGCAATGACATTGACATCCGTAAGATACGAAGAGGCAACCGAAAAAAAAGATGCAGAACCCCCCAGTATATTTTGTTTTTTTTCAAAAGGTGTTTCTATATTATCGATAGCAACAGAACCTATAACAGTTATAGCCATATTTTTATTTTCCTCAAAATTATTTTATTTAAATTAGAATAAATTAGATAAATTGGAAATAATCAGGGATAATTAGGGATAGACACTAATTTATATGCCCTTAATTACAATATATACTTTTTAAGTATTTAAATTAGTATATGCCATTAATTATATAATATATATTTTTTAATTATTTAATTAGTGAATGCCATTAATCAGCAATTATTTTATTTATATATTTCAAAAATAGCAAGTTTTTTTAAAATTTGTTCCGGCACGTCTTTTTTAGCAGTCACAACAGCATGCTCTAAAGACGATGGACATGAGCAGGAGCAAACATTATAAATATTTCCTTCAGGGTTTATATTATTTGAATAATGTATCTTATTAATATTAGCATAGGCATTATCATTACGATTATCAATATCAGCAATATCATTAATATTATTATTAATATTATCGTTTCCGGCATTATCGCCATAAGCTATATGCTTAATAGCTTCCTTGATAATATTTTTTGCTTTTTCTGCATTTTCGTTTAGAATTTTGATAATAATATCGGCATTAACATTTTCTTCATCTTCGTGCCAGCAGTCATAATCCGTCGCCATAGCAATCGTGGTATAGCAGAGACTTGCTTCGCGGGCAAACTTTGCCTCTGTTGCATTTGTCATACCTATAACATCAAATCCGCTGTTTTTAAAAAATAAAGACTCCGCTTTTGATGAAAATTGAGGTCCTTCTATGCAAATATACGTTCCTTCGGAATGATATCTTATCCCCAAAGATTTGCACGAATCAATAACGATATTCCTTAGGCATGGACAAACCGGCTCCGCCATAGAAACATGAGCTACAATACCGTCTCCGAAAAAAGTATTTTTTCTATTTTTAGTAAAATCAAAAAACTGGTCAACGATTACCATATCGCCCGGAATTATTTCTTTTTTAAGACTCCCCACGGCGCTGACGGAAATAACCTTTGAGACTCCTGCCGCTTTAAGAGCGTAAATATTTGCCGCGTAATTTATCTCAGAAGGTAAAATTTTATGCCCTCTTCCGTGTCTTGGTATAAATACCAACTGTTTTCCGTCAATTTCTCCAAAAATAAGATTGTCGGAAGGCGCGCCGAACGGGGTATCTGCAGCAACCTCTTTAATATTATTCAATCCTTCAATATTATACAATCCGCTTCCGCCTATAATACCTAAGATATTTCGCGAATTTTTCAATTTATCATTCTCCAGATATCAGATAGTTATTTTTTAAATTATTTATGCGTTATTATTAATATTTTTTATATAGCAGGACAATCTTTCTTTAATATTATTATTCCCTGCCCTAACAATCTTGATTTTTCTTGTGCAGCCGTCTATTTTGAGTATTGTAGAACACCCGCCCGCCAATTTTCCGTCGTCTATCGCAATTATACCGTCGTCTTTGTCATTATAATCGGCGAATATACAATCTAGTTCATTTTCGCTGAACTCATTAAGACTTTCTTTTGAAGATATATTTGCGCTCGTAGAAATAATAGGATAATCTATTTCTTGAAATAGTTCTTCTATAAACATATGCGAAGATACCCGAGCCCCTATGCATTTAGAATTTGATTGAAATAAATATTTTTTGTCTGTCCGAGCTTCAAATAATATGGTAAGAGGTCCGGGCCAGAATATAGAAATTAAATCTTCTTCACCCTTTTTTATATATGCTATATTAAGAAGCATAGCCGGATTCTTGATAACAACAGGCAGCGGTTTTAAATTATCCCTTTTTTTTAATAAAAATATTTTTTTTACAGCCTCGTCGTCTAAAGCGTTAGCTCCAACAGCGTAAGAAGTCTCAGTGGGATAAATTATAAGGTTTGATGAATCCAAATGTTTCTTGATAACATTATAATCAGCTTTGGTCATATTGTGATAGTCAAAAATTTTCATAATAATGGGATAATAATTATTTTTATAATCATTGATGATTTATAAACTATTTTCATTAATCTTTTGCTTAATATTTTACTTAACCGAGCAAAGAAATGCATAAATATTTTCTATTACAGGATTAAGAATTTTATCTTAGATATAATTATTCATTATATGATATATAAGATAAATAAAATATACCTAATGTACAATAATTACATATCTATATTGCTATCTGCCGCGATTACCTTATCCGTAAGTTCTTTTCTATAATTTTTTAATTTTTCGGAAAGTTCGTCGCTATTTAATGATAAAATTGATACTGCAAGCAAGGCTGCATTTACTGCGCCGCTTTTACCGATAGCCGTTGCCGCAACAGGAATTCCTCCAGGCATCTGAACTATAGAAAGCAAGCTGTCTAACCCATGCAGCGACGATGAATCAACCGGAACTCCTATTACAGGCAAAATTGTACACGCAGCAGCTACACCAGGCAAATGCGCACTCATACCAGCGGCAGCTATTATAACTTTAAATCCTTTATCTTTTGCTTCCTCAAAAAGAATCACCGTTCTTTTTATGCTTCTATGAGCGGAAGAAACATGGACCTCATAACCTACTTCAAATTTTTTTAAAATTTCGGCTGCGCCTTCCATTACGGGCAGATCATTTTGCGAACCTACAACAATCAGCACTTTCTTGTTTTCCATAGCATTTTACGCCAAACTTACGCTTATAAAAGTCTAATGAAAGACATAAGTTTATAAGGCGCCTCCTTTTTTAGTTAGTTAATTGGTTAGTTAATTAATTATTCAGTTATTTTGCTATTTAATTATTTAATTATTTAATTAACATAAGAAGTTAACTTTTTAAGATACTTATCATGCCGATATCCTGCCTGTAATATTTATTTTTAAATTGAATAGCGTCTGCCGCGCTATAAATATTATCTGTAGCAGTTTTCAAATCTTTGTTCTTAGAACAGATATTTAAAACCCTTCCGCCGTCGGTAAAATATTTATTGCCTATTTTTTTTGTTCCGGCATGAAATATATAAATATCTTTATTTTTATTTATATAGCTCAAATTATCGGTGCCGTAATGAAAATATTTTTCATATTCTCCGAATAATATTTCAAAACCCTTTTCGTATTTATCTGGATAGCCTGCTGAAGATAAAACTAGACAAACCGCCCGCTTATCATCAAATTCAAGATTGTAGTCATCTAAAGTTCCGTTTATACATGATTCAAATAAACCGACGATATCCGATTTTAATCTTATTAAAATAGATTGCGTTTCAGGGTCTCCAAATCTGACATTAAACTCTAAAACATAAATATCATCGCCTTTAATCATTAATCCTGCATATAATATTCCTTTATAAACAATTCCTTCATTTTTTAATGCCGACAATACGGGTTCTATAATATTTTTTTTTATCTTTTCTTCCAAATCGGCAGATAAAAAAGGGTGCGGAGAGATAGAGCCCATTCCGCCCGTATTTTCGCCTTTATCTCCGTCATAGGCTTTTTTATAATCCATGCTGGTAGCTAGAGGTTTATAAGTTTTGCCGTCCGAAGCGATCATATAAGATAATTCAAAACCTTCTAAATAATCTTCTATAACAACCGTTTCTCCGCTTTGACCAAATATTTTTTTATTAAAAATCAAATCAAGATAATCTTTTGATTCAATAATATTCTGAGGTATAAACACGCCTTTTCCGGCGGCAAGACCGCTTGCTTTAATTACAATAGGATGCAGCCTGTTTTGAACGTACGCATATGCGGTTTCAAAATCATTAAAAGACTGATAATCAGCGGTTTTGATATTATTTCTTTTTAAAAACTCTTTTGTAAATTGCTTAGAAGATTCAAGAAGCGCAGCTTTTTTATCAGGTCCGAATATTTTTAGTCCGTTATGTAAAAATTTATCAGCTATTCCAAGTGAAAGAGGTACTTCAGGTCCGACAACCGTTAAATCTATTTTTTCCGATAAAGAAAAATTAAGCAGTCCGTCAATATCGTCATATTTAATATTTACTATTTTAGCGTTATCCGATATGCCGCCATTGCCGGGTGCGCAATATATATCGACATCTCTTCCGGATTTTAAAATAGAATAAATTATAGCATGTTCTCTGCCGCCTGAACCTATAACAAGAATTTTCATGTTTTATTTGCTATTATGTTAGCTGTTAAGTTATATTATTTAGTTATTTAGTTATTAAAATATTAAAATAAATTATAGCCGCTATTATTATTTAGTGTTTAAAATGTCTGATTCCGGTAAAAACAAGGGCAATACCTGATTTATTGGCTTCCTCTATCACCTCTTCATCCCTTATAGAGCCACCCGGTTCGATAATAGCGGAAACGCCCACCGTTTTAGCATATTCTATTGAATCCTTAAATGGAAAAAATCCGTCCGACGCCATAACACATTTTTCAATTTTCTTGCCGTAAGAAAACAGCATCTTTTCATAAGCAAATTTTGCGCTGTCTATTCTTGACATCTGTCCTGCTCCTATACCGAGCGTAACACCGTCCTTTGCATATACGATAGCGTTGGATTTTACATGTTTTGCGATCTTCCATGCAAAGAGCAGATCATTAAACTGATATTCATCCGGTTTAATATCTGAAACAGTTTTAAATTTTATTATATTATCCGTTCTAATATCTTTTTCCTGCATTAAAATGCCGCCTGCCGCGGATTTTAAAATAATCTCCGAAGACGACAAAATAAAATATTCGGAAACCTTAATTATAATTGTATTTTTTTTGGATTTTAATATATCCAGAGCGTCTGCTTCAAAATCAGGCGCAATTATTACCTCCACAAACATAGGTTTAATTTCTGTGGCTGTTTCTTTGTCAATAATTCTGTTAAAACCCATAATGCCGCCGTAAGAAGAGATTTCATCGGCTTTTTTTGCCTTTAAAAATGCATCTTTTAATGAAATATTGCTTATTGCAGCGCCGCATGGATTAGTATGTTTTATTATTACGGAAAAATATTCTTCCGCGCTGTTTTTATTGTTTTTATTCTCATTATTTTCATGCTCATTATTTGTTATATCTGTTGATGTATTAGTTTCTGTATCTGTATATTGTTTATCATATTGTTTATCTGCGCCTGAAAAATAAAAATCTCTTATAATGTTTAAACATGAGTCTATATCAAGCAAATTATTATATGATATTGCTTTACCGGATAATTTTTCAAAATTTTTGTTTGTTCCGCTGACGCTCATAATTGAATTATCCGCGCAAGGTAAATTGCCGCTCATATCGGTGCTATTATTCTTATTGCTATTATCATTGCCAAGGTCAATACCGCTGTTTAAAATATTGATATTATAATTATAAAATGATGCTTTTTGATGCGGATTTTCCCCGTATCTTAATGTGTCGATTTTGTTTAACTGAACGCCTAAACTGTCGGCATTTAACAAACTCTCGATATCAGACGGGTAATCCGAATTTTTGTTTATATTGTCGGATTTAAGATTTAAAAAAGAAAAAATTTCATTATCATATTCGGCTGTTTGTTTAAAAACCTCAACAGCCAGTTCAAATTTTATATCTAAAGGAATTCCGGCACTGCATTTTTTAATATACGGGATAATTCTTTTATATTGACACGGATCAGATAGCACGGTAACATATTTGAAATTTTTTGCCGCCGCCCTGAGCAGAGAAACTCCGCCTATATCTATATATTCTAATTTTTCGTCAAAAGTTATATCTTTATCTTTCATTTCTTTGAACGGATAGAGATTAACGATGACAAAATCAATAAAATTTATTGAATTTTCAGTTAAATCCTTTAAATGATTTTTATCTTCCCTCAAGGAAAGAATGCCGCCGAAAACTGCAGGGTGAAGAGTTTTGACCCTGCCGCTTAAAATTTCAGGGAAATTAGTTATTTCGTCTATTTTTTTTAATTTTATACCGTCAATATTTTTCAGATAATTATAAGTATTGCCTGTTGCTATAATAGTGTAGCCGGCAGAACTCAGATATATGGAAAGCTCGTCTATTCCGGTTTTATCAAAAACAGATATCAAAGCATATTTTTCACCGATCGAACCGGCTCCATCGTTATTATTCAATCCGTTCCGAGCAGTAATTGTATTCGTTGAATCGGCTGCGCCGGTTATCCCTGTAATAATTTTTCTATCGTCTTCATTGTTGCCGATTTGCTTTTTACATGTCATTATGTTATAATCCTTTAGTATTTTTATAATATCTATTTTTTTAATGGGTATATTTCGTATTTTACCTTAATCCTGCAGTAGAAAATTATCTACTTGGAAAAGGTGTCAGATTAATTTTTTTGCAAATATTTTCTTTGTTAATTGAAGTATTCCACATGCAAAAAAATAAGATCTGACACCTTTTCCTTAATATTGATTTTTTATATCGTATATTTATTTATTTTTAATTTATTTTTAATTTTAACTATATTTACAAAATTAAATTCATTGCATTATACTTGATTTGTAGTATAATTTCAATTATTAAATAACGTTGTTTGATAAAAACATTATCTGACAAAAAAATATAAACAAAAACCGGGGAAATTTAATATGCAAAAATCTAATATGCGTAAATTTAAAAAAATAAAATTAATGCTGGTTGTATTCATAATTATTATGGTTATGAATTTTCTGACAGGGTGCGCCCTTTTAGTTGTAGGAGGATTAGCCGGAACAACGGGTTATTTAGCCGCAAAGCAGGGCTACGGGGTGCAATCTCCCGTAACTAAAAAATAGTGAAATAATGCATACGCCAAAAAATACGCCAAAAAGATATACCGTATATTTAAATCTTTTTATTTCTATTATTATGGGGGTCTCGGCTCAGATTCTTATGAAGTACGGAATGGAAAGCGTAGGTCATATAAATAATTTGTTTTCAATAAAAATTATTTATATGTTCTTAAATATATTTGTTTTATCCGGAATAATATCTTATCTTATTTCTATGTTTTTCTGGATAAACGTATTGTCAAAAATAGACCTTTCGGCTGCCTATCCTTTTGTCAGCATAGGAATTATCCTTACAGTATTGCTTGCGGCTGTCATGCTGTCCGAAAAAATAACGGCTCAGAGATGGATAGGTATATTTATCATTATAATAGGCGTTTATATTATAGTTTCTACACATAAAGTCAGTAAATAATAAAATAAAATAATAAAATAATAAAATAAACAGGATAATGCAAAACAAGGCAGAGCAGGCATAAAAGCCGGCAAAAACAAATAAGAACAAGGCAAAAACAAAAACATCGGCAAAAACAAATAAAATCACGCAATATACTAAAATACGGATATTTTAAAATGGAAAAAATCATTCGCTCAAGATTTAATGAATCGAAAGAAATAAATCGTCTTATTTCAGAAAATAACGATATTATAAATAAAATACAAAAATTTGCAGAAGTGATTATAGAAAGTTACAAAAACGGCGGTAAACTTTTCATAGCCGGAAACGGCGGCTCAGCAGCCGATTCTCAGCATATAACCGCAGAATTAGTCTCAAGATTTTATAAAGAAAGAAAGGCGCTGCCTGCAGAATCGTTGAACGTCAATACGTCAAACTTAACTGCAATAGCAAACGATTATGATTTTTCGGAAGTTTTCTCAAGACAGCTTGAAGCAAACGCAAAAGAAGGAGATATTTTTTTAGGTATATCTACATCGGGAAATTCTAAAAATATAATAAAAGCATTGAAAATATCGAAAGACATGAATATCGCAACATTGGGTTTTACCGGAAAAGGCGGCGGCGAAATGGCGGAGATGTGCGACAATATAATAATGGTGCCGTCCTCAAATACTCCAAGGATTCAAGAATACCACATAACAATAGGACATATTATATGCGAGCTTGTCGAATCTTCATTGTTTCCTGACTGATGCGAGCTTCTACGACCTTATTACGCCGGCAAAAAATTACCGGCAATTACAGTAAAGCCGCTTGCGTCAGCTATGGGAGAATGTCAATACAATAGATTTAATAAGAATAACTGCCCAAACAAACTATTTTTGTCTCAGGCACTGTCTAAGAAATAACCGAATGCAGCGATAAACAATAAATGCAATTATAATAAATTATAATATTTGCTCAGCAGCGCCATGCTTATTAATTCAAAATAAAATCAAAACGGTGACAAATCCGATATATTAGCGGTTTCAAACAGAGAAGAATATAGTTTCATAGCATATAAATCAGTCATCCCGCTTATATAATCCGCACATATTTTGTATAATTTGTCTTCGTTGTATTCATCGTAAAAACCGTTATTATAAAGTTCCTGAAAATCATCCGGATAAAGTTTCAGAGTCTCATCTTCTTCGCCTTCATAGTTTCCTCTTGAGGAAAATTTGTCAAATAATTTGATTAAGATATGCTTGGCTTTATTTCTATTAAATAAAATATTTCGATTCTCCATTATCAATTTATATGAAATAGTTTTTAACGCTTGAATTTCTTCATTTATATTATTTTTCCCAACGACGCTGTACTTATAAGAATAATCGTTTGCAGTATCCAATCCCGGAATTCCGTCTTCTATTAAATTAAAAAAATTAAAAAGTTCTGAATTATTATCGGCAGATTTTAAAAAAATGTTATTGTTAGATAGGAAATTAGCAGATTTAAAAATTCCTTTTCTTTCGGTTATATCGATATTAACTATAAATTTTGATATATAATTTGAAAAAAATTCTTTTAATTTCATTTTTATTTCAAGCTGCGGCATTTTTGTAGTATTTATTTTAAAAATATTACCTAAATTACTGAAAAAAACATCAATGCTTTTTTTATTTTTTTCATTAGCGTCAAATTTTATTTTATTATACCCGTTAATATCGACTAATTTGGATTCCACTCCGTCCTCAAGGTCGTGCGTAGCATAGGCTATATCATCTGCCGCGTTTAGAATCTGGCACTCTAAGCTCCTCGTCAATTCAAAGAAATATTCTTTAACGGAGCTGTTTGCGTTTAACAAATTATAATTATTTTTTATAAAATATATAAATTCGTCTCCATGCAGCCTTCTTAAAATAAATTCGTCTGAATCATATATAAAATGTTTTTTTTTATCGGAAAATTTAAAGGGGAGTTTATATTTAAGTATTCCGTCAATAGTTTTAAGGCATGGATTAAGTCCGCACAGTCTTATTTTTCCGTCATTACCATTGTCGTATAATTTTTTTTCCAGAAAATTAAGTATTCTAATATTCTGTCCGTTAGCTTCAAAACCGCATCTGCCTTCCGTCAATTCAGATAGCTTAGAGTTTATGATTTCTTCGCCGAGATGACCGAAAGGCGGATGCCCTATATCATGGGCCAGGGCTATTGCTTCTATAAGATCAAGACTGATATTCAGTCCGTGTTTGTTATTAATGTTAGCAGCAATAGCACGCGCTATCTGAGATACTTCAAGTGAATGGGTAAGCCTGGTTCTATAATAATCAAGAGTGAACACCCCGAAAACCTGCGTTTTATTTCTTAATCTTCTAAAGGAACTTGAATGTATTATTCTATCCCTGTCTATCTGAAAAGGATTTCTTAATGAAGGCTCCTTTTTTTTATAGCTGCAGTCGTCAAAAACCCGTTCCGCATTAAAATAAATTTTATCTTTTCCGCTGCCGCCGTCCGCAAAATTATAATAAGATTCGATCATTTAAAAACTGCCTCATTATTGATAATTAATATCGATATGTTTAGATTTCACTCTAAAAAACTTGCTTTTATTTTTTATTTTATTTTTTAATAAATATATTTTTTTTATTAAATCAATTAATCTAAATAAAACTAAAAAACTTGCTTTTATTTTTTAATAAATATATACTAAATCAAAAATTTTTTTTAAATTTTAAAAATATAATACAATAATAATACAAAACAATTATATTTACAAATATTATATATATATGCGGCTTATTTAAAAGCTGCATTACATACTTATTTGTTCAGTGAATTTAATATCATATATACAGTGAATTTAATATCTAAATTTTGCTAAACGCCGAATGCTGTGTTTAAAAAAATATTTAAGAATACATTATTAAGGAGACATTATGACGACGGAACAAAAAATTGCGAATAAAGAAGCTAAAAATATAGACGTGCTGCATGAAGACGCTGCGGATTTAATCGAGTCGGGCGACCCTGATTTCACGCCGGAAGAACTCGCTGCAATAAAACAAAATTTAATTGCAATGAGAAAAGCTCTTTTAAAAGAAATAGATATGAGCATTAAGGAGGGTTCTTCTAAAGACACTACTGAACCAAGCGGAGATATATACGATATTTCCTCAAATGAAAGAGACCGTGAATTGTCTTATATGCTTGGCGATAGAGAAAGAAACAAATTGAGAGAAATAGATAACGCAATTTCTAAAATTGAAGACGGAACATATGGCATATGCGATGAATGCGGAGAAATTATTTCTAAAAAAAGATTGTCGGTTATTCCTTATTCTAATCTATGCATAGCCTGTAAATCAAAAATAGAAAAAGAAGAAAAAGAGAAGTTAAACGACAGCTATTCCGATAATTTTAATGCGATAGCAATTTTAGACGAAGATACGACATATAATCATACGGAAGAATAATACGGAAAAAAACAATTTACCTGAACATCTCCGTTTTCTTTTAGCTCTGGTTCATTATTAACACATTTGTCTTCTCTTCTGCCGCATAACTTATAATATACGCAGCCTCGGCTATTTTTTTCAATTCCTGCGTTTATATTGTTTACATTAATATTTCCGGCATCAGCAAATTGCAATATATTTTTTGGACCGTATGCCAGAATCGATTCTAATAAGACTTTTGAATAGGGATGCAGAGGACCGTCGAAAAATTTATCTACAGGGGATATTTCCATGATTTTTCCGCCGTACATGACACAGACTTTATCAGCCATATGTCTCACTAATCTTAAATCGTGGGTTATAAATATATAAGTAAGATTATTTTTTTCATGTAAATCTAAAAGCAGATTTAATATCTGAGCTGAAACAGAAACGTCAAGAGCTGACACCGGCTCATCGAGCACAAGAAGTTCGGGATTAACCGATAAACTTCTTGCTATAGATATTCTCTGCCGCTGCCCTCCTGATAACTCATGCGGAAATTTGAAAACATAATTTTCATCTAACCCTACTTTTTTAAGCATCTGCATTGAATATTGCAGAGCATCTTTTTTTTTAATGATTTTATTTTTTATTGCCGGCAACGATACAATTTTATAAATCTTTTTTTTGGGATTTAGCGAAGAATACGGGTCTTGGAACACTATCTGAATTTTTTTTCTCAAATCTAATTTTTTTAAATTATAATTTAATATATTGCCTTTATAAAAAATTTCACCGGAAGACCTGTTTGTAAGTCCTAAAATTAATTTTGACAATGTCGATTTCCCGCACCCTGTTTCGCCGACAATTGAAAAAATATCGCCTTTGTAAACCTTAAAAGAGACATTGTCTACAGCTTTTATAATATTTTTTTTAAAATTAAATAACGAACTATAGCCGGAATAATGTTTACTCAGCTTATTGATGCTTAACACCTCAGAATCCTTGCCGTTATCCATAAAATAGAGTTATAGAATTATATAGTTGTAGAGTTATAGAGTTATATTATTATAATTATAATATAGATATAATATAATATAGATACAATATAGATATATTGCAATTATATAGTTAATTATAATGTAATAATTAGCTATATAAGAAAGAAAAGAAAAGGTGTCAGACACCTTTTCCGAGTAACTTTCTATTGCAGGATTAAATACAATATAGATATATTGCAATTGCATAGCTAAATATAATTTAATAATTAGCTATGCAATTCTTTTATTATATATTTACGCATCTTGCAAATCTCCCACTGCCTAATTTTAACAGCGGAATTTCATTTAAACATCTTTCGGTCTTTTTAAAACATCTGCTGTAAAACCGGCATTTTCCCGATTTAAAATCACTCTGGCTCAATGAACCAGGAATTACAAAAAGTCTTTCACGCGGAGCATAATCTTTTGATAAACCTGGAACTGATTTCGTTAAAGATATTGAATACGGATGCGCCGGATTATTTATTATATCTTCAGTTAAGCCATATTCCATAATTTGTCCTGCGTAAAATACTATCGTTTTATCAGAAATATTTCTTGCAATGCTTAAATCGTGCGTTATAAATAATACGCTGACATTTTTTTCGAACCGCATTTTTTCAATCAGGGCAAGAACCTGAAGCGAAGTTTTTACGTCTAATGCTGTCGTCGGTTCATCGGCGACAAGCACAGCCGGCTCAAGCACCATTGCCATTGCAATCATAACTCTCTGCCTCATTCCTCCCGACAGTTCATGAGGATAAGAATTAAAACGGGCTTTTCCGTCAATCCTCATAAGTTCAAGATAATGTATCGCAATGTCGCAGGCATCTTTTTTTTTCATTTTTTTATGCGCTAAAATTGCTTCAATGATTTGATCTCCTACTTTTATAACAGGATTTAACGAAACATTGGGGTCTTGAAAAATCATTGAAATTAAACGCCCTCTTACACCGCTTAATTGATTCTCTTTTAATTTTACAATATCAACTTTTTCAAAACCGCCCGAATCTGATATTGATATACTGCCTGATGAAATCTCGGATATGTAAGGAGGATTAAGCCTCATTAGCGATAAGCCTAAAAAAGACTTTCCGCTTCCGGATTCGCCCACAACGGCAATTATTTCTCCATTTTGAACGCTGAATGAAACGGAATCTGCAACATTGAAGAATTCTTTTTTTTTAAAATCTGTATAAAGTTTTACGGTCAAATCGTCAATTATCAAACTCATTGTGACATTTTTATTATATTATTTTTATATTTTTATTATATTATTTTATATTTTTATTATATTATTGTATCGTTTTTATATTATTTTTATATTATTTTTACATTTTTTTTAGAATAGGCACAGATAATAAATTCAGACCGGACTCAAGAATTATTTTTACCGAAATAAGAAACATAATCCTGCTGTACACAAAATCAGGTTCAAGATTCATAAGTTTATAATTTTGATAATAGCTGTTAAAAAGTGCGGCTACATCTAATAAATATGAGCTTATTGCGGATGGCTCATCATGAGATGCCGCATCTTTTATTATATCTTCAAACAAAGACAGATGCTTAACAATTTCAAATACTAAATTAAAATCATGGTCGTTTATGCTGCAAAAATCTTTTTTTTCCGCATCTGCAATAATATTAGAAAACGTTTCAGAAGTATACGGATTTTCTATTTTAATTTTAAATGAATATTCTTTATTCAGCTTTTCAATAAGACTATTTATTCTGGCGACTGAATATTGCAAATACGGACCTGTCTGCCCTTCGAAAGAAAGTACATTGTCCCAATTAAAATTTACATCAACATTGCGCCGTGTCTTGAGGTCGTTAAATATTACAGCTCCCACGCCGACTTTTAACGCTATGTCATCAATATCAGCATCGGCATCAGTACTGACATTAGCACTGACATCAGACGAAGCAATAGACATACCGTTTTCCGACTTATCGGCAGCGCTGACGTTTGACGTATATTGTTTATCTGCCTTAAGTTTCAGCAGCGCTTTTTCTTTAGCTTCATTAATATAGTCTTCTAAAAATACGAGATTGCCTTTTCTTGTGGACATTCCTATTATTCTGCCAAATTTTATATGATGCAGTTTGCCTGAAATTTCGGAAGCATATCTAAAAAATAAATCAGAATCGATTGCCGTATTTAAATTTATACTATCATATTGTTCAATCTGTTTATTATTTTTAATAATTTTAAATATATTAAACAACTGGCTGAAATGGAGAGACTGCTCTGAGCCCACGACATACAGCATTTTATCAAATTTAAACTTTTTAAATCTCAGCATAGCAGTAGCAATATCGCGAGAAAGATAAAGCGTTGTTCCGTCGCTTTTTGCGATTAAAGCAGGTGTTTTTTCCATAGGAATTATAACGGCATCCATACTTCTTTCCGCAATCTTTGTTTCCAATAATATATTTACAAGATTAACGGCGATTTTTGACGCTTGAGACTCCCCTTCGTAAAAATCAAAAGATACATTGATTATATTATAAATGCGCTTAAATTCTTTTATGCTTAATTTTCTGAATAATTTCCATAAATATAATTCGCCGGAAATCTCTTTACCGGCGGTTTCATTTTTATCTTCATCTCTGCTTTTATATTCGTCTCTACCTTTATCTCCATCTCTGTCTTTATCTTCATATTCTTTAGTATTATCGTATTTACGCTCCTCAGCGCTATATTCTCTAAAATTGTCATTGCAGAAGTTATAAACATCGCCATTGATATTATTATCATAGTTGTCTAAATCATCTGCAATATCGTCAAACAGTTCAGATACATCATCTATTCCAATAATTGATTGCTCAAGTTTTTTAAATCTGAGCCTTGCTTCATCATCAAGCTCAGGGTTATTTTCCGATTCAGAATGAAATTTTACATACAATTTATATAAAAACTTTATGGGGTCGTTTTTAAATTCAGTTAAATCAAGATTAGCATTTCTGAAACGGCAGAATGCGGTTATCAGCTTTCCGAATTGCGTTCCAAAGTCTCCAAGATAGTTTATTTTTACAGTCTTGTACCCGCAAAAATCATAAATACGCGCGAGACTCATACCTATGACGGTCGACCTTAAATGTCCTACGCCGAAAGGTTTTGCTATATTTGGAGAAGAAAAATCTATTATTACCGTTTTGCCTTTCCCTGAATAGTTTCTGCCGTAATTATTTTTTTCGGCTAATATTTCTGTAATAATATAATTGGCAAATTTCTGTTTGTTAACATAAAAATTAATATATGCCCCTTTAGCATCGGCGGAAACAAAATATTGCTTAAAATTTTTTAATATATCATTATTATCATTGTCATTATTATTATCATTATTATTATTATTTGTAATTTTATCTATTTCTGCTGCATTATTGTCAGGCAGGTTAATTATATATGAATATATGAAATCGACTATTTTATTTGCAAGAGCTTCGGGCTCTCCTTTGAAACCGTTCTGTTTTAAATAATATGAAGGAATGCAATAATCACCGTAAGACGCATCCGGCGGCAGCTTAATGAGTTTTTCGATTTCGGCGGTATCAATCTTGCTTAAATCAATATTTGTATTAAAATATATACTGTTTTTATTTTCTTTATCTTTGGCGGCATTTTCATCTTTATCGGAGCCTAAGTTTTCAATTAATTCTTTATTTATTATGATAAGATAAACAATAAGAACTAAATTAAATTTAAAAATATTACCTGATGATTCAGCTGTTTCCGTCATTTTACGCTAAGTTTTCCGATTTTAAAGTTGTATTATTTTATTTATATATAATTATGCTATTTTATACAAAAAACACAAAAAATAAAAGTTAATAATTTAATAAACTCAATTTAAAATTAATTATGCAAATGTGAATATTTACTTTAATCCTGCAATAGAAAATCATCTGTTCGGAAAAGATGTCAGATTAATTTTTTTGCAAATATTTTCTTTGTTAATTAAACTACTCCATACGCAAAAAAATAAAATCTGACACCTTTTCCTTATAACCCATTGATATTATTATATTTTATTTTTTATTTTGCAGTCCGCATAGACATTTCTATTGCCTCATAAATATAGTAATATCAATGTGTTGCTGATAATTATGGTGAAGTTGGGTTAAGAATATAAATTAAAAATTTTATTTCTAATTTATCCTTTTATCTGATAAAATATAAATATATATAATATATTTTAAAGTGCATGGTGCCAAACAATATTGTTGAGTTGCGATACGGATTATAATACGGTAGAATCAGCAATAAAATATGACGGCTGCAAAATTGTAATACAAAAAAGAAAGAGGTGAATATAAATTGAGCACTAATAAAAACGATAATGAAAATATAGACGAAAACGGCGCTAAATACATATGTCAGGCGTGCCCGTACATTTACGATCCTGCAAAAGGAGATCCTGAAGGCGGCATTCCGCCGGGTACTCCTTTTGAAGACATACCGGATGACTGGGTTTGTCCTATCTGTCTTGTTGACAAAACACATTTTGTTCAGCTTAAAGACAAGAAATAGTTTGCGTTATATGATATTTTCTATCGCAGGGTTAAGGCATATAGTTCAGTTTGATATTATTTAAATTTTAAATATTATTTAATTTATATTATTAAATTTAATTTAATTCAATTAAATGGAGATTATTAGATGGATAAATACCAGTGCGAGGTTTGCGGATATATTTACGACCCTGAAAACGGGGACAGTATAGGGGGCGTTGAACAGGGTACCGCTTTTAAAGACCTGCCTGACGATTGGGTATGTCCGGTATGCGGAGCAGATAAAACGCATTTTGTAAAATTATGACGGACAAATGAATATAACCCCGATCGACAACGGAAAAATAAAAACTTACCTGCTTAAAGATAGACCGTCTAAAGTAAATATCAATTCTTTTGCTAAAAGATTTAACAAAGGCGGTTCTTTTAATGATTTTATTAAGATATTGCCTGATTATTTAGCCGCAAGCGATATTAAAGAGCTTTCAGAAGAAATAATAGCCCGGCACAGAAAAGGTTCTTTCATTGCCGTCGGTATGGGCGCTCACGTGATAAAAGTAGGGCTTGCTCCAATACTAATCCATTTAATGGAAATTGGTCTCGTTAACAGCATAGCATTGAACGGAGCAGGAATTATACATGATTTTGAGATAAGTTATAGCGGGAAGACATCGGAAGATGTATCGGCTGAAATAGACAGCGGCTTGTTCGGTATGGCAAAAGATACTGCGGAATTGCTTAATAATGCTATCAGTGAAGGCGCTGCGGAAAATAAAGGCATAGGCGAAAGCATAGGCAGGTTTATTTATAATTCTGATTTTAAAAATAAAAATTTAAGTATTATAGCAAGAGCATATGAGCTTGGCGTACCTGTCACGGTTCACGTGACTATCGGAGCGGATATTATACATATGCATCCTTCTGCAAACGGCGAAGCAATCGGAAAATCAAGCCTTATAGATTTTAAAAAATTTACATCTATAGTTTCTAAGCTTGACGGAGGAGTGTATTTAAATATCGGTTCCGCCGTAACTATGCCTGAAATTTTTCTTAAAGCATTGACGCTTTCAAGAAATCTCGGATTTGCGGTTAATAATATCGTTACGGCTAATATGGATTTTATACAACATTACAGACCGAATGTTAACGTACTTAGAAGACCTACTCAGCAGGGAGGAAGATTTTTTTCCCTTACCGGACACCATGAAATAATGCTTCCTTTGCTGTATTCAATGCTGATTGACAAATTATAGTATTTATTATAATATATAACTCAATATATATTATTTATATAATATATTATTTATTATACATTAATTAGTATATTGTATTAAAATTATATATTTACCGCCGGTTGCCGTAAATCCCGTGCTTTAGCAATGTGGAGTATGTCAAAGGCGTTAATTATACCTTGTTAACATTCAAATCAAACTCCTTAAAATTAAATTAAGATTAAAAAGGTGGTCAAGATGAAACATAATTATCTGCTAAACGATATATGCAGCGATAAAAATATCGGATTAAGAACAAAAAATCGTCTGGCTAACGGCGATGCACATTATTTAATACTTGCTGATCCCGCAAGAAATAATATTCAATTAATAATTTACCAGCTCTTCATTATCATATCCTGCATGCTGCTGCTGCTTTTTATAAATGTTTCGACAGCTTCGGCTCATACAAATTTAACGCAGAGAACAATCGCACATCTTGTGAATGCTCAAAGGGTTCAGGGTAATCCTGATGCAAATGTTACCATTGTTGCCTATACCGATTTTCAATGTTACTGGTGCAGGAAATTTGAAGAATTAGACCTGCCGTATTTAATAAAAAATTATATTAATACCGGAAAGGTATATCTTATCTATAGAGATTTTCCTTTAACGCTCATTCACCCTTTCGCTTTCAAAGCAGCTAAGTATGCTGACTGTTCAGCCTTGCAGAGCACAAAACATAATAATAAATATCTTAAAATAAGAAACCTGCTTTATAAATATCAGTCAAAATGGAGCACAATAGGCGATATTTATTATTTTTTGAAAAAAAATGATAAAGGACTGCTGAATATGAAAAAAGAGCAGTCATGCGTGAAGCATAACGTAACCGTCAGTCTCATAAAGCAAAACATAAAAAAAGGAACAATGCTCGGCGTCACAGGAACTCCAACATTATTTATATATAAAGGTCTGGAGTTAGTAAAAACTATAAGGGGATACCAGCCAATCGGCAAATTAAATAAACTGCTACAAAAAATAGCAGGATAAATATTATAGACAAACAATAACAATACTTAGAAATATTATTATCATTTTAAAATTATACTTTTTAAAACCTTATCCTGTATAAACATAAACATTGCAGTCAGGTAGTATACTCAAATATTTGCCGTTATATAAATTTTTTTGTTTTCTGAATTATCAGGTATGGTTTTACAATTATTTATTAATTTTTCGACAAATATTTCCGTTTTATTTAAAGCATCATAAGGGTTGATTCCTTTAGTCAAAAGAGCCGCCATCATTGCGGAAAATGCGCATCCTGTTCCGTGAATCTGCTTGTCTGTAATAATACGCCTTTTTTTGTATGATGCGAACTCATTGCTTTCAGTTAATAACAAATCTGTTATCTCTTCGTCTCCCGCGCAATAACCGCTTCGTACAGCATTATTAATGCAGCGGTTTTCATTATTGTAATCGGCATCATCTATCGTTATACCGCCATACTGAGAGTGAGAGCCTCGTAAATGCGAACCTTTTATTATTATATTTTTAATGCGGCGATATTGCTTTTTTATAGCAGCTGCTGCATCTTTCATGCAGTCAAGATTTTTGATTTCTAGACCAGAAATGATTTCTGCCTCGTTAATATTAGGCGTAATAACTGTTGCAATATTCAATAAATGTTCTAAATAACCTGCATCGAAATTGCCGCCGTTAAAGCCGCTCTTATTTCTGCTACCGCCTGCTCCGGTATCCCCTAATCTTACACCTGAAGTAGATACAAATACAGGGTCTAAAATAACATCTTTTACGTTATACTTTTTGATATAGCCGGCTAAAACGACGCTTTGCCGTTCGCTTCCGATAAGCCCTATTTTAACGGAATCAATCTTAAAATAATCGAATATCGCTTTAAGTTCATAATCAAAAAAATCGTCGTCGACAGCGGTAATTTTATATATATTATCCGGATTTTGAGCAGTAAGCACACTTATTGCCGACAACCCCAATATATTCAATTTTGAAAAAATTTTCGCATCAGACGTAATTCCTGCACCGCCTGAACCGTCGTATCCTGCAACCGATAAAATTTTTTTCATATTCTTATCTATTTAAAATAACTGTTGTTATTGTTTGTTTTATTAACTTTTATTGGTTTATTGTTTATTTTATCAATATTGTTTATTTTATTAATATTGTTTATTGTTTTTTTGATTAAACAGATTTATTCAATTTATACTCTCTTATTGTTTTAATCTTATTTAAAACTTCGTTTATACCGTAAGTATTTAATACATCATTCTTTGTTGTCCACCCCTTTCTGGCTGCGTTTACGCCATATTCTATAACATCAAAGCCTTTTTTATTATGCGCGTCAGGGTTAATTGAAAGCATAACCGATTTAGAAATTGCTTCTTTAATGTATCGCCAGTCAATATCAAGCCTTTTAGGATTTGCATTGAGTTCAACTATCGTTTTGTATTCGCTTAGAGTATCTATAACAGCGGAAATATTAACCTCATATTCTTTTCTTTCCAGAAGCAGCCTTCCCGTTAAATGCCCGAGCATAGTCGTGTAAGGATTTTTTATTGCCTTCATTATTCTTGCGGTCATATCTTCTTTATGCATATTGAATCTGGAATGTACCGAAGCTATCACAAAATCTAACTTAGAAAGCGTCTCGTTTCCATAATCAAGGTCGCCGTTTTCTAAAATATCGGATTCAATTCCTTTTAGTATTGTAATTTTTCCTTCATATTGTTTATTCAGTCTGTCGATATGTTCAATTTCAGAATTTAATTCATCGGCACTGAGCCCGTGAGCATAGGGCGCGGAAACTGAATGGTCGGTTATGCCTATATACTCAAAACCCAGTTCTAAAGCAGTTTTAACCATTTCTTCCAAACTTTCTTTCCCATCGGTATAGGATGTGTGTACGTGAAATACACCTCTTATATCTTTAATGTTTATCAGCTCGGGAATATCGTGCTTCAGAGCCTCTTCTATCTCTCCTGCGCCCTCTCTCAGTTCAGGCGGAATAAACTGCATATTAAAAACATTATAAAAATCTTTTTCATCTGCAACTATTATTTTATTATATTCCGTCTTGTAAATTCCATATTCATTTATTTTATAACCGTGTTTTTTTTCACGGCTTCTCAATTCTTCATTGTGAAGTTTTGAACCTGTAAAATGATGCAGGGCGTATATATAATCTTCCGGCGGTACTATCCTTAAATCAACACGCATACCGTTTTCCAGTACAATGCTTATTTTTGTATCTCCGTTAGATTCAATATGCGCTATTTTATCGTATTTTAAAAAGACTTCCGCTATTGCCGAAGATTTTGATGCAATTACGATATCTATATCGCCTACTGTTTCCAATTTCCTTCTTAATGAACCGGCTATTTCAATGTTTGATATTAAACTGCCGGCTGCTTCTAATAAATATGAAATAATCAGACCTGCTTCCAGCTGCGCTTCTGGATACAAATATCTTTCTTTAAAGTTATTATATTCTTTTATAGATTCGGTTAAATTGCTTACGGTTTTTTCTCCAAATCCATCGAGATAGAGTAATTTTTTATCTTCAAGCGCCGTTTTTAAATCCGCAATATTTTTTATTCCTAATTTTTCATATAAAATCTTAGTTTTTTTTGGACCGAGTCCTCTTAATTTTAACAATTCAAAAATACCTTCAGGCACAGATTTTTTTAGCTCTTCATAATAAATCAGCCGTCCTGTTTTAACTAATTCTTCAATTTTAGAGGCAATATCTTTGCCTATTCCGGGAATTTTTGACATTTCGCCTTTCAAAACTGCATCTTCAATATTTCCGGGAAATTGGCTTATAACACGTGATGCGTTTAAATATGCCCTTATCTTAAAAAGATTATCGCCTTTAATTTCAAGCAATTCAGAAATTTTTTCAAATATTTCAGCAATTTTTTCTTTGTTTATGCTCATTTTTTAATCAGTTTTTTAATTAGAGACAAAGACTTATTTATTTATTATTAATTCTTCACATTAGCCAATATGCAATAAAATTTCTATTACTGCTATAATTTATCGTATAATTATACTATATTATCACATTATATTATAATTTATAATGCCCGTGTGATATAATTAATTACAGATATAATGCCGATAGAAATTCAATTAGTTAAAAAAAATAGCAGAAAAATGACAAAAAATTAAATTATAGCAAAAGGCGTAATGTCAATAATAATTAAAATAAATAATTAAAATAAATAATTCATTAACAATGATTAACAATTAAATCAGCGGGAGAATATTAATGGGATTTTCATTGAATCTAGTTTTTTTTATTTTTAATATTATAAACATAATTCTTCAGGCTTATATGTGGATAATAATTATCAAGGCATTAGTTTCTTGGGTTAATCCCGACCCGTATAATCCTATTATAAGATTTCTTAACGATATAACCGAACCTGTCCTCCGAAAGGTAAGGGCGGTAATTCCTATCGGCAATATCGGAATAGATTTATCACCTATAATTGTTATTTTTGCAATTTATATATTGCAAATGCTTCTTGCCTATTTACAGAATGACTTGGTAAGCTATTTAATCAGCATGAAAATTTAACTTAAGCTTATTCAATTTCAATATTTAAAATTATAAATTAAAATTATAAATTTGACATTTTATATATATCTAATTAAAATAATTATTAAGATAATAATTTATTCAGATAAGGAGCATTTTATATATGGAACTTTCACCATTGGAGATTAAATCTCAGAAATTTTCACGCAGACTTAAAGGCTATGACACTACAGAGGTTGATAATTTTTTAGAATTGATAGCCAAAGACTTGGAAAAACTTTACGGCGAATTTTATAATCTCAAAGAAGAAATTGTAAAAAAAAATCAAGAAATTAAAGAATTTAAAGAAAAAGACAAAATGATAAGCGACGCCGTATTAATGGTAAGGTCTATAGGCGACGAAATTAAAACAGCCGCCAAAAGCGAAGCCGAGTCAATAAAAAATAATGCAATCATGGAAGCCAAAAGAATTACCGATGAGGCGTACGCTAAATATTCTGAAATATACCTCAGCGCAAATGAACTCTTAAATAAAAGAGTTCTGATACTAAATTCTATGAAAAATCTGCTTTCTACAAATATTGATCTGGTTAACGTAGAAGAATCTAAAAAACTTGAATTATCTTTGTCCGTTAAAGATAAAAAAATTGTAGATAATCTTGCAGACGCCTTAAAGACCGATAAGAATCGCTCTAAAATAAACGATGATAAAGAAAACGAAAATGGCGCATCATCCCACACATCCTACACTGAAACAAAAGAAAAAGCGCAGGAAAATAATAAAATAAATAATAATTTACCGACGTCGGATAATATGCAAGATAGGAATGAGAATATAACTGAAAAAAAAATTGAAGACGGGCATAACACTAACGATGCTGCCGAAGTCCATATTCCCCGCACAGAATCTGATAAAGCCCTAAAAAATGAAGCTGACAGCAGTAATAAAAGTCAAGCAGATAATAATAGCGACGGCGTCGATATAGACAGCGAAGAACTGGAAAAATTGTTAGGCGACGTCAATAAGTTCACGTTTTAAACCGTTTAATTCATTATTTGACCGAAGTCATATCTATCTATGTTATATATATATTATGTTATATATATGCGCTCTGTATGTGCAGCAAACATACTAAAATTTTAATTTTATTCAATTAATTTCATCTGCTGATTGCGGTGTTATCTGTATAATTTATTTTGATTACTATATTAAATAGGCTAATGATACAAATATAAAAAAGATGACAATAAACTGACGGTTTATTATCATCTTTTACGTTCATGTTCGATATTCTTAAGTATGATTGCTATATATTTTTTTAAAGGATGCAATATATAGACCATACTCCCTCCTAAAGGCAAAACTGATAATACATATTACATAATCATAATTTTTATCAATTTTAGCAGTTATGCTTCTTTTTTGCTTCTTTTATTTTCTTCCTTTGCTTCTTTTCAAAATAATCATATTGAATAGACCAATATATAACGGTATAACGGTCAATATCAATTGATATTGACCGAATGTTGTAGCTATATCAGAACGTCATTATTAAACCAACCTGACTGTAAAATCCGTCAGGACCGTTATCGCCATGCAAATCTCTAAGAACACGAGCGTCTAACATAACATTTTTTATATGATAGTCAATACCGAAGCCGGACGCAACATCTTTATAGCCGTTATTTATCTGCATATATACAGGCGCGTTTTTTCCAGAATATCCATTATTAGCACCCTGATTCACATAAGAAGTTTCATTATAAATATCCAAAGCAGGCGTTATATAATAATTTAGAAAAATATCGGCAAAGAAATTATTTCCCGGATTTGTAATACTTGCTCCGCCGCTTTTAACCTCTGCCATATTAATTGCAGAATGCCCCTCGTTGTAACTGTAACCGATTGCATAATCTAACTTTAATGCCATGTTCGACGGCAAATTATACGCAAATTCTCCGGTTAGTGTGGGCATTATCTGCCATTCATCCCCGCCTAAGTTTACAGTAGAATCGTTATTCCAGCTGCCTGCCGGAACCGTAAAACTAACCTGCGGAAAAATATTTGCCGATAAATTTCCGTCTGAATATGTTTTACTGGATACCCCTTCATAAACTAAAATATCGCCTAATCCTGTGCTTGAATTTTCATACTGTGATGACGGATTACTGAGATGCTGGGTCGCCTGCCCAAAAGGGACTATAACTTCAAACAGATTAGTCGCATTTGAATTAAGCAGGCTGTTTGTCCATATAAATTCCGGCAGATAAACGTATCTCGTGACACTGGCAGGCAGATTTTTAACGGAGCCTGTATTTGTAAATACCGAACCGAAAGCTTCATATGTCATCATCTGATATGTTATAAATTTGTTTGCGGGCGGAGTTCCGAACGCAAAAGAACCTTTATAAAAAAAATTATTTCCAGCCCCGTCAGGGTCTGCAAACGCCCTGCGTACAAGACTTAATTTTACAAACATACTTGATGAAATTACTAAAATAAAAAATAGTAAAATTTTTAAGAAACTTTGATGTTCCATTGCAGTCTTTTTCATTCTATCCCCCATTTTGATTAGATTTTTATAATAAATTTTATATATCATGCGCAATCTTTTGATTCATCCGGCAATCCTGTTTCAGTCGATAGACACGGGGCTTTAAACAGATATCCATGCCACATGCCGTGCAGCGTTTTTGTAGTTACGACGGTCCAGAACATTGCCAGCATCGCAACAAAAACAGCACCGGCAACCCTGAACAATTCAAGGTCGGTTACTCTATACAGGATAATAGTAGCGGCGGTGTATACCCCAAGAGGGAATGTAAACCCCCACCAGCCCATATTGAAAGGCAAATCCTCTTTCATATACCTGAATGTCAGCAGTATTGCCATGACAAGCCACCAAAATCCAAACCCCCAGATAACCAAACCCCCTATCGGTCCAAAAGCATAAGCTTCTTTCGCATAAACATAAAGTTTAGTTCCGATGAACGCACGCGGCGCATCGCCGCCTAAAAGAAGCAATCCCATGCTGCCTGTGCCTATAGGTCCTAAAGTAAGCCACGTTGACACAGCCATATCTCTATGCGGCAGTTTGTGCCATGCAAGGCGTAAAAATAAAATAACAAGAACGCCGAAGGCTAACGGTACGGAAAATGCCCACAATGCGTAACCTAAAATCACGATATGTCTCGCTAAAGCGGGTGCAACATGCTGCGCAAGAAACCCCGCCGATGCCGCAGCAACCTCTGCGGGAACTATCGGCAGCAGCCAAATAGCCGTCATATCTTCTATACTGTGTCTTTGATTCGTAAACATATAGAAAGGTACTAACAAACCTATTACTACTGAAATAAAGGCGTCAAACCACCATAGGTTTAAAGCAATATTTACTCCTTTGGGCGCATCAAAAATTAAAAAACCGTTTATAATTGTTACCAGACCCATAGGAATAGCTCCAAGGAACATGGATTGAATGGGATGGGTCAATAGTTTTTTTGCCGAATCAAAATAAAATGTAAATCTGCTTATAAATAAAATACTGAATATTATAAAAAGAATAATATTAATTACCCATAACGTTTCCGCTGCAATCTGAAGACCCGGTACAGGATAAGGAAACGCCGCTAGCATAAGCGACAGAATGCCCGTTCCCATATTCATAGTAAACCAGTTAGGAGTAAACTGTTTTATGATATCGCTAGGTTTATTCATCTGTTTTAACGGCCGCAGATTATTAGCAAATGAATTAATTTTTTTTTTCATGATTTTCCAATTTTATGTTTTATGTTTAATGTTTAAATATGATAACGCAAAAGGGATTTTAATTTTAAATAATTAAAAAACGCGGCGGCGTACTGCATAACATAGTTACATCATATCCACACACAATATATATATAAAATGTGTCTAAAAACTTTATAATCTAAATTATATAACGTAATTATAAACTGCTTAATAAAGCATGTTTGAAATATATCATTTTTTTAATATAAAGTCAATAAAATAAATTATAAAATATAATAATGTTATATTTTATAATTTATTACGATGTTCTGAAATATTTATATATTTTAAATAAATTTGAGTAATTCGAAAATTAGTAATCGGATTATTAATTGAGTAAGGAAATTAATTTTTAATATTTAATATATATTTAATATAAATATAAAACAGTTTTATAGAAATAATAATTTAGTCATAAATAAGTTTCATTAAAAAAATTTATAAAGAATTAAAGATAATGTAAAAATTAAAAAATTATAATACAATTTAAAATTAAAATTATTAACGAAATTTCAAAAATTTTCAGAAACTTCATTGGAAGGATTTTCAAAAGATGTAATTCTGTCAACATAGGTTAAATTTACTATTCCTGTTGGACCGTTTCTCTGTTTTCCTATTATTATTTCTGCAACGCCTTTTTTGTCCGTATCTTTTTTATATACATCTTCACGATAAATAAACAATATTACATCAGCATCCTGTTCTATAGCTCCGGATTCTCTTAAATCAGCCAGTTGAGGTCTTCTGTCTGAGCGGGATTCTACAAGCCGGTTTAATTGAGACAGCGCAATTATAGGTATTTTAAGTTCTTTTGCAAGGGCTTTCATAGAACGGGAAATATCAGCTATTGCCTGTTCTCTCGATTCTATATGGGAAGGAGCTTTCATAAGCTGAAGATAATCGACTACAACAAGCCCGATATTTTTTTCCATTTTTAACCGTCTTGTTTTGGCTCTTAGTTCCATAACGGAAATACCTGCGCTATCATCAATATAAATAGGGACATTTTCCAAGATAGCCATGGCGCGCTGAAGTCTTTCAATGTCGGGATTGTGAAGTTTTCCGCGTCTTAGCTGCGAAGAGTCTATTCTGGAAACCTGAGAGATAAGTCTTGTAACCAACTGTTCTTTTGACATTTCAAGAGAAAAAAAAGCCATAGGAATTTTAAATCCTGCCGATACATTCTTTGCTATAGATAAAGCAAATGCAGTTTTACCCATAGAAGGTCTCCCCGCAATAATAATCAGATCTGAGGGCTGGAATCCGTTTGTCATAGCATCTAACTCCCTAAAGCCGCTATGAACACCGCTTATATCCTTATCGTCAGTTTTTGAGGTTAATTTCTTAAAATAGTCAAGAACTAACGGATACATCTCGTAATATGACTTGGTTGTATTTTTTTCGGTAACGTCAAATACAGTTTTCTCGGTAAAATCAAGAACATCTTCTAATAAATCTTTTTGTTCATAACATTTTCTCTGAATTTTATGAGCAGCAGCTATTAACCGTCTCAATATAGATTTTTCTTTAACAATTTTAGCATACTGGTCGACATTCAACAGACCGGCAGGCAATTCCATAAGACCCGTCAAATATTCAGCCCAATCAAAAGACGACAGGTCCTGTGATTGCATATCAATAGCGTCAGGCAGCAAATTACTGAAAGCTGACGAGTCCTTTTTATTCGAATAAGATTTTCGGCGACCTTCGCTTTCATTAAGCAGACCTCCGGACAAAACATTGTTAAGGGTAACAATATCGATAGGTTCCCCTTTTTCCGTCAATATAGTAATCGCCTTAAAGGCTTTATAATTGACAATATCGTAAAAATCTTCCGGAGCAACTAATTGAATGGCCGAATTTACCTGAGAATTGTCAATTATTATAGAGGATATTAAAGCACGTTCCGCATCTATAGACCTTGGAGGCATCAGTAATCCGATAGAATCCGGACTACCGAAGCTTCCCGCAGCATTATCCTGTATGGAGGTTTTTTTTCTCATTAAAACAAATTTACCAAATAAAAATTAAACTTCAGGAATGACATTTACATGAAGTTCGGCAATTACTTCCGAATGTAGTTTTATTTTTACACTGTGCATTCCAAGGTCTTTAATGGGCTCGGCAAGCATAATTGTTTTTCTGTCAACGTTAAAATCAAGTTCCTTTAATTTTTCG
This sequence comes from Candidatus Acididesulfobacter guangdongensis, assembly GCA_004195045.1. Classification (NCBI taxonomy): domain Bacteria; phylum Candidatus Acidulodesulfobacteriota; order Candidatus Acidulidesulfobacterales; family Candidatus Acidulidesulfobacteraceae; genus Candidatus Acidulidesulfobacter; species Candidatus Acidulidesulfobacter guangdongensis. The sequence goes on from SGBC01000001.1 coordinate 131,590, forward strand.
GCAATATCCATTGAAGTTATAGAACCAAACATTTTTTCGTATTCCCCGACTTTAACCGGAATAGAAATAGATAATGCTTCCAATTTTTTCTTAAGGTCATCAAAACCGGAAATTAATTTTTCTTTTCTTTTTTCAATTAATTTTTTTTCATGTTCCACTAATTTAATATTTGTTTTTGAAGCCGGTATAGCAAGATTTTTAGGCAACAGGAAATTTCTTCCGTAACCGTCTGCCACAATAACAGTATCCCCCATATCGCCAAGATTTTCTACATTTTCTTTCAGAATTATTTTCACGACTTTTTCCTCCTGCAATTATTTTTTATTTTAATTTAATACCGTTAACTTTCCTGAAATCGAACCATTCGTCAAATATTCCTAACATTACAATAAATATTAAAAAAGGATTGCTGAATAATAAAATGAGCGCATAAGCAAAAAATCTCAAAATTTTATTCACATTATTCTTTTTAAAGTAAAAAGATAATATTGTCAAGCCTTGTACAAAAAAAACCGAAGCTAAAATAATAATTATATTATAGCCTATAAATTTATATAATCCGTTAGCAAATACTATAATAATTAAACCAATTATCAATCCGATAATTAAAAAATCTGACGCTTTCCAATTCAGTAAATTTTCATCAGTTCTAAAAAAACTATTATTACCGTCGTCCTTTGAAATTCGATTTTTAAGAACAATGAAACAAAGCCATAAAGAAAACCATGAAAAAATTATCAGAATAGACGGGGTAAGCAAAAATATATCTTTAAGTATTATAATCAATTCAGGTTTAAACTTGGCTATCAACGTATCAGATATACCCATTTGCTTATAAATATTTATTACTTTAATTATTATCACGCCTGCATATTTATTTAAATAGCTGCCAAGGTCAGAATACAGGTACGCATTATTATAGTAAACATATGCGGCAAAAAATAGAAATAACAAGGAATAAATACTTAATACGGAAAAAGAAACAGCTTTGGCTAAACTTAATTTTTTATTGTATAAATAGGAAAATGCATACGGAATAACAACAAATATTAAAATGACAGATAAAATTTCTATACTTCTGCTATAATTTATATAATTATATACGGACATAATTCCCGCAAAACAAACTATAGCGGCAGGAAGTATTGAAGCGCCTTTATAATTTTTAAAATACCAGATAATAATAAAACTGAAAAACAAATAAAAAAGGGGATTAGCAAAACTATAATAACCGGCTGCCAAACAGTCGGTTATTAAAAGATACAGCAAAAAAGTAATAAAAAAAATAGATAAAAATTTCTTAAATTTATACATTTAAAGAAATATAAGGCATTATTGCAATATTTCTGGATGCCTTTATAGCTTTTGCAATTTTTCTTTGATGGTAAGCGCAATTGCCTGTTACCCTTCTCGGCATAATTTTGCCTTTTTCAGTTACAAAATTTCTCAAAAGACGCGTATCTTTATAATCAATTTTTAAATTCTTGTCTGCGCAGAATCTGCACATTTTTTTTCTTGTAAATGGTCTATGAGAAAAGTTTGCATTTGCTGCCGGTCTGCTTGCAGACGTTCTTTCAAATTTTTTAAACATTGACGGCTTCCTCCCTTGAAGACTCTAAATCATTTGTGAATAATACGGTTTGATACCTAAGGCAATCTTCTATATTTCTTAAATTTCTTTCCAACTCGGCTACAACATTGCTTTTAGCCGAATAATGAATAACGATATAACGTCCTTTGCCGGTTTTTTTAATTTCATACGAAAGCTTTCTTAATCCCCAATCGCTTACGCTTATAATTTCGCCGCCTTCTTTAGCAATAATTCCTTTAATTTTTTCTACAAACTGATTATATTGCGAATCATCGAAATCAGGATTGACTATTATAACAGTTTCATACTTTCTAAAAAAATTATGGTTAATGTCTGAAAATATATCGATTTTCAAAATTCCTCCTCTTTTAATCGTTTTTTAGTTACTTAATTATTTACTTTTTATCTGTTTATTTATCTTATCGCTCTTATCGCTCATTATTACATACCGATATTAATTATATATTATTACCATACCGTATTATAATTTTATTCCATAAGGTTAAGAAAGATATTATAAACGCACATACAAAAATTTGCAATAATTTTTTTATTTATTTTTTTATTTTACAACTGCTAACGGTTTTGCAATAATTTTTTTATTTATTTTATTTATTTATTTTATTTTATTTTATTTTATTTATTTTTTTATTTATTTTACAACTACTAACGGTAATGTATAAGTGGACGGCGTTGAAATGCATTTCATAGATCTTTTTAATTTAATCATATGGTCCAAAGACATTTTACCCATCATCATATATTTAATAACAAACAATACATCGTTTGCCCTCAAGTTTAATTTTTTATATGACGTTTTATAAAGATTTGAAAATTCTTTAAAAAATTCTGTAGTCGGTAAAAGAGTATCTAATACAGGATGAAACAAATCATAATAGGAATAATCGGTAATAGTCAGCTTGCTCTTTAATTCATTAAATAATTTAGTTCCGGGAAGCGGCGTAAGAACAGAAAAAACAGGCACGCTTATTTTTAGCCTTTTAACGAAATTCATTAATTTTTCAAAATCAATCTTAGAAAAACTTGGCGATACTATAAAAGATGCCGTAACGGCAACGTCGTGTTTCTTTGCAATATAATAAGCTCTCTCATTCATTTCTGATGAGTTATCCTTATGAATATCATTTAACGTTTCATCGTCCACACTCTCAAACCCTATAAAAATATTGGATAGACCTATCTCTTTCCATTGTTTTATAAGTTCAGGATGCTTAACAATGGTATCGCTCCTTGCCTGAATTGTATAAAGTTTCTTTATCTTTGCTTTTTTTACAAGTTCGCCGATAGCTTTTGCTCTTCTGACATCGCTGAAAAAATTATCGTCCGTTACTAAAATATAGTCCTCTTTTATAGATTTTAATTCGGCAACAACCCTTTCCGGAGATTTAGATCTGTAAGTTCCTCTATAAAAATTCCATACACTGCAAAAATCACATTTAAAAGGGCAGCCTCTGGCTGTTTCAAGACACGCTAACGATGTTCTTATGCCGAGATAATATTTTTTTCTGTATTCTGCAGTTAAATGCCTGGCAAAAAAAGGAGCCTCGTTAATATTTTTTATTAAACTTCTCTGTTTTGTTTTAATCTGCTGTCCGGTATCGCTGTCGCAATAGGCAATGCCGTCAACATTTGCAAGAGGCTTTCCGGCAGAATAGGCCCGCAAAAGCTCAACAACGGTCACTTCTCCTTCACCTATAACAACGGCATCAATTTCTTTTATATTAAAATCAATGTGATAAACGGAAACGTGATGTCCCCCGACAAAAACAAACTTTGCCCCGTAGTTATTTTTAACCTTCTTTGCAAGTTCAATCACTCTATAAACATCCGGAGTAAAAGAGCATGAAAAACCGTAGGCATCCGGTTTAAAATCTTTTATGGCATTGTCTAAATATTTATCCGGGTCCTTCCCCACAGCTCTTAAATCGACTATTTTAACATTGTGTTTGTCATTTAAAAGGCTTCCGCCTATGGCTTCCAGCCCTGTAGGCTCAATTAAAGCAACGTTATTTAAACCTACCGTATTTTTATTATCTGGTTGAATAAGCAAAATCTTCATAATCAACACCCTTTATTTATATTTTTTATATTTTCATATTATATTATATAGTATGTCAACATCACTATCATTATATTAAATATACCACATAAATATAAATTAAAAAAGATTTAAAAATAAAAATATCTTAATTTTATTTATATGTTATTTACAATATCAAAAATATTAATTTATTTATATTTTTTGATATTTTTGATTTTTTATATTTTCGATATTTTTTATTGACAAACTTAAATAAATATAATAAATTAATTCCATATAGTTGACTATTTTAGTAATGTATTATTTTACATTTTTTATAATTTTTTTGTATCAATATGACTTAGCTTCGTTATATAATTATACAATTAGCCTGCTGTATCAAAATTAAATAATTAAATAATTAAAAATTTAAATAATTAAATTAATTAATTAATTAGAATAGACAAACAAATCTGAAAATTAAGGCTAACATTACATAAATAAAAATAATAAGAAGTATAAAAACTAAATTAAAATTTTAGAATTTTCATTATTATTTATAATAATGAAAATAAATTAGATGAATAAACATCATTCAGAAAAAAATAATTATAAAAAAAGCAACAAATTATTTAAATCTGAAAACTCGGAAAATTTTAAGAAAAAATACATAACAAGCAACGATGAATCTGAAATTCAGGTTCAAAAAAGGAATAGAAACAGATACGGAAAAGATAAAAAATATAGGGACAAATTTAAAAGAGTTGCATATAAATGGCTGCATTTTTTTAAGGTATTAGGTCCAGGTTTTATTGTAATGGTAGCAGATATGGACGCCGGTTCTGTCACTACCGCCGCAGTTTCTGGAGCGCAGTGGGGTTACAAATTAGTGCTGATGCAGATAATCCTCATTCCTTTTTTATATCTTATTCAATCAATGACTTCAAGACTCGGGTGCGTGACAAGAAAAGGGCACGGTGAACTAATAAGGGAATATTACGGTTCAAAATGGGCTGCTTTTTCGACTGCCCTTTTATTTTTGACGGTTTTTGCAGCATTATTAACAGAATTTTCAGGAATAGCGGCAAGCGGTGAAATATTTAATATTCCTAAAATATATTCTATCGGATTCAGCGTTCTAATCTTACTCATTGTTGTTTTTAGGGGAAGCTATAAAAAAGCGGAAAATATAGCGCTTATTTTTGCATTGTCCGGTTTTGTTTTTATTCCTGCCGCAATTTTTGCCCATCCGGATTTACATAAATTAGTATTTAGCGGTCTTATAGGCTCTCAGCCGATCTTTAACAAAAATTATGCCTTTTTAATAGCGGCTAATGCGGGCGCAGTTATAATGCCATGGATGATATATTATCAGCAGAGCGCTACCGTTGACAAAAATTTATGCAAAAATGATGTTAAATTAGCAGCTGCAGATACGTTAGTCGGCAGTATAGCAACACAGCTTCTTATGATTGCGGTAATAGTGATGACCGCAGCTACACTATACACACATCATATAATTCCTTCATCCGCTAAAGCAATAGGTCAATCTCTTATTCCTCTTGCGGGAAAATATGCCGGACTTCTTTTTGCAGTTGGATTATACAGTTCAAGCGTTCTCGCCGCTTTTGTCGTATCCATGGCTTTTGCGTGGGCAGCCGGTGAAACATGGGGATTTAAACATAGTTTAAATAATAAATTCAAGGAATCAAAAATGTTTCATTTTTTATATATGGCGCTAATTATTATGGCTGCATTAATAGTGCTTGCTCCTAACATACCTCTGGTAACTCTGATGGTGGACGTTGAAGCATTTAACGGTTTTGTTCTTCCGATTGTACTTGTGTTTTTAATATTGCTTGCCGGCAATAAGAAGATTCTTGGCGAACATGCCTACTCAAAAGCAAAATTGGCTATAGTAGCGTTGGTAGGTTTAATAATGGTTGTTCTTGGAATAATTACGGTACTTCCTCAAAATTGGCTTTAATTCACGCAATATAATTATTTTATTTGCGATTTCGCAACCATAGCAGCCCCTATTAATCCTGCGGATTCGCCAAATTCTGATTTAATAATTTTCAAAGAATCCACCGACACTTTCAGCGCCCTTTTTCTTATTTCTTTTTCTGCTATTTCGACTAAATCAGGTATACCGTCAATAACTCCTCCGCCAAGAACAATCATGCACGGATTTAATAAATTTACGACGCTTATAATGCCGTCGGCGATATAACCCGCCGTTATATGCACAAGTTCTTTTGCTGCTTCATCCTCTAGCATATAGGCTTTGCTGATTGATTCGGATGAAATATTATTTACGCCGCCGGATGATAATTCTATCAGCATTTTATATTTTTCAGGATTTCGAACTGCTTTTTCCACGGCTATTTCTGCAATCCCCCAGCCTCCTGCGTACGCTTCAAAACATCCGTTATTTCCGCAATGACATTTTCTTCCGCCAGACACTATAACAGCATGCCCTATTTCACCTGCCGAACCGTTACAACCTTCAATAAGCCTGTTGTTAATAATCAACCCTGAACCGATACCCGTCCCTATAAAAATACATACCAAGTTTTTAAAGCCTTTACCGGCACCAGTTTTCCACTCTCCATAGGCTATTGCATTCACATCGTTCTCGATGAAAACAGGGGTATTAAATAAATTTTCAAGTTCTTCTTTTATACGAACATTTCTCCAATTAAGATTAGGAGAATATATAATAACGCCGCTCCTTCTGTCTATTTGTCCCGCAGCGGCAATTCCGACAGCTTTTATATTTTTTATACCTGTATTTTTTGTGTCATAATCTTTACGTTGCTCAATTAATCTTTTTATAAATGTTTTAATCTGCCCTATAGCTTTATCTGCAGACTGTTCAATAGGCATCGAATTAAAACTTAACAGTCTGCCTCTTGCATCTACCATGCCGAATCTTATATTCGTCCCGCCGATGTCAATACCCAGATATTGACCGATTTTATCTATATTTTTATTCATTCTTATCCTTCTGAATTAAAATGAACTGCCGCCGTCTTTTCGGACGGAAACTTCTCACAATATTAGTTAAATCTAATTTATTAATTGAGGCGCTGCTGCTATATTGTTATATATAAAATTATAATCCATCAACTTATTCTTATTCTATTATATTTTTTCTTATATTTATATATTATTTTAATACACAAGTTAGGCGGATTTAAAAAAAATGCAGCTGCAGACACAGGCAATAATAAAACCTATGTCATACAGCTGCATCTATAGCCATTAATCTACTCAGCCTAATCAAAAATTTAAATTGATATTAAATTCATTAAATAAATAAATGTTTAGGAAAAGGTGTCAGATTTTATTTTTTTGCATATGGAGTAGTTCAATTAACAAAGAAGATATTTGCAAAAAAATTAATCTGACACCTTTTCCTAATAGAGCAATAAAATTTTATAATGCTGAAAGCGGGATAGCATTAATCCAGCCGAAATTGGTTCCTATTATCATAGTTTTACCTATAATAACGGCGTCCTGCGGTCCATATCCTCCGTTATGCGCATTATATTTGCTTATTATATGCCCGTTATTTTTGTTTAATACAAATATAGTTCCGTTACCGGTCGGGAAATAAACCTTGTATCCGAGCAATACAGGCGCTGCTTTCATTCTGATAAGTTTCTTGCTCCATAATATCTTGCCTGTTTTCAGATTAATAGCATATGCTTTTTTTGTAACAGGGCTGCCTGTATATATTATTCCTTTATGTATCATAGGAACAGCATCTTTGTTTCTTGGCGGCACAGTTCCGGAACCTAATATTTTTTTCCAAATAATGTGCCCGTTTCTTGCATTTAATGCAATTTCTTCGCTTCTTGAAGTTCCCGCCGTTAATCCCGGGATTTCAATCTGATTGACTTCAATACCGCTTTTTGATACGGCAGGAGAACCATCGCCGCTGCTTGATGAAAAACAATGAGCAGGTTTTACCTTCCATATTAATTTTCCCGTATTAGCATTAACGGCATAAAAATAATTAGGATGTGTACCGTTAGTCAATACAATATTTTTATATCTTGTGGCAGACGACATACTGACAAACGATCTTATATATATCCTCCATAATAATTTGCCTGTCCTTGCATTTAAACCGTAAATATGCCCGTCACCGTTTCCAAAGATAAGTTTGTTATGATAATATACAGGCGTTGGCATATCTTCGCCTTTTGTATGATATTCCCATATAAGTTTACCTGTTTTTGCGTTTAAAGCATAATATGCGCTTACGTCGACGCCTCTGATGACGTGAGAATGAGGCTCCGCAAATTTTATGGCGTGCGAATAGGCAAAAACTGAATTGCCTGCCCCGATATAAACAATTCCATGAGCTACGACAGGCGTACCCATAAGCTGATTTAACGCATTAAATTTCCAGATAAGTTTGCCGGTCTTTGCATTTAATGCATAGAGATAATCATTGTCGCTCGGCACATAAACAACTCCCCTGGCGACAGAAGCTCCTATAGGAATGCCCATAATATCTCTTACGGTTGTCGGATTAAAATACCGTTCCTTAAAAGCCCTCTTGGACATACGTGCAGAAATAGCTCCAGGAACTCCGACAGTCCAATATGCATCTAAATTGCTTCCGTTTTCGTACACAGGATTGTGGTCAGAATTCATAGCGTACATCGTCCAATTTGCAGGATAAGTACCGGCAAAAGACTTAGACGTCACCATAAACGCCAATACCGCAAATACAAGCGCAAATACTAGGCTTATACGCAACAATGACAAATTAATTTTTAACTTCATTTGTTTCCTCCCTTTTTAGTTTATATTGATTTAATGATCTAATAACTAATTACTGCATAGCTGATAACTGTCTTTAAATTATTTACATTATGTTAACTGAAAAATTATAAAATAAAAAAATTAATTTATAACTTCGATTGAAAAATAATTTCTCAGTTTTAATAAAATTAAATTAATTTAATGCAGCAAAGCATCACGAGCGATTAAACGTCGCGTTAATTAAAACAAGCGTAAAATTGAGAGTTTTTCTTCGTCTAGTTAAATACAGCAGAATAAAAAATTTAATAATTTAAATAATAAATACGATAGAATAATTTAAATAATTTATTTTTAAAAATAATTTTTTCTAACAATTAAACATCTTTACATCAGAAATCTTTACATCAGAAATCTTTACATCAGAAATCTTTACATATATCAGAATGATTTAAATAGGTTAATAATTTATTTTTAAAAATAATTTAGTTAGCAATTAACCGTCTTTCCATTATTATTTAATTATTATATCAAAAAAATAAATTTGTCAAGTATTTTATTGCCGAATATACATTATTTACTACGTGGTGCGAAAGGGGGGACTTGAACCCCCATGGATTACTCCGCTGGATTCTAAGTCCAGTGCGTATACCAATTCCGCCACTTTCGCGATACTGTATGAACTTGCAGTTTTTATATCTATAATGACATATATTATATTACGTAAAAACCGAATAATAGATATAAATAAACAATATGCATTGCAAATAAATCTTTTAATTTATATAGGAAAATTGTTTTAAAATATTTTAAATTATATCAGAATAATTTGATAAATAAAAGATGTTAAATTTGTATTTGCTCTAATTGCGGAATTGCATTAACTGAACGTCATTGATGGACTAACTAATTAACATTGCGGAATAATAAGCAAGGCAGCAAATAAAAAAAATGAAAAGAAAAAACGTCTATACCCAATTTAAATAATTTTCTAATTGGCGGGGCCGACGGGGATCGAACCCGCGACCTCCGGCGTGACAGGCCGGCGTTCTAACCGGCTGAACTACAGCCCCGCATTATAAAAATACACTATATTTGTGATTATATAATTAAATTTTGACAATGTAAAGAAGTAATTATTTTTTATTTTTTTATCGTCGGTTCTGGAGCCCACCCATACACAATAGATAAATATTGGAATTTTTTCCAAAATATTTAATAGCCGAATTCCTAAATATTTCCGCTTCATCATACTACAGTCTCATATTGACACCATGATAGCCGGTTTTATGTAATAATTTCATCTTTGTCCATTTTGAAATCAAGTTCCGCCTTGATTATCTGCTTTATAGATTCTATACTCAAATTGATATACTCTAATTGACGCACCTTCTTTTAAAAAAACCTATAAAATTCCCCATATATATTTTGGATATACAAGTCATATATTTTTTAAATTATCTCAAGTATTCACCTGAAAAAATAATCTAAAAAAATACACCTCACGCTATTAATAGTTATATGTAGCATATATTTTTTAAAAAATATGTAAAGCATTTTTTAAAATTTATTTACAATTTATTAATAATTTTGTTAATAATTCAAATTAAAATTTTAAGCCTTTTGAACCGATTTATTTAAAACATAAGCGAATAGCTTAGCATTATTCCCTGAGACGGGCTTTCGTTTGTAAAACCCTTTATATAAGTAACGCCTATCGTATTATTTTTTACCACCGTATAAATTGCAGACAGGTTTCCAGTTACAGTATCGTGCGTTCCCGATATAATTGCCTGCGACCATGCTCCCGATATGGCGATAGAGAGGTTCTTCGTGATTAATTTACCCGCGCCTGCGTATGCAGAAAAAGGATTAGTAAGGCTGGCAATGTCCGAAGGTTTGCCTAAAACTGTATATCCGCCGTTTATAAAATAAAAATAAGATTTTATTAGCTGCGTAACACCAAATTGAAAACCATAATTTGCCTTTCCCGTTCCCAAGCCGTTAGATTCGCTGGCCGTGGGAAGGTCAACGAAAACAGTTGCCGTTAAGGTCGGAAGGGAAGGGTTTACTGTCTGATTTGTAATGTTATAATTTCCAGTCAAAACTATATCTCCCAAACCGCTTTCGGTGGTCGAAGTCGAAGCGCCCGCTTTTTGAACGGGTATATTGTTTACCAACACCGTCGATGTTTGCTTATGAACCTGCATATAAGGTATAGTAGCTTGAAAATTAAAAGTTTTATCAGGGTAATAATTTATATTAAGCGGGATATAAATTAAAGATGTGGTATAATTCGTGCCGTATTTGCCCCATGTTTCGTTATAGCCCGTTCCTATCTGCAAACTTGGAGCGCTAAACGATTTGGATATATTGACATTTAAGGAAATTATTAAAAAAACAAAAACAAAAAAAACGATATTTAATACTTTTATTTTTCTTATCATTACCGAATATCCTCCTCCTTATTTTACTAAAAAAAAAATGCAAGCTAAGTTACAATTATATTCAGGTATTTTTGCACTTAGCTTACATTTTTATATTGTTTATAGAAAATTAATTAATTACCTGCCCATCATCTGCTGTTGCATATTATTAGTTTGTTGAATCTGCTGTTGCGTGTTGTTCATCTGCTGCATCTGCTGTTGCGTGTTGTTCATCTGCTGCATCTGCTGTTGCGTGTTGTTCATCTGCTGCATCTGCTGTTGCGTGTTGTTCATCTGCTGCATCTGTCTTTGTGTATTATTGACCTGATTCATCTGTCTTTGCGTATTATTTACCTGATTCATCTGGTTTTGCAAAATATGAGTTTTATAAACATTGCCGTTCTCGTTAGTCATATAATTTCCTAATTTTAAACTATGCGTCGTGTTCGGCGTGTTGACCTCAAGAGACAGGGCATGATCAACGGTTACGCCGGTTTCAGTTTTATAGACCTCGTTTACCACCTTTAAGTTAACTGCGCCGTTCATTTCTTTAATTACATTTTTAACATTTACATCGTTGCCGTTAAGCTGAGATATGGTATTGTTGTCCATCAAATATTTTTTGATAAAGTTTTTTACGTCTGTCTTGTTTACACTGTTAGTATTGTCTTCGACTAACTTTATAAAAACGGCATTTCCAACTCCCATGCCTTTTTTCATATATAACTTTAATGCCGAGGGGCTTACCAGAAGCCTTTTTTCGATTTCTAGTGCCGCTTGTTTATTATTACCGACTTTATTAAGTATCTTTATGTATAACTTTATTAATTTTGCGTCATTATTAATTACCGTTTTGTGCGTAATTTGGGTCGATGCCCCGTAAGACGCTCCTGCAAAAACGGACGCAAGTACTGCACTGCCGACTCCTAAAACAATAAAACCAATTAAAAAAACTTTTAAAAATTTTATAGCTTTCATAATTGACTCCTTTTACTTTGTTAGTAATTTAAATCTTAATTTTAGTAAGAGAATAATTTTCATTACATCTTATTATAAACTGTTCTCTTTGTCAATACACTTTACTATAATTAAAATGATAATGAAAAAGAATTAAAAAAGGGAAGTAAGAAAATAAAAAATCGGTCTTGACAAATGGGGTGCAGTATAGTGACGGATTTGTGACAAATATTATACAAATTTGTATCATTTACGGCGATTTTAACAAGTTTAGTGCGGAATGTCAAGAGGCTTGAAAGTGCTTATTTACTGCGTCTTTGAATGGTAGGCGGAGCAGGGTTCGAACCTGCGACCCCCGGCTTGTAAAGCCGATGCTCTAACCGGCTGAGCTATCCGCCCATATTATATTTATATTTTATTCAACTATATAACATAACAACAACAGCAAACTACCTGCCGCTAAGGACGCAGCTTATTTTAATCCGTTATGACCTGTTGATTTATAAGGAACTTAGTTTTTACGCTACATCAGTTTCTAACGATGCGACTTTTTTGCTGGAAAACAAACCCTCGTTCTTTTCACAAAGAATCGAGGGTCAAATTATGTAAGTAAACTAAACCATATTAACTGCTATATACGATTTATATGATTTAACTTGTTTTACGGTTATTTTCCGGCATTAACGGCTTCTTTAAAGGTCTTGCCGGGTTTAAATTTAGGAGATTTAGATGCTTTTATCTGAATCTCTTTACCGGTTTGAGGATTTCTGCCTTTTCTTGCGGCGCGTTTAACGACTTCAAAAGTTCCAAATCCGACCAATCTGACGCTGTCACCTTTTTTAAGCGCAGCAACAACAGATTCTACCGCTGCATTTAATGCTTTTTCACTGTCAGCTTTAGTAAGTTTAGATGACTTTGCAATTGCATCTACTAACTCAGCTTTTGTCATAAATTCCTCCTTCATAAATTATAAAATGATTTGTTTAATTTTGCTTTCATGCTGAAGCTATTTTTCTTTTAAATGCTTCAACACCAGCATATTAATAAACTATTATTAATATATATATGTTTATTATAAATATGTCAATAAAAATCTTTAATTTTATAAAATTTTTTATAAATTTAATAAAATATTATATACTATATAAATACTATTCAATTAACACGTCATTATAAATTGACTTAACAGCCGCCATTGCCGTCAATTTAGCCGGAACTATACCTTATCCTCACTCTTTGCATGCCTTGCCAAACCAGAGCATTGCCGCCGATTCAGTTGGAACTAGACCCTGTTTTACCGGGCGAATCCATATCTTTTTCATAAAGAATAATCGGCATAGAGTTATTTAATATTACATCGTCATTAATTACGCATTCTTTAATAGTAGAATCGGTCGGGATTTCATACATTATATCAAGCATAATGGATTCTAGAATAGCTCTTAATCCTCTTGCTCCTGAACCATGTGTAATTGCCTGCTTAGTAATTTCTTTAATAGCCGAATCGGTAAACTTAAGTTTAACATTTTCCATATCAAATAGTTTCTGATACTGCTTGATTAAGGCATTTTTAGGTTTAGTTAAAATTTCTACCAGCGCTTTTTCATCAAGTTCTTCTAACGCTGCTATAACAGGAAGTCTGCCGATAAATTCAGGAATAAGTCCGAATTTAAGGAGATCTCTTGCCTCTACTTTCTTAATAATATCGTAAGAATGCGTTTGCTGTTTTTCTCTTTTAATATTTGCGGTGAACCCTATCGGCTGAGAATTCATTCTTGTTTCTATTAATTTATCAAGACCGGTAAAAGCGCCCCCGCATATAAAAAGAATATTTGTAGTATCTATCCTTAAAAACTCCTGATGCGGATGTTTCCTTCCGCCTTTTGGCGGCACATTGGCAACAGTGCCTTCTATAATTTTTAAAAGAGCCTGCTGAACACCTTCTCCTGAAACGTCTCTTGTGATAGAAACATTGTCGGATTTTTTTGCTATTTTATCTATTTCATCAATATATATTATACCTTTTTGAGCCTTTTCAACATCATAATCGGCATTTTGCAGCAGCGATAAAATAATGCTCTCTACATCCTCGCCGACATAGCCGGCTTCTGTTAAACTAGTTGCATCGGCAATAGCGAAAGGGAGTTCAAACATCCTCGCAAGAGTTTCTGCTAATAATGTTTTACCGCTTCCGGTAGGACCTATGAGAAGGATATTGCTCTTTTGCATTTCCACATCATGAAAAGGATTCCTGTCTTTCGATTCTTTTAACCCTTTATTTTTTTTTAAAGCTGCATTGTATTCAATTCTTTTATAATGATTGTATACCGCAACGGAAAGTATCTTCTTAGCTTTGTCTTGACCTATTACATACTGGTCTAAAAAATTTTTAATTTCTGCCGGTTTGTAAATCCGTTCTTTATCATCTTTCGATTTTAATTCCGCAGCCTCAGGAATTTCTTCCGAAATAATGTCGTTACATAGCTCTATACATTCATCGCATATATAAACCGACGGACCAGCTATGAGTTTTTTGACCTCATCCTGTGATTTTCCGCAGAAAGAACAATATAGCTCTCTGCCGCTGCTGTCATCATTATTATTTTTCTTAGCCATTTTAATTACCTCTTTATTTTTTATCTTTACTATTTATTTCTTTATCTGCACCCTTTTTTTCAACCACTTTGTCTATAATACCGTATTCGACGCTTTGAGCCCCGCTCATGTAAAAATCTCTTTCTGCATCATCCTTGATTTTTTCAATAGACTGTGATGTGTGAAAAGATAAAATTGAGTTTAATTCTTCTCTCATTCTTAAAATTTCACGCGCCTGTATATCAATATCGGTAGCTTGACCTTGAAAACCTCCTGACGGCTGGTGAATCATTATCCTTGAATGAGGCAGCGCAAATCTTTTCCCCTTCGTCCCCGCAGCGAGCAGTACCGCTCCCATACTTGCGGCTTGCCCCATGCAAAGAGTCGAAACATCCGGTCTTATATATTGCATCGTATCGTAAATAGCAAGCCCGGAAGTTATAACGCCTCCAGGCGAATTAATATAAATACTTATATCTTTTTCCGGGTCTTCCGATTCTAAAAATAAAAGCTGAGCTATTATAAGATTTGCGAATGTATCGTCAATCGCTTCGCCTATAAAAATAATCCTATCTTTTAATAACCGCGAATATATATCGTAAGCTCTTTCACCTCTGTGTGTCTGTTCAACGACCATAGGGATTAATGACATATTTAGTTTCTCCTGATTTCTTAATTAATTTCTTAATTAATATTAATTCTTTTATAACTATTCGTTTTATATGTTACTCTTAATAGCTGCAGCAAAAGATGCTCGCCATGATTTAAATTGACGTCCGGAACAAAAAAAAGACGCTGAGTGCTGCTAAGCATCAAAAGACGTCCGTCCTGATTTGAATTGACGTCCGTCTCTAATTTATCACAATTTACCGCTTATTTATCTATATTATACATAAGATATCTTATTTGCAATAATAAAATTATATATTTTTTCTTCAAGCATATGATTTTTAAGATTTTCATAATTTTCTTTATCATTTGCATATAGTTTTTTGATTTCTTCAAATTCTAAACCCGACTCTTTAGACGTTTGGCGGTAAAAATCTTCTATGTCTTTATCGCCGACTTCAATTTTTTCTATCTTTCCTATGTTTTCTATTAAAAGATAAGAAATAATATCTTTTTTTGCCATAACTTTCAATATATTAAACATATCCTGTTTTTGCTTATCCGTCATTGAAGCATTTTTATATTTTTCGTCTTTCATTAAGTTGTCAAATCTGGCTCTTGCGTCCTGTTCAATCATACTTTCGGGTATTTCAACCGGATTATTTTTAATTAATTCTTGGGTTATTGCCTCAATGAGCTTCTGCTGCTGTTTTTTATCTTCATAAGTTTCCAGTTCCTCTCTCAATTTTTTCTTAAAATCTTCTACGCTTTCAAAATCTCCAAAATTTTTAAGTATATCTTCGTTTAAAACTGGCATAATCTTCTTTTCAATATTTTTAATTATGCCTTTTATAGTAACGCCTTTTTCTTTATCGTCAAATTCAAAACTGTCGCCTATTTTTTTACCGTTAAATGACGACTCCAGGTCCTTTTCCGAAGCACCGGAATTGATATTTAACGTATAATCTTTTGCGCTGTCGATAGTATTGTTTTCAGAATCTACGGTAACATAATCTATATGGACAAGATATCTGTCGTGTTCGTTAATGGTTTCATCGGCGTTCAATTTAACAGTTTCAGACATTCTTTCAAGAAGGTAGTTAATTTCATCTTCTAAAACCGCTTCTGTAATTTCTCTTTTTTCAATTTTTTTAATTTTCAAATCTAAATTAACGCTTGATATACTCGGGAGAACTTCAAATCCTATCTCATAGGTATCTGCCGATAATTCCCTGTCAACGGATGGATTGCCTGCCAGCATAATATTTTTATCGCTCACTAACTTTTTAAAGTCATCATTAAGCACATCCATTTTAGCTTCTTCTAAAAGTTCTGCTTCATGAAACTTTTTGATTACTGAAATTGGAGCTTTGCCTGGTCTAAAACCTTTTATATTCGCTTTCTTAGCAACTTCTTTTAATTTTGATTCAACAAGACTGTTGACTTTTTCAGTATCTATCTGTATTTTTACTTTTCTTTTGATAGGAGAAATTTCCTGCACTACAAGTAAATCTTTGTTCTGCGCTATATCGACATTCCCTGCGTTTTCTTCCACTATTGAAACCTCCGGATAGTTATTCTTCGTTTAAATATACTTACTTATATTATAAGTTATAGCTATTTGTACTTAATTGTACTTATTTGTATTTAGTTAAGTTTATTTGCATTTATTGATATATAGTTATACTTAATTAAATTTAATTGTATTTATTTATACTTATTTGTATTTATTTGTGCTAAGTTATATTTACTTATCTTGCTACACTTATTTGTATTTATTTATACTAAGTTATATTTACTTATCTTGCTACACTTATTTCTGCTTATTTTTATTTATTTAGTTATGTTTATTTATATTACGCTTATTTATGCTTATCGCTCGCTATCCGACAAATATCGGTCTTTTAGACAGCATATCGGCAACGTTAAGATTTCTAAAAGGCAAATCTTTGGTCTGGTCTAAAATTTCTTTAACAAGCGCATCTTTGGTCATATTTTCAGTTTTTCTGTCTCGGTATCTGTTTCTTACGGATAATAAATTTGAGGTTTTTTCTTTTTCGCCTACAACCAAAATGTATGGAACCCAGTCCTCTTCCGCAAACATTATTTTTTTACCCATGCTGAAATCTCTATCGTCAATATCAGTTCTTATTTTATACGAAGAAATATTTTTCATTAATTCCGCGCAATATTCCATATATTTTTCAGAGACCGGTATAATTCTGACCTGTGTGGTACTTAACCATAGAGGTAAAACAGGAATTTCCTTTTTAAGCGCTTCTTCTAAGAGCAGATACATCCAGCGTTCTATTGTTCCGACTGAAGAATGGCAGATTGTGCATCCCTCTTTTTCGCCTCTTTCATTTACAAAATTGATGCCGTATCTTTCCGCATCAATAACATCTAACTGAACGGTTGAAAGCTGACACGAACCCCCGACGGAATCAATTCCTTGAAATTCGTGTTTTAATGCCCAGTAATGTTTCATTTTAGATAGATTTTCAATTAACGCCGGTTTTTTGGAATATTTTAAAAGGCTGACCAATTTGTCTTTGTATTTATCGTAATATTCCTTAACTATTCTGAATACCACGGCATACTCTATATTAATGGCATCTGCCAGGTCGGAATACTGTCTGTAAAGTTCCTGATATTCATCGAATCCTTCTTCAATATTGCTGCAAAAACTGTGTATGTCCGGCATCGTAAATGCCCTCAAACGTCTTAATCCTGAGAGTTCTCCGCTTCTTTCATATCTGAAACTTTTTGAATACTCATAAAATCTCAATGGCAGCTGTTTATAGCTTATCTTTGCATCTTTAATCATAGAAAATAAACCAAAATCTCCGGCAAATCGCAGCACGAATTCTTTTGTTCTGTCAAAAACAATTGACGCTGAGTCGTCTTTGATTTTTTCGTCAGGCACCATTATAGTATAATGCCTTTCATGGAAAGATTCGCCTTGTCCTTTGATATCGGGCTTGTTCCAATTATATATCAGAGGGGTTTCTATCTCCATACATTTCAGTTTAACTAATGCAATCTCTTCAGCCCAGTCTGAAATAAGTTTATACAGCAAAGTTCCTTTAGGATAAAGCCTTAAATGCCCGGAGTCTGAATTATCTTCATGGTCGGCAATTTCAAGACGCCGCATCGCTTCGACTGAAGGAGGTTCTGCGCCTTCTTTTACCTTAAATTCTTCAAATGCTATAAACTTTTTTAAAGAAGGGTATCTGTTTAATATTTCGCTGTCTAAAATATTTTTATCGTTAATATCTATTGGTATTTCACTGCCGTCCGGATTTAAAATAAAAAATTCGCTTTCTACCTCTTTTGCAATATCATCCCTGTTTTTAGATTTTGCAATTTTGTTATTAGCGGCATTAACATCCGATGCCCCTGTTCTATTTCCTGAAGAAGAGACTATATGCCTTGAAGATTCGCTCAGCGGATGACCTTTGCACGCGATAGAAAAACTTTTATACCATCCGAAAGGCGCTCGTTCTATTCGCACATACGGCAGCGCATCCTGAAGTTTGTTTTTCAGTCCGTCCAATATTTTTATAGCGTCTGACGGTCTTCCCAAATCATTTGATAAGTGCGCATAAGGATATATTATGATGGTAGGCGGTTTTAGTTCGTTGAAAAGTTTTTCGATTTCAATAAGAGCTAAATTTATAATATCATCAGGCTCTGAAGCGTCTGAGCTTTCTATGGTGGAAAAAACTACCAATGAATCATTAAAGGTATTACTTTCATGAACACTTTCATCTATTTTCTCAGCCATCGGAGTTTTTCCGGTAAGCCCATAGCTGAAATTATCGGCGTGAATAAGGAGTAATCTCATATTTTTGCGTATTAATCTTTCATTATATTATACTGTTAAATTAGATTAAAATAAATATATTTTCCGGCGTTGCTAAGTTCTATAACATATAGGCTGCCAATGCAGCAGGTTTCATAAATATTATACTTATATAAAAAATAATTTGCAAATAAATTAAACTCAAAAAAAAATCCCGCCGTTTTTTTAAAACAGACGGGAATATTTAAAATTTATATTTATTCTATTATTATTTATATGAAGATATTTGACATATACCAGCATCCTCATTGCTAAAACAAGGGGAGCGGTAAGCTGCTCTGCACATTATTGCTATCGATATCTGATAATATTTCAAAGTTAAAAATCGTTAGGCATGGATTCAATCTCTTTTGCCGTGAAAACAGGTCCTTCTTTGCAGACATAAACGCTGCCTATGTTGCATCTTCCGCATTTTCCGATGCCGCATTTCATTCTGTTTTCAAGAGTTGTGATAATATCTTCTTTATTAAATCCCATTTTTTCTAAGGACTTTAAAACAAATTTTATCATAATAGGAGGACCGCAGACAACGGCTATTGCATTATTGCCTTTAACAGGCAGCTCTTCAAGTATAGTAGGAACAAAGCCGACTCTGCCTTTCCAATCAGGCGTTTCTCCCCCCGGGTCTACCGTAATTACAACATCGGTATTGGCAAAAGATTTCCATTCTTCAATTGCGTTTTTATACATTAAATCCATAACAGTTTTTGCGCCGTATAATACCGTTATTTTCCCGTAATCATTTCTTTCGTCTAAGCAATACTCAAGAATTGATTTGACCGGCGCCATTCCGATGCCGCCTCCGATAAATATTATGTCTTTGCCTTTCATTTTACCGGTATCAAAAAAATTACCGTAAGGACCTCTAAAACCTATGCTGTCTCCAACATTCAAACTGTTGATGCCTGCAGTAGCTCTCCCCGATGTTCTGAAACTGAATTCAAAAAATTCTTTTCTCAGGGAAGACGAGGCAAAACCGAATGTAGATTCCCCCTCTCCTACACAGGAAAATTCCCCGAACTGACCTGGCAGATAATCGATGCTCGCGCCGTCAACCGTGAGTCTAACCGTCTTTGTATCTGGAGTCTCTTGAATTATTTCTTTAATAACCGCCAGCTTAGGCAAATAAATGTTTTCCATTTCAAATCCTTATTAATTATATGTCTTAATTGATTTTAATTTAACTTAACTTGCTTTATATTCATTGCGTTATATCATCTATTAATATTTACTTTATAGTTATTGTATTTACTTTAATTCTAGTTATTCTATATATTTAATAACATTCAAATCTGAATTATAATTAAACCTTACACGAATAAGATTATTAATCCTCCGCTGAATTTTCCATAAGCGACAATTCTGAAGTTATTTCTCTCAAATCTATGTCTTCAGGACAGTTTCTTGAGCATCTGCCGCATCCCACGCATAAATATTTATTAAACTTTTCATTGTATATTTTAAATTTATGCATAAGTCTCTGCCTGTATCTGTCTCCCTGCGTCACTCTAGGATTGTGTCCCGACGTGTGCAGCGTGAATATTCCAAACTGGCAGGAATCCCAGTTTCTTATCCTTTTACCCTTTTCGTTGGTTCCCTCATCCTGAATATCAAAACAATGGCATGTCGGGCAGGTATATGTGCATATACCGCATCCAATACACGATAAAAACTTTTCCTGAAAATAGCTGCTCGTAAAATTCTTATCAAGAAAACCTTGAGTTTTTTTAATGTCAAACGCAGCTTTCCAGTCTTTATCGGCAGGAAACGCTTCTTTTGAAATTTCTTTAAACAAACCGGCGTTTTCAGAAGTTGAATTTATAAGCTCCAATCCTTTCTCGGTCATTACTTTGGCGTAATAGCCGCTGCCGCCTTTTTTAAGCAGAATATCGGAACCGTAGGAACTTTCCGGTGACAGCTGAGCTTCTGTGCAAAAGCAGTAATTATCCGGCTGAACGCATGCAATAGATATTATATATAAATTTTTAAATTTTTCATTAAAAAATTCGTCTTTATAGTCCCAGTTGAAAACTTTTTCCATAATAGGTCCTGCACCCGCATCGCACGGTCTTGAACCGAATATTATTCTCTTCCCGATTTTTTTGCCGCTGTTTCCGGTGCCACCGCTTCCGTTATTGATACCGCCATCAGCGCCGGCATTTTCTAATGGGTCTATGATATTAATATTACTGCCCGAAATGGAGTATTCAAATAATGTTTCTGTTTTTGGAAGCAAATATTCTTTAAAAGACAGTTTAGGAAGCAGGATATTTAAATCTGCATCTTTAAAATCTGTTATTTTATCATAAAATGTATCGCCGTCTTTATCTTTCGGAGCTATTACTTCGTTATTCTGCACAACTAAATTATTTACAAATTTTTCTATGTTGTCCGAAGAAATTTCATAATATTTTTCTTCCATAAGCTGTTTTCTCCATCAAGAATATTAATTTACGGAATATTTCCGTATATATCTTTTATTTATGTTTGTTTATTTTAACTTAAATCTATCTAATTTAAATTTACCTAATTTAAACCTATATATTTTAATTCTTTATTCATTATTCTTAATTATTATTTATTATTTTATAAATTCATTGAAATCATTAGCGTCAAATGTACCAAAAACCGGTTTAGCGTTTATATCTACGCCTGATTTATAGCCAAATTTTTCAAAGACGTCTCTTGCCATTTTCTCATTTACAAGCATAAGAGGTATATTCACCGGACATGCTCTTTCGCATTCGCCGCAGCCGATACATCTGCCGGAAAGATGGTAAGCCCTAATCATATTCCACTGAGCGTTACCTGTTTCTTCTATATTAGTTTCAATCCATTGCGGTGTATTTTTTTCTACTATGCATCTTGTGCAGTAGCATAAGGGACAAGCCTGCCTGCATGCATAACATTTTATGCATTTCTCAAATTCTTTCTGCCAAAACATATTTCTGTCTTCAACACTCATGGCGTCAAGTTCTTCTATTTTTGCATAAGGCTTAATGTCTCCGTTTATTTCAAAAGCAGGTTCATCCGATTCGACAAGATAATCATAAAGCAGAGGGGTATGTACCTCGCACGCTAAGCATTTATCGTAAACGGTAGATTGTTTAACAGAATCTTCTCCTCTGTCAGCCAAGTTTTGCTTCACGACTCCGCGGCATTCAACCCCGATAATTTTTATGTTATCTCTTGAAAGCTGATATTCCTGAATTAAAGTATTGACCGCTTTTTCATCGCATCCTTTAACAACGAGCCCGACTTTTCCGAATTTTTTTACTTCCGGTTTTTTTAAGAAAACAGCTAAATCCTGAACGCAGTGAGCATTGAAAGATAATTTAGATACATCGTTAGGGTCGGTTATAAAAACGGAACGCATTCTTAAAGGATTAGACCCTTTAGTAAAACCTATAATTAAATTTACTTCTTTATTTTCTAAAAGTTCTTTTGCGGTATTTTGCAGTTTATCATTCATTTTTTCCATAAGATATATCCTGTTTGGGCTGATGTTATATATTATTGATTGTATTATATATATTCCTATTTACTTTAGCTAAATTGCACAAGCTGATGTTATTTATATATATTATTGATTGCATTATTTATTGATTGCATTATTTATTTAATTATTTTTTACTGAATATATCGCTGTTGTCCTGCAATGATTTTATTTTATCTGTAAATTCATTTATAACTGAAACCCATTTATTCCCCTCGGACGCGCTTATCCACGAGAATTCTACTCTGTTTATATCAACTCCCAAATAGCTCAGTAAATCCCTGAATGCAGTATATTTCCTTCTTGAATGGTAATTACCGCTGGTATAATGGCAATCACCAGGATGACATCCTGAAACTAACACGCCCTTTGCGCCTTTTTTAAACGCTTCCACAACAAACAGCGGGTCTATTCTGCCTGTACACGGCAATTTAATTACCCTGACATTTTCAGCATATTTCATTCTGCTTGTTCCTGCCAGATCCGCCCCGTTGTAAGTACACCAGTTGCAGACAAAGGCAATTATGCGCGGCTCTTTATCTTTAGCTGTGCCCGCCGAATATTCTTTATTATTCCGGTCGTTCTGAACATCTTCGACTATATTGTTTTCCATGTAAATCTGCTCCAATGTATGTTTAACAATTATTCAAATATATCAGTAAGGTATCAATTGTATATTTATTTATATTAACTATTAAATTTATTTATAAATATAACTCCTAATGTAATTTTAAATATATATTGCACGTTTGCGCACTCTTCAAACGGCAAGAGATTTTATCTCCGCAAAAATCTGCTCGTCTAAATAGCCTTTTAAGTCAATTGATTTAGAAAAACATGCATTTACGCAAGCGCCGCATCCTGCGCATAATCCTGAATTAACATTTGCGACAACCTTTAAAACATTGCCGTTTCTGTCCTTAATTTCTTCTTTGCTTATTGCGCTGTATGCGCAGACTCTCCTGCAGTAAAAACATCCCACGCACGTCGTCTTATTAACAGAAGCAATCGTTCCTTCAACTTCATACTCGCTTTTTGAAAATAGTCCAAGTATTTTAGACGCTGCTGCAGAACCGGAAACAACCGATTCGGGAATATCGCGCGGACCCTGCGCCATTCCTGCAAGATATATGCCTGCAGTTGAAGACTCGGCGGGACGAAGTTTAGGATGAGATTCAGTATAAAAACCATATTTATCGTATGAGATACCGAGCATTTGCGCCATCTTATCGGAACCTTTTTTAGGTATAACGCCGGTTGCAAGAACAACCATATCGGCAGCAATTTCAACCTGATTTCCGGACAGCGTATCCGCACCTTTGACAATCAGCTTTCCATTGTCTTCGTATATCTTGGAAACCCTGCCCCTTAAATATATAGCGCCTTCATTTTCCATCGTGCCTCTGACAAATTCTTCATAACCTTTGCTCGTTGCCCTTATGTCTATATAGAAAACATAGCTTTGAGAACCATGAACCTTGTGCGCAAATAATTTTGCGTGTTTAGCCGTGTACATGCAGCAAACTTTTGAACAGTAAGGAACGCCTTTTTCAGGGTCTCTTGAACCGACGCATTGAATAAAAACAATCGTCTCAGGTGTTTTGCCGTCTGACGGTCTTTTAACAACGCCTTCGGTAGGTCCGGAAGCCGATAAAAGCCTTTCAAACTGCAGTCCTGAAATCACGTCTTTAAATTGACCATAGCCGTATTCGCCGTATAAAGAATTTTCCATTAAATCATAACCTGTTGCGGCAACAATAGCGCCTACTTTTTCTTCTATTATCTCATCCTGCAAATCAAAATTTATACATTTAGGTCCGCAGGCATCGTAACATTTTTGACATTTGCCGCCTTTTTTATAATGCAGGCAAACACTTCTGTCTATGACCGGAATTAACGGAACCGCTTGCGGAAACGGAACATAAATAGCAGTCCTTTCGGATAGATTAACATTAAATTCACTTTTTACATTTTTATGCATAGGACAGATATTCCAGCAGTCTCCGCAGCCTGTGCAATCTTTTTCGACTATGCTTCTCGCCTTCTTTTTTATTTTTACATTAAAATTTCCTATATAGCCGGAAACTTCTTCTAATTCGGAATATGTGTAAAGTTTTATATTGGGATGCTGATATACTTCTACCATTTTAGGAGTCATTATGCAGCTTGAGCAGTCGAGAGTAGGAAATGTCTCATCGAGCTGTATCATTTTCCCGCCGATAGAAGGCTCTTTTTCAACAAGAATAACCTCGACGCCGCCGTTGGCAATGTCAAGTGCAGCCTGTATTCCTGAAATACCGCCGCCTATAACAAGCGCTTTTTTCGTTAGAGGGACCCTTACATCTTCAATAGGTTTGTTCTTCTTTACTTTTTCAACCATCATTTTCAAGAGGTCTATTGCTTTTTCCGTCGCCTTTTCTTTATCTTCATGCACCCATGAAACCTGTTCTCTGATATTTGCTATTTCAATAAAATAAGGATTAAGACCTTCTTTTACGGCAGCTTTCCTGAATGTATTTTCATGCATGTGCGGAGAGCAGGCGGCAAGAACGACTCCCGTGAGATTTTTATCTTTAATCATTTTTCTCAAGGTATTTTGCCCAGGGTCGGAACACATATACTTGTAATCAACCGCTTCGACAACTCCCGGGATTTTAGCAGCCTCTTCGGCTACTCTTTTAACGTCTACGGTTCCCGCAATATTAGAACCGCACCAGCAAACAAATACTCCTATTCGTGCCATAATATATTTACCTCAGTATAAAGTATAAATAACAAACAAATTTAATTTCATAATACGCAATATATTTAATTTAATTTCGGAAAAGGTGTCAGATTAATTTTTTTGCAAATATTTTCTTTGTTAATTGAACTACTCCATATGCAAAAAAATAAAATCTGACACCTTTTCCTTATATTTTGCTTAACCTAGCAAAGAAATACATAAATATTTTCTATTGCAGGATTAAGAATATAAAAACATAATAATAAATACCGGTATAGCGTATAATTAATAATAAAAAATAATAAAACCTACGATATTTTTTTCAGTACTTTATCGGCATTTACCATATGTCCGCCAATAGCCAGTTCCTCCGGGGAAAAACCGAAAGCAAGCCCCAGAAGTTCAGTAATAAACAGAACAGGCAGCCCTATCCTTTCCGCATATTTTCTTTCTATCTCTCTCTGTCTGACATCAAGATTAGAATGACATAACGGACAGGCAACGACTACGAGGTCGGCGCCGTGTTCTTTAATATCATATAAAATCTTTCCTGTTAAAGCCATAACAACGTCAGGTTTTGACAGCGAATTAATAGCTCCGCAGCACTCTGTTTTGTAAGAATAGTCTACCGGAACGGCTCCTGTTAAAGCTACTAATTCATCCATCGATGCCGGTCTGTCGGGGTCGTCAAACTTCATGACCTTAGGCGGTCTTACTAAAAGACATCCGTAATACGATGCGACTTTTAAACCTGACAGAGGTTTTTTAACCAGCGATTTTATTTTTTCTTTACCTGCCACGTTAATTAAGAACTCAAGCATATTAGAGATATTAAGGGAATTGCTGTAAGGCATTTCTAATGAATCCGTTATCTTCTTCTTTAGGATATCGTCTAAACCCATTTCATATTTTGCCGTTTTTAATCTGCTTGAACAGGCGGCGCAAGGCGCCAGCACTTCTTCAAAACCGTTGTTTTCGGCAATTGCAAGATTTCTTGCAGGAAGAGCTACGGACAAATTATGATTCAGACTATGCGCGGCGGAAGCTCCGCAGCAATTCCAATCGGGAATTTCCTGAATTTCAATATTTAATGCTTCTAATATTTTTAAAAGAGATACTTCATATTCAAATGATGTCCCTTTAAGACTGCATCCGGGATAATATGCAAGTTTCATATATTGTATTTTACGGTTAAGCTTCTAACTAAACCGTCCTCCGTTTATTTTATAAAAATAGATACCAACCTGTTATTGATTGTGTGGTTTTTATTACATTTTGACTATTCTTATTTGCCATTAATTATTGCCTGTCGTTTGTCGCTTACCTGCCATTGTTAATTACTTATCGGCAATTAATTATTAATTATTAACCGTTAAGCTGTATAAGCCGTATTTTATTTAATTATTCAATTATTCAAAATCTTTAAATATTTTAGCAATCTGATTTATATCGGAAACTTTGTCGCTGTGCATTTTTAATTTTCCTTTTTCAATCATCTTTGGCGCAAGGAACATATCTCTGAAAAGATGTTTAGTCTTCAGCTTATATTTTCCGACTAATTCAAGTTCAAAAATCCTGCCGTTAGATTTAACATTGTCTAAAAAAACTTCATGAAATGTTTGAACTTCTTTCTCCGTTTTTGATTCTATACCCCTGTTAACGGCAATCTCGCGCAGCACGTCCATTATGCCCGCCACTTCAAAACCTTTAGGGCATCTTGTAGAACATGTATTGCAAGAAACACACAGCCATATAGTTTTAGAATTTAAAACCCTGTCTGCCATGCCCAGTTCCGTCATTTTAATAATCTGGTTCGGAGTAAAGTCCATTTCAAAATTTACAGGGCATCCAGCAGAGCATTTTCCGCATTGATAACATTTTGCAAGCTTATCATGCAGTTTAGATTCTACTTCTCTTGCAAAATTTCTTCTTTCCTGTTCATTTATAACTGTTTTCATAATATAATTTCCATTTTTTTTATTCTATTATTTTTTTACTTTTATCGTGCCGTGTTTTATTGCGCCGTCAACGTATTATTGTTTATTTGTAAATAAAATTATTGCTAAAATTAATACTAAAATTAATACGCTGTTTTAAAAAATGAAGTCTTTTTATTTTATTAGATTTAAAAACAATAGTCAAGTAATTTTAGTTGAAAATTTTTCCGCACAATAAAGAATAGGAACAGTACCCGCAGACTATATCGTCTGAATAATCAGGAACAAAAGGTTTTTCTTCGTCTGATATTTCTTTTATTATATTGGCTAAAGACGGCATAATGATATTTTCCATTATATCTGCGCCGTCGTTATTTTCTTTGTTCGCATTAAACATATACTGCCTATATTTATCCTTACCTGTTCTGATGTCCTGAGACACCATGCCGAGACATGCATTGATTTTAGCGTAATCGCCGGCGCCGGCATTTCGGCAATCTTTTACCGGAGCTTTTTTATTATCCGCGTTCAGCACCGCCTGTTTGAATAAATACATATAGACCGGAAGCTGAAAAGATTTTATAAATTCTTTTATCTTGCTTCTGTCTGTCAGCGGTTTCCCGCCGCAATAATCGTTCAGCTTGTCTATATCCGGTTTTGCCGCATGTTTGCCGGTTTTGTAGTCTATAATGATAAAACTTTCGCCGCTATCCAAGCTATTATAGTCACGTTCATGATTATAATTATTATCATTATTATCATTATTCTCGTTATTATTATCACCGGTGCAGTTATTTTTAAATTTGTCTATTCTGTCTATTATTCCAAAAAGTTTTACGGTTTTTTCACAATTTATTTTATCAGAATCTGCTTCGTATTTCCCGATATTAAACTCTGCTTCAATCCTGCGTTCTAATCCCAAAATTTCCCATCCTTTTTTATTAAGACAGTTGTTTGACAAATCATGCTTAATAAAATTAAATAGTAAATTTTTGGACGTTTCTTTTACTAAAAAATCATCCGCTTCATTTTCGCATCCGTCAATTATTCCGTTTATTTTTTCTTTAATATAATTATCCAAAAAATTTTCATCTGCAGCCGCACATGTCTTAATATGAATCTTCATACCCGTTTCCGTTTTCGCATCAGTATAGCTATCAGTAGTATTCGTGCAGGTATTTCTATTTTTATTTATATCCGTATTTGTATTTGCATACATATTTATATTTGCGCTATTTGCGCAGTTTTTATTAAAATCTTTCGTCGTTAAAAAATCTTCATAAAATTTCTTAAGAACTCTGTGCTCAAATATTCCTACTCTATCAGCCCCCGCATAACCGGCTTTTATTGTATCGGCTTCGGAAAGCCCCGCTATATATTTATAGTAAAATTGCACCGGACAATTTATGTATGTATCTATTGCGGTAATGGAAAGTTTTGTAAATATTTTATCTATTATTTCTAATATCGGTTTATTTTTTTTAATTTCAAAATCATTGCTGCTCTTTTGTAAAATATCAGTCTTAAAACTTAGTATATTTATATTTTTTATATCAAGTTTTTTTGCTTTTTTTTCTTCATCCCAAATAATTTCTTCAATAAATCTGCTTCTTATCTTATTATCGTTTTTAATATAAATTATGTCGGCCTCGCGCGCTCCGAAAATTAATCTTCTGAAATAATATCTGTATAACGCCTCATAGTCTGCATAACATAATACGCCTAATTTTTTTCTTAATGTATAAGGCAGCATCGGATCATATTTTTTTACTGGGGGCAAAATATCTTCATTTGCATCAAATATTATAACCTTGTCGAACTGTAAAGCCCTTGTCTCAAGAAGACCCATAATTTGCAGACCTTTAAGGGGTATGCCTTTAAAAGCTGCAAATTCATTATCTATATAATATTTAAATAATCTGAAGATTGATTTCTGCGTCATTGTTTCATTGCCGCAATAAGAATTTCCTAATATGTTAAGTATTTCTATTATCTTTTCCGTAAATTCGGGAGCCGGTTTGTAATCTGCTGCAGCGCTGCTGCTATCGCTTTCACTAATTATTATTTTGTTAATTATTTCAGATATTTTATTTGAAAAATTTTCTGGCGTAGTTTCATCTGCTTCAAAATTTATAAAAAATTGCTCATGAATTTTTTTAATAGCATCCGTAAGAATATTAACATCTGCATCTTTATTTTCATTACTATTTTCATTACTATGCGGAGCATCAAAACTTAAGACCGAGTTTTCAATATCATTAAGCGCAATATAGCTGTAATTGTTTGAAATTATATATTCTTCTGCAGCATCTGCCGCAGAAACAGCGCCTTCACCGCATAACATCTTAATATACGGATGCTTTAATAAATTAATATAATCTTTTGCAAAATATCTATATTTATATTTATATTCGTGATTATTTTTCTTATTGCTATACTTATCTTCAGCATCTTCTGTGCTGCCATTTTTTATACTATTTCCATTTTTTTCCGGCAATTTTGTTCCTTGAACTTTAGACACAAGATCAAGCAATGAATAAAGCGGCGTTCGTTTTAAGGAATATCCCATAGTTATATTGTAATCGCAATCCATATAATTTATTACATGATACAGAAGCGGCATTAGTGTATTAGAATCCGGTAAAATAATAGCGCTGGTTTCCGGAACAAAATTGCTTTTATCTAAAATATTTATATTTCTTTTTGATTCTAATTCAGAATGCACATCGAACCCTTCATGAAAATTTAAAACAGTTTCGGAAAAGCTATTCATACCATTGCTATCATTGCTATCATTGCCGTACTGCGGATTTTTCTGCATATTCTTTGAAAAAATACACTCAATTTCAGGATTACCCAGCGCATTAAGTAATTTTGAAACAATATAATCTTTTGAATATTCCTCTTTTTTTAAAGATTCAAATTGAGTATAAAATTCTGCGTCTCCGCTTTCAGCAAGGGTTTTAAAAATATATGCTTCGGTTTTATTGAGCGAGATAAATCCTGCAAAATATATTTTTTTGAATTCATTTCCAAAATCACTTATATTTTTACTTATATCTTCGCTTATATTTTTTGATAATATATTTGCGCCGCTCTTAATGTATTTTAAGGCATCAATATAGTCTAATCCTGGCGAAGACAGATTATTTTCGTACAATCTATTGTGAAAATTTTCGCGTATCACCGACAGGCTGTTATAAAATCTGCGGATACTTTCAGGCATGTCAGGCAGATAAGATTTTAAAGATTTAAGCTCGCTATTTTCTACAGCTTCGGCGTCTAATTCGTTAATTACATTAAATAGCTGCAGCCCCCATGGAAAAAAATCGTCGAATTTTTTTATATTTCTAAAGCCGATATTAATATTTATATGGTCATTATTTTTCTCAATATTTTTGCTACCGCCGCCTGTGTCTGCAGCAACTGCCGGAGCAGCAGTATTTTTCTGATTTAGGGCATAACTTTCCGCTTTAAAAATATCCTTTGTAATATTATATAAAAACCAAACAGCATCAATAATGCTTATATCTTTTCGGACACCGCAAGATTTTTCGGCGATAAATTTAATAAATTCATTTATTGAAAAAATATGCGGAGGTTCGCAAGGTGCACCTATTTTATCAGAAAGAATATTTTTTAAATATAAAGCAGGTCTTTTTCCTGCAAAAACTATAGCATATTTTGAAAAATCCCTGCCTGTTGTTTTACTGTTTTTTATATTATTTTTTATATATTTATTTTCGGCGTAATTATTATGTGCTCTGCCGCTATCGGTGCTGCAGCCGCTCTTATCGTTGTCATTGCCGTTATTTTTGCTGCCGGTATTGCCATTTATATTATTATTAAAATTATTAAAAGCTGCATTGCAACCTGCATTGCTGCCGTAATTAACGTCATTAATCCCGTCAGTTTCGCCTATCAATTTTTCTGCTATATGTTCAATAATAGAGTCTTTATATGTCAGAGCATAAATTTTCATTACAATTACCTTGTATTTATTACAATGATGCTTATTATTGATTATTAGTTATTGATTATTGACCATTTTTTATGGCAATTCTTCCGCATCTATATTATTTATTTATTAACTTATTTATTAATTAATCAATGCTTATAACAACATTATCCTTAACATTCTTGCAGCTGCAGTCGTTACCGCTGCCGCCGTTAAAAAACAAATCTATTAATCTATTTTTATGATTGCCTATTTTGGGCGGCAATAAAATATAAAGTTCATTTTCCGCTCTTGTCAGCGTTACATAAAAAAGATTTAATTCATCTATAAAATTTAATGATTTTTGGCGTATATACGAAACTACAGATTTTACGGCAATATTTTCATCGTTTTTAATAATATCTTTGGCGATGCTTAATAAGAAATTCTGCCCTGTTTTATCTGCATAGTCAAGCGCAATGCCGCAGCTGGTATAATCGCCGCTCTCATTGCCGCCGGTGTTGTTTAGACTTAAATAATCAACTATTATTTTATTCGGACTGTCAACTTTCAAACCTGCATAGGGAATAATAACTATCGGAAACTGCAAACCTTTAGATTTGTGCATAGTTAAAACATTCACGGCATCTTTGTCGGAATTAAGTTTAACTAAAAATAATTTTTCTTCAGATTTAACGTTTTCAAAAAAATCTATAAACGCTCCTAAGCTGCTTTCGCTTTCCTGTTCTCTGTTTTTTAAAAGTTCGAGCAGGTGCATAAAGAAACCGAGATTATTTTTAAAATTTTCATAAATATTAAATTTTTGATAAAATATACATACAAAATCGTAAGGCGGGTAATAGTCTGCGCTCTTTATTAAAGGTTCAAAATAATAATCCCAGATAACATTCTCTGTCTCATTAATATTCGTATTTTTTATATTGCTTGCGATATTATTTGCGTTGCCTATATCGGTTATTCTATTTATCTTATTAAAATTATTTATATAAATCGTATTATCAAAACACTCATTCGGCAGTAATTCTTTAAACCATTTTTTAAGATACGGATAAATAAACTTTTTATCTCTATTTTGCGCAACGAAATAATTGAGTTCATCTTTAAATTTTAAAACGGTGAAAGAATCCGGCAATCCAAATATTGAAGCAAATATTGAACCGCTTATAAAATTAATCAGAGAAAGATTGTCGGAAGGTTTATTTATAAATTTCATAAAACTGATAACTTCTTTAATCAGAGGGTTATTTCTTATATCGGCGTTCTGCTCCGATTCTGCCGGTATTCCGTCACGTTTCAATCTGAGAACTATATCGCTTGATTCTTGATTTGTGCGTGTCAAAATTGCAATATCTTTATATTTGTAATTTCTGTTCTTTATATCCTTTATCATATTTATAGTTTTTTCTAAGCATATTTCTTTAATTTTCTGAGAATTTAGAGTTTCGTCAGAAAACATATCAGCGTTGTCATCGGTGTTGCCGCTATTATTGATGCCGTCATTAACCATATTATCATTATTATCATTATCATGAATATATTTTTCTTCGCTGTTTTTATTGTATTCTGTATGTGTATAGCCAGTCTGCCTGCGTTCCGTCTGTTTGTACCCTGTCTGCTCATGTTCCGTCTGCTCACCGCACTCCGTCTGTTTGTACCCTGTCTGCTCACCGCACCCCGTCTGTTCCGGTCCGTCCTGTTTTTCTAAAATCCGCTCAATATAGATAAGCCCGCCGCCGCCGCTTTCCTTTCCGGCAGCTCCGTCGGGCGATTTCTGCGCATGGTCCTTATACACCGTATCTATAAGATGCTCAATATTTTTATTTACAAGACTATCCATAGAATCGGCTGCATATAGCGAATCTGAACATGTAAAATCAGTAGAATTATTGGAATTGGATAATAAACGGGAAACTAAATTTTCAGGGCTGAAGGTTTGATTGAAAAAGTATATAAGTTCTTTTTTAGACCTGAAGTTATAAGAAAGTTTTTCTTCATAAAAATTATTTTCATCTATAATATTTTCGCTGCGGAAATCGTCCATAACCTCATCGAATAAATCAGCATCCCCTCCTTTAAATCTATATATGGACTGTTTTTTATCTCCGACATAAAAAAATGTGCCTCCGTTTGCAATGCTGTTCCCGACCAATGCTTTTATATTTTCCCATTGAAGCCTGTCAGTATCCTGAAATTCATCTATAAGATAATGATAAATTTTTTCTCCGATATTAAAATATATCTCAGGCACTCTATTATCTCTTATCAATTCATTTACTTTTATTTTTAATTCATCTATAAATATGTTTCCGTCGTTTTTAGATTTTTCCGCTATAATTTTTTTTACTTCTTTTAATATTTTTATATAAGAATAAAATTTTATGCCGTTGGCGGTTAAAATAATATTTTTTATGCTTTCCCTTATGCTGTCCCATGTCTGCTGAAGTCTGTTTAGAATAATTAAATTATCTAAACTCTCTAAACTTTTAGCATTTGTTATAAGTTGGCGTATATTATTTTTAAGAAGATAAGCCGAACTGAAATCCATTCTTGAAATTTTCGCTAATCCCTTTAATGCATTTTTATTTAAAGCTATTCCTTTAGATTTAGATTTAGATTTGGATTTAGATTTGGATTTGGATTTGGATTTGGATTTGGATTTGGATTGAGAAGCCGTTTTTGCTTTTCCTGCCGGTTGCAATTCAGAATTATCCGATATATTTATATCTGCATCTGATGTACCTATATCATTGAAAGCGTCTATTAAATTAACCAATTCCTGCAATTTTCCGCCGCAATTGCGCACATCGTCTATTTCGAAAGGTCTCTCACATATATTTTTAATATTTGTTTCTATATAATTATGCGATTTAATTAAATAATCTTCATCATTCGGGACTATGAAATATTTACCTTCCGTATTTTCAATATTTCTTAATTCTTTTATTGTTTCTACGATTGCCTTGCGCGGATTGAAGCTGCTTTTGCCCTCTATCACCGTGTAATTTTTAATAAATTCCCTGAACATATTTTTTATTTCTCTGCCTTTGTTTCCGTTTGACCCGCCTGACACGTTTGACCATTCAGCCGAGCCTAATGCGCTTGGTGTGTCTAACGTGTCTGACGCCTCTAAAAGCAGACTGTCTAACGCATATTCTATATAAGACGTCGGATTCATAACTATATTAAACCCGGGTCTTATATCAGTCTCAAGTAAGGATGCTTTAATTATATCCGTTAAAAAACTGTCTATTGTTTTTACATTAAAATCTGAATAATTTTTAATGATGTTATCTACTATCGCCAGAGCTTTTTCTTGAATTTCTTGAATATTTTTTGAATTAGCGCAGCTGCCGATACCGGTACTTTCGCAATTTACGGCTATCACTTTTTTAATCTGTTCTATTGCGCGCTTATCCCCTATAGCAATAGATTTAAGAAGATTAAGAATGCGGTCCTTCATTTCTCCCGCAGCTTTGTTTGTAAATGTTATAGCTATAATATTATTTAAATTATTTGTTTTGGCA
The DNA here is from genome assembly GCA_004195045.1 of Candidatus Acididesulfobacter guangdongensis. Classification (NCBI taxonomy): domain Bacteria; phylum Candidatus Acidulodesulfobacteriota; order Candidatus Acidulidesulfobacterales; family Candidatus Acidulidesulfobacteraceae; genus Candidatus Acidulidesulfobacter; species Candidatus Acidulidesulfobacter guangdongensis. The sequence goes on from SGBC01000001.1 coordinate 166,093, forward strand.
TTATTTGATTTTATTTCAGAAGACAAAAGAAACTGAACATACCTTAAGGAAAGATTATGCGTTTTACCGCTTCCAGCAGATGCGGACAGCTGGAAAATATGGGGAAACTCAAGTTCTTTATCGTTTTTTAAAGGATTAGCGATATCGTTCATGTTTAGGCGCTGCTGCGATCAAGTTAATGTTCAACCATCGTGAAATACCCCGCTCTCACGAACGGAAACTTCTCGACAATAGACAATATTAGTTAAATATTAAATCTTACATTCAGGTTGTCCATAATTTATTTATTTAATTTAATTATTGGAAAAGGTGTCAGACACCTTTTCCTAGACACCTTTTCCTGCTACTTTCCTATAGGCATTTTTATTGCTCAAATAAATATAGCAATATTAATCTGTTGCTGATAATTATGGTGAAGTTGGTTTAACTGCAATCAATCCCGTATAAGTCATAATTTTTTTGTTTTGTAATTTTTACCTGTAAGAAATCGGCTCCTTCATGTTTTTTTATGGAACGTTTTATAACGCCGTAATCAGTTATTCCGCCGGTTATTTCGCCGGTTATTCCGCCTTTATTTTCGGAATAAATATAAGTGCATCCGTCTATATCAGGCGCCTGAAAGTAAGTTCTTGTCCGTATTATATTTTTACCGCTATTCTCGTTATCTATAATCGCTTCATACTGCTTTCCATTATATTTTGCAAATATTTCAGGCAGCAATGAATTTTGCAGCTCCATAAGCGTTTTATATCTTTCGTTTTTTGATTTTACGCCTATTTTATTTTTAAGCTTAAAAGACGCTGCATCCAGTTCGTCCGAATATTTAAAAACTCCGAGATTATCAAACTTTGTTTCTTTGACAAAAAACAGCAGTTCATTAAAATCATCTTCTGTTTCTCCGGGAAAACCGCATATAAGAGATGTTCTCAGCGCAATATCCGGAATTTCGGTTTTAAATTTTTCAATCAGCCTCAATATAGCTTTTTTATCGGTTGACCTTTTCATCAATTTTAATATATTGTCGCTTATGTGCTGAACAGGCATATCGACATATTTAAGAATCTTTTCTTCATTTTTAATAAGAGATATAAGATTATCGGTGATAAGAGCCGGATAAAGATACATAAGCCTTATCCATTTTATTTTCTTAACTTTTATCAGTTCTTTTAATAAAATATATAGACCGTCTTTAATATTGCAGTCAACGCCGTAGTAAGTGATATCCTGAGAGATTATTATTAATTCTTTAACGCCGTTTTCCGACAAATATAATGCTTCTTTTTTCAAATCTTCAATGCTTTTGGATTTATAAACCCCTCTTATTGCAGGTATTACACAAAAAGAACAATGCCTGCTGCATCCTTCTGAAATTTTTAAATAAGCCGTTCTTTTCAGATTAAAATGCTCTCTTTCTATAAATTTACTATCGGTAGCCGCATTTATATTTATATTTATATTTGTATTTGTATTTATATTTATATTTATATTTGTATTTGTATTTGCGATTATATTTGAACCGGTGTTTGTAGTTATATTTGTATTTAAACTTATTTCAGAACTTGCGTTTTCGTTTTCGTTTTCGTTTTCGTTTTCGTTAAGTTTTTTTGCAATATCGGCAATGGCAGTTTCGTCAAAGGTAGATAAAAAATAATCAACTTCAGGCAAGTCTTTTATAAGGACATCCTTGTTGTTATTGACCATACATCCTGTTACTATTATATGCTTAGTGCTGCCTTCAAGTTTGTGATTTATGGTTTCCACTATTATATCGATAGATTCTTTTCTGGCTTTCTCAAGAAAACCGCACGTATTTATTATACATATATCGCTTCCTGAGACTTCAGGACTGAAAATAAGCCCCTCTCTTTTTAAAATAGTAAACATATCTTCAGAATCAACCTGATTTTTCGGGCATCCTAAACTTATAAGATGAAATTTTAAATTTTTCATATTAATTTTTATTTTATTTCAATATATAAATAAATGTGAAATCGTGAATTTTTTATATCGGTTTTTATTTTATTTTATGATTTTTATAATGTAAATAAAAAAATAAATTGTAAATAAGACTTGTTTATATTAAGTTTACAAAACCGCGCTATAATAACACCATATATCTTTAATCCTAGCAATAGAAAGTTATCTGCTCGGAAAAGGTGTCTGACACCTTTTCCTGGACACTTTTTCCTGCTATTTTGCTTAACCGAGCAAAGAAATGCAAAAATATTTTCTATTGCAGAATTAAGGTATATACTATGCCTACTATACGCTCTTTCAATATGCTATAATGCATATAATGCAGCAGATAAAACATTGTGAATAAAATCGGAAATTCAAATAGAAGAATAATTAAAAAATATTATGAAATCAACAGAGTCTAATTATACCAAATTTTTTACGTTATGTTCCTTTTTTTTAACCGGCATATTAATTTTTTCAGCATTATCTCCTGCCGTTTCATACGCCGGTACATTATTAAATAATCCGAAAAAAGCCGGTCAGACGAGTTATTTAAAAAAGACAGGGTATGCTCCTGCCGGACATTATGATAACAAAAGCAATATTAATATTGAAAATTATCTTATCCCTGTTTCCCAAACCGCGTTTAAAAAAACGTTTAATATTGCAAATAAAATAGCAAACATACATAACAGATATATCAGCCTTAAGCAGGCGCTGAAATTAGCGTTGACAAATTATCCGGGGATATTATCAGGCAAATATAATTATCTTAACTATGTCTATTTAAATAACGAATCGACCTATAAATATTATCCTCAAATTTCAGCTAATGCCGGATTCACCAAAGAAACCGTCATGAATGTAAATAACGCGGGAGAGGCTCAGACTATCGGGAACCAGGTGCTCATACATAACGTCAATCAAAATTATTTTGTAAACAATTACAGCGGGAGCATTAACGCTACATTGGAATTATATTCTTTCGGTTCGCGCTATTATAATTATCTTCAATCGAAATATAATATGCTGAGTCAGAAATATGCATACAATCTTACTATTAATAACGATTTATACAATGTCATATTTGATTTCGAATCATATTTTGAAGATAAGCAGTTGGAAGAAGCCGACAGGGAAAATTTAAAAAATGATGAAATCCAGTATAAATCAGCTTATGCTTTTTATAAAGTAGGAACGGGAGACCTGCTTGACGCCGAAACCGCGAAAGCTGCTATGGAAACGGCTAAAGCATCTTATATAAATTCTACTTTTAATGTAAAAATAGCAAAACTTGCGCTTTTAAATTCTATTGGATTATCGCCTGAAAACGGTAAAAATAAGGTCAGATACCATTTTGTAAATTCTGTGTCGTTTAAACCTTTTAAAACAAAATTAAAAAATCTGCTGTCAAAAGGACTGAAACATAATCCTCAGCTAAAGCAGGCGGCTTTTGCGGTTAAATCGTCTAACGCCTCGGTAAGGCAGGCTGTTTCGGGCTACTATCCTTCTTTAAGCGCAAGTTTTAATTATACCGGAGAAAATTCATCTTTTCCTTTAGACAGAAATTACTCTGCGGGTATAGCCGTTAATATTCCTATATTTAACGGATTTTTGACGGAAAATCAGGTAGGAGCCGCAAAAGCTCTGCTAAATAGCAGCATCTGGAATAAACAGTTAGTTAAAAATAATCTTATATATGACGTTTCTAACGATTACTACAATATAATTAATCAATATTTGACGGCAAAGGCTCTGCGCCAATCTTTTGTATCTTCAAAACTGGCGTACAAACTGGCTCTTAAGAGCTATCAGGTAGGGGTAGGCTCAATGGTGCAGCTTGTAACCGCAAATTCCCAATACATAACGAGTAAAACAAATTATATAAATGCGGAATTCACATATTTTTATGAAAAAGCTAAACTGTATTCAGACCTCGGTCTGCTTATACATCATTATTTAAAATGAGTTATCGAATCAACTAATTAATTAATTAGTTTGTAAGTTTGTTGAACAGTTTGTTCAAATAATTTAGTTAGTTTGTAAGTTTCTAAGTTTCTAAGTTTGTTAATTAGTTAATTAGTTGAGTTATCAAATTTAAAATGATTTGGCTATTTATTTAATGAATTAATTAATTAATGTATTATTTATGACCGGACAACTTATAATTTATATAAACTTATAATTTACGGAGATTTAAATTCTGATGAAAAGCAAGAAAAAATTATACGCAGTTATCGTTATTCTTATAATAGCTATCGGTTTAGCGGTATATTTGATAAAAAAAACAGGCGCGCCGTCATATTCTTATAATTTATATAGGATAAAACCTATAACTATTCAAAAATCAGTACTGACGACCGGCACGATAAATCCTGTTAACACAATAAATGTAGGAGCTCAAGTTTCAGGTCTTATCAGCAAACTTGACGTCTGGTATAACACCAGAGTAAAGAAAGGGCAGCTTTTAGCAGAAATAGACCCTACAACATTTATTGAAAGAGTAAATATGGATAAAGCGACATTATCATCGGCACAGGCAAATATTCAGAAACAGATTGCATTATTAAATTACGACAGATTAACCTATATCAGGGATAAAAAATTATGGGCGGAAAATTTAATATCCCATTCAACCGAACAAAATGCAAAAAGCGTTTATCTTCAAGACATAGCACAGCTAAAATATTTAAAAAGTATTGAGGCATCCGACGAATCCCAGCTAAAGATTGATGAAACAAATCTGTCATACTGTAAAATATATTCCCCTGTTAACGGCGTTGTTATAAACGTTGCGGTAGCAGTCGGACAGACTGTCGCATCAAGTTTTCAGACGCCGACGCTTTTTACGATTGGCGAAAATATAAGCAAAATGGAAATTGATACTACAACGAATGAAGCAGACCTCGGAGGGATAAAAAAAGGGGACAAGGTCTCATTCACGGTATATGCGTATCCGGATAAAACATTTTACGGATATGTACATAACGTGCGAATTAATCCGACTACCGTTTCTGGTGTTGTAAGCTATAACGTTACTATTTTTTTTGACAATAAAAATCATTTACTTTTACCCGGTATGACCGCTATACCTAAAATCTATATTGAGAAAAAATCTGATGTGATTGCCGTGCCTAATACGGCATTGAGATTTGTTCCAACAAGCGAAAATAAATATATACTAAATAAAATTACCGATGAATTAAAATCAGGCGAGGGCGTAGTCTGGATTTTAGAGGAACACAAACCGGTTCCCGTCATTGTAAAATTAGGTATTAATAACAACAGCTACACAGAAGTAATTTCTAAAAAAATTAAAATAGGTTCGGAAGTTATTACAGGATTAAATATGCCGGGCAATTCACAAAATCAGCAGTTTCAAAGACCAAAAAGAAAAATGTTCTTTTAATTAAACATTTTTTTAATTAAATTAAATATTAAACAAAATAGTAATCAAAAAAATTAACTAAAATTAAAATAAATAAATAAGAGAATGCGCAAAATATTAACTAAACTAAATTAATTAAATATTTTTTCATTAAAAATGGACGGCAATATAAACAAAACGGTTATAAGACTTGAACATATAGGGATGATTTATAAAACCGGCGCTATTAATTACGAGGCTTTGAAAGATATTAATCTAACTATATATAAAGGTGAGTTTTTTTCAATTATGGGTGCCTCTGGTTCCGGAAAATCAACATTAATGAATATTCTCGGCTGTTTAGACCAGCCTACTTCCGGAAAATATTTTCTTGAAGATGAGGATGTTTCCACGCTGAGCAAAGACCGTCTGGCTGATATAAGGAATAAAAAAATAGGCTTTGTATTTCAGGGTTTTAATCTTATTCAAAGACTTTCTATAATAGAAAATGTTGAATTGCCTCTGTTTTATGCCGGCGTAGCTCATAAAGAAGCCGTTATGGAAGCAAAAAAAGCTCTGAGATTGGTAGATATTGCCGAAAGTAAAGAAAATAATTTCCCAAACCAGATATCCGGCGGAGAGCAGCAAAGAGTCGCCATTGCAAGAGCAATAGTTCACAACGCTTCGATAATTATGGCGGACGAACCGACAGGCAATCTTGATTCAGTGAGAAGCAACGAGCTTATGTCTTTTTTTAAAAAGATAAACGATGAGAGAAATGTCACAATAATACTTGTTACGCATGAACCGGATGTAGCCGCTTTCGCAAAAAAACATATAATAGTCAAAGACGGTCACATTGTTGACAATTGATGATCAGATAAAATTATCGACAAACACAATTTTCTTAAACTAATTAAACTAATTAACCTAATTAAACTAATTAACCTAATAAATTGTAAATTAATATAAATTATGGACCGACACCATTTTATATATATTTTAATATTTTTTTAAATATAAATATATTATAGATAGCGGCAGATAAAAAATATAAATAAAAATAAATGAAATAATAATATGCGCCAATAATATACACCAATGCTATGCGCTATAATTGGCGTCTATCGTAGTTAAATTAAAAAAAATGATAAAAAAATCATGAAATTTCCCATTTTACTTGATATACAATCTGCGTTTAAAACTTTTACCAGAAATAAGGCGAGGTCTTTCCTTACGACGCTCGGAATAATTATAGGCGTTGCATCCGTCATTGCCACGGTCAGCATAGGTCAGGGCGCATCGGCTTCGATTCAGAACGCTATTAACGCTCTCGGCTCTAATCTCTTAATAATTCTTCCCGGTTCGTCTAATATCGGCGGAGTGCAGACCGGTTTCGGAGAACTGTCTACCTTGACTTTGCAGGATGCCAAGGCAATAAGGAAACTGCCTGCCGTAAAAACCGACGCGGCAAACATAAGAATGAATGAACAGGTTATATGGAGGGGCAATAACTGGGGCACATCCGTTATGGGAACAAGTTCGACATTTCCCGTAATAAAAAATTGGCCTGTAACTAAAGGCGAGTTTTTTGATAAGCAGCAGGATAATACCGCCGCAAATGTAGCGGTAATAGGAACGACCGTTGCGACACAGCTTTTCGGTCTTATGAATCCTGTCGGTCATATCGTTTTAATACACAATGTGCCGTTTAAAATTATAGGCGAATTAAAGGCTATAGGATTCAACGCATTCGGTCAGGACCAGGATGATATAGTCGTTATACCGGTGACTACAATGATGGAAAAAATAGCTGGCATATCATGGGTAAATATCATTATGGTATCGGCAAAATCTAAACAAGATACAGGGTTAGCTCAGAGCCAGATTACCGCCCTTTTAAGACAAAGGCATCATATCCCCCCTCATAACCCGAACGATTTTTATGTAAGAAATCTAACTCAAATTGCCCAGACGGCAGGCTCAAGCGCTCAGATATTTACAATACTTTTGGCAGCCGTAGCCGCCGTTTCTCTGTTGGTAGGAGGCATAGGAATTATGAATATTATGCTTGTATCCGTTACCGAAAGAACAAAAGAAATAGGTATAAGAATGGCGGTAGGGGCAAAAAAGAACGATATACTGAAACAGTTTTTGATTGAATCGTCAGTTTTAAGTTTATTCGGAGGAGTACTGGGAATAGGACTCGGCGTGGGTATATCCGATTTAATTTCGGTTGTCTCGCCGCTTCATACAATAATAACTATTGAACCTATTCTTATATCTATTGTATTTTCAGTGGCTGTAGGAGTATTTTTCGGCTTTTACCCCGCTTATAAGGCATCAAATTTGAATCCCGTCGAAGCCCTGAGATACGAGTGAACACGTTTTTGTTAATCCTGCAATAGAAAGGTTATCTACTCGGAAAAGGTGTCAGATTAATTTTTTTGCAAATATTTTCTTTGTTAAGTGAACTACTTCATATGCAAAAAAAAATAAAATCTGACACCTTTTTCTACACCTTTTCCTTATAATTTTGCTTAACCAAGCAAAGAAATGCATGAATATTTTCTATTGCAGGATTAAGGTTTGTATTTTTGCTATATTTTCGCCATACTGCTATGCTATGATTCCGGGGTTTTTTTTCAGGAACAGAACATTGCATTCCCCGTCGCTGTGCCGACCATTCACCAAATATTCAAATTGCGGAAGCCCCTGTCTTTAGGCATGGGACTATAACATTCAAGTCGTCTTTTTTCATAAGTATACCTTCAAAAAAGGTATTTGGCGGGATTTCTTGGGTATGCCGCATTCTATGTTTTTCATCATGTTTTGCATCATGTCTTTTTTCGGCAATTTTTCCGCCGTTTGCTTCGGCATTTATTTTATAATAATCTTGTCCGGTTATTATTTTTTCGTCTGCGCAGCCGCCGTATATTATATTTCCTTTTATATAATTTGAGCTTATTGCCTGACTCTTTGAGAGACTTAGAAAATTTAGCGTCCTGCCGTAAAATTTTTTATGAAAAATATCTTTCTTGTTTGATGAAATATCTCTTAAGATTGCAGTCCTCTGTTTTATTGTTTTCGGATTTATTTTAATTTTACTATCCATAAGAAACGCTTCTGTTCCTTTTCTGTCCGAATAAGAAAATATGTGCATATAATATATGTCCAATTTATTCAGATTATTTAACGTTTCAGCAAAATATTCTTCAGTTTCTCCGGGAAAACCTGAAATGATATCGGTACCTATAGCAGCATCTTTAATTTTTGAATTTATCTTATTTATTATAGTCAGATATTCTTCAAAAGTATAATTCCTTTTCATTGCTTTCAATATCTTATTTGAACCGCTCTGCAGCGGAATATGAAAATGGTTCTGTATTTTTTTACTATTTGCCAGAATATTTATTAAATCGTCATTGAAATGAATAGGGTCAATAGAACTGATTCTTATTTTTACCGGAATATCCAGCTCTTCTATGGCTATTAACAGGGAATTAAAATTCTTTTCCGATTGAGCGTTTGAACTGCCGTAAGAACCGATATTCATTCCAGATATAATAATTTCTTTAAATCCGGCTTCATAATATTCCCTTATAGAAGACAGAACCTCGCCGAACTTTAATGACCAGTGCGTCGGTCTTGCCTCAGGTATTATGCAGAATGAACATTTTATATCGCATCCTTCCTGTATTTTTAAATTGGCTCGTATTCTTTTTTGTGAAGAAATAAGCGTTTTCTTTGTATCTGCAATATTATTATTATGCTTGTCATTGCTATAATTTGTCAGAATATTCAGTTTGCTGACGTTATCTATTAATTTTATGCCTGAATTTCTATATTCGGCTTTAGTGTAAGTTTCTTTATTTAACTGGGCAAAACATCCCGTAAGGATAATAGCGCTCAGCGGATATTTATTTTTTATTCTGTTGAGCATTCTTTTTGTTTCATTATCTGCTTTTTCCGTAACGGAACACGTATTGATAAGAAACAGGGGTATATGTATTTTATGTTCGTCAATTTTATGTATATTAGATGCATCTGCATCTACAATATTAAACCCGCGTTTTTTTAATAATGATTCAAATTGACCTGCCTCGAATTGGTTTAATTTGCAGCCTGAAGAGATAACGGCACAGTTTGCTTCGCTACCGTTAGATTTAAGTTTTAATATTTCACCGTCTAAATAATTTAAAAAATCATCCATTACGACCTATTAACCCTATTTGACCCATTGTGACTATATTTGAGCTATCAACTTTATTTAATAACCTATATTCAATAAGCCGTTCCTGCCTATTATCTGCTATCCGGTTGTATATTCGGCTTATGTACTGCAGGCAGAGACCTTAAAATATTCGGAAACTAACAAAATATCTTTATTATCCGGTTGTATATTCGGCTTATTCACTGCAGAGACCTTAATTTAAGCACGGATTTTTTTACAGCGTTCACCGCATATTCTATATCGTCTTCGGTCGTCCATCTGCCTATACTGAATCTTATAGCGGATTGAACCCTTGCGCCGTCGTATCCGTGAGCTTCAAGAACGTGGGATTTGACTAATGCGCCGGCATTACACGCAGAACCTGCGGAGGCGCTAATGCCGTAAAGGTCAAGATTAAATAGAAGCGTCTCGGCTTTTATTCCGTCGATAGATATGTTTATAGTATTTTTGAGCCTATTTACAGGATGACCGTTTAATCTGACATTATCTACGGCAGAGAATAATTTATCTAAAAACATAGAACCCAAAAAATTTATTTTTTTAAGATTTTCTTCCGCATTATTTTTAACTATTTCTAAAGCCTTTGCAATAGAAACTATGCCTGCAGTGTTTTCCGTACCGCCCCTATAGCCGCGTTCCTGATGTCCCCCGTGTATTATAGGGTCAATTTTAATGCCCTTTTTAATATACAGCACGCCATTGCCTTTCATAGCATAAAATTTATGCCCTGAAAAACTGCACATATCTAAAGGCGTATCTTTCAGGGAAAAATAATGTTTTCCGATAACCTGCACTACATCGCTGTGTATTACAATATTTTCATTTATTTTTTTTATTTCGTTTATAATATTTTTTAACGGGAATATTGTCCCTGTTTCATTGTTTGCACCCATAATTGAAATCAAAACAGTATTTTCTTTGATTGACGACAATAAATCGTCAATGAGAAGCTCGCCGAAATTATTAATGCCTATATAAGTGGTTTCAATACCCTGAGTTTCTAAAAATTGAAAGGTATTTAAGACTGCATGGTGCTCTACCGCCGTCGTGATAATATGCAGTTTTCTGTCTTTATCTTTATTGACAGACATGAGACGATTAATATATCCTACAATAGCAAGATTAATAGATTCTGTTCCTGAAGATGTAAAAATCAATTCATCTTCAAAATTGGCATCTAAAAACAATTTAATAAATTGCCTTGAATCTTCTATTAAAATTCTTGCAGCCCTCCCTTCTTCATAAAGACTGGAAGGATTTCCTGAAATATTTTTTAAAACATTGCACACGTCTTCCAAGACATCCGGGTCTAAGGGCGTTGTAGCGTTATAGTCTAAATAAATTCTTGGCATTATTGTTATGTTTAAATTTATTTTTTATTTTATAATTTACTTACGTTTTACTTGTATGTTTTATTTGCAATTTACCTAAATTGCAAATAAATATAATACAAAAAAACTTTATTGCCTTATTTCCATGCAGTTAAAGTTAATATCTCTACACTACAGCTGGCTAAAGTATGCAGCTCCAAGGCAGTTGTCGATAATTTATTATGCTTTATAAAGAGTTATATATTATTTATATATTATATTGTAATTATTTACGATTTATTACAATTTTTATCGGCATTTTCTAAAGTCTCCTGCAGGTCATTGTTTTTAATATTATAATTATTCTTAATATTATACTCCGATATGACATCTGCAATAGAAATTGAATTAAGGAACTCTATAATTTTTGAAGATATGGAATTCCACATATCAAAAGCCAAACATATAGATTGCCTTTCGCATCCTTTTTTATTATGTTCTTTGCTGACGCAGCTGATGATATCAATGGGTTCAACCGAAGCAATAAGATCGCCTATAAATATTTTTGACGGATCCTGATTAAGGAGGTAGCCGCCGCCGGGACCTCTCAGGCTTTTAACTATTCCTGCCTTTTTCAACGTAAAAAAAATCTGCTCTAAATATGTTAAAGATATAGATTCGCGCTTAGCAATATCTTTTAAACTGATAGGCACGCTATTATTCTTTGAATTGTATGCAAGGTCGATAATAGCTCTCACCGCATATTGACCCCTGGAAGATAATCTCATATTTTGTCAGTTTGAATTATTTAGCATCTGAATTATTTAACTTTGAATTATTTAACTTTTGAATTTGTATCCATATTTTTTATTTTATTTTCCAGTTCTGTAATTCTTTGTTTTAATGTTTCAATCTCATAATAATTGGGGTCAAAAAGTTTATGATGTTCAAGGTCAACATGGTCATGAACTTCAGATTCGTCTCTCTTGATAGATTTAGCAGGAACTCCCGCCACCGTAGAGTGAGGCGGAACGCCGCTGACAACAACAGAATTGGAACCTATTTTGCTGTCATGACCTACCGTAAACGGACCTAATATCTTTGCTCCTGCTCCTATCATAACATTATCTTCAATGGTCGGGTGCCTTTTTTCTTTTTTCCAGCTTATTCCTCCCAGCGTAACCCCGTGATATATTGTAACGTCATTGCCTATTTCAGCCGTTTCGCCTATTACCACTCCCATGCCGTGGTCTATAAAAAACCTTCTGCCTATTTTAGCTCCAGGATGAATTTCTATGCCGGTAACAAATCTTGCAAATTGCGATATCAGCCTTGCCGGCAATTTAACGTTATGAATCCATAAAAAATGCGATATTTTATGAAAATAGATAGCATGAAGCCCGGGATAGCAAAGCAAAACTTCTAAAGTGCTCCTTGCCGCAGGGTCCCTTTCAAATACTGAATCGATATCTTCTTTTATAATTTTAAACATTAAGCTATATATATTTCTTAACGGTTTTAACGATATTGATAATTTTGATAATTCTAATAATTTTAATAATTTTGATAATTCTAATAATTTTAATAATTTTAATAATTTTAATAATTTTAATAATTTTTTTTTGAATTATTAGAATTATGTTATATAATGAAAAAATCAAACTGACATACTACGATTATATCATTGTATTATTGCACAGTTATACTAATATAACAAATTTTATATCATTTTTAAATATGATTATAAATAAGTCAGGCAAAACATCATCTTATATATATTAAGTGAAAGCTCGAAAAGAATACAAAAGAACCATAATACTAAAAAATTAGGAGAGAAAGAAAAAATGGAGAAAGTTATAGTTAAAATTATTACTAAAAATCCGCCTCACGGAAGGTGCAGGATGTACACTTCTATAGTATGGCTTATGATGAATTATTATAAAAATGTTACAATAAACATTATACCTGAAATTTATAGAAACGCCGATGACCCTGATGCTCCATGCGTTATAGTCAACGGGAAACTCATAGAACCATCCAATACAATTTATGTTTCAGGAGAAGATTTAGTATCTGCTATGAATGGAGCAGGGGCAATATCATATGAAGAAATTCAACCCGATATTCTTAAATTTGACGAAATTATTGAACAATGTCTGAGTTGATAGCGTGCTATATATAAAAAATATTAAAAAAACCGTCGCCGTTGCCATGTCCGGAGGCGTGGACAGTTCTGTTAGCGCTATTATATTGAAAAATAGAGGGTTTAATGTAATAGGGCTCTCAATGCGTCTTATCGGAGATTTGAACAATAAAGAACCGGCTGAGAAAAGCTGCTGCTCCGTGTCAGACTTAATTGACGCAAAAAGAGTTTGCGTAAAATTAGGCATACCGCATTTTGTTATAAATCTTGAAGATGAATTTAAAAAAAATGTCATTGATAAATTCACTAAAGAATATCTTGAAGGAAAAACACCAAATCCATGCATATTGTGCAATAAAATTTTAAAATTTGATATTTTACTGAAAAGAGCAGCTCAGCTTGGCGCTGATTATCTGGCGACCGGACATTACGCAAGGATAACAAAAAAATTAAACGGCGGATTTAATCTCATAAAAGCAAAAGACCCTTTAAAAGACCAGTCGTACGTTTTATATAATTTAAATCAAAAATTACTAAGCAGACTAATCTTCCCCGTGGGCAATCTACATAAATCCGATATTAGAAAAATAGCGCTGGAAAATGGATTTAATGAAATTTCAAAAAAGAAAGACAGCGTTGAAATCTGTTTCATACCGGATGGGAATTATCATAAATTTATATTAAATCAATTGAAATACTTCAATAAAAATGGCAGCGATGGCAATAATGACAGTAATGACAGCAACAACGGCAGCGATGGCAATAATGAATATAACCTTCATGAAACCGATAGCGGCTATAGCGGCTATATTAGAAATATGTCCGGCGAAATCCTCGGAAAACATAACGGAATATTTCAATATACCGTGGGGCAGAGAAAAAGGCTGGGAATATCGTCTGTCCGCCCCTTATATGTAATTAAAATAGATTCCGCTGCAAAAGATATATTTGTTGGAGATATAAATGAATGCTTCGGTTCGGAACTTTATATAAATGACTTTAATTTTATAGATGACGGATATAAAAATATGCTTTCAAAATTAAACTTGACGGCAAAAATAAGATATTCTTCTTTAAATTACGAATGCTTTGCGGAAATTATAAATCATGAAATACCAAAAACAGCTAACATTACGGATAGGATAAAAATTACATTTAAAGAACCTGTCAAATTCATAACCCCGGGACAATCGGCAGTTTTATACAGCGGTATGAAAGTTATAGGCGGCGGAATAATCGGAATAATAGGGACATAGTTTTTTTCGCATAATTTACTATAATTAATATAATCAGGTATAATTATTAAAAGTATGATAAAATCTAATAAAACGGAAAAACTTATTGAAATGAACGACGATGCGCTGATTACCGATAGCGAAACATCACAGAATATAACCGCTCTGTTAGATATAAACCAGATTAATACTATTGAAAAACTTATAGGCTATACATTTAAAAATAAAATATATTTAATTACGTCATTAATCCATAAGTCGTTTAATAATGAAATAAATTATGAACGGCTGGAATTTCTTGGAGATTCTGTAATAAATACAATTTATTCAGAGGTGCTATATAAATACTTTTCGTTGTACAATGAAGGTGAATTATCAAAATTAAAAGCAATTCTGATAAGTTTGGATAATCTGGCTGAAATAGCCGGAAAATTAACAATCAACGATTATATTATTATGGAAAAAGGTGAACTTCTTACCGGAGGCAGAAACAAAAAAAGAATAATAGGCAATGTATATGAATCTGTTGCAGGGGCTATTTTTTTAGATTCTTCATACAATACGGCAAAGACGGTACTGTTAAATCATTTAAAATACAGCAGCTATTTCTCAAGTCTTGTAAATGTTGACAATAAAAATGCAGATATTGCAACCGATCACAAATCGGCATTGCAAGAACTAATCCAGAAAAAACATAACATCGTACCAAAATATTTTGTTTTAAACAAAGAGGGTCCGGACCACAAGAGTATATTTTCGGTATGCGTAAAAATCAATAATAAAATTTACGGCTACGGCAAAGGCGAAACAAAAAAGCAGGCTGAACAATCTGCCGCCTTAGCCGCATTAGACCGGTTATCAGAAGAAAATAATAAATAAGGAATTAGTAAAATAATATGAACAAAAATAAATTCATGACAATGCTTATAGGAAGACCCAACGTCGGCAAATCCACCATTTTTAATAAACTAATAGGTGCGAAAACTGCCCATACTTCCGATATTGCCGGAACGACTATTGATGTCAACACAAAAGAAATATCTTATATGAATATTGATTTCCTGCTCGCTGATTCAGGCGGTTTCAATCTGCACCCCGCTAACGAATTAGAAAAACAAATAATAAATATGGTGTTTAAATACGCGGAAAAGGTTGACCTTTTTCTGCTTGTAGTGGACTACAAAGCTGGGCTTATTCCCGAAGATATTGAAATCTACCGGAATTTTATTAAATACGGAGTTAATGTTTTTTTATTGATTAATAAAGTTGATTCTATAAAAAATGTTGAAAATGCCCTGTCGGAATTCGGAAAAATAGGGATAGAAAATAAATTCGCTCTTAGCGCCGAAAATTCAATAGGTATTGACGATGTACTTGAATCAATCGTTGAAGAATTTAAATCTTCTAATCTCAAATGCAAAAAAGATAAAAATATTAATGAAACTATCAAAATTGCAATAGTCGGTAAACCTAACAGCGGTAAATCGACTTATATCAATACCGTATTAAAAGATAATCTGATACAAACCGGCGATAAACCTGGCACGACAAGGGATTCTATAGATTCTGTATTTAATTATAAATGTAAAAAAATAATTTTAATAGACACCGCCGGCATCAGAAAAAAATCAAAACTTGATTTTAATTCCGCAAATTTTCAAAAACAGACAATTTCTTCAATTGAGAGGGCGGACATAGTATGCGTATTTATAGATATACAGCACGGCTTAACCCATGATGATTTGTCCCTGCTGAAATTGGTTACGGTAGAAAAAAAACAGTTTTTAATCGCCTTCACAAAATGGGACATTGTTAACATTGATTCGGAAAGCAATACAATTCAGGATATAAAAAATGAAATAGAATTAAATCTGAAAGAATTCGCCGATTCGCACTATATTTTTATTTCGTCAAAAGAAAATAAAAATATATACAAAATAATAGATACCTGCATTGAAATATACGGTTCTAAAAATATAAAAATAAAAACTTCAGATATAAACGAATTTATATCTGTTCAAAAAAATAATTTGCTGAAAGGAAATATATTTAAACATATTGCATATGGAGTGCAGAAAAATACGGATGAAATCTTTATGCCTACTTTTATTTTTTTTACGGACAATAAGGGGAAAATCTTTAGCATGAAAGATATAAAGTTTATAAGAAATACAATTAAAACATATTTTAAAATAAAATCAAATGTTGAGGTCTTAATCGAATATAAAAATTATCAAAAATAATACCAAAAACAACAGAAATTATCAAAAACAATAGAAGTTTGGCTTTTCTTACCTAAATTTTTAATAAAAGAAAAGCGCCGCTTAATAAACCAAAATATATGAAACCGGTAAACTAATCATAAAAGGAATTTTTGGTAAAAAAAGCGCCGCTTAATAAACTGCATTAAAAAAATATGTTATTGCTGCTTATTTTATTTTCTTACTCAATTCGTCAATTTTAGCTTCCAATTTTTGAATTTTTTTAGTTAATTCATCAATATCGTAAGTAGTGGCAAAGTTCATTTCGTCTAAAAGTATATCCGATACCTTTTCTTTTAGCCCGTGCAAAATAATGGAAGATTCATGCGTAACTATATCGATGATTTGTTCTGCCGATTCTTTACTTTCTTCGTCGGAAATATCAACATAATCGTCTAATTTTTCTTGCGCGATAATCGAAAATCCCTTTAACGCTTTTAGGATTAAATCTATACTTTCAGACATATCTATTTTCCTTCCTTTTAATTTTTATATAATTTATTTTAATTTATTTTGTTTAATTTTAGACATTACCGCTCTGAAAGAAATATTATGTCTTGAAAAACCCATTTCCGCATAGCTGCCGCCAAGCGCAACACCTATCAGCTGCGGCAGATGTAATACCGGAAGCGATAATTTCTTGTTTATATTCATAGCCGCCACACCTTGATATGTGTCTAAACTCAGATGGCATAAAGGGCACGGCGTAACCATGACATCTGCCTTGTTTTGCTGCGCCTCATAAATAGCATTTCCTGCCAAAGAAGTGGAAGTAACCTCGTTAACGAGTATAGTCTGAAATCCGCAGCATTTAGTTCTTCTTATATAAGAAACAGGCTCAGCGCCTAAAGCCTTTATCAATTCTTCAAATCCCGACGGGTTTTCAACATCGTCAAACTTGACAACGCTGCTTGGTCTCAATATGTGACATCCGTAAAAAGGAGCTACTTTAACACCGTCTAAAGTATAGGTAACGGCTTGTTTCAGTTTATCCAATCCTATTTCATCCCTGATTATGTAAAGCAAATGCTTAACTTTAACAGTACCGCTATATTTAAGCCCTATCTTGGAAAGATATGCATTCGTTTTTTCTAAGGATTCAGGATTATTTATAAGTTCTTCATTGACTTCGCTTAATGTTAAAGTACAGGTATTACACACGGTTAAAATATCATATCCTAACTTTTCAGCCAAAGCTAACGTTCTTCCATTGATATATAATTTTAAATTATGGTCAAATCCATCTACTACGCCTCCGCCGCAACAGGACGCCTCAGGCATATCAATTAAATTAATGCCAAGTTTTTTTGCAATAAACCTTGTAGAGTTATCTAACTCTTTTCCGCTTTCCTGCGCAACGCAGCCGGGATAGTATGCGTAATTAATCATGTTTTTCCTCCAGATTTAAGTCTTTAAAGGCCACTCTGATATCTTCCATATCTTTTATAAGTTTAAGTCTGAGAGGAGGCATCTTGCCTTTAAGTCCGGCGCCTATAGCAACAGGCAGGTCGTTTAAAATACCCGATATACCGACTGAATCTACCGCTACTTTGATTTCATCAAGTCTTCCCGTTTCCTGAATAGACCTTGCAATTCCGATAATATGTTTTGCGCCTTTAGAAAAAGTTATGGAGTTTTTAATAGCTTTTTCGTGCATTCTGACAATCACTTTAACGGGCGAAATTCCTTTAGGGCAGAATTCCTCGCATGCTTGACAATGAACGCAGTCAAACATTCCTGCCGGTTTTGACCCGTTCACAAGCCGAGAACCGTTTTTATCATTATCTCTCGGGTCTTCGCTATATCTGTATAATTTAGCAAGAGCGGCAGGTCCTAAATATTTTGAATTTGCTACAACGCCTCCGCATTCAGAATAGCAGCATTCGCACAATATACAATTGGGGGTATCGTTGTTTCCCGTTAAATTTTGAAACTCAGTTTTATAATATACAGGCTGTTTGATTTTTTCGCCTTCTTTCAATGCTTTGAAATCATCGTCTATATGGTCTGTTTTACCAAGCAGATATGGCTTAATTTCTTTAATTTTATCAAAAAAGGTTTCCTGGTCAACTATGAGGTCTCTTATTATAGGCATATTACCAAGAGGGTCCACTTTTATGACGCCGAATTTTTCAATTTCTGCGCTTACCTGCGTTTTGCACGCAAGTTTGGTAATACCGTTTATTTTCATTGCGCATGAACCGCAAATAGCGCTTCTGCATGACCTCCTGAAACTTAACGTTCCGTCAATCTCCGCCTTAACCTTCATTAACGCGTTTAAAACCGTCATACCCGGAAAATCATTAAGTACATATTCCTTATAATACGGCTTTTCGTCAATCTCAGGATTAAATCTATAACTTTTAACTGTGAACTCCATTATTTGCGACTCCTTAAGCTATAATCTCCGATTAGTATCGATTAGTATCTATGTTATTATATTAGATGACGCAAGCTATGTCTGCGTATCCATAATTTTTTACGACTCGAATTTTTTTTTATAACCTGTTAATACGTTCTCGGCTGCGGTTTGAACTTTGTAATTTTTACAGGACTGAAATCAAAATCAATTCCGCCGCTTGCATTTAATTTTGCTATTGTATGTTTAAGCCATTTATCATCGTCTCTTTCGGGAAAGTCATTTCTATAATGGGCTCCTCTGGACTCCTGCCTCATTATGGCGCCTCTGGCTATAATTTCTGCTATAAGCAATATATTTTTAAATTCAAATGCTTCTACGATATCCGTATTGAAAAGATGCGATTTATCGTCAACTCCGATATTTTTTGCGCGTTCTTTAAGCTCTTCTATCTTTTCTATAGCTTTTTTCATAAGAGATTCTTCCCTGAACACGCCTACGTTTTTGCGCATATCCTCCTGCAGTTCTGCTTTAAGCAAACCGTGTCTTTCCTTGCCAGCTGATTTCTTAATGTTTTCAAATATCTCTTCGTCCCTTCTCACTGCAGATTCGTCAAACTTGCCAAAATCAACATTTTTAATATATTCTGCCATGTCTATTCCTGCCCGCCGTCCAAAAACTATAGTATCTAAAAGCGAATTTCCGCCCAATCTGTTTGCGCCGTGAACGCTGACGCAGGCGGATTCTCCAGCAGAATAAAAACCCTCTACCGTTGTTCTGCCGTTGTTGTCTGTTTTAATACCGCCCATAGAATAATGAACTCCGGGTCTGATAGGTATCGGCTCGTAAATGGGGTTGACTCCCTCAAAATCAATTGAAAGCTGCATAATCTGCGGCAATTTTTCCATTATTTTTTCTTTCCCCAGATGACGAACGTCAAGCAATATGGCTCCGTCAATGCCTCTTCCTTCATTAATTTCCGTCTGTTCGGCTCTTGCCACGACATCACGCGGGGCTAATTCCATTGCTTTAGGAGCATATTTAGACATAAATCTGACTCCAAGCGAATTTAGAAGATAAGCTCCTTCGCCTCTTGCTCCTTCCGTAACAAGAATACCCGTACTTTTAAGGGTTGTAGGATGAAACTGGACAAATTCCATGTCCATAAGAGGAACATCAGCTCTGATAGCAACCGACATGCCGTCGCCTGTATTTATTAAAGCGTTTGTATTGGATGAATACACCTGACCGTATCCGCCCGTTGCGAATAAGACAGACTTTGCAGCAATACCGTGAAACCTTCCCTCTCTTATATCATAAGCAACTACTCCGCTTATTTTTCCGTTATCTACAACCAAACTTGTGACAAAATATTCATATAGAATTTTCGTATTATATTTAAGAACATTATCAAACAATCCGTGAAGCATCATATGTCCTACGGCATCGGCATAATAGCATGACCTTGGAAAGCTTTGCCCTCCGAACGGTCTTTGCGCAATACCGCCTCTATCATTTCTGTTAAATACTACTCCCATTTTTTGTAATTCAAGTATATTGCCCGGAGCTTCGCTCGTTAATATTTCAATAGCGTCCTGGTCGCCTATATAGTCGCTGCCTTTGACGGTGTCAAAAAAATGCGATTCCCACGAATCATTTTCGTCAAAAGCGGCATTAACCCCGCCCTGAGCAGCACCGGAGTGCGACCTTGTAGGATATACTTTACTTACTATTACTGCGTCTACGCCTCTTTTTCTGAGTTCGACGCATGCCCTCAGCCCTGCAAGTCCCGCACCAACTATAATAACATCATGTTTAAGCATTTACAGTCCTCTGTTTTTTATTCTTTTTTTTAGCAAGTTATAATTATTTTTCTAAATTCTTAATATTTTACAATAATTTTATTACAATATTCAATAAAAAAATAAGAAAGGCAATTAATATAAAAATATTTCAACTTTTAATTATATAATTCAATTTCATAAATGCTAAGATATTTTATAATTAATATATGTGATAATTAAATAATTAATATATTATTTTTTAGCGTATTCATATATTCCGCTTTTCCCGCCTTCTTTCCTCAGCAGATAAATATCGGTTATCCTGATAGATTTATCAACAGCCTTAAGCATATCATAAATGGTAAGAGCTGCTACGGAAACAGCCGTAAGACTTTCCATTTCTACGCCGGTTTTTCCGGAAATTTTTACTATTGATTTAATATTTATGCAATTTTTGGATTTAACGGGCTCAAATATTATATCGCAATTTTCGATATTTAAAGGATGGCATAAAGGAATAAGCTCCGATGTTTTTTTTGCAGCCATAATTCCTGCAATCTTAGCGGTAGAAAAAACATCCCCTTTTTTACCTTCCCCTGTTATTGCAAGCTCAAACGCGTCCTGCGACATATATACGCTGGCGGCAGCAGTAGCAATTCTGACAGTTTCGGTTTTAGACGAAACATCGACCATAGTTGGCATACCGTTTTCATCTAAGTGAGTCAATTTTTTTTCTTCTGATTTTAATCCGTTCATTTTTCTTTAGATTTCAATCCGTTCATTATATTCATTATATTATATTGATTATATTAATTGCCTAAATTATATTAATTAACTGTTAACTGACTACACTCTGACAACAACTCTCTATGTGCTGGTAGATTATATCATAAACAAAATAAAAATCAAGGATTTAGCAAAACCTTACTCCTGCAATAGAAAATATTTATGCAGTTCTTTGCTCAGTTAACCCAACTTCACCACTTTTATCATTCTAAAATTATAACCAATTGATATTATTATATTTTATTTTTTATTTTGTAGTCCTCATAGACATTTTTATTACTCCATAAATATAATGCTATCAATGTGTTGCTGATAATTATGGTGAAGTTGGGTTAAGCAAAAGATAACTTTCTATTGCAAGATTAAAGCAAAACTTTAATATCCGATTTAATATTTTTATCGTTATGTTATTTTTGATATAACGTATTATCTTACATTTTTACATTGTAAATATACAATGTCAAGAAATTTTTTCATTAACAAACCAGCGCCGTATGTCATATCCTATTCCGGCAGGCGCAGGCTTAATTCCTCCGACGGTGGATTTAACGACCGGCATTGCTTCTGGAATATATAAGAACGTATAAGGGCAATCTTCTGCCAATAGACGCTGTATTGCAAAATAATATTTTTTTTGTATTTTCAAATTAAAAGTGCTTCTCGCCTTTATAAAAAGTTTATTAATCTGCGCATTGTTAAACGAAGTAAAGTTTAGACCCTTAGGAACAATATCGTTTCCTGAAAATATAGAAGAAGCGTCTGCAGGGTCGGGAGTAATTGTAAAACCCAGCAAAACAGCCTGAAAATTTTTTTTCATTATAAATTCAGAAATAAGCGATGTCCATTCCATTACCCTGATATCTACTTTAATACCTATTTTTTTTAAATTTTGCTGCATAATTTCGGCAGCCGAAAGTCTTTCTGGATTTCCCTGCGGCGTTAATATTGTAAATTTAAACCGTTTGCCGTTTTTAATAAGCCGACCGTCAACCAGATTCCAGCCGTTCTGTTTTAATAGCCTAAGTGCCTTTTCGGGATTGTACCTATATTTTTTCACGTTTCCGTTGTAGTAATAAGTTCCCGGCATATAAGGTCCGTAACAATGTCTTCCTAAACCGAGCAGCGCCCCTTTTATTATTTCCTGCTTGTTGATTGCATAGCTGAGCGCCTGTCTGACTTTACGTTTTTTAAATAATTTATCGAGAATATTGTATCCTAAAAAAGTAAAACTTAGAGACGGATGAATATATTTTTTGAATTTTTTAATAAAATTTTTTCCTTTCGATTCAAACTTATACTGTATAGGGGTCAACCCCATATAATCTATACCGTTTGATTTCAGCATTAAAAACATGGAAGAAGAATCCGGCACTATTCTGTATATTATCTCTTTTATATGGGGCGCTCCCATAAAATAATGAGGATTAGCCTTTAAAATAATTTCGTAGCCGTGAATCCATTTGTAAAATTCGTAAGGACCGGTTCCAACAGGATGGCTTCTCAGTCTGGTAGTCAGTAAATTCTTGCCTTTCAGAAGAAAACGCGGCAGTATGCTTAATCCCCAGCTTGAAAGAGCAGGCGCATAAGGCTTTTTATAAGTAACCTGAAAAATATATTTTCCTATAGTGCGCGCTTTTTCAACTTTAAGATAATCCGCGGAATACGGGGTCGGCGTTTTAGGGTTTATCATAAGATGATATGTAAACAAAACATCCCTTGCGGTAAACGGGTGTCCGTCCTGCCATAATACATGACGGCGCAGTTTAAATGTAATAGTCCTGCCGCCGTTTGTAATTTTCCATGATTTGGCTAAGTCGGGAACTATTTTTAAATTCCTGTTGTACCTGACTAACCCGTCATATATTTGAGATGTAACCTCTGCCGTAGGCGCGTCCGCCGCCATATTGCCTATAAGATTTGTGGCGTCGGCTGACAATCCTATTATAAGTACGCTATTATTTTTATTAAAATTGCTATTTATACTTCCGGCATAATTTATATTGTTAACACTATGATTATGATTACTATGCGCATATACGTTTTTTTTGCCTGAAGCTGCGCATCCGCTTAAAACTGCTATAGATATTAAAATAAATAGCGCGGATAAAAATTTAAAAGATATTTTACGGAGTGTAGTCATAATGAATAATAATCAACGATAAATAAAAAATAACAAAAATTCAAAAGATATCTGCGCCTGCCTACGATTTACGGATAAGGCGTAAAATCGCGTATTTCATAATCCGCCGGCAGCCCGAACATAAGATTCATATTCTGTACAGCCTGCAGAGAAGCGCCTTTTCCCAAATTGTCTATAGCGCTGACTAATATGAGATATGCGCCGTTTTTTGAAAAAGATATATGACAGACATTTGAATAAATTACATTTTTAATGTCAGGCAGAATACCGTTTTTCAGCAAAACAACAAAGGGGCTGTTTTTATAAAAATTATTGTATATATCTTCAATTGCATTTTCGCTGATAGCGATGCTATTTAACTTAATATAGATTGTTGTTAGTATTCCGCGTATCACCGGTATAATATGCGGAGTAAAAATTATTTCTGGATAATTTTCCTCACTGTGCGTCTGTTCATATTTCCGTTGAATTTCCGCAGGTTCGGCTTCGTGCTTATGCAGATACGCAGGTTCATCATATATGGAAGGCTTATAACCATCAGACTTACCGTTACCGCACGCAGATTTATACCCGCCCGTAAGCATTTCGTTGCAGATCTTTTCTTTAATTTCAGGAAGATGCCGATGTTTCCATAAATTATAAGCTCTCACGGAATTTTGAGCTTCGCAGAATAGATTCGATATATTAGCGCTGCTTCTGCCGGCTCCTGAAATGCCGGATTTAGAATCAATAATAACAGGGCTATTAAAATTTATAATTCCTGCCTTTATGAGAGGCAATAGCGGTAAAAGAGCGCCGGTCGGATAACATCCGGGATTTGAAACAAACTGAACTCCTTTAATTTTATCTTCATAAACGTCTGCCAACCCATAGACAAAATATTTATTCAGGTCAGGCGCTGCATGTTTTTCATAATTTAGCTCGTAGTTTTCTAATCTGTCAAAACGAAAGTCCGCCCCTATATCTATTATTTTAATTAACGGATTGAGCTTTAAAATAGAAGACACGATTGAAGAGCTTTTTCCGTGAGGCAGACATAAGAAAACAACATCGCTCGAAGCAGCTATAAGCTTTTCGTCTAATTTTTCAAAATTAACCGAACATCCGCATCCGTTCATCTTACTAAATGAAGGGAATACTTCAGATATTTCTTTGCCTGCATTGCTCTGAGACGTAATATGAACCAGCTCGACATCTTTTCTTAGCAGAAGCGTATAAGCCAGATAAATTCCGCTATATCCTGAAGCGCCGACAATAGATACTTTAATCATGTTTATATAATTTATAATATATAATTTATAATAATGTAATAATTAGTGTATTCTCAAACTGCCCTCGCACTACAACACTTTTTTTCGGAGTGGACTACTTGCTAAAACATACAATTAACCCAACTTCATCATTTTACCACTTCACCGCTTTTATTATTCTAAAATTATAACCCATTGATATTATTACATTATATTTTTTATTTTTAGTCCCCATAGACATTTTATTGCCACATAAATATAGTAATACCAATGTGTTGCTGATAATTATGGTGAAGTTGGATTAAAAATAAAAAAAACCAGAAACAACCCATAATAATCGGAGTAAATTTCTGGTTTATAATATATTTATATCGTACTTCTATAAAGTATTCTACTTTTATAACTAAAGAATAATAATAGAAATAGCAATAATAATTATTCTTACAATTATCTTTTTGAAAATTGAAATCTCGCTCTTGCTCCCTTTTGACCGTACTTCTTCCTTTCCTTAATCCTTGAATCTCTTGTAAGCATACCTGCTTTCGACAGGGTAGTTTTCAATTCAGGATTTAGCAGAAGCAATAAATGAGCGATTGCAAGCTTAATTGCGCCTGCCTGACCGTTAAGACCGCCGCCTCTGACATTGACAAAAACATCATACTTGTCTTCAATAGGAAAAAATGCAAGCGATTTAACCGCCATGACCCTCTGATTTTCAATAGGGAAATAATCATTAAAATCTCTTCCGTTTATTGTTATCTTTCCCTTGCCTTCCTTGAACAAAACCCTAGCAATAGAGGTTTTACGTTTTCCGGCTGCCTGCAATATATTTTTTTTAGCCATATTCCAAATTACTCCGTATTTTATTACTTAATTAATTTATTTTAATTTATCCTATTTTTTCATAAATCTGCGTATTTTAGTATATAAAATTACATACCTTAATACTGCGTACGTATAGTATAATTTAAATCATCGTTTTTATGTCAACCGCAACGGGATTCTGCGCAATATGCGGATGATTTTCGTCTGCATAAATTTTTAATTTTTTAATTAAAACATCAGCAAGCTTGTTCTTCGGCAGCATTCCTTTAACGGCATGGTAAACCGGAAAAGTCGCGTCTTTATGCAGCATATCTTTATAATTAAATGTTTTTAAACCGCCCGGATATCCGCTATGAAAATAATATTGCTTGTCCGTTAATTTTTTTCCTGTAATTTTAGCTTTTGCGCTATTAATGACAACTATGGAATCTCCCTTATTGGCATAAGGTGCATAGTCTGCTTTGTCCTTGCCCATTAATTTATTGGCGATAAAACTTGCAAGCCTCCCTAAGCTGACATCTTTAGCGTCAATTAAAATCCAATTATTTGAAATATCGTCACTGCTTTTAGACATTTGTTCCTCCAATATAAGATAATTAGTTATTTTCTTATAATATTAATTTTTTGTCAAGAACTTTTTTTTAATCAGTCTTTCGTATTTTAATCATTTCTTGCAATGCAACGTATTATTTTATTTTATTTTTTTTCTTTTTGAGATATTTAATTTAACCAATTCTCCACAGACATGGACGCTATATGCCGGGTGTTTAGAACTCCGCTCTGCATGATATGAAGAAGTCATAATCATATTTAAGTAAGCGTTTGCGCCTACCTTTTCGGCTTCAGGTTTAATAATTTCATTTATCTTTTTATTTATCTGCAAATATTGAAACGTTCCTGAATATTTAAAAGTCCGGCAGTATGTTCCGTAGTCTTTTGCAATTATTTTGCCTTTTATGCTGCGCTTTGTAGAAACTAAAAAATTATATTTCTTCGTCTGTATCTGTTTTTTTAAAGCAGAACCGGATTTTTTGCCGCTTAATTTTTTACTGCAGGCGCTTACCGTTAAAATAATTATAAAAATAGCCGCCGCCAGTATAATTTTTTTTATATAATTTTTATTTTTCATAAATTATTATTGCAGCAATAATATCAACCGTCATCACAATATATGCAATCTATTAATCTATTGATAGTTTATTAAGTTATTAAGTTATTAATTAATAATCTACTGGCATAATTAATCTATTATATATTTAATTAATTTATTTATTTAATTAATTGATTAAATAAATAATCAATCAAACGTTAGTTTCTTAAATAAAACCTTTTTTGACGAAATATCTTTTAAACCCGCCGGTTTCACCATTTTCACCGCTCCAAAACTGCAAAGGTCTTTGCATAATCTGCATCCAGTGCATAGATAAGGGTCAAGTATAACGGCGCCGGCTTCATCATTATTATTATACGTTAATGCGCCGGTTGGACAAAATTCCCAGCAATTAGCGCAAAGCAGACAATTTCTATTTATTGACGGCAATCTGATATCCAGCAGATCTAAACAATCAGGATTGCATTTTATAAAATTAAACAGTTTAAATCTTTTTTTAAAAAAAAGCTTATTTAGATTTTTGTCCTCATTTGATAAAAAAAATTCATTAAATGGTAATTCTTCCAATGGAAAATTTTTTGCTAACTTTACGGCATTTTCTTTTATAGTTTTGCTCATTTCCCGAAAAAACAACCTTCTTTGCGAATATTCATCAGTTGAATTATTTATATTGCCGGACTCCATCCGCGTATTTGCAAGCATATTTGAAACAGCGGCAGCATTATCATTAATATTGTCATTATTATTATCATCATAATTATCATTATAATTATCATTATCGGAACCGGTCATAGAAACAGCAATACTTTTTATTTTTTTGCTTTCTTTTTCATTATTATTAATAATACAAGAAAAATCAAATTTATTATGATCAATAAACTTAATTTTTTCCGCTATGTTTATATTATTACCTTCCGCATCCGTCAAACCGTTTAAAATACGGTTTATTGCTTTCATTTTCCTTTTATAAAAAAAATTATATCTGCAATCTTCGCAGCCGGCGGTAACAAAATTAATATCATCGGCATCGTTAAGATGTTTTATTATATCAGCATCGTCAACTTCGTTAATACATGATACAATTCTGCCGATATTTGACTTAAGATTAGAATTGACCATACTGCAAAAATAATATGCGCTATTTTGGTACATTAGAACTTTGTCCGATATGTCTGTTCCTTCTTTTAAATCAAAAACATAATTGGGGCAAATATTTATGCATAGTTTGCATAGAGAACATTTATCCGATATTTTAATTGCAGAATCATTTATTTCTATAGCCTGTTCAGGGCATTTATTTATACATACATAGCAGCTTGACATGGGGCTTCTGAGCCTTGTGCAATAATATTCATTAATTAAAATTTTATTGCCGTTTTCGCTGCCGCTTATAATTTTATCGATTATTCTTAATAAATTCATAGGTGAACTATTTATGTCTAACTATTTATCCTTAATCCTGCAATAGAAAGGTATCTACTTGGAAAAGGTGTCTTACTTGGAAAAGGTGTCTGACACCTTTTCCTTAAAAATAGAAAAACAGCAAAAAAAATAGCGTCCGTCCCAGACAATTCTATTATTTATTTTACTGCTTTTCCTTCTTATTTTTTATAAACTTCTCTAAAAAAATAGCTATTTTATCAGGTTGATTTATATCAATCTGCGGTATTTTCAGATTATTTATCGCAACATCTCCGCAAACCAAGATACAATTTGCATCGTCTGTGTATTTTAAACGCAATTCAGGGTTCAATTCCTTTCTGAAAAGTTCAACTTTAGGAATCGTAATATCTCTGAAACCTTCTACTATTAAAATATCGGCGTCATTAAAAAATTTATTAATTAAATTGTCTATCATGTTAATATTTTCATTTTTTTTAATATCGCTAAAAAAAGCCATAGAATCATCGGATAAAAGCATCGTGGAAAACGCTCCGGCATGTTTATGCCGCCATGAATCTTTTCCCTTAATATCCGCTTCAAATTTATGGTCGGTATGTTTTATAGAAGAAACTCTGTAATTTTTTTCAGCGAATATGCGTATCAGTTTTTCTATAAGGGTTGTTTTTCCTGTGCCAGATTTTGCAAGAAATGAAACTGCGAAAGGTTTGCGCTCTGAATTATTTTTCATGCCTGTTATATCTTATAGGTTATTTATTATATATTATATTAAAATGCAGCCATCAATAGTCTTTTAACAATTATGTAAAAATTTTTCAATAGTTTTTTATGCTAAATCTTTTTTATATTATTAAAGGATTTTATTATATCACAATAATTTCTCGCATTGTTAACTTCAAGTCTAAATATTTTTGCATTATCAAATCCTGTTAAAAAATTATACAGATGAGGTTTTATTAAATTAGCTGCTCTTTTTTCTCCATAAAATGCGAGCATCTCTTCAAAGAGTTCTATGAGTTTATCTAAATTATCCAATTTATGCAGCTTATCTTCATCTTCATCTTCATCTTTATCTTCATCTTCGCAGTAATTTAAATTTTCTATGCTATTTAACTTATTTAAATTATTTAAATTATTTAAATTATCTGCATCAGTTAATTTATTTAACTGGGAGTGCAGTTCCGAATAGTTTATGAAATCTTGAAAAATCCATGGTTTGCCTATGGCTCCTCTGGCAAACATAATACCGTCGGCAGCAGTACTTTCTTTAATATTTTTTGCGGAGTGTATATCAAAAATATCACCTGTTGCGTAAACAGGTATGGAAATGTTTTTTTTTAACAGTGCAGTCAAACTATGGTCAGCTTTTCCGGAAAACATTTGAGCTCTAGTTCTCGGATGAAAAGAAATAGAATCTACGCCTTCTTTTTCGGCTATTTTACAGGATTCGAGATAATTTTTGGAACTTTCGTCGAATCCGCTGCGTAGTTTTATAGTTAAAAGGTTATCGTTTCCGATATTATTCTTTACTTCGGCAATAATTGCCTTAAATTTATCTAAATCTTTTAATGCCGCGCTTCCTGCCCCTGTTTTTATAACCTTTTTAGCAGGACATCCAAAATTTATATCTATTGCTTTAAACCCGGACTGAATTGCCTTTTTTGCAGCTAAACCCATGATATACGGGTCTGAACCGAAAAGTTGAATCCCTGTGTTTGCCGTATGCAAACCGGAATATGTTAATTCCAGCGTAGTTTTATCGTTCTTTATATAGCCGATAGCGCTTACCATTTCCGTAAAACAAAATGATGCACCATACTTCAAGGCTATTTTTCTAAAAGGATAGCCTGTAATTCCCGCCATAGGGGCTAAAATGCAATCCCCTATAATCTGGTTATTCATAATTTTACATAATTAGATAATTATTTGCTAATTTTATTAATCAGCCGTTAGCCGTTACAAATTTTATCATCAGGAAAAATTGCCGACGCATAATTTAAATACTTAATAAATTCCTGCTTCGTCGGTTTCCTTTTAGCGCCCACATTAAATATTTTTCTTTTTTTTTCATACCATGCGTCAAAATTCTCTTCAGGTATGCTTTCAATTTCTATAAGCAGCTGCTGAATTATATTGCTGTCGCCTTCATTATTCATATTTTTAGCCTTCTTTAATTACTTTAAATATATAATATTAATATATTTTATGTAAATTTTATATAAATCTTGTATAAACTTTACTTAAATTCCATAAAAATCTTTCATCTCTGTTTTAAAAAAGAGAGAATTTCACTAATCATCTTATATATGTTATATATATATTTATATGTATATATGTATATTTATATGTATATGTATATGTATATGTTAAAATTTTCTCATTTCTTTATAGTTAGTTATTGTCTCTTATATATATTAATATACAGTTAGACCTTAAAAGCATAAATATCTCTTGCCTCTTACCTCCAGTTAGATCTTGAAAACTGGGGAAGATCCTCAAAATCGCCTCTTATGGCATAGCCTTCATTAATATTATATACTTCAAACTCGTTATCTATAACAAACGAGTATATGTTGCCTTTTAAGAATTCATCTTTATATTTTAAACATTTTTGTCCCTGCCTTATTATAGCCGATAATATGCCTGCTCCTGCAACATCGCCTAAAAGTATTGCTCCTACAAGAACTTGACCGTCATAAACTAATTTTCTGTAAATAGATTCGCCTTCCTGATGAACAAACACGGTTTGCGATGGATCGTTTGGATTAGTAAGCCCTATGGTTATAATAGGCAGTCCGTATATCTCGACTGAATTAAGTCCCATGCCGCCGTAATATTCTCTATATACTCCAGCCATATTTGTGCCGGCAATTCTTCCCTGTTCACAGGCAAGAGGAACTATAGCTATTATATTGGGTTTTTTATTTAAAATATCATACGATACTATAGCGTCGCCGCCGGCATATACATCTTTAATATTGGTCATCATGGTTTTATCTACTATTATTCCTCTGTCAATTGTAATACCGCTGCCTTCAAGAAAACCTATGTTCGGTCTTACGCCTATTGCCACAATAACGATATCTGCAACAAGCTCCCTGCCGCTTTTCATTATAACGCTGGTAGGATTGCCAGCCTCATCTACGTTAATTTTGGTAACGGTGTCGTTAGTTGCCGTGTCAATGCCGTTTTCGTTCAGTTTTTTTGCCGTTATGCCGCCTGATATTTCATCAAGCGCCAAACCTAAGACACGCGGAAGAAGTTCTGCTATTGTAACGTGCATATCAAGAGCTCTCAAACCTTCCGATGCTTTCAGACCTATCAATCCGCCGCCTATAACTATAGCCTCTTTATGTTTAGCTAATTTTGCGCCTCTTTCCATTTTTTTTGCATCATCAAATTTAGTAAAAGTTCCCATCATTGGGGATTCTGCGTTAAATCCATCTATCGGCGGCACAAACGGGACGCCTCCAGGTCCAATAAATAACTTATCGTATTCAATAGACTCATTGTCGTCCAGCACTACTTTTTTATCTGCCGTGTTTACCGATACAACTTTTTTTCCGAATAATGTTTTATAATTATTTTTTTCGTAATAATCATCATCTTTATACCATATAGTTTCGTCTGTTGTTTTACCTTCCAGATAATATGAAATCAAAGGTCTTGCATATGCCTTATATGATTCGTCGGATATTATCGTAATCTCTCCAGTTTTATCAAATCTTCTTATCGCATCGGCGCATGAAAGACCTGAATAAGAATTACCGATTATTACATATCTCATTTTTATCCCCTTCTCCGTAATTTATATTAATTTGACAAACAATATATAAATAAAGCAATTTTATATCTATTCTATAACGGACGGCAGCTTGGTTTATAAATACCGTCCTGCTTTATCTGTTCTTTTTTAGCGATTATTATTCTTATAACGGTTATAATTAATTTTTAAATGCGGTCCGTATAATTTATTTGCAATCATCAACCTTCTTTCATATGAATAATTTTTAATGCCTGTTTTCTTTAAAGCTCCTTTTTTACACGCTTCTACGCATTTTGGCGTATCTTCATCAATGCACCCGTCGCATTTTGAAGCATAGTGGTCTTTGCCAACCCGTTCTATTGCGCCGAACGGACAAACCATGACGCACATCCAGCATCCCACGCATTTTTTGTAGTTTGTCAAAGTCCAGCCGTTTTCAATATCCCTATACCTTGCGCCTGGCATACATGCATCAACGCACGGGGCTTCTTCGCAATTATGGCATAAAATAGGAAAAAATTTATTTCCTTTAGATTTTATATTAATTCTTGCGGTGTTATACTTTCCGTATTTTTCCTTCATATGAGTTTCGCAGGCCTGAACGCATGATTTATACTCCTGCCCTTCGCATCCGTCACATTTTGAAGGGTAAAGCATTATTTCTATCTGATTTTTTTTAAGGTCCTCTTCAAGGTTTGTAAGTTTTATACTCTTCATATTTTTTTCCATTTCAATGTCTCCAGAAATATAATTTTATTATAATTTTTTGTAAAAATTTATAGCTTTTTGAATTTTAGCTGCAATAAAAAATAAATTTTTATTTAAATAAAAATTTTTTTCTTTATTTAAATAAAAGATAAGTTTTTTTAAATATATTTTATCGATTTTATCGGCATTGTTTTTATTATTATTTTCGTTAATATTTTTGTTATTATTTCCGTCGTAGTTATTTATGTCATTTATTATATTGTTATTTATTATATGGTTATTTATTATATTCTCTCTATAATTATCATTATTATTATTGCCGATATTTTTACTGTTATTAATATCCTTTTTATTTTTGCTGTAAAGTTTTAAATAATATAATTGATTAGCTAAATAACCGTAAGGCTTAGCTAATTTGCCGTTATGTATATCTTCAGCCAGATTTTTTTTACGGTTCAGCTTACCTGATAATATAAGAAAATTATTCCTTTTAACTGCTATTATGCTTTTTTTATGTTCTGTATCCTTCTTATATTTATCTTTGTATTTATATTTACCCCTATCTTTACAGTCATCTTTATATTTATATTGATTTTTATTTTTATCCTTTGTTTTAGACTCTGATTTTATCTCGTCTAAATTGACGCTGTTGACAATATTTACATTGATGCTGTTAACAGTTCCGTTACTTTCACCCTTATCGGTATTACCTGATGTATTTTCGCAATTTAATTGTTTCAGAATACCGATTAAACTGTCTTTGTCATTAATATTGCGAAAGTATTCAGATTTTATCCGATTATTTTCTTTAATTATATCATTTATATAAAAATAATAAACCCTGCCGATAAATCTTGCAATATTTATTGCATCGTTATAAATAAAATCGTCGTAATTTGCCAAATTTAAAGCATAACTGTTTAGCATTGATAAAATGCTTAACGTTTTTTTTCTATTATAGCATGCAAGAAGCGGCTCTATTGTAGAATCTGACCACATAGGCACTACAGCATCGAAATTTTTATAATTACCGCCTTCTCCGTTTTGTATCTTATTTATTAGAATGTTAGCACAGTCAAAATTAAAAAAAGGCGCGTCGCATTCTAACAACAAAACATAATCATTTTTTAGATAATTAAAACAGCTGAAAATGCCTTTTAACGGTCCTGCCAATCTGCTATTTTTATCATCGGCATCGGCTATTATTTTGAAATTTAAATATTTTTTATTGTTATGCCGATTAACATGGCGATTATTTTTATCAGCATCTTTATCAGCGTGTATTTTTTTATTTTTTAAATCATTTTTTATTTTACCGCAATTACGGTTGATATTACCGTCTATTATATAATTATCAAGCTGTATATCCTGCGCATTCTGTATAGCAACCGCAATTTCAACCAATTCTTTTTTATATCTGACGTTCGATTTGCAATTTATTGCAAAATCTGAACCGCTATAGATTTTGTTTAAAATAGCGATTAACGCACAGCGGAATTCATCTAAATTATTTATGTTCCTTACTGAAATTATTATATCGTCTGCAACTTTCAAAGCCGTTTCCAAAACTCTTTCAAAAAGAGACTTCCCATCAAATACATAAAGGGCTTTGTTTTCTCCGAATCTTTTTGACTGTCCGCCCGCCAATATTAAACAGCTTATATTGTCCATTAATTATTTATCTTAAATTTTTTTTAATTTTTCCTCTCTGTCCGTGACCTTCGCTTAAAACAACTTCTATATAATTAAGCGATGCAAATGCGTCGTCGTTTTTAATATCTGTAATAAGCTGGTCAATACAATAAACCGCAAGATCTTCTATGTTTAGAGACGGAATATTTATTCTGAATATATCAGATTTTGGAATCAGATAATATTTATTATTAATTTCTATATGATAGTGCGTTTGTTTATCTGTAATTTTTTGAATTGATTCAGGGTAGTCAGCCAATAATATTTTGTCTTCAAAAGTTGAACATAGTCTGGCTATTATAGCTTTTAGATTATACAGATGAACAATTCTTCTTTTATCGTCAAATTCCCCGTCCACAGAGACGTCTATGTAGTGAAAATGCGGATGAATTCTTGAACAGTCTCCTCTTCCCGGAACAATATGCATACATTCAAATGTTAATCCTGCTTCTCTTCCCAACAATTCGACTATCATAAAACCGTCCCCTCTTTAATTTTTAATATGTCTCTTTTTAATATGACTCTATACGGAAAAGGTGTCAGACACCTTTTCCGTATATCTTTAAATAATTAATTAATTTATTAATTCTAAATTAAGCTAAATTAATGCTAATAGTTAAAATCGGTCAGCTGTCCGTCGGGAAGCATTCTAAGCCCTGAGCATCTTCCGTTTGACGATAAGCAAACGTCTTTAATGCTGCGGCAAAGGGTGATGTTTATTCCCTTATATTTAATTTTTTTTCTGTCATTATATCTGTCTATATTAAAATCAAGTCCTATTTTTTTTAAAACGTTTATCGGCTCAGCGTAATATTTTTTGTAAACGTTTAAATTTCCCGCCTCGGATAATTCTATAAATTGCAAATTAAAATTATTTAAACTGCAGAAATCAATTATTTTAAGCAGGTCTTTTTTATTTGTATTTATTGATTTTAGCAGAACGGAATCAATTTCTATATTAAAATTTTTTTCGCGTAAGGTCTCTAATCCTTTTATAACTTTACTGTAATAGTTTTTTCCAGTGAGCAGCCTATATTTTTCTTCATCAAGCGTATCTAAGCTTATTGAAATTTTTTTAATAAGCGATGGACTTATTTCATCAATTCTTCTATCGATTAAGGTTCCGTTGGTAGTTATAAATATGTCTATATCGCCTATTTGTTTTATGGCATAAATAAGCTGTTTTATTTTTTTATAGAGAAAAGGCTCTCCTCCGGTCAATTTTACTTTTTTAAGGCCAAATTCCTTCAATGAATAAATTGTGCTGATGATATTTTCAATTTCAATACTATGCTTTGAAGATTTAGAAATTCCTTCGTTATGGCAATACAGGCAGTCTTCGTTGCACTCTCCCGTCAATGAAATCCTTAACGAATTAATTGTAAAATCCTTGTCTGCGTCGTAATCATCTAATTCTTCGTTAACAGGAAATGCACCTTCGTAATAATTAAACAAATAATTTTTCATATTTTAGATTTAAGTCAAAATTAAAAAATAAATTGCATTAATATCAAATTAATTGACATACTCCCTATTACTGAAACATGTCAAAGAGCTTTAAAACAAATATCTGCAATAGAAATAGATTAGTTAAAAAATATTATAATCATTTAAGACTTTCATAGAAGCGGATATATCTAAAGCATCAAGAATAAATAGATTAGTTAAAAAATATTATAATCATTTAAAGTAACCGCGACCTCTTCACCGGCATGTATAACCACGGTTTCCTCGTCCATCGCAAAACTTCCGTTTGCCCTTATCAGCGGCGAAAGTGACCTGGCTGCGGACGGCGGTTTTGGCGGCTGAATAACTGAAGCCGTTAATTTTCCGTTTTCCTCTCTGGCTATTTTAACCTGAAAATATTTCCGAACGCCTTTTTCCGAGGTTACCTCTTCTTTCAATATTGCTTTAATTTCAGGGTATCTTTTATAAATATTATTTATACCGGTCATTTTTTGAATAAACGGTCTTACGAATAAATCAAAGGTTATTATAACAGAATACGGCCATCCTGCCAAAGCAAAAATGGGCGTATTATTATTAAGTAATCCAAATGAAGTAGGTTTTCCGGGAACTAAGTTTAAGCCGTGAAAACACAATTTTCCTGCTTTGCCGATAGCGGACGGTATTAAATCGTAAAAATTTGTAATTTCTTTGTTATCAAGAACTAAAAAACTTGCACCTGTTCCTCCGGTTGAAATCAGCAGATTGTATTTTTCGGATTTATCTGCAGATATGAGAGCATTTACGATACTTTCTGCATTATCCTCTACCACGCCTATAACTTCCGGAATTCCTCCGGCATCTTTTATCAATGCTTTTAAAGCGGTAGTGTTAATATCATATATTTTATTGTTTTGTAATTCATCGCCGGGCTGTACAAGCTCATTGCCTCCGGATAAAATTCCGATAACCGGTTTTTTAAAAACCGATATATTTTTATATCCTATTCCAGCCAGAGCCGCTATGTCGCACAGTCTGATTTTATTGCCTTTAGAATAGAGCTTTTTACCGGATTGAATATCATCGCCGACAGGAGAAAGATACGAGCCTGACTCAACTTTTTTATCGTATGATACATATCCGCCAGAGTAATCCAAGGTATCTTCAATTAAAATAACAGAATCCGCGCCAGGTGGAACCGGAGCGCCTGTCGTAACAAACGCAGCCTCGCCATGATGTATTTCGTTAAGAGCATTATTAAATCCGGCAGTTATCTGCTGCACAACTTTTAATTTTGTAATTTTATTTTCTGAAAAATCACTAGCTATAACGGCAAAACCGTCAACGGCAGACCTGACAAAAGGCGGAATATCAACTTCAGGAATGACATCATTCGACAGAACCCTGTCTAAACTGTTCTCAACAGGTACTTCTTCTTTATCCGTTATTCTCCGTATGTATTTATCCGTCAGTTCCAGCAGGTCCGAAGCTTGTTTTTTATTTTTATCGCTCATATTTTTATCGTAAATTAAGTTACAATCTTTTTAATTAAAAAGCCGGCGTATTATCGCTTCTATAATTTATTATAGATATTATAACGACGCCGGTCTAAAGTTTACTGATATAACAAATATTTTTCATTTTACATTCACTATCTTGCAAATTGAACTTCAAGAGTGAATAGTTAAAATAAAAAGAAAATAAACAAAATAAACAATTAAAATTAAAAATAAGGTTCTACGGGATACATTTTGATACCTGCACCCTCTAATATTTTCTTGGCATTTGCCTCGTCTTCAAGATTTACGAAGATAGTCGCATGATAGGGCGTGATGCTGGCAACATTTCTTCCTACAATCGCAATTTTTGATTTTTTTAAAGTATCTTCCGCTTTATCAAAATCTCCATTATTGTAGTCAACCCTGATAGGCGCATTGTATATAGTTCCGACCGAACTTAACTTTGCCATATTTGATCAATCCTCCGTATTAAACGTATTAAATAAATATTATTAAATAAATTTAACTAAATATTTGTTATATATATCTATTGTACTTTAATCCTGCAATAGAAAGTTATCTACCCGGATAAGGTGTCAGATTAATTTTTTTGCAAATATTTTCTTTGTTAATTGAACTACTCCGTATGCAAAAAAATAAAATCTGACACCTTATTCCTCATATATTACTAAGATGTATATTATATATCACTTGATGTATATTATATATCATTAAATTTATATATAAATTATAATTTATCGTTAATAAATTAAATCAACCTACCTTGGAACTGTTATCGTTATCTTCGACGGAAGAAGTGCCCTGTGTAGAATGCGGCAAATCAAATCCGAAGAAGTGTTCCGTCATTTTACGGGCGGTTTTTTCTCTGTCGATTGTTGAAATTCTGTTTATATTGCCGAACCAGAGCGCATCCGTAGAACAGAGAGTAACGCATGCAGGCAGTAATCCTTCGTCTATTCTGTGTCTGCAATAATCGCATTTTGTAACCTTTCCGGTCGCATCGTTAAACTGGGGCGAACCGAAAGGGCACGCATGTATGCATGATTTGCATCCAATGCATGTAGTCGGGTCGTTAAAGACTATGCCGTCAGTTCTTTTTTGCATTGAACCTGTAGGGCAGGCTTTAACGCAGGCTGCATCATCGCAATGAAAACAATTCATTGGTAAATAAACGGTTTTAAGCTGACCTTTCTTAACAAAATATGGTCCTACCTGGATAACTCTCATTCTTCTCGGTCCAACCGGAAGATTATGCTCTTTTTTGCAGGATACTTCGCAAGACATACACCCTATGCATCTATCAATATTAACCTTCATAGAATATTTAGGGTTTGAAGATTTAAGAGTTATTCTTGCCGCTCTTTCTTCTCCAAGATGAAATCTGTCAAATCCATATTCAGATGACATATTTGACTCCTTTATAATATAATTTAATTATTAAAATTATTTTTATATTTTTAACAATAAGGGCATCACTAATTACATTACAATAATTATATTATACATTGTATGCCATTATATGGTACCCTTATTGTCAACAAACAATCCATGCACATGCAATTTAAATAAAGTTTAATTAATATTTATTATATTTATTAATCAATATTTATTTATTAATATTTTCTCGTATCGCATGAAACA
Organism: Candidatus Acididesulfobacter guangdongensis; assembly: GCA_004195045.1. Classification (NCBI taxonomy): domain Bacteria; phylum Candidatus Acidulodesulfobacteriota; order Candidatus Acidulidesulfobacterales; family Candidatus Acidulidesulfobacteraceae; genus Candidatus Acidulidesulfobacter; species Candidatus Acidulidesulfobacter guangdongensis. The sequence continues at coordinate 205,031 of SGBC01000001.1, forward strand.
GGCGTACACTCTACCGGTTCTTTGAAATTAACCAATTTTTTCCATCCGATACTCAGTTCGTGATATTCTTTCCAGTGGTCTTTCCATTTACCGATAATAACATCCTTGTCTTGATGTTTCGGGTCCCAAACCTCAGGAAATTTCTTCTGTAAAAACTCGACTACGTTTTTAGCAGTTCCTTCCGGATCTTCATCGCCTTTTCTATATACTCTGCACAGAATAGCTTTGAATTGAATCTGACCGTAAACAGGGTCTTTTATAATATCATCGATAACGGTATTAATTGACTCATACGGATGAAAAGGCTGATATCTGTCGAAACCAAAATTAGCCCAAATTCCGTCTTCAGGCACCATTTCGGTAACCCATGCCGGACCTTCAACCCAGCCTCTGTCATTTTCAACTATTACCATATCTCCGTCTTCAATACCCATAACGGCAGCGGTAGCAGGATTTATTTCGATATTTCTATCCGGTTCCAGCTCATCGTTCCATGGCCACCAATGACCGCCTTCATGAAATGATTGAGCAATTCTGGTAGTATTCAGAATAAGCGGATATTTTTTTGCTCTTTCAAAATTTCCTAAAGGAGATTCCGAACCTTCAACCTGGGTAGGAACTTTGTACCAGCCGATTTTCTCCAGAGGTTCCGAAGCAAGTTCAATTTTACCGGAAGGTGTAGGAAATCTTTTATCTGATTCAGGATAATTTTCACCTTCTTTATACATTATCCATTTTCCGCGAAGAACGGCTTCGTCATCCTGAAAAACCGCTTCTTCTTTAGAAAATACAGGCCACATAAGTCCGCCTTTAGGATTTTTCTCAGGATTCAGAACATCATATTTTATGCCTCTTGTAAAGGGCTCCTGATCATTAAAGAAATCTGTCATATGTATTTCATTAACCCTGCCTTTATCGGGACCGTCTTCATAATAGCCCCATGGATTGAATTCGACTTCGTTAAAATGACCGACGCCGGCATTTTTTAATCTCTTCGCAATACCGTCAAATACGTCTATATCCGCCCTATGTTCATGCTGATAAGGAATTACTTTGTTATGCCATTGTATAAGTCTGTTATTGCCGTGATGACAAATGCTGTCGGTTTCAACGGACATAGCAATCGGAAACGCTACATGACTGAACATATAGGTATGATTCGGATATATGGAAAGATGCACATTAATTATATTTCTTTTCATTGCTTCTTCCATTTTCCACGAGTTCGGAAACTGGGGAAGATGATCTCCGTTCCAGATAATACCTTTTACCGGATACGGTTTTTCATACATCATCGCATTTATAATACACGGAACTGAACTATCGCCCCACGAAATCAATTTGTCGGTAATTTGAGGTCTTTTCGGCAATGGAATATCATGCAGGTCGTTCCCGTAATTTAGCGGGGGTCTGCAGTTATGAAGCCAATTCCAGCCGCCGCCTTTCACACCGATAGAACCGGTTAATGCAAGAAGAGCCGCAATAGACCTGTTGACATTGTTTGAATTATAAATCTGAGCTGTTCCTAAATTTCCGGTAACAGAAGCAGGTCTTGCCATACCGAACCTTCTTGCCGCTTCAATTATTGTTTCTTTAGGAATATAAGTAAGTTTTTCAGCGCGTTCAGGAGACCATTTTGCGCATTCTTTAGCATATTCCTCAAAACCTGTTACCCATTTATCGACAAATTCTTTATTGTAAAGTTTTTCCTGAATTATTATATTTCCCATAGCAAGAAATAATATCGCATCTGAACCTGAGCGGATTCTCATGCCTATATCGCATTTTGAAAGCGTTGCGTTGAAACGCGGGTCTACGCCTATTAAGAAAGCTCCGTTATCGCGTGCATCAAGAAGATGAGTCATTGTAATGGTTTCTTGTGCAGCCATATTTGTTCCTACTAGCAGAATACATTTTGAATTTTTCCAATCCTGCGACGGATTCATAAGTCTTCCGAGACCTTTTGCCCCAAATACGTAATTCATTGACACGCCTGGGCTTTCGCAGCATATTGGACCTTGACCGTAAACATTGGGAGTGCCGAATATTTTGCCAAACCTTGCAGCTCCCTCTTTGTTACCGAAAGACGACCTGCCTGTTCTAAAAATAGCAAGAGCTTCTGGTCCCTGTTCGTTATAGAGTTTGATAAGCCGTTCAGCCGTAAAATCAAGAGCGTCATCCCACGAAACGCGTTTGAAATCATCGGTCAAAGACTTTCTCATGTATGGATAGTTTACCCTTAACGGGTCATACCACCACTGAATCTGTCCAACACCTTTAGAGCAAAGACCTCCTCTATTCTGAGGATGTTCAGAATCGCCCATTACATCGACAATTCTGCCATTTTTTAAAAATATTTTGAGACCGCATCCGCTCTCGCACATATTCGTACATGTGGAATAACGAACAGTGTCATGCTCTTTGGAAGATTCCTGCGGGCGATGGTCGGGCTTTATTTTCATAAGCCTGTTATCTTTCACTCTCAAGAATCTTTCTTTGCCTAATTCATCAAAATCCATGTTGCCCTCCATATTATTAATTAATTAACACTAAAAATAAAATTAAATTGCGGTTTCCGAATATAAATTAAACGCATAATTTGCATATTCGCCAAGCTCAACCTCTAAGCCTGCCAAGTATCCGATAAGCTCTTCAAAACCAACCATCGGCGCAAACGATTCTAAATCCGACATATCGACAGCATTAATCAAATTCTGCTGACACATGGAACATATTGTTAAAATATAATCCGAATCGGTTTCATTTGCTTTTTGATTTATTGACTTGAAAAATTCATTTAAATCATTTGCGCTTTCTATTCTTTTATTCCTCAACGGAGTGACATTTTGCAGTTTCTCTCCGCCGCAGCACTCAGAATATAAAGACACCCTCGCGCCCAGATTTTCTAAAAATTTTGTTAATTGAAGTATATTGTCTTGATTGTCGTAACAACCTGTATAGAGTAATATAGAATGACCTTTTAAATTTTTAACTGCTTTTTTTAAAAAATTTTCTGCGGTTTTATTTTCAGCTGCAATATCGCCGGAATCATTCGTTTCTATATTTGTCTCATTAAGGGCGAACATTAAATCCAGAATATGTTTTGCTCCGGTTTTATCGGTATCGGTATCGGACAGAACAGCCTTAAACGGCTTAAGACTATAATCTATCTGATTTTTATACATAGAATTTTTATTAACGGTATCAAGAGCTTTATTTATGGATTTGCTGCATACCTGACAACCTGTATATAAATACTTAGCTCCTTTGCTCTGTGCTAATCCCAGATTTCTAAGCGGCATAACAACTTTATTAAAAAATTTATGGTCATAATAGCCCGGAGCTGCGCCGCAGCAATTCCATTCTTCAAGAAGTTCCGCTTCTATATCCAGAAATTCAAAGATTTTATAAAGATTTTTATTTTTAGCTTTTATATTATTTGACTCCACGCATCCGGGATAATATAATATTTTTTTCAAAATTAAACCTGCTTTATTTTTAATACAATTATATAATTATATAATTATCTATAGTTAATTTAATTTAATTTTAATATGGTTAATTTAATAATTTGATACAGTTAATTTAGCTATATTATTCTGCTATTCTGCTTCTTTACTATTTATTCTTTACTATTTACTATTTACTAGTTACTAGTTACTATTTATTATTTATTGCAAAAAACTTAATTTTTCTATTTTTTTTGCAGTCTAAAAATCAATAAGATATCGGTTGATAATTTTAACGGTTATAGAACAATTATTATAATCTTATTTAAAATCTAAAATCAAGTATTTTTTTGGCAAAAAATTAAATTCATAAAAAATTTTTAAAAAACTATTTTATTATTAATATTATCGGTATATGAGCAAAAATATACGCAAAATATGCTGCTTGCAACATAATTTATTAATTTAATTTTTAAAAATATGATAATTATAATTTATAATGCTATATTTAAAACACTTTTTGGTATTTAATTACCATATAGAAGTATTCTAATATATAAATAATATCAATAAATAATCAAACAAATAATACAAATAATACAATAAATAATCTATACAATGTAATTGTTTATTAACATTTCTAATAAATATTTTTTTATGCTATTTTATTTTATGCTTTTGATTTGATACTATCTTAATGCTTTTGATTTTATTCTATCTTAATCTTAATGCTTTTGATTTTAAAAAACTTTTCGAAAAAATATATGCCTAAAAAAACACAAATATTTTAAAAAAATTTTTTAATATTGTCGAAAAAATATTAAAAACATATCAAAAAAAATATTGTAATATAAAATAATTTATGTTATGATTTGTCAACTAACCATTATTTATGGTTTGCGCATATTTTTTTTCGTATATATGTTGTTTTTTCATTTTCATATATATTTGGTTTATGTATATTTTCGTGTTATCTGCTATTAAGTTAATTTGTATAATATGCCAGCAGTAAAGCAATAATGATATGCCGAGATAGCTCAGTCGGTAGAGCAGAGGACTGAAAATCCTCGTGTCGACGGTTCGATTCCGCCTCTCGGCACCACTTAAAAATCTTACAAATCTATCTAAACTTCAGATTTATTTTTCCGAATAAAGCTATAAAGAAAATTTATGCTTTATATCCAACTATTATACTTTATCTTGAAATTTGTAATATAAATAGACTATAATGTCATATAATGTTATATAGATTTTAGATGCCCCCGTAGCTCAGTAGGATAGAGCAGAGGTTTCCTAAACCTTTGGTCATCGGTTCGATTCCGGTCGGGGGCACCACTAAAAGACGCAGTAAATAAGGCACTTCGGTAAAATACCGCTTAAAAAAGATAAGCATAAAAATGTATAAATATGAATAGAAATGACGTATTTTTACTACCATATTGCTATCATTTACTACTAAAAAAATTATTCCCGAAATTAAACCGTTAATAGAAAAAATATTTATTAGCTTTAAAAATTATTGATAAGGATTCTATTATTTGCTACTATATTGCTACTGCATTTTAAATACGCCAATATTTATTAATAATATCAATAAGTTATAATTAAAAAATTAAATGGGGGGCAGATTTATTTATTCTCATACTGCACTGCTGCCTATGTTTTCAAATTATTTATTTCCGATAGCGTAACTTTTTATATCGTCCATAACCGCATCTATAAGCTATCGGAATATTTTAAAACTATCCCTGAATTCTGGATGAATTTGCAGACAAAATACGATCTTTATAAAACAAAAGAAAATATGCTTCGCACGGCTTAAAAAAAATGTCTATTAATAGTATATATATATTAAATTTAAAATGGAATATACCGATTATGGCGAGGCAAAAATATAATATAAAGCAGGTCGAGGTTATAACCATAAATGAAGATAATGACATTATAATAATTACGGCAATAGCAAAATATTTTTAATTAACCGAAGGAGTTTTAAATGAAAGTAACGTATGACCCGAAATATAAATAAAAGGTGTCAGACACCTTTTCCCTTAAGTGAACTACCTCGCCCTCACGGACGAGGATTCCTGTTTCGTCGTATGACGGCTATATCCGATACTCTGGATACCCGCCGGAGCATACTCCGCAGGCGTTAGACTTTTGTCCGGTTCAGGCGATACCCGCCTTACCTTTAGACGTGTGCTGCCGTAGGCAGCATTAAGACCCACAAGAAATAGGTTAATACTGGCGTTTATATCTCTGTCGTGAGTAGTATTGCAGTCGGGGCAAGTCCACTCTCTATCTTTTAATTGCAAGTCTTGCTTGATAGATAGAACCTGTTGACTTTAAAAATATCCCTCCCGTACCAATCGGCTTTATATTTAAGCTGGTCGGTAAACATGCCCCACGATACATCGGATATAGACTTAGACAAATGCCTGTTTTTAACCATTCCTTTGATATTTAAATCCTCAAGAACGATAACTTGGCTATCGTTTACCATTCTTAATGAAGCTCTGTTTATATAATCTTTACGTTGATTAGCTACTTTTTCATACACGGTTGACAACTGTTTTCTGAAAAGAAAAGGTGTCAGATACCTTTTCCTCTTAAATCAACCGTACCTCTTTCATCTATTAGCGGAACACACAAGTGTGAACCTTGGATAAAACTTGTGTTATATGGTTTCCTACAAAACCGGAAGCGCCTGTTAGTAAAATATTCATATGTTTCATATGTTATTTTAATTTTAATATATTTATTTAAATATAGTAAAATATTTAATTAATATCAAAAATCCATCTTAAAATATGAAAAATTAATCAGATACCTTTTTCTTTAAAACAAACGGCAGATACAGACAGAAGTAAGAGATAAAATAAATCAGATATGATTTATACGATCACTTAAAATGCAGTCGGGAGTACGAGAATAAATAGATCTAGAATAAATATATCTGACACCTTTATTTATACTACTATCTTCTTGTTGATGCATCTAATATTGTCAAGCCGACAATATCTTTTCCGCTATATCTAAGCAAAATGCCATTTTTTAACATTTCTGAATCAGTTGCTTGTTGAGGCTTCTTAAAACTAATATATAAGACATCCGCTTCATCGTCGTAATCTATCCACATTCTTTTATTAGGAAAGTTTAAGAGATGCGGGGTAATTTTAGAAATATCACCGATTATTTTTGAATCTATAGTTATTTTTTCCATAAAATTTCCTCTTTTTCCAATTTTATCTTATTAGTGAAATATGCGGTAATAGCAAATCCATCGGTTTTATCAATTTCCTTATATATAACGGCTAAAAATTTTATCTCGGAAAACTTTTTTAAAGCGATTAATGCATTATTATAACCTTTTATTATAAAATCTGGGTTTTCAATACATTCCAGCACGAAATCATAATATCCGGCAATATCTTCATGGTTTTCTATTATATGAAACCATCTCTCTGCGGTTATCCTGATATCAACTCCGTTTATTGATTTAGCCGTATCGAACATTCTTGCTAATTAATTAACATCTAAATTTATATAAGTTATATATAATATTTAAGTAAAATATAGACGGATATAAAATTATAATAAACTAATTCCCTTAAATAATCAAGTTTACATAACGGGATATTATGGGGGTAGATAAGCCGACGAACGAGAAAATGCGGTTAAGAAAAAGGTATCGGATTTTATTTTCCGCCAAATAATAATATAGGAAACTTACAATCAGCAACTGCGGAGAATTAATCGGATACCTTTTTCTAAAAATATTGATAGGTATAATTAAAAGGAAAAGGTGTCTGACACCTTTTCCTTTTACCGAAAAAATAATTTATGGAAAAGCTGATGATAAAGATATATATAATGGTATAAATAAAGATAAAGATGCTGAACACATAAACGACAAAATAGAAAATTGCCGTATATTAGATTTAGATCAAATTTTTTTAAGTCTTGGAGAAACCAACAGCGCAAGATTTCAAAACTATGAAAAATTCATCGGCGAAAATATCCCGCTAGAAGAAATTAATTTTTTGAGAGATTCTGTAAAACGCGGGCAGCTGACCGGAAATTTTCTATTTGAAGAAGCTGTACAGCGTATTATAGGGGTTAGAATAGAAAGACGCTCGCAAGGAAGACCGTTTAAAAATAAATGAATCTGACACATTTTCTTAATTTTTCTTTAAAACTCCCAATCACGCAAAACACAGTCGAGAGTAAAGGAATAAATAGATCAGACACCTTTATTTAGACACCTTTATTTTTATTTATTAAATGTTTATTATATTTAACCAATCAATTCTTGAAAAATGCTTCTTATCAAGCGTTAATATGTCGGTCAAGCTATGTTCTTTCATAAAGAAAGCGTTGTATGCATCTACGAAATCAATATTTTTAGATACATAAAAATTAAGCGCGTCTAAAATTAGACCAGAATCTTTCACTCCAAGACCGTTTGTATTCATAATTTTTAAAACAGCCGTTTCTATTTCTTTTTTTGATTTATCGTAGTATGATTCTAAAACAAATATAATTTCTATAATTACAAGCGAATTTGTGATAAGTAAAATCTCTCCTAACGAAGCTTTTTTAAATGTCTCTTCGATTTTATCCGAAATAGATTTATTATCGTTTATGAGATATCTTAGAAAAATATTTGTATCGACAAAAAACTTTTTATTCATCATTTAACGATAACGACTCTTCTATAATTTTTTTTGCGGCTGATTTTCGTGCTATATTTCTAATCTTTTCAAAATCTTCGTATTCTTTTATAGGTTTTAAACTGCCCCTTAGATCAAAAATATCTCCGCTTATATGTTTTAAGATTATATCGCCGTCTTTTTTAACGAACATTACCTTATCATGCTCTTTAATTCCTAAAATATTTCTTATCTCTTTAGGTATAGTAACCTGACCTTTTTTGGTTAATGTGCTTACAGACATCTAACGCCTCCAAATATTTAAATTTGTATTTAAAATTCTTACTTTTTTATTTTAGCATTACTTTTATCTAAAAGCAATAAAAAATCTTTTTGGCATAAAATTTAATAAATAATTAAATTAAAATTAAAACAATTATAAAATCTATTTCCTTCTAGGAAGTGTGCGGAAAATAGTAGAAAATAGGGACAGTAACCGTTTTTTATTGTTTAAGCTTGAGGATTTCAGGCTTTATTTGGAAAGCATGTTGGGACGGGAAGTTGATATCGCAAATAAAAAAAAATTGAAACCTTATATCTGCAGACACATATTGGAAGAGGTAATGTATATTTGAAAAATAAAGATATTCGTGATTATTTAAACGATATTATCGATGCTGCGGCTAAGATACTGGAATTCACTCAAAACATTACTTCTTATGATGAATTTATTGAAAACGATATGCTGTTATCCGCCGTTATTAGAAAATTTGAAATAATCGGCGAAGCAATAAAAAAGATTCCTATTGATACTCGCTAAAAATATAATAATGTTCCATGGAAAAATATAGCCGGTGCAAGAGATAGGCTTATCCATAGCTATGACGATATAGATTATTAAATTTTATGGGTTTTAGCGATACTTGATGGGAAAGAAATTCGTTTGAAAAAATTAGAAATAGGAAGTCCATTAAGCGAAAATGACCCCATATGGAAAATTATAGGTGCCGGCGAGAGTAATAAAAAACATATTTCGGTAAACCACGATAAATATCTTGCTGAAGGAGAAACAAAACATTGGGCCGAATAATGGTTGATACTAGCGCAATATATGCTCTTCTTGATAAATCCGACGCAAATCATAATGATGCGGTTAAACTTTTAAAGACAATAGCGATGGAGAAGAAGGACGCTATTCTTACTAATTTTATTGTTGCCGAAACCCATGCATTAATTTTCGTAGAAAAAATGGCGTCCGATTTATTTATTCTTCCCGATACCATTAACATGATATAATTTACGTTAATGATAATTTATTTTACATTTTATTTTTTTGTGACATATAATATATTATAGCATAATATAATTAATAATTATTTATGATGATAATTCACCCTCATGCAAAAGAACGAATGACTGAAAGGGGCATTAACGAAAAAGAAGTTATAGAAACTTTAGAAGATGGAGAATGTTTTCCCGTTAAATTTGGCAGAAACGGTTTTAGAAGAAATTTTATTTTTAACGATTTATGGCGAGGCAAAAAATATAATATAAAGCAGGTCGAGGTTATAACCGTAAATGAAGATAATGACATTATAATAATTACGGCAATAGCAAAATATTTTTAATTAACCGAAGGAGTTTTAAATGAAAGTAACGTATGACCCGAAATATAATATTTCTTATATTAAATTAGCTGAATCTTCTGAAAAAGTCGAAACTATAAAAATAAGCGATGAAGTCAATATCGACTTATCCCCCGACGGAAAAATTTACGGCATAGAACTTTTAAATGCAAACGAATTGATGAAGCAAGACGGGGAACTTGTTTTTCTTAATGAAGGCACAGGCGAAGAAACTAAAATTGCAATTTGAGTAAGGGGCACTATAATATATGACTACATCAGTTAGACTTACCTAAAAAATAGAAGAAAGACTTAATTTTTTATCTTCAATGACTGGACGCACGAAAGCTTATTATTTACGCCAAATTATAGAAAAAGGTCTGAACGATATGGAAGATTACTATCTTGCATCGGAGGTCTTAGAACGTATCCGCAAAGGCGAAGAGAAAATATTTTCTGCAGAAGGGGCGGAGAAATATCTTTATATTGCAGATTAAATTTTCCGAAACAGCGGTCAAACAGCTAAAAAAAATTGATAAAAATACGTCGAAAAGAATTGCCAAAACCAATAATCCACGCAACATCGGTAAAGCGCTGACTGGACCTTTGGGTAATTTTTGGCGTTACAGAGTCAGCGATTACCGCATTATTTGCAATATTCAGGATAATAATTTTGTTATTCTTGTTTTGAAAGTAGCAAACAGAAACGAAGTATATAGAAAATAAAAATATGCAAAAGAAAGTAAAGTCAATTTCTCAAAGCTCTTATTTAATCAAAAATCAATATTTTCAAGTATTGCTTTAAATGACTCAGCAAACGACAAAGAAAAGCTTCTTTTTTATTTATTTAGGCTAATCGGAAGGCGAAACCCCAAATTTAACATTCAGATTTATTATCCCTTACCCTTTTCATATCCGCTTCAACCATAAGTTCTATCAACTCTTTCATCTGGGTTTTAGCCTCCCAGCCTAATTTTTCTTTAGCTTTTTTGGGGTTGCCGAGCAGTCTTTCAACTTCTGCCGGTCTATACAATTTTTGGTCTATTTCGACATAGTCTTGATAATTTAAACCGACGTAATAAAATGCTATTTCGCACATCTCTCTGACCGAAGAAGTCTTGCCTGTGGCAATAACATAATCGTCCGGCGCGTCCTGCTGGAGCATCAGCCACATAGCTTCGACATAGTCTTTGGCATATCCCCAGTCTCTCTGAGCGTCTATATTACCGAGATAAAGTTTGTTTTGTTTGTCATATTTTATTTTGGCGACGGCATCCGTTACCTTTCTCGTAACAAACTCTATGCCTCTTATAGGGGACTCATGATTAAAGAGAATACCGGCGGAGCCGAATATATTAAAACTTTCCCTATAATTAATAGTAAGATAATGGGCAAAAAGTTTAGCTGCTCCGTATGGGCTTCTGGGATGAAAAACGGTATTTTCGCACTGTATAGTTTCGGTTGTTTTACCGAACATTTCAGATGTAGACGCCTGATAAAATCTAATTTTGTCATTTACAATTCTTATTGCCTCAAGAACATTTACGACGGCAAAACCGGTCACCTGCGTAGTAAGTATCGGCTGCTGCCATGAGGTTCCCACAAAACTTTGAGCGGCTAAATTATAGACTTCGTCGGCTTTTGACAATTCTAAAGCCCTGATAAGCGAAGACAGATCAAGCAGATCTCCGTCTATGATTTTAATATCGTCTAATATATTTAAATATCTTAATCTCCATAAAGTATCAGAGCCTCTTCTTGCAAGAAAGCCGTAAACATTATAACCTTTTTCAAGCAGAAATTTGGAAAGATATGCCCCGTCCTGTCCCGTTATGCCCGTTATAAGAGCGCTTTTTGCCATAATAATTTAACTCCTCCTTTTTTTATCATAATTATTTTGTATATTATCTTGTATTTTGTTAAATGTCGATATTTATAAACGATTCATATAACTTTTATTAATTAATCAAATAACGGCATGATAATTTATTAGCATAATTATTATATAGTTCCATAATGTAATTATGGAATGATAGTAATTAAAACAATTTAACTATAAAATATGATTTTAAGCAAGAAAAAATTTATTTTTTTAGCCTTTCTTTCCAATATCCTAAAATATCCGCCAAACTTTTTTCAAGCGGTTTTTTTTGCTCCCATCCTATAATTTTCTTAATCTTTTCATTACTGCCGCATACCCTTTTCTGTTCATTAGGTCTTAATTTATTTTCATCTATTTCTATTTCAACCTCAACACCGGCAATATTACAAAGAGTATCGATTATAGAGCGCATTGCGACCTCTTTTCCAGAGCATACATTGTATATGTCATATATGTCGGAATTTATCCCTTTTTCTAATAATAGCTTATAGGCAGCCGCGACATCTCTTACATCTAAAAAATCTCTTGTAGTATCGATATTACCGATTATAATTGCCGGTTTTTTTAGACCGAGACTAATTTCGGCTATCTGTTTTGCAAAACTTGATACGGCAAATCTTTCGCTCTGATTAGGTCCTATATGATTAAAAGGTCTTGCTATAACAATTTCAACATCTTCAGTAGCAGACCACTGGTAACACAGCGCTTCAGCCGCAGCTTTGCTCACAGCGTAGGGATTTCTCGGTTTTAACGGATAATCTTCTGTTATTGGGAGTTTGTTTTCGCTGACATAACCGTAAATATCGCTGGAGCTTATATAAAGTATTTTACCGCAAAAACCGTATTCTTTTAAAACACTAAACAGGTTATAAGTGCCGATGAAATTTATATTATAAGTTTCAAGAGGATTTTTGAAAGATTCAGGAACAAAACTCTGTGCGGCTAAATGGATTACAGCATCATAGCGGCAATTTTGCGAAGAATTTAAAAAAGATTTTATTCTACCGATATCTCTTAAGTCAACCGTACCTCTTTCATCTATTAGCGGAACACAAGTGTGAAACCGAGATAACTCTTGTATTATATAATGTCCCACAAAACCGGAAGCGCCTGTTAAAAGAATGTTCATAAGTTAATTATTAATTAATTAAAACTGTTAGTTATGTCTATCTCCCGACAGAATAATAATCAAAACCGTATTCTTTCATCTTATCTTTATCGTAAATATTTCTTCCGTCGAACACGGCGGGGGTTTTTAGAAGCGACTTTATTTTGTTAAAATCAGGCATTCTGAAATCGTTCCATTCGGTGGCTAATATAAGTCCGTCAGAATCTTTTAAGGCATTATACATATCGTCAAAATAGTCTATCTGCGGAAATACGTTTTTTGTATTTTCCATGGCAATAGGGTCAAAAGCTTTGACGGATGCTCCGTACGACAGAAGTTTAGATATTATGGTAAGGGCGGGCGCTTCTCTTATATCGTCTGTTTTCGGTTTAAAAGCAAGACCCCACAGTGTAAATGTTTTGTTTTTAATATCAGATTTAAAATGTTTTAAAAGCATATTGACGATTATTTCTTTCTGGATATTGTTAACCTCGTCCACGGCTTTTAATATTTTAAAATCGTATCTGTGCTGTTTAGCGCTGTGATAAAGAGCCTTTACGTCTTTCGGAAAACAGCTGCCGCCGTAGCCTATTCCTGGGAAAAGAAAAGATTTGCCTATTCTTTTGTCGGAGCCTATTCCGATTCTTATGCTGTCTATGTCCGCTCCCGTTATATTGCAGAGATTGGCAAGTTCGTTCATATAGGATATTCTTAAAGCAAGCATGGCGTTTGAGGCGTATTTTGTTAATTCCGAAGACAGTCTGTCCATAAAATATATTGGAGCGCCCGTTCTCACGAAGGGTTCGTATATTTCGGAAATAAGCTCTTTTGCTTTGGTGTTTTCTTTATGATTATTTAAACCGGCTATAATCCTGTCCGGTCTCTGAAAGTCATCTATTGCCGCCCCTTCTTTTAAAAACTCCGGATTAGACACGACATCGAAAGGAATTCCCGTTAATTCTTTTATTCTTTTTTCTACTGAATCGCATGTGCCTACCGGAACTGTGCTTTTAACTATAATTACTTTGTATGAATCCATGGACAGAGCTACGCTTTCCGCTACCTTAAAGACGTTTGAAAGGTCTGCTTCGCCGTTTTCTCTCGGAGGTGTGCCGACGGCTATAAATATGACTTCCGAGTTTTTAACGGCTTTCGATAAATCGGAACCAAACTGCAGCCTTTTAAGTTTAGCGTTTTTATCGCAGAGTTCTTTGAGTCCTGGCTCATATATAGGGATAATACCTTTATTTAAAGAATTTATTTTATCTTCGTCGTTATCTATGCAATAAACGGTATTGCCGGAATCCGAAAGGCAGACGCCGGTGACAAGACCTACATAGCCTGTGCCTATTATTGAAATGCGCATATATCCTCCTAATTAAACCAAATTAAATTAATTTATTCTACTTAATTATAGTAAATACTTATACTATGCAAAGAAATATTGCAAAAATTTATTTAAATAATATATACTATGCAAAGAAATATTGCAAAAATTTATTTTATTTATTTAAATAATATATACCTACAAAATTTAAACTAAATTTAAGTGCACATTTGTTTAACATGAAATTATACAAAGGTAAAATTTCTATCCTTATGCCCGCCTACAACGAAGGCGAAAAAATATATGAAAATTTGATTTATGCCTATAAGATATTTAAAAAGTTCAGATTTCCTTTTGAAATAATATTAATAGACGACGGCAGCACCGATAATACAAAAGCTATGGCTTTAAAAGCGGCGGAGGAGCATGAAGAAATTAATTTTGTTTCAAATGTGCGTAATGCCGGCAAAGGGTATGCATTAAAAAACGGTTTTGAACATTCTACAGGCGATATAATAGTATTTTTAGACAGCGACCTTGAAAATCACCCTTCGCAAGTAGGAAAATTGCTTAAAGCGATGAGTGATAATAACGCCGATGTTGTTATAGGCACAAGAAGAAGCAAAAAATTGAAAGCAAAATATACATTACAAAGAAAAATATTAAGTTTTGGTTATTATTTAATGATAAAATCTTTGTTTAAACTAAATCTTACGGATACCCAAGCCGGTATTAAAGTTTTTAAGCGAAATGTTTTAGAAATTATTTTTCCAAAAATTTTATGTAAAAAATTTGCTTTTGATATTGAAATTTTAGCCATAGCTATCCGAAAAAAATTTAAAGTAATTGAAATACCTACCACATATATTTTTTCACGCGAAAACAGTTTAGGAAGAATTAAGATTAAAGATGTTTTTGATATGGGGTTGGATACCCTTGCTATATTTTATCGAATGAAAATATTACATTATTATGATTAAAAAAATGTATGTTTTGTCCATTTTCTCCATATTGTTATTGTTTTGTATTGATTTGTTATTTTTTCAATTTAGTGTAATGTATGATGTCATTATTATTGCAGCAATCAGATCTAAATGAAAAATATATTAAACGATAGTTTGCTTAAAAACGGAATTTACATCTTTATTTTTTCCATGTCGGCAAATTTCTTCAATTATCTTTTTCAAATTGCCATGGGTCGTTTATTAACCGTATCAGAATACGGCACATTAAATTCGCTATTTTCAATTTTATTAATAATTTCTGTGCCCGCAGGCACTATAACTATAATAGCTGCAAAAAATATATCTCATAATTTAGCAATTTCCGAATTTAATAAAGTTAAAAAATTTATTAAAAGCATATCTTTAAAGGTTCTTTTTTTCGGATTTTTCATTCTTGCCATTTATTCTATTCTCATACCCCATTTAATGAATTTCATGAAAATAAATGTTTTTTTATATTTTGCTATATTGGGTGCAGTTTTGTTGACAAGTTTCTTTTTTTCACTAATTTTAGGCATACTTCAAGGTTCTAAAAAGTATGGCTTATATGGGTTTGTTGGAAGTTTATCGTCAGCTGGAAAATTAGTTATAGCCATTATTCTAGTGCTGTTTGGCTTAAATATAACTGGAGCGCTCCTTTCAACTTTAATAACGCAGGTTGCCGTGTCTTTTGTAACGGTTATATTTATATACAATTACTTTAAAAAAATAGGTTTAGAACAGGTTTTAGACGAAAATAACGGTGAGACGTTAGAATATATTTTGACGATTAAGTATTTTCTGCTTGTATTTTTTTCATTATTTTTCTATACTTTTTTTACTAATATAGATTTAATAATGGTTAAACATTTTTTTTCTTCAAAAGAAGCCGGCATTTATGCAGTAAGCGCGTTACTCGGAAAAATTATATTATACCTGCCAGCCAGTTTTGCAGTTGTAATGTTTCCGGAAGTATCGCACGCACACGCTTTAAACAATAAAACAAAAAGGATTTTGTTTAAAACTATTTTCATCACAATTTTATTATGTTTTTTTGGTGAAATTTTTTATATACTTTTTCCTAATTTTATAATATCAGTTCTTATGGGAAGTAAATATTTGAAAGCCGCGCCTTTATTAAGTCTCTACGGATTAAGCATGTTTTCTTTTGCTATTGTCAGCATAATGGTTAATTATTATATGGCGGTGCAAAAATATTTTTTTGTATTTTTAATGTTTCTTTTCGCGATGTTAGAAGTTGTTTTAATAAGTTTGTTTCATCAGACATTGGTTTCTGTTATATATTGCGTAATGATTACTGGCTATATTCTCGCTATAGCATCTTTAATTAATATCTTTTATTATGATTTTATTTTATTGTATAAAAAAATTTATGTATTTTTATATAATTTAAGAGGATAAACAACAAATGATAAATACTATTAAAAATAATTTAAACACCAACGCCAATACCAATATAATTGGGACATCCAATAATCATTTAGTTTCTATTATTATTCCAGTTGCTAAGATTAATAATTATATTATTGAAGCTATTTCATACTATCTTAATATGAGTTATAAAAATTTTGAAATCATAATTTTACCGGATGAAGAAGAAAATTATACTTTTAAAAAATCAGTAATTGTTCCAACAGGTCACGTAGGTCCTGCTACAAAAAGAGACATAGGCGCCAAAAATGCTAAAGGCGATATACTTGCGTTTATTGATGATGACGCCTATCCTCAGGCGAACTGGTTATTAAACGCTTTAAAAATACTCAAAGATGATTCAATAGCTGCGGTCGGTGGACCAGCAATAACACCTGAAGAAGATAAATTTTTTCAAAAAGTTTCAGGCTCTGTATTTTTAACTAAAATAAGCGGCATAGACCCAAGGAAATATTATCCTATTGGAAAATCAGCTGATGTAAAAGAATGGCCGTCCGTTAACTTTATAATAAAAAAAGATATTTTTTTACTTATAAACGGTTTTAATTCGGATTTATGGCCTGGAGAAGATACCGAACTCTGTTTTAAAATTACAGAAATAGGAAAAAGAATTGTTTATGACCCGTATACTATTGTATATCATCATAGAAGAGGCAATTTTGCAATGCATCTAAGACAAATAGGAAATTATGGGATCGTAAGAGGATGGTTGGCTAAAAAACATCCTTTGCACTCATTTAAGTTAAAATATTTCTTATCATCTTTTTTTGTGTTATACTTCTTAATGACTTTTTTATTATTGTTTTTAGATTTCAAACTTTTTACTTATATGTTTTTAGGTTTATTATTTTATATCCTTATTTTACTTTACGCTTTTTTCGATATCAATAAAAAAACCAAAAATGTAAAAATTTCATTATTTGGAACTGTTTATATATTTATTACGCATATTTATTATGGTATTTCTTTTTCTTATGGCTTCTTATTTGTAAAAAAAATAACTTGAGGTTTAAATAATTATGAAAATTTCTATATCTTATCCGCCATTAGAATCTAAAAAGGGCACCCCATTGCTTTCCCAAAACAGGCAGTTTCAGTGGTTTAAAGACCCTACATATATATATCCTGTGGTGCCTGCTTATGCCGCGACACTTCTTAAAGAAAACGGATTTGATGTTTTTTGGGATGACGGGATAGCTGAATCGTTAACATATGATAAATGGATCTTGAGGCTCAAAAACGAAAAACCAGATATTATTGTTTTTGAAACTAAAACACCTGTTGTAAAAAGGCACTGGCAAATAATCTCAGATATAAAAAAAATTTATGATCAACCAGCAAATGAAGATAAATTAAAGAATTGTTATAATTTTCCTATAGTTATTCTTATGGGTGATCATGTAACAGCAATGCCTGAAGAGTCTTTGATAAACTCCAAAGTAGATTTTATTATTACCGGTGGTGATTATGATTTTTCCCTTCTTGGACTATGTAATGCATTAAAAAATATATCCTCGCTTGATGATTTGAAAAATATACCGTCGGGCATATATTATAGGAAAGGACAAGAGATTCTGAATTCAGGAAAATTTAAATTAGATAATGATTTAAATAAACTTCCTTACATTGACAGAAACCTCACAAATTGGAAACTCTATGCTTACAAGAACGGAAATTTTAAACATACGCCAGGCACATATGTAATGGCGGGAAGAGACTGCTGGTACGGAAGGTGTAGTTTTTGTTCATGGACAACTCTTTACCCAGGCAAAAATTTTAGAACGACAAATGTTTCAAAATATCTTGATGAAATAGGAATTTTAATTGAAAAGTTTAAGGTCAAGGAAATATTTGATGATACAGGCTGTTTTCCGATAGGAAACTGGTTGGATGAATTTTGCAAAGGCATGATAAAAAGAGGTTATAACAAAAAAGTAACAATGGGCTGCAATATGAGGGTTGGTGCGCTGTCTCAACAAGAATGGAGTTTATTAAAACAGGCAAATTTCAGAATGATTCTTATAGGTTTAGAATCAATAGTTCCTTCTACACTGGAGAGATTAAATAAGGGAATTAATGCATCAAATATTGAAACTACTCTAAAGATGGCAAAATACGCTGGATTAGAACCCCAACTTACGACAATGATAGGCTATCCTTGGGAAACTATTGACGACGCCGCTATGACTATCAATTTTGCCAAAAAAATGTTTAAAAAAGGGTATATTGATACATTACAGGCAACTATCGTCGTACCTTATCCAGGGACGCCTTTATTTGATGATGCAAGAAATAACGGCTGGCTTTTGACGGAAGATTGGAATAGATATGATATGAAAGAATCTGTCTGGAGAAGTCCTGTAACAAATGAAGATGTGCTAAAATTTGCTCAAGATTTGTACACTTCAGCCTTGAATCCTTATTTTATTTTTAAAAAGTTAGTTTCTATAAGAAATATTGACGATATAAAATTTATATTTAAGGCTGGGAAAAAAGTATTATCGCATTTTACAGATTTTAAAAAAGAAAATAATGGATACTGATATGAGTTCAGTGTTAGTTTCGGTTATAATAACAACGAAAAACGAAGAAAAAAATATAGAGATGTGCCTTAAAAGCATTAAATTTCAATCTTATAATAATATCGAAATAATAGTCGTTGATAATCAGTCGAGCGATAAAACAAAAGAAATCGCAGCTAAATTTACCGATTTGATTTATGATAAAGGACCTGAAAGGTCGGCTCAAAGAAATTACGGCGTTAGCGTAAGTCATGGAGAATATATATTGTATTTAGACTCCGATATGATTTTAGCTCCTTTTGTCATTGAATCATGCGTAGATGAATTTAAAAAGAGTTCCTCCGTTGTCGGATTATATATACCGGAAATAATAATGGGCAACGGATTATTTTGCAAAACAAGAAGATTTGAAAGGTCTTTTTACAACGCCACTCCGATAGACGCTATAAGATTTGTGAAAAATGATATTTTTATTAAAGCAGACGGTTTTGATGAAAGTTTTTCAGGACCGGAAGATTGGGATTTTAACAGAAAAGTTTCAAAGTTAGGAGAGCTTAAGCTTTTAGGCGGTTATAAAGTTCTATCTGAAGAAAAAGGGGTAAAGGAATGGAAGAAAAATGGTTTTTCAAAAGAAATTATAACTTTTTTAATTTCAAACGGGATTAAGTCTAATGATTTAAATAATAAATATAATAATGTAATATTTCATAACGAAACAAATATAACTTTATCAAAATATTTTGGCAAAAAAAATTATTATATGAAAGGCTTTGATATATATATAAATAAATGGGGCAAAAATGATATTATCGTTAAAAAACAATTTGGCTTATATTACAGGTATATAGGGGTTTTTATAGAAAACGGCAAGTGGAGAAAATTGGTTAGGCATCCGCTGTTAACGGTTAGTGTGTATTTTCTAAAGGGTGCAGTAGGAGTTGTATATGTTTGGCATAAGTTATATAAATTCATTAAATAATTTTTTTGTGTATACAGTATTAATATATTATTTTATTTAAAATATTAAGATAAAGAAATTATATCGGTTTGCAATATTGTTGTTATTTCTTATTTATATTGGTTGATAAGATGTATTTTCGACAAAAATTTATAAAGTTGATGTAAATTCAATAGTTCAAATTCAATTAAATTAAAAAATATCTTGAGGGTATTGTTGTGAATCTTGAGGAATTGTATAATAAGAAGTATTATTTAGATAGGGATTATTTACCTATACATCTTCAAAATGCTATAGAAAATGTTCTTATACAAAACAATTTTCATAACATTTTAGAAGTAGGTGTTGGAACAGGAAGGCTTATGAATTCCCTGAGAGACAAGGGTTATAATGTCAAGGGAATTGATTCTTCACCTATTGCTGCAGAGATGACTGGTGCTATAATTGGAGATGCTACTTCAATACCTTTTGAAAACGAATCATTCGATTGTGTTTTGGGCATCAGTATTATCGAACATTTAAATGAAAAAGACGGTTTAGTATTTATTAAGGAAATTTATAGAGTATTGAAAAAAGGTGGTGGCGTATTTTTAGTCACTCCAAATTATTCTTCTCCTTTAAGAATTATAAAAGGGAATAATTGGTATGCTTATACCGATAAAACACATTTATTTTATTATACTCCAAAAAATTTACGTAATTTATTAAAAGTAAATGGCTTCAATAAAATAAAATTTACATTTAGATTAAAAGATCTTCCCGATTTCTGGCCTGTTGAATGGCCAATGGGATCAATTTTTAAAAAATTACCAAATTTTTTTAAGCATATCCCCTATCGCATTCTCATATCATCTCCGTTAGGACTTTATAGAGATACTTTTTGGATTTTTGGGAGGAAGATGTTATGAAAATAGGTGTTTTAATTGATAGATTAAACATTGGTGGCGTTGAAAAAATAGCAATCGAAGAGGTAAAAGCTCTGATTGACATTGGCGAAGATGCCTATTTATTAGTACTTTCAAGAAAAGCTGTTATTAAAGACGCTTTTGCAGATTTATTAAAAAATATTCCTGTAGTATATTTAGACGATAGATTACCTAAAATATTAAAATACTCCTTTAAAATACCAGGTTTTTATTTTTTTTCCTTTTTTCATTTGACTTACCCTTTTTTATTGCCTTTTGTCATCAAAAAAAAAGAATATGACATCATAATAAGTCATAATATATACACAACATTTTCTGCACTTTCCTTATCAAAATTCAATGCTATTCCATATTCTGTCTATGTCTGGGACCCACTTGCTTACAATCTAAAAAAAACATACAATAAAGGATTTATCCACAATATAATGTTTTTTATTCTTTTTTTAGGAAAAATAATCGATAAGATTTTAGTTAATAACTCAATGTTGGTTTTTGTTTCTGGCTATATTCACTATTCACAGCTTAAAAGTATCATTAAAGATGACAAAAAAATAAAATTAATACCATTAGGACATGATTATTTAAGGAAAATAAAAAATTATCGCGGTGATTATATTTTTATTGCAACTGCATGGAAGGAAGGAAAAGGGCTTGAAAATTTATTAAATGTTATTCAACAAATTCCGAATTGCGAACTTAAGGTAGGAGGCAAATGGATACAGGATAACTATAAAAATAAAATAGAATCAATTATAAAAAATTTAAAAATTTCAAATAAAGTTAAATTATTAGGAGAAATTAGCGAACAAGAATTAAATGATTTATACGCGAATGCTAGAGTTACCGTTATTATAAACGATGAACCAGGTTTTGGCATGCCTATTTTAGAAGCTGCTTCTAATGGATGTACTTTTATTGCAACTGAAACAAGCGGAGCAGCATATTTTTTTGAAAAAAATAAAGATGGATTTTTTTATCAATACAAGGATTATATAACTTTGAAATCATATTTAATAAAATTATTATATAATGAACGACTTGCCTATGATATGGGAAAAAATGCATGGCAAAAGGTAAAAGAGAATTATACTTGGCAAAAACACGCTCAAATTTTAATAAATGAAATAAAAAGCTTGATGATTGGAAAATAGGGCTATATAAAGTGCGATGATATTATTATGCGATATTGATTCTTAGACATAAGAGCTCTTACAATACGATAAAACAATATTGTTAAAGTTTAATTGTTTTTATATATAATTGATATACTGGAGAGAAATGAATCAGGTAATAATAATAGCAAATAATACTTTCGGAAAGATGATGAGTGGCGGAGATAGAATATGGATTGAACTCACAAAAAATTTAACGAAAACATTGAACATCGTTTTATTTACATCTGAAGAAGGTTTATTATTGCTTAAGAAGAGTCAAAAAAAAGAAGCTAATATTAGCATTATTAAAACCGATAAGGAGTTTGAATATAATAATTTATATTCTATTTTAGGATTAATTAAGATGCAAATCCGAAGAACATACAAAGGTATAAAATATATTTCAGCAAATATAGATATTATTAAAAATTCAGATTTTATATATTCATCATCTGACTTTTATCCTGATTTTTTACCAGCTTTTTTTGCAAAAATAATTAATAAAAAAATAAAATGGGTAGCCGGATTTTATCTTTTTGCACCTTTTCCATTATTCAGAAATACACCATATAAAGGAATTCATAGAGTAAAAGGACTACTTTACTGGTTTATGCAACTGCCGTCATATTTTATTGTTAAATATTTCGCAGATTATGTGTTTGTAACTAGCGAACCCGACATTAAACGATTTCACTTTAAGAAAAAGAATAAATCTAGAATTTTAGCAATAAAAGGTGGTATAGATATATCAGAATCTGAAAAATATTTGAAATTTAATGATAATATCATTCCGCTAGATAAAAGAAAATATGATGCCTGTTTCGTTGGAAGATTCCATGCCCAAAAAGGATGCCTTGAACTTATAGATATATGGAGTAATGTAAATAATAAAAAAAAATTAAAACTTGTATTGATAGGCGACGGAGAATTAAGACATGAGATAGAAAATAAAGTAGCCAAACTTTCTCTGCAGAACCAGATTGATATATTAGGCTTTTTAGACGGAAAAGATAAATATGAAATATTTAAACAATCAAAATTAATGATCCATCCTGCAATTTACGATAGTGGTGGAATGGCTATGGCTGAAGGGATGGCCTTTGGGTTACCAGGAATGAGTTTTGACCTTGAGGCTTTAAAGTCATATTATCCAAAAGGTGTTATTAAAATACCATGTTTTGATATTGATGCTTTTGCTAATGCAATTATTAGTTTGTTGGAAAATGAAAAACTTTACAAAGAATTTTCAAAAGAAGCTTATAAATATGCTAAAACCTGGGACTGGAGAGAAAGAGCAAATTATATTTATAAACAGGTTTTTGAAAAATAACATAAAATAGCGAATAATTAATTTTCTTTATAACTTAACTTAAGTAACAAAATATATATATAAAGTTTAATTGATGAATTAAAGTCTTTAATAATAATTTAAGTAAATATAATATTATCTAAAATTTAGTTAATTAATTTATCAATATGATTGTTAAGAAAATTATTAATAAACTAAATTTCCATAAGTATCCGATAATTGTTTTTATAATACTTTCCTTTATTCCTTTTTTATGGTTTCATGGTGAGCCAATATCTTTTGGAGACCCAGGATTTTTTTTTATATTTTATCATCCTAATTATATTATTAAAAAAGGCTTTTATTTAATTCTTCCAACAAACTTAGGTATCTTTCCTTATTTATTATATTTTTATCCTGTGCTTCTAATCTTTTCCGCTATTTTTTTTGTCAGCGGACATAATTATTTAATTTCGCAAGAAATTATATTTGTTTTAATAATGTTTTTTTCAATGTTATATTTTTATTTATTTTGTATGGAACTAAATATTTTTGAAAGAAACAAAAAATTTATTTCTACTATAGCTGCTATTTTTTATTTATTTAATTTATTTGTTCTTATTTATTATATTACAATATTTCAATTCAGCTTTTACTTATTGCCATTTACTTCAATATTCCTCTATATCCTTATAAAATGGTTAAATACAAAAAAAATTATTTATATTGTAATTATGTCATTAATTATTTCATTATTCTCCATAGGCGAATTTGAATTTCCAACCTATACTGTGATTATTTTATTATTTTTGTTTATCTTTATATATAAAGCTTTGGAAACGATTAATTTCAAAAATATAAAAGAAAAAATTAAATACTCAGGACTATCTTTGTTAATAATTTTTTTGATTAATATGTGGTTTATCTTGCCATTTCTATATAATTCTTTTTCAGAATATTATAGTTTTCAAAAATATACCCCAGCCTTTAAACAAATTTATTATGGAAATTCATATTTCACAAATATTTTGGAGTATTTTTCCAATGGTGCTTCTTTTGTTAATAGCGGATTTCTTAGTTCGATGCATTTTAATTGGGTAAATATGTACCATAATGATATTTTTACTATTTTAGGTTTTTTAGAAATTTTTATAATTTTAATTCCTATCATAATAAATTTTAAAAAATTTATTATGATAATATTATTATTTTTATTAGGCATTTATTTCAGCATTGGCGCAAAGCCACCGTTTAGCGATATTAAGATATGGCTATTCCAGCACTTACCTTTTACAAAGTTATTTAATGAAAATTATGCTTTTAATTCATTCGTTGTTGTCTCTGCGTCAATTTTATTTGCTTATGGCATTGGAATAATTTATAATGCTATTAAAAAAAAATTAAGATATTTATATGCCAATATTATAATATCAATTCTTCTATTTATATTTTTAGGTTTATATGTTTTTCCTTTATGGTCAAATAATATTTTTAAAGGTTATCAATTTTATAATGGAAAAAAAATATTATTTAGTATAAAAATTCCCGACTATTATAATAAAGTTAAAAAATATTTTAAACAGAGGAAAGTTAATTATAATATCCTTACGTTACCATTAGTCAGTAGTGAAAATCATTATAATTGGCATTTTGGTTTTGAAGGAAATGGCCTCACATTTTTATTATATGAGCACTCCAGCATATCAAATCTAATGCATGGTTTATTTTCTCAGGATATTTTAATAAATAAATTTCAAAATAATGATTATAAAAAATTCATTAACGCAGCAAATCTGTTTTCCATAAAGTACATCGTCTTGCAAAATGATATACTAGAATACCATAAGTATTACACATTAATAAAAAATCATTTTAATCTGAAACATATATCTAAGGCAGAATTACGCTCAATTTTAAACACATCAAAAGGCATAAAATTAGCAAGGAAATTCGGCAAACTCGACATATACAAGATATCCGATAAATATTTCCTATTCAAAGTATGGACGCCAAAAAGAGTAATATTTGTAAAGCATGAGTTAAAATTGCATGATTTAGACAATTATATGGTGCCTATTGCAATGCAAAATAGCTTTAAAGTCAGAACAGCGGTATTTGCAAAACTATTTTCTCAAAACAGGCATTCGGAAAGAATAAAAAATCATGAATTAAATAATATTGCGGATAAATATTCAAAACAGTATTCATTAATCAATAAAACATTATATATACCAGAATCTGATAAAACGCTGAAAATATCTGAAACAGTAAAAAAAATTACAGCTCCGACCATTGAATTTAAAGAAATTAACCCTTCAAAATATGCGGTTATAGTGCATAATGCAAAAGCAAGTTTCCCCCTTATCTTTAATTTAATGTATCTGAAAGGCTGGGATGTTTACCCTCAGGTTTATCCTAAAAAGACAAACGTTAATTATTCAGAAAATAATTTTAATCATAATAATAATGTAGGCGATATGTCAACGCAGCCTGATAGCAATACTTATAAAAATACGATATTTCCGGGCAATAAATTTATCTCCAAAGATATAAACGGAACAGCGCAAAACAATAACATTCCAGACGGGCATATCCTGCAGACTTTGTTTGAAAAACCCCTTCCCGCCAAATATCATTTTGTTGCCGACGGCTATTCTAATTCGTGGTGGATTAATCTTAACTATATTAAAAAATTAGGTCGGCAGTATTATAAAGTAAACAAAAACGGAACGGTAAATTTTGAACTGATAATTGATTACTGGCCTCAAAGACTGCTGTATATAGGTTTGATTATTTCAGGTTCATCACTATTTATTATAATAGCTTATCTAATTTACGACGCTACAAGAAAAAGAAAAAATAAAAAGGGCATAAAAAATAATATTGAAAGTAGCAATGCAGATGAAGATATAAACGTTAAAAATACAAAAATTTAGCTAATTAATCAGTTAAATAAGATTAAAATATTAAATAATATCTGACACTTAAAAAAATATATTGTTTATTAGGCGATTATGAGCGTAGACAAAAAAATAATTTCAGACGTAAAAACTATACTTTCAGGGCTGTTTAAAACAGGTTTAAACGTATGGAAAAATAAACTTAAAATCGTTAAATGGGTTGCCATTATTCTTATTCTGTTTTTTGCCTACAGAGTTTATAAAATTTTAACGGTTCATAAAACTGTAATTCAAAATCATGTTGTATCTAAAATAATTCATGTAAAAAAAACCGGTTATTACAGGCTGTCGGTTTATATCAAACCAAAAACAGCCTACTTCCGTAAAAGGCAAATACTGGCCCAAATAAAAGGTCTCCATAGAATTTCAGGATTAACCGTCCATAATTATTTATACGCTTATAAATCTAAAATTTTATTAAATAAAGAAAATATTGATAAATTTAAAAAGGACAAATACCGTCATTTAATATTCAAGGCGAAGATAACAGGAAAAGGAAGTTCTCCTTTTATTCTATTTTATGTTTCTTTTTCTAATCCAAATTTGCCGGACAGAATCATTTATACGCCTGTTAATATTCCCGTAAAAAACGTGCTCAGAAATTATACCGCGCTGGGAAGATTCAGAAAAAACGGATATATTAAACTGACCAAAAATCCATATAAGAAAAAACCCGCTGTCGGACTGACAAAATCTCTATACCTTTATCCTAAATTTGCTATAAAAGGTAGAATTAAATACGTTAAAGCCTATATTGAATATGAAATAAAACATAAAAAATATTTTTCAAAATATTTTAGTCTGCCAAACGGCGGCTTAATAAATCTTTACAGCATAATTAAAAACAAAAAAATCAAACATTGGAGAAACGCTAAAATTGTTAAAATTGATTTTGTCGTAAAAAAATATAAAAAAATAAAAGGCGCTGTAAAATTTATTAATCTTGGTTTAATATATCCAAATTATGAACCATTGAAAAAAACGTTTGAAGATTTTATATATAAAAGATATTTAACGCGATTTACGCAAAAAAGCAAGCTGTTTAATAAAATGCTTTTAAAATATATCAGACATGTTAAAAAAAACGGAGCATTTGTTTCTGCGAAAATAATAAAGCAGAATTTAATCCATAAAATATTAGATAAGATATTTTTAATTGATTATAACACTAAAATAAAGCATATCGGTCATATTAAAAATAAAATAGTCAGACATTTTTACAGGTTTGTATATAAAAAATACTTGATAAAACAGAATCTATTAAGTCATTCGTTACCGCATTTTAATAAACCAAAATATTTTTATAAAAATATTTTAATCCCTATTCCTTCAAAGGATGTTTTGGTAATAAAAAGAGAAGGCTATAACGGAAAAAAATCTTATTACAGCAAAAAAATTTATGATGTATATGTATATTTCTACAAATTAAAATTTTATAAATATTGGTCTTCAGATAGACATATTTTAAAAGAAATACTTAGGAATTATCATATTAAAAGCAATAGCTTATTTAAACTTTTCATGCTAAGAGGAAGTAACGATGATTACTGGTACGGCAAATATTATTATGAGCGTTATCCAATATTGAAAAGTTTAAGGTTTTTTACTTTTGATAAAAAAATGAAAAAGATAAGCGGATATTTTTATTATAAAAGTCTCCCAATGAAATATCCTGAATTTTTAAAATTTCCGGCTAATTTATATTCAGGTAAAACAAAAAAAATTAATTTAATAAATTTTTTAAATTTGTCTCCCGAATTTGATTATCAAAATCAATTAACTTTAATAAATTTTTTCAGCACAAATCCGTTCAATTTTTTAAAGAATGTTTTTTTATTAACTAAAAATAAAAAAACGTTAAATATAAAGAGTAGTAGTAGTAGTAGTAGTAGTAGTAGTAGTAGTAGTAAATTTGGCGTGGCAGGCAAAAATCATGGAAAACTGTTTTTTAAAATAATCAAAACTAGCTATCGATTTTATAAAAAAATCTTTATTTTAAAATTTAAAACATACACTGCCCATAACTATAATTATGGATTAATTCGTTTTAGGACTAATATAAATTTAAGAAACATGAAAAAACTGGTAGTTAACGGTTTTTTGGTTAACCATAACGATACTAAAAAAATTAGAGTTCCGTTGACTTATTATTTGAGAAAAGATAAATTAGTTGTTATAATGTCGCATATAAAATCAATTAATTTAAGGAATTATAATAAATTTATCTTAATAATTAATAAAAAAAATATAACTCATTACGGCAGATTTAATTTTAAATTAATTAATAATAAAATCTATTTGATAAAATATTCTTTATCTCATATTGCATTAATGAACCTTTTATTAAATCAAACCTTGTTTAAAATTAATACTAAAAAATTATCTTTAAAAGATTTTAATTTATCTTCAGGACAGATAAATAAATTGTTTAGAAAATATGGTTATTGGTTGCATAAAAAAATATTTCTTGAAAGAGGCGTCTATTTCATTAAAAATATTACCTCTCAAAATTCAAATTTTACAATCTCTCTAATAAGCTTAAACAAAATTAGAAAATGAAAACACTGACAAATAATATTATATTTATCATATTACACATTGTAGGTATAGCTTTTGCCATAGATTTGATTTTTAGGATTGTCCACGGTAAACTGGGTTTCGGATTTCAATGGCTTGGATTAATTGTTGTTATCCTGTACGGGTTATGGGTGCGCTATATATTAAGAGAAAAATATTTTAATAAAATTGAATTTTTTAAAACAAGGCTGTCCGCCCCGTATTCTCTAGGGGCTGTTTTAATGCTTTTTATTGCCATGATTATTGATTTAGCCGGCAATGAAAGGCTTGCGAACGGTTTTGCAATTATTGTTTTTTATCTTTTAATAGCGACTGTGGTTATTGAAGGAACAGACTCTATTAAACAGAGGTTAAAACATCGAATGCAAAACTAATGCATATAAAATAAAATTCATATAAAAGTTAAGTCCATATTTTATTTTAATAAATTAATTATTAAAATTCCCATTAGAATTAATTCTTTTGAGAATAAAATTACATTGGCTGTTATAAATTATTTTAAATTTTCCTTTGTTTATAATGCCGTCAAGATCTTTAATCAGTTTTTTATCTTTTCTATGATACATTTGCCGATATACGCATGTTGAAATAATTATATATCTCACATTTTTATTAATTTGCGGAAATAAATATACCTTCTTTTCCTTAAAATCCCACGGATAAGCGAACATACTGACGGAAGTTACAGAATCTTCGGGTATCTTTTTTAATGCCGTTTTATAACTTTTTATATCAATATTTTTATCTAATTTGTAAATTTTTAAATTAAATATATTATCTAACACGTTGTAATTTAGCTGAGAATAATTCTGAATTATATAAGGAATTA
The DNA here is from genome assembly GCA_004195045.1 of Candidatus Acididesulfobacter guangdongensis. Taxonomy (NCBI): domain Bacteria; phylum Candidatus Acidulodesulfobacteriota; order Candidatus Acidulidesulfobacterales; family Candidatus Acidulidesulfobacteraceae; genus Candidatus Acidulidesulfobacter; species Candidatus Acidulidesulfobacter guangdongensis. Next base: position 234,723 of record SGBC01000001.1, read on the forward strand.
CGATAAGCATTGCTAACAGTGTGAAATTAAAAAGTTTACTGTTTTTGTCTAATTTTTTAACTAAAAAACTCTGCTTAAGATTTTTTATACCGTAAATACTTGCTAAAACAAAAAACGGAATAACGTAAAATGAATACTGTAATATAAATTCTGATTGAAACGAATAATTAACCAATAAATTCATCATTAATGCAGGAATGATTATTAGAAAATATCTTCCGGAAAACAATGGCAATAAAAGAAATGCTAAAAAAAGAAATAAAACAAATTTAAAATAGATAGTGATGTTGTTATAAAAAGGTAAAAAAATTGATTTCAAAAGTCCCGAAAAATTAAATTCATATAAATCCTTTAAACCATAACTAATCATAGGGAATCTGTTCGTATCCATATATGACCCACCATTTGTTACAAGTGCTTTATAGGTATCGTAATTCATATGCGGCAACATAATGAAAATTGCAGACAATCCATAAATTATGGAAATAACCGCCAAAACGTAGGCGTGTTTATTTCTATAATCCGTTAAAAACATAAATATACATACCCCGGTTGCATAAATAAAGGAATCTATTTTCGTTATTAAAATTAAAAAAAAGAATATATAAAGCAATAGATTTTGTTTTTTTTTTGCAAAATATAACGCAAAAGATATGAAAGGAACATAAAATACCGAAACATGAAAATCAAACATATTTCCGGTATGAAGCTGAGGATTTAAAAGCAGAAGCAAAGGAGCAAGGTAAGCCCCATTTTTTCCGATTATGTCTTTATAAAGCCAGTAGAAAGGAAAAGCGCTTATTCCAATTAAAAAAGACTGCAGTATAAGAAATAATGAAACATGAGGAATGATTTTGTATAGAAAACCTAAAAAGAAATATAAGGGTTCCAAATATCCGCTTCCATAAAAAATATGGGTTCCGTAACTCATAAAATGTCCGTGAGCAATGCGATAAATATTATGCATTTCAGCTCCAAAATCCATATAAGACGCGTGAAATGTTTCATATCTTAATATAGTTGCTGCTGAAAAAATAATTGTATATATTACGGCAAATACTAAGGGGGGATAATTTTCTTCTATTTTTTTAAAAAAAGTCATTTTGTTTTCAATATTCAATATTATTAAATTTTAATCATAAATAATACTTATTTCTATTTTTGATAATAGCAATATTTGTCATGTGTTTATAATGCAGGGTTTTTAATTCATAATCCCACTTTTGTTTGAATTTTTCTTTATTGCATACATTAACATTATTATTTTCATTTTTAGCATCATCATTAAATCTTATATTATTTCTATTTTTACTAATTGCTTTTTTCTTTCCATAGGTAACATTCTCATAATGTATTACTAACGATTTAGGCTGATAAACGACTTTGTATCCCCTTTTCCTTACTTCAAATGCAAGGTCCGCATCTTCATAATATGCAGGGGCATATCTTTCGTCAAACCCGCCTATATCTTTAAATAACTCTTTTCTGATCATTATACAGGCGCCTGAAATATAATCAGCTTCTTTAATGTAATTATATTCGGGTCTGTTTGGATTGTCTAATCTTCCAAATTGCCATGAATCGCCTTCTTGCCATATTATTCCTCCTGCCTCAAGAAGAACGCCGTTAGGATATATAAATTTAGGACCGACCATTCCTATGCTTTTATCCTTTTCTATCAATAGTAAAAGATTATTAAGCCAGTCTTTTTGGACCTTGGTATCGTTATTTAAAAACAGGATATATTTGCCTGACGCATGTTCAGCCGCATTATTGCAGTTTTTTATAAAACCAAGATTGTTTTTATTTCTGATTATTTTTACATTTTTCACATATTTTTCAATATTTACTGTTTCATCGGATGACTTATCGTCGGCTATTATTATTTCATAACTGCAATTAATATCCCCTATCTCATTATAGTCTTTTGATCTGCAATAATCCTTCGTATTTTCTAAAATGGACTTTAAACACATATAGGTAAAATTCCACTGGTTATAAACAGGAATTACAATAGATACTGAACAAGGGTATTTATGGGCAGACATTTCAAAAGTTGGGAAAATAAGCGGGGTGAAATTTTGTTTTAACTTTTTAAAATTTTTATTATAACTGCTGCTAAAAAATATTAAATTAATAGCGTTTATAAATACATTAAACCTGCACTTTTTTAAATAATACCATACCTTCATTATCCTATTTTTAGAAATTATCATGTTATAGTAAGATGTTAAGTTTTTTATATAATTTTTTTAACTTATTTTATTTGCAATTATATTATAATAGTAATTAATGCAATGTTTATGTACATATTTAGTAAATTAACAACAATAACAATAAGCTGTAACATTAATATTTTATAAAAAAGTTTTTACAATAGTTATGTAATTAATATAATTAATATGGTATCGATAAAAAATTATAACATATAAGTAAGTGAAATAAAAACCATTTTGCCATTAAATAATCTATCAAATAAACAAAGATTTATAAGAAATTTTTCGCTACTGCTAAGCTCCCGCGTTTTAACCGCAGTATTAACGCTTCTTGTCAATATTCTGCTTATTAAGAGACTTGGTACCTCTATCTACGGCGAATTCGCTTTCGCTCTTACTCTGAGCGGATATTTTTTGTCTATCGCCGATACTGGCTTATCGCCTTTCGGAGAGACGGAGGCTGCAAAACATAAAAGCGATATAAATAAAATCGTCGAAGATATATCTTCTGCAAGATTTTTGCTTTCATTAATTTCAACGGTTATTATTATCTTTATAGGACTATTAATGTTTAAAGATAGCCCGCGGCAAAAAAGCATGCTGATAGTTATTGCCTTTCTACCCCTAATATACTCTTCCAATTTTTCATGGGCGTTAAGAGGCATTGAAAAAAACCATGTAATTCTGACAACTAACCTTATAGGAGGATTAATTTATTTTCTTGGAGTTTTATTAATAGTTAAAAATTCAAAATGGTATTTAACCGCTGTTTTGTTATTTTTAGCCAGCAATATTATAACTTCCGCTTTTCAATTCGGTTATATTAAAAAATTAATAAAAAAAATAAAAATTAGTTTTTCATACGTTTCAGTTAAAAAAACCGTTAAGAATTCCCTGCCGTTCGGGATTTTTTCATGGTTCAGTGTTTTATATATAAGCTATCCTATTGTTTTTCTAAAAATTTTCAGCGATAATAAAAATATCGGATTATACTATATAACATACAAGCTTATGGTGTTTATCTTCGTTATATTCAATTTAACGGGCAATGCTTTCATTCCAGTCATTTCGGACGCTATAAAAGCAAAAGACAATGAAAAAGAATCAAAAATTTTAAGCGAACTCATTAAATTTACTTACACTTTTTCAATTCCTGTATGCTTCGGCGGTTTTGTAGTCAGCCACAATTTGATTGCCGAACTCTTCGGGATAAAAATTATTGAGAGCGCACTTCTTTTAAGAATGATGATATGGGCTGTTATTCCGGTTGGAATAAGTTCGGCGCTGATATCCTATCTTATGGCAAAAAACGCAAAAAAATCTCTGGTAAAATCTGCAGCTTTTGCATCAATAACCGGATTTATATTTTCAATTTTTTTAATTAAATATCTTGGAGTAAAAGGCGCGGCGTATTCGTTAAATTTTATTGAACTTATAATGGCAGGCGGTTTAATATATTTTACGTATAAAATTATAAAAATTAAATTTGATATAATAAACTTCATAAAAGTTTTGGCGGCATCCGCGATTATGGCGTATGCCGTTATGCTGACTCATCAGAAATTAATTTTAAGCATTTTTATAGGAATGGCGGTTTACGCCACATTATCGCTGATTTTAAAGACTATAACAAAAAAAGATATTAAAGAGCTTAGAAGTTTAATCGTAAAATAATACCCTCCCACTTCTCTTATATCTCATAAAATATCTTTTTACCTTCTTTTAAAGAGCATTAATTCTGGTTTTATCTCCTCGTCCTCAAAAAAATGAAAAGAATAAATCAAGAATTTAAAACCTTTTATTTTATATTTATATATTTTATTAAACACTCCTTATTCAGAAACTGAATTAATTTTCTGTGCTGAACCGTTTATTATTTTTTTTTAAGCAGTTTTTCTATTTTTTGAATGACGGATTCGACAGTTATCTCTGCAATATCAAACTTATCATCGTAGCCGTGCCCCGTCCTCTTTGTTGTTTTGATGTAATCGTCAATGTTTTTTTCTATTTCAGGATGAAAAACGGCTGCATAATTATTGCTGCCGGCAATTCCGGCGGGATAAGGAACAAAAAGACCGTATGGAGGTCCTCCGGTAGAAATTACAATTACGGCGGATTTTGCAAGAGCCATTGCTATGTGCGGCGCCATAGTTTCGTTTGAAACGACCAATGATGCGCCTTTAATTACGGAAAGAAGTTCTATAAGCGAAATTTTGCCCACGGTGTCCGTAAATGGAAACGGAAAATATTTTTTAAATTCTGAAGTATCGTTCAGTTCGTCTTTGCCGCCGCATAAAACTGTTTCGTAACCGTGTTTGTTCTTTAGATATGATGCAACCTCGGCAAAGTTTTTAGCAGACCACTTTCTATGTTTAACGCTTGCGCCGATAAAAAAGGCGGCGTAAGGAGGACGGGCTTTATCAGTAAAATCCAGATTTATAAAAGGTTTTTCAAGTTTTATTTCCCTGCCCGTCATTTTTTCAAAAAAGTTCCTGTTTTTATAAAATTCAAACCGTAAGCCTTCGGCGTCAGGTATTAAAATATCGTATATTTTTTCAAGTATTATTCTGCGGTACGGTTTTAAAAAACGGGAGCTTCTTATACTGCCTATTTTTTTGTCCGCTTTAATAAGATATGCCAAATCGTTGTCGGCGTTAAAAAATTCTCTGCCGAAAGGATGAATAAGAATATCGTATTTAACGGACGTTATTTCTTTAAATTTTTTATATCTGTAAAAAAAATCTGTTGTAATCCGTTTTTTGTCGAGCCAGATAAATTCATCGACAAATTCTTTGTCTAAAAATTCTGCCAAATCTTTCCATGCGGCATTGCCGAGAAGCGTGATTTTGTAATCCGAAAATGCTGGGGTTTTTTTTAATATTTCTAAAAAGTTTCTAAATAAAATATAATCCCCTATGCCGTCCTGACGAAATATAATGATGCGTTTAGTATTTAAATTGGGATTTGAGTTTGAGTTTTGATTTGGATTTCTATTTCGATTTGAAGGCTGACGTAGCAATATACGGAATAATGTTACGAATGTTAATAGCAATGAACGCAAAAAAATCAGCGCCGCAGCAGGCATGTATATAAAAAGCTTATTGTAAAGCTTATACAAACGCCTTTTTAACGTTTTTGCAATTCGTTTTATGTTAAAATCAGTCATAGTAATGTTATAAACAGTTGAATTATGTCATAAGTTAATTTTTTGTTTTATCTCTTTGATAATATCGGCAGGTTCTATTGAATTCATGCATTCGGGCGTACTTAACCCTTTGGGGCATGCGTTCATCCAGTCGTCGGCGCTCCACCAGCAATTTCCGCAAATACGCGGAGATATGTTTATATTTTCGGAATATGAACAATATTGAGCGTTTGTAGGCCCGAAAATGACGGCACTGACTGTTCCGAGACAGGCTGCTATGTGAACAAGTCCTGAATCTGTATCTATGTGCAGGCTTGCTTCCGAAATAACGGAAGCCGCCTCTTTTAAAGTAGTTTTGCCCCTTAGGTTTAAATCGACGCCTATTATATCTGAGCCGTTGCCGAGTCCCCCAAGCTGAACGATTTTATGGTGCGGAAAATTCAGCTTTAATAATTTGACAAGTTCGTTCCATTTTTCAAGCGGATACGATTTTGTAGAACTTTTGTTTTTGCTGCGTATTTTTGTGTTCTCATCCCATCCGTCGTGAACTGTAATAAATTTAACGTCTTTAAGCTTGAATTTTGAAAGGGCGGATAAATCTGTTTCAATGGGGATTTTGGCAGTTGTTCTGCGAATGTTAGAGATTCTTTCATTAACTCTTAAGGCGGATGCCGCGACATTTGAAAGGTTCTGTAAAGCGGTAGCGGTTGGTTCTAAGCCGATGCCCGCCGCCCAGTTTAAATACGACTCTCTAGAAAGTCCCATGTCCGTCACGGCTTCCGCTAATATCCCCTCGCTGAACGGACGTGTTTTAATATATTTTTCTATAGGTTTTTGGTTTGTTTTAATATTTTCTATAATTTTTAATAACGGCTTAAACTTTTGTGAAAGTTTCTTTTCGTTTCCGTTTGACCAGTTTATTTCCACTTTGATAAAAAAAGTGTTAAGTTTTAAATCTATATCATAAAATTTATGCAGATAAGAATAATCGGTCAAGCCCATTAGCTTTCTTATAAAAGTATGCGGAGATGTTATAAATTTTATAGAATCAGGAGTTCTGTAGAATATGTCGAACACAATTTTGCTTACGCCTTGAGGAAAGCCCGCATAATCAAAGTTCCCAAGCGGTAAGCTATCGCCCTGAAAACCATCCGCATATAAATAATAATCGGCAAGGTCTTTTAAAAATCTTATTGCGACAATAGCATCTCCTATGCCTGCGTTACCTATATTAACCGCTATAAAGCATGTGTCAGAGCCGACGGTATCAGCTTTGCCTGTTCTTCTTGTTCTCGTTTCTGTCTCTGTTTCTGTCTCTGTTTCTGTCTCTGTACCGGTTTTATCGCCACTATTAACTTTGTCTGTTCCTGTTCCTGTTCTTATCTCTGTTTCTGTCTCTGTACCGGTTTTGCCGCCGCTATCAACAATAACCGCCTGCAGACCCAATGCTGCATTGCATCTCTTTATACGCGTTTTTATTTTTTTAAAAGGTATTATAAAAATATATGCGAAAGAATATTTAATAAATTTATCTATCGGCATCCCGCCTTTTAAAAGATAGCAGATTTTTTTTATTTTTATTCTTAGCGGAGAAGCAGCAAGCTTTTCTATTTCATTTTTTTTCTTTAATTTTATTTCTTCCAATTCCATTTGTTTTTGAAAATAGGGAGTAAAAATATCGACAAAGACCGTTTTTTGAGAATAAATAAATCTGACAACTTTTTAAGCAACGAGGTAAAAATTAAGGAAGCGTTAGACATTTCGTGTCAGTCTGATTTTTTATTGGTTAATTTGTAAAAATTATATCATATTTTTTGTTTTTAAATTAAAAATATTTGCCGCCGTAATAAAAGTTGGTCAAGGTTAATCTACAGTTTTTTCAATAACGGTTTTTTGTTGTTGAAGAAATAAGGTCAACTATATTATTTAATCACTGAACCACTTGTCAAATCTGAAAATAAGGGGGGGGGGACAAATTAAAATTAAAAATTAAAGGCAGTAGACTTATTGATTTGTATTGGAAATCTCTTCTATCTGATAAGTCTTGAAGAAATCTATATGAGGATATTTCTCTGTTAAGTAGTCTTCGACTTCCGGAGCGTAAATATACCCTATCATAAAACCTTTGACTTCGGCGTTAAAATGCTTTTCTAATCTTTTAAGCATAAGGTCGAATTTATCGACGTCTTTTTTGCCGGGCTGAGCTTTGGATTCGCCTATGATATAAATCTTTCTGCCGTTTATTTCCCCTTCGAGATGAAGGTTGACCTCGTCATAAGACCCGTTTGCATACTTAACGTTTTTTCTTTCCACTTTATTAATAACGGCATTATATTGATTTAAGGCAAACTTTTTCATAAAAGGCATATATTTGTCTTCTATGCCGTAACCTACAGCCATTGAAAGACCGCCTAACTGTTTTTTAACGTCTGCCATATCTATAACGAGCTGTCTTACGGTTTCTTCCGTCTTCTTCTGCGCCTCAGCAAGCTCTTCGACTCTTACCTCAGTTCTCTTCTGCGCTTCAGCAAGCTCTTCGACTCTTGCCTCAGTTCTCTTCTGCGCTTCAGCAAGCTCTTCGACTCTTGCCTCAGTTCTCTTCTGCGCTTCAGCAAGCTCTTCGACTCTTGCCTCAGTTCTCTTCTGCGCTTCAGCAAGCTCTTCCATTATACGCTCAAGCCTGTTAAATTCAACCTTGGTTACTATGTTCGACTCGTCGATTATCACTTGAGATATAATCTTAGTAAGGGCTCTCGCCTGCTGTTCGCTGAACGAATCTTGAAGATCTTCGTAAATTTTAAATGTATTAGCCATATCGGTTTATGGGGTTGTATCTTTGCCTTTCGGTTTATTTATAAATTATTATTATAAAAAAAATATAATATGCTTTTATTAATAAATTTTAACATTTAAAACTGTTTTTTTCAAATTAAAAATTATGGATTATTAATCCGTAAATTATGAATAATAACTCATTTTAATATAAAAAATTGAATAAAAATTGTGCGATTAAAGGGCGATGATTAAATTCAACTATATTATTTATTCTATTTTTTTTAATTTTATTTCTTCCAATTCCATTTGTTTCTTACTCCAGCGTGCATTTTCAAATTATTTATCATATATTTATTCCGCTGCTGTTACGTTTTATATCGTTTATAACCGCATCTATGTCTATTAAATCCATACATTTTAAATTATATCGGCAGTCGCTTATTTTATAAAAAGAACACGGAGCGCAGTCTGAATGAGACCGGAAATAGCCTATATTGTTAAACGGCAGAGAGTTAGCCGGATTTGAATATCCGAAAAGGCAGTAGGTGTTGGTATTAACTAAAGAGGATAAGTGCATGAGTCCGGAATCGATGCATATGTTTAAAGCCGAATTTTTCAACAAAACCATAGCCTCTTCTATATTTTTGGTTTTTTCTATTGTTATGCCTTCTTTTTTTATGCGGTAGTTTTGTTGATTATTATCTCGTAACTTATCATGCCGGTTACAACGTCCGCCAATGTTACTAATGTTATCAGCAGTGTCGTTACTATTATTATCATAATCGCTGTTATCGCAATAGTAATCACAATCAACCTCTGCGGCATTTTTAATTTCTTCCAGACAAGCGTAATCGTCTGGTCCGCCTAAAAGACTTATATTACAGCCGTTAAATTCATTTCGGAGAAGTTTTATCAGCTTCACGGAACCTGCAAGCGGCAGTTTCCTATGCATAAGTCCTCCGCTGTTGCTTGATAGCACGAGGATTATGTTTTTCTGATTGCCTTTCTGATTGACGGCGGTTTCATTTTTATTTTCATTTTTATTTTTATTTTTATTTTTATTTTCTAATTCAACGGGTTTTAAGGTAAATTCTTTCACTGGCGGCAGATTAAAAATCTTAAATAGTTTAAGATAATTATCAAATATGTGTATATCTGCGTTTAAATCTTCAAGGCGGTCGTATATGCTTTTTTTAATCTTAAGCGTATTAAATCCTATTATATATGTTTTAGAGGTTTTTGCAAAAGCAAGCATCAGCGGTATATTTACCGGCATTCCGGTCGTATCGATAATGACGTCGTAGTTATTTTTGTTTATTGATTTTATCGTTTTTATATAATCCGACAAATTTAGCGGATTAATAAAAATAACGTTTACACGGTTTAAACCTTCAGTGTTTAATTTTTCTTCAGAATTCAAACTTGAAGCGAAAATTCGAAAAACGGGGACTTTAGCGGTAGTTAAAATGTCTATCTTTATTTTGGAATATTTTGTTTTAAGCCTGTTTATAATTTCGGTCAGATAAACTGCATCGCCCATTCCTTCGAGTTTTATTACGAGTATTTTTTCAATAGAATCTGACAAGGGAACGTTTTTGTCGTATTTGTTGCTTTTGCGTTTAAAAAGCGCAAGAATTTTAACAAAAATTAAATTATCTATCAATCTTGCAACAATACGGTTAAGTTTTTTATTATTCATATTTAAACAACAAAAATAAAAAGTGTCAGATTATTGCACAAATGCCAATAAGTCCTGAAATGCAGATTTGACAAGGGTTTAACAAATTAAATAATATAGTTGACTTTTCCTCTTTAGCAGCCTGATATAGTGTCTTGCCGTAACTGAGTTTTTCAATAAAACAATAGCATCTTCTATGCCGATTTATAAATTTCGGTTCCGGATTTTTTCACGGCTTTAATTAAATCTTCGTCTAATGTGGCTAAAGGAATATTTCTGCGCAAAGCTAATTCCAAGTAGGAAGCATCATAGGCGGATAGCCCGTAACGTCTGGCTAAATTCAAAATATCGTTTAATGAGTATAAATAAGTCTGCATATCCGGCTGTATATCAAGGTTGTTAAGCATTTGAATAAATAAGGTACTTCTTGACTCCGCTATTAAGCCTTTTGCTTCGGCTTTAGCAATAACATTAGAAACTTCAAGTCCCCATATTGCCGGCACCGATGCCTCAGCTTCTTTCATTGTTTCAAGAACGGCAATAGCATAATCTAAATCTTCCTTTTTTTCGTCTCCGAAAAGCCATCTCATAGTTATAGAATTATCGAGGACAAATTTCATGCCCTGCCCTCGGAAATAAGGTCTTTTATGTTAATGCCTTGCACCGAATTTTCTAACATAAGTGCTTTAATTTGTTCGATGGCTAGGTCTTTATTTTTTTTATCGAAATTTAAAATCGGTATAAGTTCGGCAATATCTTCTCCTCTGTTTGTTATTGTATAAGACTGTCCTGATTTTACTCTGCGCAGTATTTCCGGAAGTTTAGTCTTTGCTTCGTACGAACCTACTTTAATTTTCATAATGGCAATACCTCTTAATACAATTAAATTATATATAGACCATTATATAGACCGGTCTGTACAATGTCAAGAATTAAAAATTAGTTGGTTGCAGTCAACAAATTTGATATAATTTTGTATAGGTAGAAGTACGATTCAAATTAAAAAAATTAAATATAAATAAACAGAACAAATAATCAATGTTAGATTACCTTAAAGAACTATTTATAACTCTTTTATCCAATTTTAATATTCAATATAAAAGGTATTTGTTCGATTTAGTAAATTTTAACGACAAATTAATAGGAGTATTAGGACCTAGAGGCGCTGGAAAAACAACATTTTTACTCCAATATTTAAAAGACCTTGATCTGCCGTTAGATAAAAAGTTATATTTCAGTGCAGACAGTATAGAGGTCAGTGACGCCACTTTATTTGAAATTGCAAATGACTTTGCAAAAAACGACGGAGCGGTTTTAGTCATAGACGAAATACACAAATATCCTAATTTCGAAAAAGATTTAAAGCAAATTTATGATTTTTTGCCCATAAAAGTTATCTTTTCTGGATCATCTGCCGTTACTCTTGAAAATTCTAAAAGCGATCTAAGCAGAAGGGCAGTTTTATATAGAATAAACGGACTATCTTTTAGGGAATTTTTAGAATTAAAAACAAAAAATAAGTATAAACCATATAAAATAGAAGAAATTTTACATAATCATACAGAAATTGCTTATGAAATCTTACGTGAAATAAGGCCTCTGAAATTATTTAAGGAGTATTTGCAGAAAGGTTTCTACCCGTTTTATTTCGAAAATCCGGATACTTATTTTAAGAAATTAGAAGAAACGATAAATGTAGTAATAGAAACAGATTTGCCTTTCATATTCGGAATCGACATAAAAAATACGATAAAACTTAAAAAACTTGTGAAGCTTATTTGTCAGTCCGAACCTTTTGAAATAAATATAACAAAACTTGCCCAAAAAATGGAAATTGACAGAGCCACGTTATATCAATATATAAGTTATTTAAACAAGGGAAATATTTTTAATATATTAAAATCAAAAACAAGGGGCGATTCTATTTTTGTAAAACCTGAAAAAATATACCTGCATAATACCAATCTTAACTATTGCTATTGTGAAGAGCAAAAGATAGGCAATATAAGAGAAACCTTCATCATATCCCAGCTTATATATTTTCATGACATAGAGTATCCTAAAAAAGGCGATTTGATATTAGATAAAAAATATATATTCGAAATAGGCGGCAAAAATAAAGATTTTTCGCAAATAAAAGATGGCGGCTATCTAATATTAGACGACATCGAAATCGGGAGTAAAAGAAAGATTCCGATTTGGCTGTTCGGTTTTTTGTATTGAAACTCTTTTAAATAAAGGATTCAGATTTATTTAAAATAAAATAAAGAAAATAAAGGCAAATAAAGAAAATAAAGGGGTCTAAATAAAGGGGTCAGATTTATTTAATCTCTTACTCTTTACTGCATTTACAGGTTATTTGAATAAAAATAAAGAATAATTGAATCCGACACCTTTATTTTTGACACCTTTATTTTTCCAAGGATTAAATATCTATTTTTATATTGATAAAATTATTTTAATATCTTATAATACTATTAATAGTACTATTAAACAGGAGATTAAAATTATGATTATAAGCGCTAACGATATAAAAACAAAAGGTCTATCAAATATTGAAAAGATAATAGAAGACGGAGATGAAGTTTTTATATCTAAAAGAGGGAAAACAAAATTTGTATTGCTTTCATTAAAAGAATATGAAAGATTAAAAGAAGCCGATATTTTTAAGGCTATAATAGATGCGGAAACCGATTATAAAAACGGAAAATTTATAACCGAAAGTTCTGAAGAACATTTTAAAAGGCTCGGTATCTGATGTTTAAATTAATTTTCACGGAAAGTTATTTTAAAAAAGAAAAAACTTTTTTAAGAAAGCATGATGAATTAACAGATAAATATAAAAATATTTTAAAATTATTAGAACTTAATCCGAAACATCCATCCTTGAAACTTCACAAATTGCAGGGAAAATTTCAAGATAACTACGCTGTATCTCTAACGTATTCTTACCGAATACTTTTATCTTTTGCCGTGGTTGAAAATAAAATAATACTAATAGATATCGGAAGCCATGGGGATGTTTATTAAAATTAACGCCTTCCCTATATGTTAATTGTTTTATGCTGAAAATTTACACTTTCAAGAATTCTTATTGCAGAATTTTTAAATCTAATTCTTTCATCAGGGTCGTCAAACGTATAATATTTAAAGGATTTACCTATAGTTTTCGGAATAATATTTCTGCAAAGAGTGGTTTTGCCGGTTTGCCTTGCTCCGGTTATTGCAATAACGCGTCTTTGTTTAAATTTTGATATAATTTTATCGGTAATTGACCTTTCTATGTAATCCATAAAAACATTGTATCAACCATATTGCAAAATTACAAGGTATTTCTATTAATATAATGCAATAATCCGATTTATTCTATTAAATCAATTCTTTTTCGTTTTGTTAATTTTGGTAATTTAAATTGATTGCCAAAAGCCGTCTATGGATAAAAATAACGGTCAAAAATAGTGGTCAAAAATAACCCAAGTCCCGCAATTTATCCATTACAGCCTCTTTTTCTTTTGAGCGCCCTGCCCTTTCCGCTTCGTCCGCTGATTTTGCCTTATGCGTACACGGCATACAGTCAATTGACCTGTACCCTTGTTCATAAAGACTGCAATAAGGCAGATTATACAATTTTATATAATCCCAAATATCGTTTTCGGTAAAATGCAATATAGGATGTATCCTGTAATGGTGCGGATGCTCTCTTTTAGAAAAATAAATTTCGCCGGCACGGGATTCCTGCTCATCTTTTCTAATGCCCGTCATTAAACCTTTCAAACCCAATTCCTTTATGGCATTTTTCAGAGGAACGGTTTTCAGCAGATTGCAGCATACTTGCCTGTCTGCTGCAATAGTTACAGTTCTTAAGGCTTCTTTATTAGAATAAACATTCAAATCAAAATTCCAGTCTTTTTTTAATTTATTCATAAACTCTACAATCTCGGGAAATTCGCAGCTGGTATCGACAGTTATTATTTTAAAAGGAATTACTCCGTTATAAGCCCTTCTGACTAAATCAAGCAATACGGTTGAGTCCTTTCCGCCGGTGAACGCAATGCCGATTTTATCTCCGTATCTGTTATGTGCTTCCTTGATAATTTCAGTGCTGAATAGAATTTTTGATTTAAGCAGTTCAATTTTCTTTTTATTATTTATTATATTAATATCATTATTATCATCATTAATGCTGTCTTTATTGCTATCTTTGCCTTGACCGTTGCTATTGCTATTACCGCTGCCGCGTCCGCCCGTGTTCCCCTGTCTTGAGGAAACATTGCCGCTCCTATTGCCGTTACTGCCGTCACTTTTATCCTTTTTATCCTTCACTTTTGTTGAACTATTGTCAAAATATGTAAAAACATCGGCAGTATCAACAGATTTGCTTTTTAATTCATTTAAAAATTTTAGATTTTCATTAACATCCGCCAAATTCATATTTGCAAAAACAAGCGGTTTTTCTTCGAACGGGTCAATCGCTAAATCGTAATAATAATTTAACGGTCTGTTATAATCGACTGACCCCATAACAGTTTTGTAAACATCCGCTCTTGAACCTGCTTTTGTCTTCAGAAGATTTAAAAAATATAAATATTCGGCTTTGACTATCCGTTTTCTCAATACAAAACTGAAGAGCCATATAATATAATCTTCATTGCTGATACTCAAATTTTCTATCATTTTCTGCACTTCTTCCTTCGTCATTCTTTCAGGCATAAAAATATATTTTTTATCTTTAGTTCTTATTGCCTGCTGAGCCAGAAAATATTTATCTCTAATTGAAGCGCCCTGTTTGTTTCTGTCAAATTCATTGGACGCAAACTGCATGACTTCGTTATACATATTCTGAATGAAATATTCGGAATAGCAGCTTTGCCTTTCCTCGAACAGCAGCACTCCGTCTATTTCTGCATTTTTTGATATTGCCTCATCGCTAAAATTTTTATTTTTATCTAATTCCGACAAAGAAATCAATGAAGGATAAATATCGGTTATAGAAACAAGTTTATCATATGTTTTATTTTCTATTCCGGGCGCATGAAAAATCAGAGGAACGTGAATTACTTCATCGAACAATTCACCCATATGCCCAAACACCGGCTTATCGATAAGCGATATCCTGCCTTCTCCGTGATCTGAAAAAATAGCGTATATATTATCTTCGTTAAAATAATTTAATTCTTTCAATGAATCATAAATTAATTTAAATCTCCCTGCGTCAAATTTGTTTACGCCGTAAATATACGGCGGCAGCATAAAACTCTGACCGAAATGCGTTGCGGTACTGAAACTGTTCCATAGAGCGTACGGGTCGTTTTTAGGCATCTGTATATTATACAGATTTGACATATTTTTCATAAATTCAAAATAGTCGTCGTTATAGTGCATATCAGGAGGACATTCTGAAAAAATATAAGGCTCATGTATATCGAATACATGAATAAACGCAAAAACTTTCTCCTCTTTAAAGCTGTCCAAAAGTTTTATAAATTCGGTAAAATTTTTATCAAAAACATAATCAAAGCCTTTCGTCATGCCCATAGGACCGAAAAGCCCGAATACATCGGAATAAAAAACAGTTTTGTATCCGTTGTTTTTATATATTTCGGCAATAGTCAGGCATTCATCGTTTAATCTCTTATAAAAAAAGGGTCTGATGCCGTGTTTTGGCGGGTAGAGTCCGGTAAATAAAGAAGCATGAGCCGGCGGCGTATAGCTGCATGTCGAAAAACAGTTGGTAAAAACAGCTGAATTTGATGCAGCTTCGTCTAAGTTGCGCGTATCGACAAGTTTATCATAGTAATAATGTTTTAAATGAGCTTTATCGCTTACATAGCCGACGCAATCATATCTGAGGTTATCTATCGACATTAGCAAAACTTTATTATTATTGCCATTATTACCATTATTGCTATTACTGATATTATTGCTATTACTGATATTACTGATATTACTGATATTACTGATATTGCTGATATTACAGCTATTGCTGCTATTACTGATATTACTGCCATTACTATTAAAAGTTTTGCGGCTGTTTAAATTATTATCGTCCATGATCTTTACCTTAAGCTAAATCTTTTATAATTTTCAGCAGATATTTTCCATAATTTCCCTTACTATAGGTATCTGCCGCCTTTTTTAAACCTTTAATATCTATATAACCCATTCTATACGCTATTTCTTCTATACATCCTATTTTAAGACCCTGTCTTTTTTCCATCATCGCTATAAATTCCGACGCGTCAAGGAGACTTTCAGGAGTACCGGTGTCCAACCATGCATGACCGCGGCCGAGCTGAAAAGCTTTCAATTTTTTATTTTTCAGGTAAACATTGTTTACGTCGGTTATTTCGAGTTCGCCCCGTTTAGACGGTTTAATATTTTTAGCGATTTCTACTACGCTGTTATCGTAGAAATAAATCCCTGTAACTGCATAATTAGATTTTGGTTCTTGAGGTTTTTCTTCAATGGATGTAACGAAACCGTCTTCGTCTAATTCTATAACGCCGTACCTTTGCGGGTCTTCGACATAGTATGTGAATATCGCGCCGCCTTTTTCATTCTGAACAGTTTTCTTTGCTTTATCAAAAAGCGCCGGCAATCCGTGTCCGTAAAATATATTGTCTCCTAATATAAGACAGACGTCGTCGTTTCCTATAAACTCCTCGCCTATTATAAAAGCCTGGGCAAGACCTCCCGGTTCAGGCTGCTCTTTATAAGAAATGTTTAAGCCTACAGAGGCTCCGTCATTAAATATTGTTTTAAATTTAGGCACATCTTCAGGATTGGATATAACGAGTATATCTGTAATGCCGGAAAGCATAAGAGAAGATAACGGATAATAAATCATAGGTTTATCGTATACAGGAAGAAGCTGTTTGCATACGCTTAAAGTAATAGGATAAAGCCGTGTGCCGCTTCCTCCCGCAAGAATAATACCCTTCATCCGCTAAAGATAATTCTAAAGATAATTAGTAAATTATTGATTAGTGATTAACTATTTGGTTTATCATTATAACTATACAACATACAACTTAACGCTAACTATCCATCAAAAAATAAATTAAATCAAATTCTTAAATTTATATAATCTTATTAACAAAATTACCTGTTGCTGCAGCCGCATTTGGAAACTTAGCCTGATTGTTGTATCTATCGTTATTATTGGCATTATTAGCGCCGTTTGCAGCTTTAGCCGCATTTTGATTTGCATTGTTATTTATGCCTGCCAGCGATACTTTCAATGCGTTAATTAAACCGTTATTTAACGTTTTTTCAGTTTTAAGCGCTGCTGCGACGATAGTATCGCCTGCGTTATTAGCGCCGTTATTTGCAGCATCGGCATTCTGAGCCTTGTTATTCACGGCCGCGCCTGCCTGATTCGCCTGAAATAGATTATCGTTCTGTTGTTGAACCGCACCGATTGCCTGTGTCATAATAAACACCTCCTGCTATATATAATTACCGTTTAATATCAACTGCATCGATAAAATATACCGATGCAAGCTGCTTTAAATTATCATCCGATTCTGTTGCCGCCTAAATCTAACATCTATTATTTGTATTATAACACTTTCATTTATATTATAACACTTTTTTTACTAATATCAATAAAAGCAGTAAATATTTTAAATAAAATTTAACTTATCGTCTGTTTTTCGTCTGTTTTATTATATTTATTATAGCGGTTTTTTGTTAATATCAACAAAGCGGCAAGTATTTTAAATACATCTTAATATAATTTAGCTGTACTATGTTATGTCCTAGTGAATATAGAATGCACCGATTATCCCGCTAATTTATCATTTATATACATATTTAATGGCGGAGAGGGAGGGATTCGAACCCCCGGATGTTTAACCATCAACGGTTTTCAAGACCGCCGCCTTCAACCGCTCGGCCACCTCTCCGTAAAAAATCAAATAGAGCACATTAACACAAAATATATCAGATAGTTATATAAAATATGCCGGATAATTATAGCAAATTTTATACATAAACATAGGCGGCTAATATTAATTAATTCTAATTATGGTATTGTATCATAAATTTATTTAAAAAAAAATATACGATTTTCTACCTATAATGAAATTTATAATTATAAAGTCTTTAAAGCAAAAAATATACGATTTTCAATAAGAAAATTTATAATACCAAAATAATAAATTTTTTAAAGCAAAATTTTGGAAAAAATTTCTGAAGATACAAGCATGCCTTTTAACGTTAATCTCAAATAATGCCGCATATGCAGCCTATCTCCGGTTGCGTATATTTCTGCAAATCCTGCTTTTATAAGTTCGTCTATTATCTTTCTGTCTGCATACTTATATATAATTTTGACATTTATACCTTTGTACGTTCTTAATGATAAAAAAAATTTTTCATTAATTATATTTTTTTTCGTTAAAATTTCCTCGTCGGTCTTGAACTCTTCAATTTTATATTTTATTAATTTATTTTTTTTGTTTTCTGATTGCAGTATTTTTTTTTCAAAATTTGAAATTTTATTGATATATTCAATCAGATTCGGTTTGTTTGTTATTCTGATTTCTAATTTTTTAATATCTCTGTTATTACTGCGATAATAATAATTATTATTATCCATATCGCCTCTATTATCGTCAATATTACGGCTGCTGCTGTTATTATCGGCATTATTATGTACGGAACAATTTACCGTCTGTTTTATAAATGAAGAGGCTGCAGGTCCCAACCCTATATATTCGCCTCTTTCCCAGTAATTTATGTTGTGTTTGCTTTCAAATCCGTTTAATGCAAAATTAGAAATTTCATAATGTTTATATCCGCTACTGCTAAATTCTTCCGAGGCTGTTATATAAAAATCAGCCAGCTCGTCTTCTTTTCTTTCTTTGTATTCATTATGTTCATTTTCATTATATTCATTTTTGCTATGTTCATATTTATTATGTTCATTTTCATTATGTTCATTTTTACTATATTCATTTTTACTATGTTCATATTTATTACGTTCATTTCCATTATGTTCATTTTCATTATTTTCGCGGTTTTCTTCAGACCGCATACGTAATTTTTTTAAATTTTTATAAAATTTAGAACCTTTTTCTATGCTTAAAATGTACGCCGATATGTGTTCCGGTCGGATAGATATTAAATAATCTATATCTTTCTGCAAAATTTCTGCCGTTTGACCCGGAAGTCCAAGCATTAAATCAAGCGATATATTATTAAAACCGCATTTTCTTGAGTCGTTCACGCAACGCAAAATATCGTCTGACGAATGCAGCCTGCCTGCTATTTTTAAAACATTATCGTTGAAACTTTGCGCCCCTATAGACAAACGGTTTATGCCTAAACTGCGCAAACTTTTTAATTTATCGAGGACGGCGCTTTCAGGATTTACTTCTACGGTAATTTCAGGATTATCGGAGACTGCAAATGTTTTATAAATATTATTAATTATTTCGTCAAAAAAATTAATATTCATAACGGACGGCGTACCTCCGCCGAAATAAATAGTTTTAACAATTCTGCTATGCGTGAAGTTGTTGTTTAAATTATATTTTTCCGATATAATTTTTAATTCTTTTATTAAAGATTGTAAGTATATGTCATGTATATTATTATAACTATTATAATGGATATTATCTGGGCTATTATCAGGACTATTATCATGACCATGATGATGATAATAATTATGGCTGCGGTTAGGGCTGCGATGCGTATTATATATTTTCTGCAATTCAGCGCCGTTAATATTTTCTGGATTTATTGAATAAAAATTGCAATAATTACACTTAGACTTGCAAAACGGCGTATGAATATAAATAGATAAATTATTATTATTTTTCATGTCTGTGTTTATTTTTATATTAATTTTTATCCATATCGATTTAATTTATTTTTATTTATATTGATATAAATTTATATTAATTTTATTTATTTTTATTTTTTATTTATGTACTAATTTTCATATATTGATTTTAAAGGAAAAGGTGTCTGACACCTTTTCCGGACATCTTTTCCGATATATAACACTAAAACCGTTAAACGCTATCACATGAAACAGGAAAAACAGATAAAAACTATAAATATACTGCATATTGACAGTTATGACAAATACGGCGGAGCGCAGAAGAGCACTGTAAATACCTTAAAGGCAATAAAATTAACGCTGGAATTATCACGGCAGAATTCAAATTTAAATTCGGCTGCATATAGAAATAACCCCTATTTGACGAAAGAAACCGATTTGTATAATAATTGCGGCGGCAGCACAAAACACAACGGCTGCGCCCGCAGTCAAAATTCAAAATATAATTTTAATTTCTATGTAATACATAATAATAATAAAATTTATGAAGAAGAACTTAATAATCTTAATATTCCAAACTTTTCAATAAAAATGAAAAATTTCGGCGATATCGCCGCAATTATAAAGATATCAAAATTTTTAATAAAATATAAAATAAATATAGTTATTTTTCATTCATCAAGGGACCATATGCTAGGCGGCATAGCATGTTTTTTATCCGGCAGAAAAATAATAAAAATTTTAACAAGACACGTTGCCTATAATGTAAGCTTTTTAAAAGGTTTTCTGATATATCATCTTTTAACTGACCATTATATCGCAATTTCAAAATATATTAAAAATATTTTAATTGACGATCTAAAAATAAATCAGGACAAGATAACCGTCATATACGATATCAGATTTGCAGATGATATAGCAGATACCGCAAATACCGCAGCTATTAATGCCGGTAAATATGCAGATAAAGATATGGATAGAGATAAAATTAAATATGCTGATAAAGATATAAATATGGAAATGGGTATGGATAAGTATAGAGACAAAACAGATACGGTCGGTATTTGTACTGATAAATATAGCGATAAAACAGATGAAATAAAAAATCATGTAAAAAAAGAATTAAATATTCCTAAAGAAATGAAAATTGTTTCAATTATAGGAAGACTATCAAATGAAAAAGGACACATGACTTTTTTAAATGCGGCAAGATTTATAATCAAAAAAAGAAAAGATATAAAATTTATGATTGTCGGCGACGGCGATTTATTTAATGATATTGAAGAATTTATAACGGATAACAAATTAAGCGATTATATTATAATGACCGGATTTAAAAAAAATGTTGAACGGTATATTGAAGCCAGCGACTTGATTATAGTCCCTTCGGGATTAGAAGGATTGGGCGGAATTATAGTAGAATCTTGCATGCGTAAAAAAGCTGTTATAGCTTCAAACGTAGGAGGAATTCCTGAAATCATAGATAACAGATTAACCGGCATCCTGTTTGAAAAAGATAATTTTCAAGAGCTTGCCGATAAAATCCTTAATGTTATAGACGATAAAAAGATGCTTAATAAACTTGGCAATAATTGCTACAAAAAAATAATAGACGAATTTAATCCTTATAGGCTTGCAGAAGAAAATATCGGCCTTTATCTCAGGCTGTTAAAACTCGAAACTTTTAATAGATAGTGGACTGCTCCTGCTTTAAAGGGGTACGCCTTAAAGATGCATTAAAAAAACAGAGTATGTCTCAAAAAGTATTTGATTTTTGATGCATTTATAATTATAATATATAATATATTTTATGCAAAACATAGTAAAACAATGTGCTATTTTTTACCGTAAATTGCCGCAAAGTCCCTTGCTTTAGATATGGTAGGGGTATGTCAATATCGGCACTAATAAAAAAAATAAGTTAATTATGAAAAGTTATTTTTATCTTTTAAAAAAATCGATGCTTTTATTATTTTCATTATTTCTTGTCTATACTATTTTCTTTTCTTTTTCAAAAATTAATTACGCTCAAAAACAGGCAAATAATAAATTGCTGACTTTTCTTA
The DNA here is from genome assembly GCA_004195045.1 of Candidatus Acididesulfobacter guangdongensis. Taxonomy (NCBI): domain Bacteria; phylum Candidatus Acidulodesulfobacteriota; order Candidatus Acidulidesulfobacterales; family Candidatus Acidulidesulfobacteraceae; genus Candidatus Acidulidesulfobacter; species Candidatus Acidulidesulfobacter guangdongensis. The sequence goes on from SGBC01000001.1 coordinate 256,393, forward strand.
AATATTCGTCCATAAAACCGGAATTCATAAAATTTGTAGATTTAAATTTTAATACATTATTTTCAGACTATTTCTGGACATTATTTGTTCAGGAAGCAAGTTCGGATAAATTAGCATATATGCATTATCCGTATATGTATAAAATTTCGTTAATAACCGTAAAGCTTAATAAAAGATTTAATTATGCATATCAGGCATCAGGGACTCTTCTCGGACTTGCAGGAAAGCCGAAAAGAGCAATTAAAATACTGAAATTGGGACTCAGGCACATGGGAACAAACTGGAACATTCCGTTTCTGATTTCATTTAATTATTTTTATAATCTTGGAAATTATGCTAAAGCCGCGCATTATCTTAAATTTGCGGTTAATACAAAAGGAAGTCCTAAATATCTTGAATTTTTATATATAAAACTTCTCAATAATTCACAAAATTTCAATAAAGCAAAATTATTTCTTGAAACAATGTATAAAAATAATAAAAATCCATTAATAAGGCATATTATAAAAGTCAGGATAGACGCAATTAACAGGGAAATTTATTTAAAATCAAAAAAAATAAAATACAAGATACCTTACAGTTTAAAATTATTCCTGCCGAAAAAGGCATCTAATAAATAATAAATAATTTTTTATAGGGATAACTATTTCAAATGATTGAAATTAATAATATAACTAAATATTTCAGAGTGGGTTTTTTTGGAATAAAGAAAAATGCCGTAGATAACCTATCTCTTTCTATCAATAAAGGAGAGGTAACAGGTTTTTTCGGTCCGAACGGCGCCGGAAAATCTACAACCATTAAAATGATAGTCGGACTCATTAAACCGTCTTCAGGAAATATAAAAATTAACGGGTATAATTCATTAGACTTCAAATCTCGGAACAGATTAGGTTTTTTGCCGGAAAATCCGGCTTTTTCCAGAGGTCTCAGAGGGATTGATATAATAAAATATTATTCTAAGATATTAAATATCAAAAACAGAAATAACGACACGGAAAGAGTGCTGAACTTGACAGGCATATACTATGCAAGAAACACTCAGATACATAAATATTCGAAAGGCATGACGCAGCGGCTTGCTCTCGCCGTGGCTCTTTTGGGCGATCCTGAAATATTAATTTTCGACGAACCGCTTTCCGGTTTAGACCCTATCGGCAGAAAAGAGTTTAAAGATATAATATTGCACCTCAAAGAAAAAAAGAAAACTATATTTTTTTCTTCGCATATTCTTGCCGACAGCAAAGAACTCTGCGACAGAATAGCAGTGCTGGTAAACGGCAAACTGCTGAAAAATGATTCACTGTCTTCTTTAGAAAAAGAGGCAAACAATTTTTATGAAAAAATTGACGACAGCTCTAATCTCGAATATAAAAACCCTTTAGAAAACTATTTATACAGCTTAATGATTAATAACAATAACAATAAGTAAAAAACGAAGCGCAATAAACTATAAATGGACTATAAAATGCCCATAAACTATAGACTATAAACTATAAACTATAAACTATTTAATTCTATATAATCTAAAACTATAAATAATCTAACAATATAAAAATTGCATACAAGACTATAAACTGCATATAAACTAAAAACTATAAACTAAACCTATAATTTTACACACTTTCAAAAAATATGAAAAAAATAATCTATTCGGCATTCTATTCTTTTAATGAAATTAAAAATTCAAAGATATTCTATTCTTTTTTAATTTTTGCTCTAATTCTGATTTCAGGCAGTTATTTTGTTTCGCAGACAAGTTTTATAGACCAGGGCAGGATTATGGTTGATTTTTCAATATTTGCAATCTCAATATTCAATATTTTTATCGGTATTTTTATCGGTTCGTCTATTATTTATGATGATATCGAAAAAAAGAGCATATTCTTAAATTTGACTAAACCTATAAAGCGGAGTTATTATCTAGGAGGCAGGATATTAGGGCTTATATTGGCTATAATTATGTCAACTTTTATTATGACGATTATTTTTTATGCAGTCCTGCTGATTATGAGGAAATATGTCTCACCTGTATATTTTGGCAGTATTAGTTTAGAAATTATGCCGCAGTCTATATTTGTTCAGAGTTTTTTTATAATCATAGAGTCAAGTTTTATTGCAATAATAGCTATTTTATTTTCATTAATTACTTCTAAGGCTCTTGCCTCAATATTCACAATAATAATCTTATTTATTGGGGAAGTTTCAAGCAGGTTAAATGCTTTGGTTAAGCCGCTCAAGATAATAACAGACGGTAAATTAAAAATTGAAAACCATGCAAGTCCGATAACTATTTTTATTGTACATCTTTTATATACTGTTTTGCCGAATTTTTCAATTTTCAATATTTCTGCAGAGACTTCTTATAAAATAAGCATCCCCGCCGATATTATATTTTACCGTTTTATTTACGGACTATCATATTCAATCTTATTATTTATCATAGCATTAGTGATATTTAATAAAAAGGATATCACATGAAACTATCCATATAACTGAATTGCCCTGCAACATTATAAAAAAAAGGCGTCAGACACCTTTTTTTTAATCAGATATCTTTTCTCCTTTTCTTATATCTTTTCTCTAATTATACAGCCCTACATAGTAATTTTTGATATACTGCAAATATTCCCTTATTAATGACCTGTATTTACCGTAATCTTTCTGCTTAACTCTGGATGATTTAGATATAAATCCTGATGTACAGAGCAATTGCTTCTTGCCTTTATTGCCTTTGCTGTTTTCTGTAACAGAACATTTTGAAAATATTTTGCCTGCCGTATTGCTGACATCTAACACGGGCGGCATATAGAATAATCTGAATTTTGCCGGTAAATCAATAATGATTTTAGATTCGTGTTCAAACGGATAGCCTATAACGAGCGGATAAATTCTTTTATTCCGCAAAACAAGATGCATCAAAGAATTATCAATAGGCAGCGGTAAATGAAATATAAACTTGTTTCCAGAACCCTGCATATAATTTTTATCACTGAATTTTAGTGCTAAAACAATATTTTTTTTGACATTTTTGATATAAGAATATTTAAAATATTTTATATTAGCGCCGGGAATAAAAGAATATAGAAAATCCCCCGCCTTAATTAATTTTTTATAATCATTCATATTTTTCAAATCAGAACGTTCAAATTTAGCATAAACGCCTTTATATATATAAGATATTTTGCCGTCAATTTTTCCGTTTTTGTTTATCTTGCCTTTAAATATATAATTCTTTTTATTTTGAATGAAACTTTCTTCAGGCAGCGTGATCATTTTATATTTATCGCGACCTATTATTTCGAGAGCTTTTCTTCCCGCCAGCGAAAAAGGCAGATTAAATGCTTTCACCGAAGAAGAATCAGGAAAAATATAAAATGTTTTGCCTGCAATTTTTGCCGCTACTATTACAGAATCAAATTGCATAGGATTTATAATATGCCTATTGAGATTTGAGGTATTGAGCGATGTTGCAATGACAGGATACGCTTTAATGTGTTCTATTTTTAGCAGGGCAATAAATAAAACTGCCAAAGATTTTGAATCCCCGAAGCCGTCGGAAAATGTTTTTATAGCGCTGACGGGTCTGTAACCGTTTATGCCGTAGCCTAATCCCGTATATTGGAATGATTTTATAAAGTTATAATATAATTTGGATATTTTTCTTAAATCTTTATTGATTTTAACTGTATTGATTTTAGCTGCATTGATTTTAGCTGCATCTCTGTCATGGTCATGTCTATAATTTTTATATTCTGCATCTTTAATATCTTTGGTGTAGCCGGCATTCTTTTTTACGCCTCTATGATTTATATTATGCACATAGCTTACCATGTTTTTATTATATGTTTCGGCAGTATTAAACAAATCATATAGTCTTGAAGAAAGTTTTCCCCATGAGCTGAATGAAGAAATAGAAATATATTTTCTGTAATTTTGCAGGGACGGCATGTAATTTTCTTTTTTTAAAGCAGGCAAATTTGAAAATTTTAAATGTAATACCCTGTATTTTATATTTTTTACTGTTTTAAACGTACGGGTGCAATCAGATGCTGCTATATTATGCAGATAGATATTCAACCGCATATTTGCAGGATAATACACAACCAAAGACGTATTCTTAACAGGAATAGTACGGCTGAAGTTGACGGTGTCAAAAACACTGTTTTTTATTAGCGGTTTAAATGACGTAAGCTGATATGAATAATGCAATATAGCCCCTGTTTCGACCGCCGGCATAGAAATTGTAAAATATTTAATATCCGAATAAATCGGATAATTAACGGCAAAACTTGGCGATACGACATTTATTGCAAGTTTGCCCGGCGCTATTCTGAACACCTTTTTTAATATCGTATATGCGTTTATTAATTTTAGTCTCTGGTATTTTAATGAATATGGAACTACTACTTCAGAATATTTATTAATGCCTCTTTCCGATAAAATTTTAATATCTGTGCTGACATCTTCCGTCAGCTGATAACGTTTATTAATTTTTATTACTATTGTTTTATTAAGAATTTTTGCGCCGTATTTTGCGGCAGTCAGCGCAAAGACATTGCCGCTTTCAAAGAAAATGGCGCTGAATAAAATAATTAGCAAAACAAATCCGGTTATATATTTGTTATTTAATTTTTTTGTAAAAAATTTATCAAAAATAGAATTAAAACTTTTTTGTTCCAAATTTACTAACCGATTATCAATTTTCATAAATTTTCTTTTCCTGTTGTTTTATTTGATTTTGACATACGCTCATACCTAAAGGCAGAGAATAAGCTTCATTATACTTCATTTTCGGCATCAATGGCAAATACCCGTATATTCTTCTTTAACTTAGGTCAATCTAACTTGCATATACTAAAAATAGAACATTTTTCACAATTATCTTTTTTCTTGCTCTTGGTACAGAGATCAAGTATTCCCAGCCTTGTTATTGCAAAATCGTATTTTATAGGGTCAAAATAATCTAATTTTTTCAAATTTTCGGTAATCTGAAGAGCCATCTTAAAAGAAGGGTTTTTAAGATCGGTCAGTCCAATATATTTGCATATTCTTGCAATGTGTGTATCTACCGGCATTATTAACTGGGAAGGCGATATTTTGGACCATATGCCAAAATCAAGATTATCGGTGTTTCTTACCATCCATCTTAAATATAAATTAAGTCTTTTGCATGGACTATTATCAGCCGGTGATGTAAAAAAATACGAAACCATAAATTTATTGAAAAATCTCAAAGGAGCTTTTTCCGTTATATTTTCTGTTCTATCATCGGCTGAATTTTGTTTTAGCGTATGCGAACCGTATGAACCGTGAGAGCCGTATATTTTCTCATAATCGGCTAATTTTAAAGCCCTTTCGGTAAAACTTACAATAGCTTCTTTTAAATTTAAAGCATGAGGAATATATCCTTCCATAAAAAAATTTTCAATAGAACCGTACTGTTTAATAATTTCGCTTAAGATATAAAACAGCGCGACAAAATCATTCTCTTTTATAAATCTATAATAAATGCCCTTAAATTGTTTAAAACCGTCTTCTATTTTAAAATTCAGCGTAAAATCATAAAAGTTATGACCGGCTATTTTATCAATTTTATCTAATATTTTAAGTATCTGGCTGACATTCCCGAACGCAAATCCTGCAGCAATAAAACCGGCTATTTCAATATCCCGTTTTTTGTCAAATTTGTGCACAAACCCTAAGGGGTCGGAATAAAGAAACGATTCTTCGAATTTTTCATATAAATTTTCAAGACATTCCTTTATCTTAATATTATGGTCTAAATTTTCTATAGGTTTTATTTTTCCATTTTTGTATAAAAAAGTTTTACCGTTCGGCAATGTCCAGCAGTCATCGTCTTCTAACGGGTACGGAACGTTTCGCCCTCTTCCGACAAAGGTTTCGGTTCCGTCGATTATCGTGAACCAGTTAAAATTATTGTCCTGCCATAAGATTGGTCTATCTAAAACTTCATTAAAATCAGCCATTTGAAATAATTAACGCTTTATTATTTTATTAGTTTATTTTATTTAATTATTTAATTTGCTACTTATTTAATTTGCTACTCGGTTACTTATTTAATTTGTTACTCAGTTACTTATTTAATTTGTTACTCGGTTAATTTGTTAATTATTGTATTGTTTTTTTCTTGCTATTATTCTTCCGTAATTTTATAAGCGAAATCCATTCCAAATTTTTCACATTTTTCCAAATCTTCTTCAAAAGGAACCATCTGAACTTTAAGCCCTTCAAGCAAAACTTCGAATTTCAAACTTTTTAATATATCTTCTACCATTTTGACAGCTTCTCCGCTCCATCCGTAACAGCCGAACACGGCGGCTTTTTTGTTTTTAACGTTAAGCATAACTAAAGACGCTATCATATCAAAAATAGGTTTGGGAGGCTTTGCGTTAAGCGTGGGAGACCCGACTATAATGCCGTCGGAATTCTCAATTATATCCACAACATCATTAATATCGTCGTTTATGAGATTGCACAGCACTACTTCTGTTAAAGATTCTATCTGCGCGCCTTTTACCACGTGTTTTGCCATCTCTTCCGTATTTCCGTACGCCGAAGCATAGACAACGGCAATTTTTTTTATGCTTTTATCCTTTTTGGTATCTATGCTTCTATTGTAATACCAGTCTATATATTTTTGCAAATTATCTCTCAGTATCGGACCGTGCGAGGGAGCAATTATTTCAAAATCATAATTTTTTAATTTTTCTATTGCGCTGAGTGCATAATTTTTAAATGGACGCATTATATGTTCAAAATAAAATTTGAAAGCGCCAAACGCCGCCTCTTTATCGTCTATTAAATCGTTAAACATTTTCTCATCGCAATAATGCGCACCTAGAAAGTCGCAAGGCATCAAAATTTTATCTTCTTTAATATATGTAAACATAGTATCGGGCCAGTGCAGAAACGGTGCGCTCACAAATTCAAGGGTTTTACCTCCTAAATCTATAGAATCTCCATCCCCTACGGTTATATTTTTATAGTCGGTTTTTATAATATGCTGAACAAAATGATGCGCATTTTTAGAATATACCAAAGTGGCATCTTTAGCTATTTCTTTAATGCTGTGAAGAGCGCCCGAGTGGTCCGGTTCAGTGTGATTTATCACAATATAGTCTATTTTTGAAATATCGGTAATACCGCTTAATTTTTCCAGCAGCTGATCTTTAGTATTTAATTTCACGGTATCTATAAGGGCGGATTTTTCTTTGCCCTGAATAAAATATGAATTATAAGTCGTTCCATGCTTTGTGGGAACAACTATGTCAAAAACTTTCAGTTCAGGATCGAAAGCGCCTACGTAATAGACCCCTTCTTTAATTTTAATGGCTTTATTTATATTTTTCGTGTCTTCCATTTTAACCTCTGATTATATTATGTAATTATTATTTATGTATAAGTATTATGTATAAATTGTCTTAATGTGTCTATATTAAATTAACTTTATGATTAAATTAATCTTACGACTAAATTAACTATATGACTAAATTAATCTTATGACTAAATTAACTATATCACTAAATTAACTTTATGATTAAATTAATCTTATGACTAAATAAACTTTATGGTTAGTTAAATTGTTAACGATTAAATCAGCATTAACGTCAAATAAATATTTGCCGCCTGCAAATAATCGGCAATACTGTTTATTGCTTTAAATAATTTATAATTTTTATTAATTATTGTTTATAACTTCAATTTGTTATATTATATAATTTTTTGATACAAATGTAAAATAATAAAACAACATTATAAAATTTATTTATTCAATTTATCTGTCTATCTTTTAATACCGGCTTTTAACATCGGTTTTTAACGTCGGTCTTTAACGCAGCTTTTAACGGAATACGGAAGATATTATGCAAACTATTATAATAACGTCTGTCTATCACATTTTTCTTGCTTCAATACCTATTCTTGTCGCAATCGATATATTTGGAATCTTGCCTATATATATAGATTTTATCAAGGATTCTGACGACGTTGAAGAAAAGCATATACGCAAAAATTCTCTTATCACCGCGTTTACGGTCGGTTTAGGTTTTTTATTTTTAGGAAAACTTGTTTTCTTAATTATGGGTATTTCAATTTACGACTTTGAAATAGCAGGAGGAATTTTACTTTTCATAATATCCATAAAAAATCTGATATCCGAAAAAGAAGGCTTGAAAAAATCTTTAAATAATGCTGATTTAGGCGTTGTGCCTATCGGAGTTCCGTTAATAGTCGGACCCGGAGTTTTGACAACTCTTTTGATATTGGTTGGGGTTTACGGGTATGTCATTGTAACAATCGCTTTTTTTATTAATATTCTGATAGTTTACTTTGTTTTAAAAAACACGCGCATTTTAATAAAGATACTTGGAAAAAAAGGGTCAAACGCAGCAGGCAAAATAGCAGCGCTGCTTCTTGCCGCGTATGCGATAATGATGGTCAGAAAGGGTATTGCAAATACCGTACTTCATTACTTAAAAATTATTAAGTGAAATATTCCTCCCGTTTAAGCGGCGTGAATATTTTTGCTTTATTTCAAATAAAAAACCGGCGGCTGCCAATTAATATAATTACTTCAATTGCTTTAATTATTCTAATTATAACCGCTTCTAATTACTTAGACATTAAAAAATTATACATTAAATCTGAAGTGCATAATATCGCCGTCTTTAACAACATAATCTTTGCCTTCTAATCTTAAAACGCCCATCTTTGAGGCATTCGCTTCAGAACCGGCTTTGATAAAATCATCGTAAGAAATAACCTCAGCTCTGATAAAACCTTTTTCAAAGTCTGAATGTATTGTTCCTGCAGCCTGCGGAGCTTTAAAGCCGTTTTTAATTTCCCAAGCTCTAACTTCCTGTTTTCCCTGTGTAAAAAATGTAATTAACCCTAATAACTTGAAACTCTCTTTAGCAACAATGTCTAAAGCTGAGCTGTCAAGTCCGAAGTCTGACAGAAAAGCTTTTTTATCGGCGTCATCAAGCTTGGAAAGTTCTTCTTCTAATCTTGCGCATAACTTTATAACCGGTATGTTTCTTGAAGATGCTATTTTTGATATATCGTCAATTTCTTTATTTGAACTTTCAGGATGGATAAATTCTTCGTCAACGTTTAATACATATAAAAAAGGTTTTATAGATATTATTCCAAGAGATTTCAATAAATTTTTTTCTTCTTCTGAAAAATCTTCGCTATTCAGATTTCCGTTATCTGATAAGGTTTTACTGACACTTTGCAAAAAATCCAGATTCAGCTTGGCAGTTTTATCACCGCTTCTGGCAATTTTTTCAAGTTTTTGAAGGTGCTTGCCGATTATCTCAAGGTCGCTCAGAGCAAGTTCAGTATTTATTATTTCTAAATCTCTGACGGGGTCAACGCCTCCTTCAACGTGCACTACGGTTTCTTCTTTAAATACTCTTATCACCTGAATAATCAAATCCACTGTTCTTACGTGCGAAAGAAACCTGTTGCCTAATCCTTCTCCTGAGGACGCTCCTTTAACAAGCCCCGCAATATCAACAAATTCAACGTACGTAGGGGTTATTTTATCAGGTTCGACGACTATATCGGCTAACTTAAAAAGCCTTTCATCGTTCAGGGGTTTAATACCTATATTGGGGTCAATTGTACAGAACGGATAATTGCTTGATTCTGCGTTCCCTGAAGTTATTGCATTAAAAATGGTTGATTTACCTACGTTCGGTAAACCGACGATACCGCATTTTAATCCCATATTATCAATTTTTTAAAATAGAATTGAACTTATTTGCCGTTTTAGTCAATCCGTCGCTAATCAGTGAAATTAAAATATCGCTTAACATATTAAGAATATCCGGCATTTGTTTAATTTCATCTTTTAAAAATCGACCAAGTACATAATCAGCGCCGGTTTTAAATTTATTTCTCATTTCAGAATTAATGCCTAATTTCAATCTTAAGAATTCTTTGCTCTGCAGTGAACTTATTATTGAAATAATACCGTTATGAGATCCTCCGCTTCCGCCGAATTTTATCTTAATTTTGCCGTAATTTAAATCAAGGTCGTCATGAATTACTATTATTAAAGGGGCATCATCGTCGTCCGTCGATTTATTTCCATTTTCTTTTGTTCCATTTTTAAAGCAAAAAATATTATGTTTTTTTAATACTTCTTTTACGGCTGTCCCGCTCAGATTCATAAATGTTAAGGGTTTTATCAGATAAACATTTCTATTATCCGCCACCGAATCTGAAAATGTCCTGCTTGAAACGGCATAATTTTTTTTATGCGCAAAATCAGGAAAAGAATTCGATTCTGCAAAATAATCAACCGCTATAAAACCAAAATTATGGCGCGTATACTTATACTCAATTCCCGGATTCCCAAGTCCAAATATAAATATATCTGATGTCATAGTCTCCCAACAGCGATTGTGCAGTATTTAAGCTTTTATTAGCCGAATCTATTTTAAAATTCCATCTGGATTACACAATAAAACAAACATCAATAAAAAACAGTTAATGAACTTCGCTGCACTCCGTTTAGATATTTATCCGCATCGATAAATTAATGGGCTTTCATAGCGGATGTTTTCGTACAATCTGTTCGTCTATTTTGTTCTATTCTTTTTTTGACTGCGGCTGAGATTTTGCGGCAGCTGGCTGCTCTGCGGCTTTAGGCTGTTCTTCCTCAGTTTTTTGTGTTTCTTCTTCAACAGTCGGCTCGGCGACCATGACGACGGCAGTCTCAGGATCGGTTATCAGTTCAAGTCCATCTCCTATTTTTAAGTCTCCCGCATGAAGTATATCGCCTACTTGCAGCTCCGTCACATCAACATTTATGGTATATACTATATCTTTAGGGAATCCGGATATTACAATATGCCTCATTAGAGGTTCTAATATTCCGCCCATTTTAATTCCCTCGGCTTTTCCGACAAAGTTCAATGCAGCTTCTATTTCTATTTTTTCATTCATTGAAACTTCATGAAAATCAATGTGTATAACATTATCTTTAACGGGGTCTTTTTGAATTTCTTTAATTACTGCGGTTTTTCCGTTTATTTCCGGTTTATCGCTGTTAACGCTAATAAATGATGAAATAGACGTCTTGGCAAATGTTTTATAAAATTCTTTGGAATTTAACGAAATTGACACCGGACTGGAATGTTTACCATATATAATGCCGGGGATAAATCCATTTTTCCTTAAATCTTTCACATTATCTTTCTTTTGTCTTGTATCGATATTTAAATTAATTATTTCCACTTATATCTCCTTTTTACTTATTTATTTGTTATATAGTAATTATATTGCAGCTAACTTATTTTTTTATATTTTTCATTATTTTGTTTTTCATTAATTTACAGAAAAATATATTATACCAGATTTTTAAGTAATATATAATATATATAATTAACTTTAATCCTGCAATAGAAAGTTATCTACTCGGAAAAGGTGTCTGACACCTTTTCCTTACCTTTTCCTTAAAGAAAAAGAGAGCTGACCGAATCTTCGTCGTATATTCTTTTTACCGCTTCGCCCAGAAGAGTGGCTACACTCAATATTTTAATTTTTTCCGAACTTTTTAATTTATCTTTCTGGTCAATGGTATCCGTAATTACCAGCTCTTTAATAGGCGAATCGTTTATTTTATCAATGGCGCTTCCCGATAATACGCCATGCGTTGCCATCGCTATAATCTCTCTAGCGCCGTTTTCTTTCAGCGCGACGGCTCCCTGCGTGATAGTTCCCGCAGTATCTATCATATCGTCCAGCATAAGCGCTACTTTATCTTTCACGTCTCCGATAACATTCATTATTTCTGCAACATTCGCTTTGATTCTCCGTTTGTCAATTATTGCCAAGGTTGCGCCCAGATGTTTTGCAAAAGCTCTTGCCCTTTCTACTGCTCCGGCATCTGGCGCAACAACAACAAGATCAGATATATTGTATTTTTTTTCTTTTACGTATTTGACTATAATCGGCACGGCATAAAGATGGTCTACCGGAATATTAAAAAATCCCTGTATCTGTCCCGCATGCAAATCCATTGCCAGAACGCGGTTTACCCCTGCGGTAGTAATTAAATCGGCAACTAATTTGCTTGTTATAGGCACTCTTGAAGCAGTTTTTCTATCCTGCCTCGCATATCCGTAATACGGAATAACGGCTGTTATTCTTTTTGCCGACGCTCTTTTCATGGCATCTACCATTATCAAGAGTTCCATTAAATTTTTATCCACCGGCGTAGATGTTGATTGAACTATAAATATATCATTGCCCCTAACATTTTCATTGATATTTGTAAAAGTTTCTCCGTCGCTAAAGCTGTACACTTCGGCATCTCCGAGAGGAATGCAGAGATAATCCGCCATTTTTTTAGCTAATTCATAATTAGAATTACCCGTAAATAATTTTAATCTGTCCAGCATGCGATTATTCCCCTCATTTAATTAAGTGAAACAGTTATAATATAGAAAATTGTTAACGACAAACTTACAAGCTTCTAATCTCAATAATTACCGTAAAATGAAAAAAATCTTTAAATAATGGCATTACATATAAAAACTGGCTGGGGCGGGAGGATTCGAACCTCCGAATGCAGGAATCAAAATCCTGTGACTTGCCGCTTGTCGACGCCCCAATAAAACAAAAAATATATATTATAATGTTAAAACTATAAACAAAAATACAAAACAAAACGGACATATATAATTAAATTAAAACAAATAATTAATAAATAATTTAATATATCAATTGTATTTAATATGCTGTTTCTTTTATTTTTATAAGCCGCAAGAAACTTATATAACTTAATAGGTTATATGAATTAATAGTTAAAGTTAATAATCTTCGTCATCGTCATTATTATTACTGCCGCTGCCTGCTATCTTTTCATTATATGCCTTTAACACGGCAGATTCTATTAAATTTCTCGTGTCGTTATTTAATGGATGCGCTATATCTTTAAATATTCCGTCTTTTCTTTTTTTACTCGGCATTGCAACAAAAAGTCCGTCTTTTCCGTTTATAATTTTTAGGTCTCTGACTACAAAGCAGTTGTCAAATGTAATAGCTACATAAGCTTTTAATTTCTCTTCATTAACAGGAAAAACATTAACTTCGGTAATCTGCATACAAGAACCTCCAAATTTAGCCGTTAATCTCAGGCTTTTTATTCAAATTAACTTTTCAATTGATTTAGTTTTTCTTTAAAATCAGTTTCTCCTAAAAATTTAAACTTTATTTGACTGCTGAATGTTTTATTTTCAATATCGGCTATATATGCAGACGCATCTTTTGCAGTTTTGAATACTCCAAACATTGCCGATCCGCTGCCGGACAGCATACCGGCTTCCGCCTTTGCTTTTTTGTCCGTCCTCTGTTGAATTGTAAAATTTTTAATATCTTTCAGCACTGGATACATATCTAATATTACGTCTTCGAAATCATTTTCAAATTCCGAGCCAATGCCTAACTCGCTTAAATCGTTTAAATCCTTTAACTTGACTGCCTCGCAATAATTTTCCGCATTTATGCTGTCGGATTCATTTGCGCTGTTTGTATTTTTTAATATGTCAAGTTTAGAACTAAAGTTCAAATTCAATATATTATAGTAATTTATTTTTTTTGTCAATACCAAATCATCAAAGGCTTCATATGCTGCTTTAGTCGATATTCCAAATTTCGGCACAATCACTGCTATGTAATATTTTTTGAGCGATTTTTCTGCTATAGGTATTATTATTTCGCCGTTTCCAGCAACAAGCGCATCTTTTTCCTTTAAAAAAAAGCTGACATCGGAACCCAATTTTACAGCGATACTGTTTAATTCGTCATAATTCAGAGGATTATTATATATTCTGTTTAAAATATTAAGCATCCCTGCGGCATCGCTTGAACCGCCTCCCAAGCCCGCCTGCATTGGAATATTTTTTTCGACGGCGGCATTGATATATTTATTTTTTAAATTAATTTTATTAAAAAATAGATTAGAAGCTTTAATAATTAAATTATCATCGTCCGACAATTTCTTTTCAAGATTGTCTGCATATTCTTCCAATTCTTTTTTATCTAACTGCTTTAAGATAGTTTTGCCAGGAATAACCTTAAGCTTATTTCCGTCTTCGTTTATTTTGAATGTTATTCTGTCAAAAACAGATACCCTTCTGATTATTGAAAAAATATAGTGTAAATTATTTGCGGGATTTTTTTCGCCTATTTTTAAGACAAAGTTGACCTTTGCGGGAGCCAAATAAGTATAGTTTAAATACTCCACAATGATGTTACCGATCTGGATGCAAAACTGATAAACGGCTGAGGAAATATGCCGAGTATCAAAGTAAAAATTAAACATATAATAACGGCTATAATCAAAGCGGATGTCGTCGATTTCAGCAAAACAGTTTCCGTTAATGCAGTCTTACTGACGATGCCGCCGGATGCGTGCGATTGCAAATCATTATCAGTATTAACGGCATTTATAATTATATTATTTCTGCCGTTTGGTAAATTTAACTGTTCGCCGTTATTGTTATTATCCGACATATACATCTTGACAATTATTTTAAGATAGTAATATGCCGCAAATGCGCTATTTAATAACGCTATAACAACAAGCCAATAATAGCCGGATTTAATTGCGGCTGAAAACACAAAAAATTTTCCCATAAATCCCGCCGTTACGGGTATTCCCGCAAGCGACAGCAGAAAAAAAGAAAATGCGGCGCCTGCAAGCGGATATTTATATCCCAGACCTGAATAGCTTTTTATGTCAACAGATGTTAAATTTAAATTTTCAAACATAATAATAATTGCAAAGGCTCCAGCCGTCATAAAAACATATGCCAGCAGATAGAATAAAGTTCCTGATATCCCATAGTATCCGCCCGCTATAACGCCAATCAATATATAACCTGCCTGAGCAATAGACGAATAAGCTATGAGCCGTTTTAAATCGGTCTGCAGCAGAGCTGCAAAATTTCCGAACGTCATCGTCAATATTGCTAAAATCCATAAAATATTATAGAAATTAAACACGTTGAAATTATATATAGATGTAAAAACTCTAATAAAAACACCGAAAGCGGCAATTTTTATCCCTGTCGCCATAAGATTGGTAACAGGCGTCGGGGCTCCGTCATAACTGTCCGGCGTCCATGCGTGAAATGGGAATAAAGACATTTTAAATGCCAGTCCCACCAGCAGCAAAATCAATCCTATTACCAAAAAAGTATGCACATTATAAGCATGGTATAATAATTTATAATTTTGCCGAGACATAAAATTATGTATTTTATATAAACTTAAATGTCCTGTCGCGGCATATATAAAAACAGAACCGAACAATAAAAAAGCGGAGGCGAAAGTGCCGAGCACAAAGTATTTCATTGCTGCTTCGGTGCTTCTTGATTCACCTTTTAAATAACCGGTTAAAATGTAGGCGCATATAGACATAAATTCAATTGACAGAAAAATCATAATGAGGTTAATCGAAGATACTAAAAGCATCATCGCAGAAACCGAAAACAGAACGAGACTATAATACTCGGGTATTAAAACATTGCGCGTATCAAAATAATTTTTTGACATTAAAATAGTAAGAAAACCGGATAATAATATAGCCGTAAATAAAAATACATCAAATTTATCAAAAACGATTGAGCCGTAAAAACCCTTTATTGTATGGTCTGACAGCATAAAAAGATAAAGAAAAGAAAACGCAATACCTATTAAAGCCAAATAATAAGAATTTACGCTATTCTTAGAAGAGTTATTAAACAATCCTGCCAATAAAATCAAAAAAGCAAAAACTATCAGCACCGCTTCCGGCATTATACTCAGTAAACTTTTCTCAAGATAGTACCCGTTATAAATTTGCGCTAAATCAAGCATTGAACAACCCCATTTTTGCTTTAATTAAATTATAAGCGTATTTATTATGTTCTATTATATTTACAAAATGAACAACGGTCGGATTTATTCTGCTTAAAAATACATCCGGATATAAACCTATGAAAAACATTAAAAAAATTAGCGGCAAAACGGTCATTATCTCTCTAAGCGTCATATCTTTAAAGTCCTCATTTTTTTGATTTGTTATATCCTGAAACATAACTCTTTGAAACATCCATAACAAATAAACCGCGGCAAAAATAATACCGCTTGCTGCAAATACGGTAAATATCGTATATTGTTTGAACGACCCGACTAAAATTAAGAATTCACCGACGAACCCGTTTAATCCCGGCAGTCCGACCGAAGACAAAACAGCTATCATAAATAAGGCGGCAAAAATAGGAGCTTTTTTAGCTAAACCGCCAAAATCTGCAATAAGTCTTGTATGGCGTCTTTCGTAAAGCATTCCTACAAAAAGAAAAAGTGCGCCCGTAGAAATACCGTGATTTATCATCTGCAGAACCGACCCGTCAACGCTGACCGCAGTCATAGCAAACAATCCGAGCATTATAAAACCCATATGGGATACGCTTGAAAAAGCGACTAATCTTTTTAAATCTTTCTGCACTATAGAAACTAATGCCCCGTATATTATGCTGATGACCGCAAGAACAAGTATGACGGGAGTGAGTATAAGCGCCGCCTCAGGCATTAAAGGAATTGCAAATCTGAAAAAACCGTAAACGCCGAACTTCAGCAAAACGCCCGCCAAAATAACGCTCCCTGCGGTAGGTGCTTCGGTATGGGCATCAGGCAGCCATGTATGAAACGGAAACACAGGTACTTTAACCGCAAACCCTAAGAATATAGCTATAAACAGGACTATTTGCAGCGTTAAGGGAATATTAGTGTTATACAGCTTTAATAAATTAAATGTAAAATCGCCTGTTTGATTGTAATGCAATATAAATATCGTAATAAGTCCAAAAAGCATTATCAGCGAACCGGCTAACGTATATAAGACAAATTTTACGGCTGAATAGATTCTTCTTCCCGAGCCCCACATACCTATAATAAAATACATAGGAATAAGCATAAACTCCCAGAACAGGTAAAACAGCAGAACATCTAACGAAGCAAATGTTCCGAGCATAAACGTTTCCAGCACAAGCATTAAAATAACAAATTCTTTAACGTGGTCTTTAATATATTTATAGCTTGATAATAAAGAAACGAACGTCATAAGCGTGGTAAGCAGTATCATAAACAAACTTACACCGTCAATACCGAGAAAATAAGACGCTCCAAATTCCCTTATCCAGCTGAATCTTTCTATAAATTGAAACTCATAAGTATTTGACTTAAAGTATATAAATAAAAATAGAGAAATTACAAATTCTGCTAATGACAAAACAGTAGCAAGGTTTCTCAACAGCCCTTCCGCCTTTTTATTTACGAAAACCAATATAAGGGCGGACAGCAGAGGAAAAAAAATTATTATCGATAAAATATACTTTAAAAAAATACTCATATAATTTCCTGTATAATTTCCTGTTAGATAAATAATATATTTCTTAAGTTAATTAAATTTTCTATAATCACCGATGTAATTAATATAATAAACATAATAAACTAAATGATAAAGATGCTTTCATGCGCTCTATATATGCCATACTAATCTAAAATTAATATTTGTATTCGGCATTGCATATTTTAACTTCATTTCATCACTAATCTAAAATTAATATTTGTATTCGGCATTGCATATTTTAATTTCATTACATTTCATCTTACAAAATAATAAGCCAGCAGCGCTATGACTCCGACTGTCAACGTAAAAACGTAGCTCATTAACATTCCGTTTTGCACCTTTCTTACTTTTGACGAGGTAACGCTTATCCATTGCGCTATGCCGTTCACGGCGCCGTCTATAACAAATGAATCCACCACTCTCCATAAAAAAACAGAAAAATTTTTCATAGGTCTGACAATAGCAAAATCGTATATTTCGTCAATATATAATTTATTGAATGAAAGAGCATATACAGTCTTAAATCTTTTCTTGAGCATTTCTAAATCAAAAGATTTTTTTATATAAAAAACATATGCCACATATATTCCGCTAAGACCTGCGATAACGGAAACTGTACTCAGCAGATACCACGGATAATTATTTACCGCCGGAGAAAAATTAAATGAATTCGCAAAATCTCTGTTTATAAAGTTATAAAATATAGAATGGTCAAACGGAGGCATGCCTATAAAACCAAACACGGCTGCAAAGCAAGCCAATATTATCAGCGGTATAGTCATCACGTTCGGAGATTCATGAACATGCAAATTTTTATCTACATGGGATTCACCGAAAAAAACATTAAAAATAAGCCTGAAAATATAAAATGCGGTCATAAATGCAGCGAGTTCTCCTATAATCCAGAAGAAGTAATCTCCTTTATTAAATAGAGCAGCAAGTATCGCATCTTTGCTGAAAAACCCTGAAAAAGGAGGTATTCCGGACAGGGCAAGACCGCCGACAATGAAAGTAATAGCAGTTTTCTTCATCTTTGAATATAAACCGCCCATTTTTCTTAAATCAAGCTCGCCGCTCATTCCGTGCATTACGCTGCCTGCAGTTAAAAACAAAAGACCTTTGAATATAGCGTGCGATACTAAATGAAATATGCCTGCGGCATAAGAACCTATTCCGACAGCCATGAACATATAGCCCAGCTGACTTATAGTCGAGTATGCGATTATTCGTTTTATATCAAACTGGGTCATAGCAATAAAAGCTGCAATAAAAGCGGTTGTGCCTCCTATTATCAGTACGACATCGGAAGCGTCAGGAGAATAAGAAAATATAATATGGCATCTTGCTATAAGATATACGCCCGCCGTTACCATAGTTGCGGCATGAATAAGCGCGCTGACCGGAGTCGGACCTTCCATAGCATCCGGCAGCCAGACGTGAAGAGGAAATTGCGCTGATTTACCGATTGCTCCGGCAAACAGCAATAAAGCAATAGTTGTAATAAGATAGGGCGGCAATAAATGTATTCCGGAAAAAACGGATGAGTAGCTTAACGTACCCATATTTACAAATATAAGCATCACTCCGAGAGCAAACCCGAAATCGCCTATCCTATTCACAATAAAAGCTTTTTTGCCGGCATTGGATGCAGATTTTTTTTCGTACCAGAAACCGATTAGGATATACGAACAGAATCCGACTGCTTCCCAGAAAACATACAGCAATAAAAAATTATTTGCCATTATCAGCATTATCATTGAAAATACAAATAAATTCAAATAAGAAAAATATCTTGCAAAACCTTTATCGTCTTTCATATATCCAATTGAATAAATATGGACTAAAGAGCTGATGCCGGTTACCATTACCAGCATTATCACAGACAGTCTGTCAATAGTAGTGGATATATTAATTTTAAAATATGAAGCGTCAATCCAGGGATACAGAGTAGAGGTAAAACTGTGCCCGTAAGCTACCATAAAAAAAATTACGGTTGAAAGTATAAATGAAATAACGATGAATACGCTTCCTAAATATCCCGAATAATTTTTAAAATATTTCCCGAAAACTCCCCATAAGATTGCGCCGAGGAGCGGAAAAAAAGGAATCAGCCAAACTATTAAATCTTTTGAATTCATTGTAATATAATATACCTTTTGAATTATATTAATTATATAAATTATTTTAATTATATTAATAAATTATATTAATCTTAAATTTTTTTATATATATGTTTATATAAAAAAATTTATCTGCAGCAAAATTATCTGCAGCAATAAGATATTTACATTTTTAATTCATTTGCTTTGTCTATGTCTATTGTGCCTTTTTCCCTATAAAAAGCAATGGCAATCCCCAGTAAAATTGCCGCTTCGGCAGCAGCTACAACCATAATAAATATAACGAAAATATCGCCGCTTATTAAATTTAAATGCTCAGAAACGGCAACAAAGCCTAAATTTGCAGCGTTAAACATTAATTCTAAACTCAGAAAAATTGTTATAAGATTTTTCCTTATCAAAACGCCTAACGCGCCTATGCAAAAGATAATTGAAGCCACCGCCAGATAATCATTTACGTTCACGTTCATATTATCAAGTCCGTCTTTAAATAATTAAATATAAAAATAAAGTATAAAATAATTGAATATAAAATAATAAAATATATTATTTTTTAGCAAAAATATAAGCGCCTATAACTGCAACCAGCAGTAAAATTGAAGCTACCTCAAACGGAAAAACATACTTGGTAAATAAAAATTGACCTATGATTTGCGTATTTCCTATTTTATTAATTACCGCATTAGTATAAATACCCGTAGGTTTACTCTCGCCGGCAGCATTAAGATATAATATGACCTCTGCAAATAGCAGCAAAACGGCTACGATGCCCACAGCCATCTGGTGAAAATCTTTAATAGTATCTTTAGCCTTAGCCAGATTAAGCAGCATAATGACTAAAACTATAAGAACTATTATTGCTCCTGCATAAACTAAAATCTGCATGGCAGCCAGAAATTGCATATTCAGAAGAATATAAAATCCAGCCAGAGCAAAAAAACATAATATAATGTACAGCGCAGATGTTAAAGGATTTTTTACCAATATCACCATCAGCGCAGAAAAAATTGCAATTATTGAAAATACATAAAAAAGCGCTTCCAAAATTAACCTCGCATATTTGCAATGTTTTAACTTATTTTAACTTGATTGAATCAATTTAATTAATATAGAAAATTACAATTATAGCTTAATTAATTTATCTATTCCAAATATTCCTTTCACTTAACATAAAAATTACAATTATAGCTTAATTAATTTATCTATTCCAAATATTCCTTCATCTCTTGTATAAAATCCAAACTCAAACTTGTCAGACATACTTATGGCTTCTTCCGGACAAATCTCTTCGCAATAGCCGCAGCATATACACCTCAGCAAATCAATTTCAAATGACTCCGGATGCCTTCTTCCGTCATTAACGACGCCGGGGGCTATTTTATCCAAACTATGGTTATGTTTCTGTCTTTCCGTAAGCTCATGTTCTTTTCCATAATCTACAAAGCCCGAATTTATTTTTATAGCTTCTGAAGGACAAACAGTTTGGCACAGCATACATGCAACGCATCTCAACGATTTGTCTTTATTGGTATTGAGTTTCGGAAATCCCCTGAAATTTTCTGCCAATCTCAGACGTTCTTTAGGATATTGAAAGGTAACGGGTTTTTTAAAAAAAGTCCCCATAGTCGTTTTCAATCCTATAAGAAAGTTTTTCGATATTAATATTAGCGAATTTTCTTCTTTTTTAGTATCCATAATATTATAAAAGTAATTTTTATATTATCTATTTTCTATTATTGTGTGTATTTGGCTATTTTCCCAATAGTATCATTATAAATCCGGTAACAACAATATTTGCCAGCGCTAAAGGAAGCAGAATCTTCCATCCCAGATCCATAAGTTCATCATATCTCAACCTCGGATATGTCCATCTGAACCATATATAAATGAGTATTACGGCAAAAACTTTTAATGCGAACCATAAAACCGAAGGAAGAAACGGTCCTTCCCATCCGCCAAGAAAAAGCGTGGTGATGATAGCAGAATTGACTACTATCTGCGCATATTCTCCTATAAAGTAAAATGCAAATTTCATACTTGAATATTCCGTATGAAAACCGGCAACCAACTCGCCTTCCGCCTCGCCAAGATCGAACGGCACCCTGTTCATTTCAGCCGTTGAAGCAATTAAATAAATTAAAAATCCGACGGGCTGATAAACTATAAACCACATATGCGCCTGCGATGAAACAATCTGCGCCAGACTCAAATTTCCCGCTATCATAATTACGCCTATTATTGAAAGAGCGAGAGACAGTTCGTAACTTATCATCTGAGCAGCGGTTCTTATGGCTCCCAGCAATGAATATTTGCTGTTTGATGCCCAGCCTCCTATTACCACGCCGTATATTCCCAGCGACGAAAGCGCCAATATAAACAATATGCCTATATTTACGTTTGTAATCTGCAGAGGAACAACGTGCCCCAATATTGTTATCGGAGCTCCGAAAGGAATAACCGCAAATGTCGTCAATGCAGGAATAACAACAATAATAGGCGCAAGAATAAATAATATTCTATTAGCGTCGGCGGGTATAATATCTTCTTTGAAGAACAGTTTTATACCGTCCGCTATAGGCTGCAGCATTCCGTGGAAACCTGCTTCCATCGGTCCAAGCCTATTTTGTATGCGGGCTGCTACCTTGCGCTCTAAAAGCGTCAGATAGGCTGCCGACAGAAGCAGCACTCCGAATACAAGCAATATTTTTATCAATGTTGTTATTAACCAGAATATCATAATATATTATACCTTAAATATATCTTAAAATAAATTATATCATACCGGAAAAGGTGTCCGGAAAAGGTGTCTGACACCTTTTCTTTAATAAAATAACTTGCCGGCATCATTATAATAAAACTTACTTTTTGGTTTAATTTTATTAAAATGGATTATTTTATTTGCTTTAATCATTTCTAAAAATTGAGCGGATATATCGCCTGTATTAAATGAAATTCCGAGTTTATCGGACAAATCATCTAAAACTGCGGCTATGCCGTATCTATATTCTCCCAAATTAAACTCATTGCTTATATGAATCGTCTTGCCTTCAAAATTTTCAAAATACCCGTCTTTATGTTCTAAAAAATCCTGCACAGGCAAAACAATATCTGCCATGGCGGTTATACTGCTTATTTTTGAAGATAAAGCGGCGACAAAGTTTAAATCGGTAATATATCGCGACAATTTCAAGCCGTGGACATTATGCTCCGGTTCTTCATAATCGCCGATATAAATTAAATTTTTAATCTGCCCGGTTTCTATTCCGCCAATAATATTTTCATAAGATAAATATTCATCTTTGCTATTTATTCCGGCCGCAATAAGACCTCTGTAATTGAAAGGTTTTATAAGAGGAAAAACATAGACTATTTTTTGTTCGTCTCTTGAGAAACCTGTAATTTCCTTAAGTATCAGCATTTCTTTGTCTCTTCCCGCCAAAGACATGAAATTATCGCCTAAAATAATAGATATAGTATTATTTTTAAGAATAGCGTCAACTGATTCGTCGGTTTTTTTAAAATTAAAATCATAAAGATTTTGCCTCAGTTCATTTAGATATTTATGCAAATCACCGTCATAATCTTTATTTATATCAATTTTTAATGATGCTATATCTTCAAATCTTGCAAAATTTTCACTTCTTTTTTTGGCATTGGCATCTGAAATATCTATTAAAATTAATTTGCCGCCGTGTTCTCTATGGCTCTTCATGATATTATAGGAAGCATAAGGTATTTCATCCTCAATTGAACCTATATATAAAACAAAGTCAGAATTTTGAATAGCATTGATTTCAAAATTTTCTTCAGATTTAAATATCTCTTTAAATTTCAAATAATTTTTACGGTAAAAACTTGTTTTGTCTATATCAAAACCCGCAGGTTTCAAAACATCTTTAACAAAATTTGAAATTAAATAGCCGTCATTCGTAGAAACCGATGAAGAAACTATTACGGCAGTTTTGTTCATCTCATTATTTTGTATAATATTTTTCAATCTGTCAGCCAAATGGTTTAACGCACCTGTATAATCGCTATTTGAAAAATCAGATTTTATTTTTACTAAAGGATTTTTAATATAATAATCGTCGTCTTTTAAATTTTTGCCTATAGCGTCGTAAAAAAATCCGCTCCTGCAAAGATATCCGCCGAATGCGGCGGCAGTCCTGACGAGAGATTCGTCTTTAGCATACCTGTAGTATTCAACTCTGCAGGCGGCGGAACATTTGTTGCACACCGAAGAAAACGGCGATTCCTGCCAGTATCTTTCTTTAAATTTTGACTGTTTTGGCAGCAGCGCCCCCACTGGACAAACTTCTATACAATTGCCGCAATAATAACAGTCTAAATAATTCTTATCATTTTTTATCTCTACAAAAGAGCTGCCTATTGGAACCGCTCCTTTTTCTATTTTATCTTCGTGCTTTAATCCTATATAACCGTTATATCCTTTGTCTTTTATTTCTAAAAATGGGTTTCCGTACATATCGGAACAGACTCTTATGCACCTTGAACATAGAACGCATCTCGTTGCGGTATATTCTATAATATCGCTTTTAAAAATTTGCGTCCTGTCCGGATATAATTTTTTATTTTTTTGAACGGTAAGTCCAAATTCAAAAGATAAATCCTGCAGCAGACAGTCGCCTGATTTATCGCAGACGGGACAATCTAAAGGGTGGTCTAATAAGAGATGCGAAAGCGACCCTTTCCTGACTTCCCAAACTTTATCGGTATCGGTAAATATTTCATAACCTTCTTTTACCCGAGCAACACATGCCGGCAATGTATGTTTAATACCTTTAACCTCAACGGAGCATATCCTGCATGAACCGATAGGTCTTAATCTTCTCAGATAACATAAAACAGGTATTCTGATGCCTGCCTGAGAAGCGGCTTCAAGTATCGTAAGCCCCGTCTTCGTCATCACTTTTTTTCCGTTTATAGTTATTTCTATATCCATATTATAATTATAATATTATATTATTCAGCTATTAGTTGTTATTTTAGTTATTATTCTAGTTGTTATTTTTTGAATGTTATAAGCATCATCATGTAACACCTCATGCATCGCGTGGCTTCATACACAACGTCGTCAGCCGTAAATCCTTTTTCCACCTCCGTAAAATTGCTTATACGGTTTTCAATTTTCTCCTGAATCTGTTCCGGCGGAAAATTACCTTCCGGAAAATCAGGATAATCTATTACTTCATTTTTATCATAAACGCCTAATTTCTCAAGAAAATGTTCAAAAACATCGTCGTCTGTTATGTTAAAAGTTCCGGTTCGGACGTACTCGTCTATTCTTTTCGCCGCCGTTTTACCGTCTCTGTTTGAATTTACTATGCTTATAGGTCCCGTCATCGCGTCGCCGCCTGCGAAAACACCCGGCATATCAGTCATATTTGTATATTCGTCAACTACAATTGTCTCCCGCTTAGTCGATTTTATTTCGGGAGTATCTTTCAGAAAATCAAGATCCGGTACCTGACCTACCGCCATAATAAAAGAATCGCAGTCTATATCAAACTCGGAACCTGGTATTTCAACAGGACTTCTCCTTCCGCTGGCATCAGGTTCGCCTAATTTCATGCGGCGGCACTTAACACCGCTGACTGAGCCGTTTTCGTTTATTATAGCTATCGGATTCGTCAAGAATTCAAATTTGACCCCTTCCTCAATTGCGGTATCGACTTCATAAGCAGCGGCCGGCATCTGTTCCCTTGCCCTTCTATAGACTACCACTACTTCCTTAAAACCTAATCTCAAAGCTGTTCTGCAGCAGTCCATAGCAACATTTCCGCCGCCTTCTATTATTACTTTTTTTCCTATTTTTATATGATTTCCTAAGGCAACATCCCTTAAGAACTTAACACCTTCAAAAAAACCTTTCAGATTATCGCTTTCCCCGGGCAGACCTATAGTTTGACCTTTATGCGCGCCTACTGCTAAATAGACCGCTTTAAATCCATCGTTAAACAGATCTTTTATGGAAAAATCCTTTCCCAATCTTTTATCGGTTTTATAATCTATACCTGCAGAAAGTATATAGTTAATTTCTTTGTCTAATAATTCCTGCGTAAGCCTGTATTTTGGTATTCCGACATTCATCATACCGCCTAAAACCGGAAGAGCTTCAAAAATAACCGGCATATAGCCCATCAGCCTGAGATAATATGCGCAGCTCAACCCTGCAGGACCTGAACCTATTACGGCTATTTTAATACCGTTGTCTTTAATATCAAACTTCGGTTTAATATCGGTATAAAATTCATTATCTGCAGCGTAACGCCTTATTAAGCATATCTGAATCGGTTTATCCAAGTTTGCCCTGCGGCAGTTATCCTGACAAGGATGAAAACATGACCTGCCGAGAATAGCTGCTAACGGAGTATTTCTGCGGACAGATTCAAGAGCGTCTTCATACCTTCCGTCCCTGACCCTTTCAATCCAGTTGGGAATATCTAATTTTGAAGGACATCCATTAATGCATGGAGCCGTTATTTTTGTGATGTAATCGCCCTTATGTATTATTTCTTTATTTAATATCGCTTTCTCAAAATCTTCTCTGAAATTTTCTATTAACTCCTTGACGGCGGTCGGTCCCATTGTGCCTACCGTGCATTTAGATGCGGACATTATCCATTCGCATTCTTTTTGTAAATTGTCCAAGTCTTGTATGTCGGCCTTTCCGCTGCAGATTTTTTCAAGAAGCTCCAAAGCTACCGATGTTCCGATTCTGCACGGAATACAGACGCCGCAGGAAAGTTTCTGCAGCTCGGCCATATAGCATCTCGCAAGGTCAATTTTATTATCTTCGTCGCTGAGCAAGGCGATGCCGCTCCAGTTTAACACGGAAGATATTTGACCGCGGCCAGATGGTTTGAAGGCTTCTATATCTATTTTCTTTTCATACTTGTCAACTAAATTCATATAAATATATGCTGATAAATTTTAATATTTTTATGTTAATTAATTAAATTTTTGTAATTTTTCTGTTTATTTAATGAATTTAATAGAACTGATGAAAATAAACTAAATACTAAATTAATAATCAATAACAGTTATTCGGCATTTATCTGTCTATCTCGCCCAGCAGTATATCAATACTTCCTAGTATTGAAACAAGGTCGGCAAGCAAATGTCCTTTCGCCATTTTATTTAACGCGCTGACATTGCAGAAAGACGGCGGTCTAACCCTCATTCTGTAAGGAAAAGCGGAACCGTCGGATATCATATAATACCCTAGCTCGCCGCGCGGATTTTCAATTGATACATAAGCTTCTCCTTTAGGCGGTTTAATACCCTCCATTCCGTATTTAAACAATGAGATCATACCTTCCATAGTAGTCAGCGCTCTTTTTTTTGGCGGTATGACATATAACGGATATGCGTCATAGTTCAGGTATTCGCCATCCGGAATATTTTCTAAAGCCTGGTGCACAATCTTCAAACTTTGCCTCATCTCTTCCATTCTCACAATGTACCGGTCGTAAACATCGCCGACGTCACCTATCGGAATGTCAAAATCGAAATCTTCATAACTTGAATAAGGATTTATTTTTCTTACATCGTATTTTAACCCGCTCCCTCTTAAACAAGGACCCGTAAGAGCAAAATTAACTGCATCCTCTTTAGAAATTATGCCGACATTTTTAGTTCTCTCAAACCAGATTTTGTTATTTGTTAAAAGCGCTTCATACTGGTTTATTTTTTCAGGAAATATTTTTATAAAATCTCGTGTTTTTTCAACAAAATCTTTATGAATATCTTTTGCAAGCCCGCCTACTCTGAAAAAAGACGGCGTCATCCTTGCGCCGGTTAATGTTTCAATCAGGTCTAATACGAGTTCTCTTTCTCTAAAACAATAAAGAAATTCAGTCAGCGCTCCAAGGTCTACGGCGTGTGTTCCAAGCCACACTAAATGCGAACTTATCCTTGTAAGTTCTGCCAGAATAACCCTGACATATTCAGCGCGTTTTGTAGCTTTAACACCGCACAATTTTTCAACGGTCAATATATATCCTAAATTATTAGAAGCGCCGGAGACATAGTCCATTCTGTCCGTAATGGTTTCTGCCTGATGATATGTTCTGAACTCTGCATATTTTTCCATACTTGTATGCAGATAGCCGATAATAGGCTCGGCATGCACGACCGTCTCTCCGTCTAATTGAACGACAATTCTGAGCACCCCGTGCGTACTCGGATGCTGAGGTCCTATATTCACTACAAAATTTTCGACGTCAATAAGAAAATCTTTATATTCAAACATATTTGCTGTTCAATTTTTAAATTTTTAAATTTTTAATTATTTAATTATTTAATTATTTAATTTAAAAAAATTATATGATTAAAACTATTTATTTCCAAATTCTTTTTCTTCAAGAAAGCCCGGAGCGTCGAAATTTAATTCTTCTACAGCCGGTCTTTTTCTTAAAGGATAGTCTTTTAACAGAGGATGTCCATCCCAATCCTCAGGATTAAGAATGCGCTTAAGATGAGGATGTCCTTTGAACTTTAAGCCGAATAAGTCATAAACCTCTCTTTCAAACCAGTTGGCAGACTCATAGATTGAGGTTAAACTCGGATAATCTGGTTCATCTATTTTGCTCTGGCATTTAACAAATATTCTAAAATTATTTTTAGTAGAATATAAATTGTATATAACTTCAATTCTTTCATTTCTTTTTGGATAATCAACTCCGAAAAGGTCAGAAAGCATATCAAAATTAAGCCTTGAATCTTCTTTCATAAATTTGACTAATTCAATCAAATTTTCTTTTGTCGTTGTTATGCGCACGTCATCATTAGAAGTATCGGTTGAAATTATATACTTCTGCATTACATTTTTAATTACGCTTAGCGCAAAAAACGTTTCCATGTCTTCACTGTTCATATATTTGATATATTAAACCCAATCCAAAATTAAAATAAATTAAATTTAATCCATACATATTTAATTAAGACAAATTAAAACTGTTCATTAATAATGAAAATCAAAGAATCGTCTTTAATAAAAATTTAGTGAAAAAACTATCTTTTTAAAGTTCCTTTTTCAATTTTTTCCTGTAATTTAACGATACCGTAAATAAGAGCTTCGGGACGCGGAGGGCACCCCGGCACATAAACATCTACCGGTATAATCTGATCTACGCCCTGAACAACGCTGTAAACATTAAACAATCCGCCTGAACAAGCGCAATCGCCCATTGCGATTACCCATTTAGGATTAGGCATCTGGTCATAAAGTCTTTTTACTACAGGCGCCATTTTGTAAGAAACTCTGCCTGAAACTATCATTAAATCAGATTGTCTCGGAGTTGAGCGGAATATCAGTCCAAGACGGTCAATGTCATACCTGGACGACGCCGTCGTCATCATTTCAATAGCGCAGCAGGCTAAGCCGAAAGTAGCAGGCCATATAGACCATTTTCTTCCCCACGAAACCAATTTGTCTAAAGCGGCGGTAAGAACATTGTCTCCCAGGTTATCTTCTAATCCCATTTAAGCGCTCCTTTTTTCCATACATAGATAAGTCCAAAAACCAAAATGGCAATAAATAGAAACATTTCAACAAAGCCGTACAAGCCGAGACTTGAAAACACGACTGCCCATGGAAATAAAAATAATGCTTCTATATCGAACAATAAAAAAAATATTGCGATTAAATAAAATTTAATATCAAACCTGGCGTGCGGCTCTCCGATAGGTTCAATGCCGCATTCATACGCCTTTAGTTTGCCTTTTTCGTAAGTTTTTTTGCCCAAAAGCGAGGAAAAAACTATCGTAAAAACTGCAAACAATATAGCAATTACAAGCATTATCAAAATAGGCAAAAACGAATTCTGTTCCATAATTACAATTATACCGTAATTTTCAATTTTTTAAATAAAAAATATTTTAATAACCTATTTATAGATATATCTTATTATATTTATTCAAATATATTATTATATTTATATATTATAATATTACTATAATAATATTTTGACAAATCTGCAAGAAAATTTCAAGAACTATTTTATAAAATATTAAATTATTTCAAGTCGTTTAAATAATACAATAACGTTCTTGCTCCAACTCCGGTAGCTCCCTTTGTATTATAGGCGAAGCCGGTTTTAGTAAATGACGGTCCTGCGATATCTATGTGGCACCATTTTATACTATCCAGGACAAATTCTTCCAGAAACATACCCGCCGTTATAGCTCCGCCGTACCTGTTTCCTACATTTTTTAAATCTGCTATAGGGCTTTGCAGCTTCTCCTTCATATTGTCGTCAAAAGGCAGCTCCCACATTCTTTCCCCTGCTGTTTCGGAAGTTGCAAGAATATTTTTAATAATTTCTTTGTTATTGCCCATTATGCCGGAAGTATATTCGCCGAGGGCTACAACGCAAGCTCCGGTTAAGGTCGCCAGATCGATTATCTCATTGACGCCTAAATCGCATGCGTACGACAGCGCATCCGCAAGCGTAAGCCTTCCTTCTGCATCGGTGTTGTCAATTTCTATAGTTTTCCCGTTTAATGCTCTAACCACATCATCCGGCCGCTGAGCTCCTCCTCCGGGCATATTTTCGCAAGCAGCTATAATACCGTGGACTTCGGCATCAGGAGAAATTTTATTTATATATTTCATTACGGCAAGAACACTGCAGGCTCCTGATTTATCCGATTTCATTGTCGTCATATAGTCGGATGGTTTCAGAGAAAGTCCGCCGCTGTCAAAAGTAATGCCTTTTCCTAAAATGGCAATTTTTTTAATTTTATCTTTTTTGCCGGTTTTATTATTTTTGCTTCTTTTATCATCACTACTGCTATTATCATATTGAATATGAATAAATCTGGGAGGATTTTTTGACCCGCGAGCAACCCCGTAAAACGCGTTCATTCCAAGTTCTATTATCTTATTCTCATCAAATATTTTACATTTTAGATTATTATCCTTAGATATTTCTTGAGCGACTGACGCCAGATATTCCGGATTGATTATATTTCCGGGTTCGTTGACTAAATCCCTCGCAAAATTGGTAGCGGAGGATGTAATTTCCCCAAATGCAAATCCTTCTTCTATATCTTTTAAATCTGATTTGCTTAACTTTAAATCTTTAAAGAAAACTTTTACCGCCTTTATGATATTTCCGCTATGAACATTTTCTTTTTTGCTTTTAGCTTCAGATTTATATTTTTTAAATTCATACATTCCAAGTTCTGCACCTTCAACAATAGAAGCGCCTGCATAAAATAAATCATTTTTTTTAAATATATTGTCAGGCACAACAATCAAAATTTTTTCCAAAACACAGCTTTTTGCAGTCTTGCATGCCGAAGACACAAGAATTCTGAGAATATCGGTATTAAAATTGCTCCTTTTCCCTAATCCTGCAACCAGAATATACGACGGATATTCTATTAATAATTTTTTATCTTTTTTAGCCTTAAAATCAACTTTTTTAATTCTTTCGTAAATTAAATCTAATTTCTCAAAAGAACTGTCGTTTAAAAATGTTTTTTCCTCTCCTTCAAAAACTCCGAAAACTAGAATATTATCAATATTCTTTATATTTTTTTCATTCTTTTTAATAACTTCCGATATTGCGTCCTCTGTTTCAATTATCTTAAAATCCAATTTGCCGCCCTCCGTAATTTATATGTAATGTAATAATATTTGCATTAGTCTTCTTCAATTGTCGATAAATCTCCTTCGCTTATACCCATTTCGCGAGCCTTTAAAACTCTTCTCATGATTTTGCCGCTTCTTGTCTTCGGTAAAGAATCGACAAATTCAATCTCGTCCGGTTTTGCAATAGGTCCCAAATGAGTACCCACGTTATTTCTTATATCTTCCATTAAAGAATCGCTTTTTTCAATACCCGGTTTTAATACTACAAACGCTTTAATCGAATTGCCTTTAAGTTCATGAGGCTTTCCTATAGCGGCGGATTCCGCAACCGCTCCGTGGGTTATTATAGCGCTTTCTATTTCAGCAGTTCCAAGCCTGTATCCAGATACTTTAATGACATCGTCAATTCTCCCCATAACGTAAAAATAACCGTCGATGTCACGCTTTGCGGTATCGCCTGCCAGATATATGTTTTTGCCGAACTTAGAAAAATAAGTTTCTTCATATCTTTTATCATCGTTATAAATTGTTCTCATCATTGACGGCCATGGTTTTTTAATAACTAAATAGCCGCCTTTCTCCGATTCGCAGCTGTTCCCGTTCTCATCAAATATATCGGCGTCTATGCCCAAAAACGGCTTACCGCAAGACCCCGGTTTTAAAGGCATAGTAGGTACAGGGGTTATTAAAAAAGCGCCTGATTCGGTTTGCCACCACGTATCCATTATTGGACAACGCTCTTTACCGATATGTTTATAATACCATTTCCAGACTTCCGGGTTAATAGGCTCTCCGACACTGCCCAAAATCCGCAGCGAACTCAAATTATGCCTGTTTGGCCACGCTTCGCCGTATCTCATCGCGCCTCTTACGGCTGTAGGCGAGGTGTAAAAAATATTTACGCCGTATTTTTCAACAATTTTCCACCATCTGTCAGGATAAGGATAAAACGGGGAACCTTCAACCATCAATGTGGTCGCCCCGTTAATCAACGGTCCGTAAATAATATATGAATGTCCCGTTATCCATCCCGGGTCGGCAGCGCACCAGTAAGTATCGGAGTCTTTTATATCAAAAACATATTTGGACGAAATGTAAGTCCCGACGGCATACCCGCCGTGAACGTGCAGTATGCCCTTAGGCTGTCCGGTGGTTCCCGAAGTATATAAAATGAAAAGCGGGTCTTCGGCGTCCGTTTCTTCAGTCTTGCAATAACTGCTTGCAATAGGAAGTTTCATCAGCTCATCGTAATAAAAATCTCTGGATGAGTCCATGCTTACGCTATGCTCCGTTCTTTTGACAACAATGACTGTTTGAACTACAGGAGCCTTCTTAATAGCTTCATCCG
This sequence comes from Candidatus Acididesulfobacter guangdongensis, assembly GCA_004195045.1. NCBI lineage: Bacteria > Candidatus Acidulodesulfobacteriota > Candidatus Acidulidesulfobacterales > Candidatus Acidulidesulfobacteraceae > Candidatus Acidulidesulfobacter > Candidatus Acidulidesulfobacter guangdongensis. The sequence continues at coordinate 288,918 of SGBC01000001.1, forward strand.
CTATTTTTTTTAATTCTATAATCTTCCCTGCTCTATACGCTCCGTCGGATGTAACAAGTATTTTACTTTTAGCATCTAAAATTCTGTCTTTTAACGCATCTACGGAAAAACCCGCGTAAACTACGCTGTGGATTGCGCCTATTTTTGCGCAGGCAAGCATACAGATGGCTATTTCAGGTATATTAGGCAAATAAATAGTAACCCTGTCGCCTTTTTTGACGCCAAAACTTTTTAGGACGTTGCCGAATTTATTTACTTCTCTGTAAAGAGCAAAATAGGTATATGTTCTTTCTTTGCCGTCTTCGCCTTCCCATATAATTGCAAGTTTATTTTTCCTGAATGTATGAATATGCCTGTCTAACGCATTATGAACTATATTTATTTTGCCCCCCGTAAACCATTTTGCAAACGGAGGATTGTAATCAAGAACTTTATCGTAATGCTTAAACCAATCTAATTGCCGTGCGGTTTCATCCCAAAATTTCTCATTTTCATTGATAGAGTATTTATAAAGGTTATCGTAATCCTCTACATAAGAATTTTTTATTATTTCCTTAGACGGACTAAATAGCTCTTTTTCCGATGTAAGCGTATCAAAAGTATCCATTAAGTACATCCTCCTTCATATTGATTAATATTTAAATTTCTTAATTATACCTATTAGTTTTTCTAATTCAGAATACACCGAAGCGGCTTCTTCAGTTGCATTCTTAGCCTTGCCGGAATTTGACGAAGCAAGGGTCGAAACTTTTTCTATATTTTCAGATATTTCCGAGGTAGCTGCGGTCTGCTCTTCTGAAGCTGCCGCGATAGAATCAATCTGGTCGGCTAAACTCAAAATATTTTTTTCTATATTGCTTAACGATTCTCCTGCTTGAGAAGCAAATCCAACCGAAGAATTAACTTCTTTAAGAGTATTATCCATGGAAGATTTGGTAGTTTGCGTATTTTGCTGAATCGTCTGAACCTTAGAAACAATCTCTTTTGTGGCTTTTACAGTCCTTTCCGCCAGTTTTCTTACCTCATCTGCAACAACGGCGAAACCTCTGCCCTGTTCTCCCGCCCTTGCAGCTTCTATGGCAGCATTTAGCGCAAGAAGGTTTGTCTGGTCTGCTATATCGTTAATAACTGAGATAATTTCTCCGATTTCTAATGAACTTTTTTCCAATCCGTTAATCATAGAGCCGAGTTTTTCCGTAAGCACTGCGACATTTTTAATACCCGATATGGCATTTTCTACTACGTTAAAACCTTCTCTTGCATTACCGGACGCTTCCTTAGCGACATTGCTGACTTTTTGCGTATTGCCGGCTATTTCCCTGATAGTCTGCGACATTTCCTCGGATGCGGCAGCCACATGGGTGGAAAGTTCCGACTGTTCTTCCGCTTTTTCGCTGATTTCAGAAACATGCGTTTCTATCGAAGTGCTGACGTCAACGATTGCCATCGCCTGTTCGTTTACCATTTGAACTATCTCTCTTATATCTATAATAAATTTATTAAATTCATTAGTCACGTCCGTTATTTCGTCATAAACGGAATTTCTGTAAACATCGCATTTTATGCAAATCCTTTCACCTTTGTCGCCGTATTTTTCAATCTGGGTATCCCAGCATCTCGGCTGCAATTCGTCCTGAAGAAGCATACAGTCTTTAATCTTTTTTCTTATAATAGTTGTTCTGTCATAGCATTCCATCGGGATAAGTTTGCTAAGGTCGCCTTCCCCTCTGGAAATATCTCTTATTCTGTTGTAAAATTTTTTCATCGGCTTAATAAAACTGTATCTGAAAGCAAGATATATGATAAATATGGCTATAACAAGGAAAATAAATGCAAATATAATAATAGTGCTTAAAAATTCCTTGGAAGAGTTTACCGTATTTTTAAGGGAATAAAGCAATTCAACGCCTCCAAGCGTTGTACCCGGTTTTACGGTATGACATTCTAAGCAGTCTATGCCTCGCTCCAATTTTTCGGCAACAAAAGGAACTCCTACCATAAGATACGGTTTTCCGTTTTTATACAGCTCTTTGACTATTGTCTTCTTGGATGCCAGTATTTTTTTGTCAAAAACAGTAGAAGGCATTTCCTGCTTTAAACCGGGTCCGAATTCTTTGTTTACAGGCGCGCCCCTTACTAGTTTAAAAGCGTCTATTCCGTGTATTTTTCTGTAGATTGCGAATAGCTGTCTTCTATCGGATTTTTTTAAAATAGTTCCGTTAATCATCATAGCATTTAAACTTGACAGCATTGTCGTTGCGGTTATAGTCGCATCGTTTTTGGTCGTGTTAACGGCAAGATTTAACTGGGTTATATAGGCATAATAAGCACCGCCCAGCACTATAATTATAAATACGGCGGAAATTATGACAAGCAATTTTGTTTTTATTGAAATCTTTTTTAATTTTGAAAAATTAAACATCACAGCCCCCTTGATAGCAATTTAATTCATTACAATAATAATTAAGAATTAAGACGACAATATGAAATAAAAAGACGATATATAGTATTCTATAATTTTTGTATTGCACATGAATGTGTACGTATACGTATTTTTATATATATATTAAATAATAAATATTGCAGTTAAACAAGAAAAAAATAAAAAAATAGGGGCGGACACAATTTATTCTGCGCATCCGGCATTGCCGCCGGCGATTTATTGCTGAAAAAAAAGGGGACTGACACCATTTATTTTAATCTTAATAGTATATTGCAGCCGTCTTTATTTGTCTATTTTATTGATGCAATTTTTCTGTAGATATTTCTTTCGCTGATGCCTGTTATATCGGCTATTTCGGACTTGCTTAAATTTTTATGCAATAAATATTTTAAATATTTTTCTTCAATTTCATTTAATGAAATATGCGAATCAAATAAATATGTAAAATCTGCATCGTTTGTTTTTCCACGGTAATTAGTAGCGGCAGTTTCTATCTGAATATGTTCGGGCATTATCGTATCTTTTACGTCCGATAAGACTATAGCCCTTTCAATAACATTTTTAAGCTCCCTTACATTACCGGGCCAGCTATAGTTAAAAAGTTTATCTACGGCATCGGGAGAAATAACTTTTGACGTATTGATTTTATTTTTTTTTGTCATAAAAAAATGGGTCAGGTAGGGAATATCTTCTTTCCTGTCTCTTAATGGGGGAAGTTCTATGATAAAACCGCTTATTCTATAATATAAATCTCCCCTGAATTTATTTTCTTCAATCATCTTTCTTAAATGTTTATTCGTAGCGGTAATAATTCTTGTATCAATTTGAATATTTTTAGACGACCCGACCCTTCTGAAACTCTTAGTGTCTATTATTCTTAATAATTTTGACTGTATAATATTGCTTATTTCTCCAATTTCATCTATAAACAATATACCTTTATCGGCATACTCCAGAAGTCCTTTTTTCAATATATCGGCGCCCGTAAAAGACCCTCTTTCGTGCCCGAACAATTCTGATTCAAACAAATTTTCGGAAAGATTGCAGGAATCCACGATTATAAGAGGATTATCCGCCCTGCCCGACATTCTGTGCAAAAGATTTGCGCTTAACTCTTTGCCCGTACCCGATTCGCCGAGAATCAGCACGTTTATATCCGATTTGGCGGCTAATCCTATATCGTCCACAACTTTTTGCGCAGCTTTAGATTTGCCTATAAAATATTTCTTAGAAATTTCTCTTTTAAAATAATCCGCCATCGTTTTTAAATTTATATTTTCAACCAATCTTTTGATAGTGAGGCTTAGCTCCTCAAGGCTTAACGGTTTGACTAAATAATCATACGCGCCTATTTTTAAAGCCGTTACGGCGCTGTCTATACTTCCGAATCCGGTTAATATTATAACTTCTGATTCTTTTGTTTTAGATTTTATTATTTTTAAGAGATCTATCCCAGACATACCAGGTAGTTTTAAATCTGAAACAACGATGTGAAAATAATAATTTTTAAGGTGTTCCATAGCTTCTTCGCCGGAAGAAACTGCGAGGGTATCATAGCCCTGATTTTTCAGATAACCGGTCATTATATTTCTATAATTTGCGTCATCATCGACTATTAATACGGATATAGTATTATTAGATATTGAATTATTCATAAGGCACTTTAATCGGCACTTTTATAGTAAATTTTGTTCCGATGTTTTCTTTTGACCTTACTTCTATTGAGCCGCCTAATGATTTTATTATACTCAGACTTATTGACAACCCCAGCCCTGAATTATCGGTCCCTTTATTTTTTGAAAAAAACGGGTCAAAAATTCTTTTAATATTTTCTATGGAAATACCTTTTCCGTTATCTATGATAAAAATAGATATGTAATCTTTCATTTTTTTGGTTATAAAATAAACTATTCCCGTGTATTCATTGACGGCTTGAATGGCATTAAGCCCTATGTTTAATATAACCTGTCTCAATCCTGCATCTGAAAAATTGATTACGGGCAGGTCTTCGCAAAATTTCTTCTCAATCATTATATGCTTCTGATTTGCAAGAAACATTAAAAGCGACAATGTTTCATCTATAGAACAATTGACATCGATTATATCCGTGGATTCGGAAACGGGTCTTGAGAAAAGCAGCATCTTTTTCGTTATTGATTTACATCTTTCTATCTCGCTCTGCATCAATCCAAAATATTTTTTAATATCGCAGCTCCCCGGTTCTATTATTATTTCAGAACTGTTTAAATTGCGCTCCAATTCTTCATTTCCGGAGATACAGTTTCTAATCATATCAATTGATGCAAGAATATTATTCAGAGGATTATTAATTTCATGCGCTACTCCTTCTGTAAGATGCGCAACTTCGGCAAGTCTTTGCGATAAATTAAATTTTGTCTCGCCGCCCGAACCTGAGCCGATCTGTCTTACTACTTCAACCGCATATACTTTTCCGGTACTGCCGTCCACTAAAGGAGCAGAACTGATTTCAACGGCTATTTCCTTATTTTTATATCCGAAATGACCGTGAATAACCTTAACGGTGTTCCTTTTTTTAATAACTTCTTCTATGGAACACGATTCCAGCATAGGATCGCATGGGTCGTCTCTCAAATGCGATACTTTATAGCAATAGTTGCCGATAATTTCATCTTTAGATAAATCAGAATTGTCCAAAAACGCCTTATTGGCATAAATAATTCTGAAATTTTCGTCAATAACGATGACACCGTCGCTTATGCTGTTTAATATATCTGAATAATTTAATGCAGCCGGCATGTTTAAATTAACCCTCATCTAAATATTATATATAATATAGAAAGTTATCTCAAAAATATTTTCTATGACAGGATTAAAAAATTAAATTTTTCTTGACTATATAAATTATTTCATATAGAATTATATGTCATTTAATTTATAGATTTTTATGCAGCAATAACTATAACTGCAATAAATGTAATAAATGTAACTATATATAATACTTCATTATAATATAACATTAAATTACATAATATAATTATAATACAATTAAGACTTATAGAATAACAAAAATTCCAATAATATTATAGAGGTATTTTATGAACGATTACGCAGTTATTATTTCAGGTTCTAAACAATACAAAGTGTCTATAGGAGACACAATAAAAACGGAAAAGCTGAACATCGAAAAAGGCGGCGAGGTAATCTTCAGCGCCAGCATGACGAAAAAAGGCGATGCAATTACTATAGGCAGTCCTATTATTGAAAATACAAATGTAAAAGGAATAGTCGTCAAAGAAGAAGGCAAGGCGAAAAAGGTTATAGCTTTTAAAATGAAAAGGCGAAAAGGCGAAAGAAAAAGAATAGGACACAGACAAAGGTTTTCAGAAATTAAAATTACGGAAATTTCATAAAGAATTATTAAAAAATTTTAATAATTTTAACAATAATTAAAATTAAATTAAAAGGGTGTTAAAATGGCTCATAAAAAAGCTGGCGGCAGTTCAAGAAACGGCAGGGACAGTCAAGGACAAAGGCGCGGCGTGAAAAAATTCGGCAGCGAAAAAATAAAAACAGGACAGATTATAGTTAGGCAGGTTGGTTCAACATTTCATCCGGGAAAAAATGTTAAATCCGGAAGAGATTACACATTATTTGCTATAGCGGACGGCTATGTAAAATTTCATTACGGGAAAAATGACAGAAAATTTGTAAGCGTCGTTGAAGAATTATGATATCCGGCGATAGAAAAATAATAATTTTTTATTTTATATGAAATTTATAGATAATGTTTTAATAACCGTTGTTTCTGGAAACGGAGGGAAAGGAGCGGTTAGTTTCAGACGTGAACGGTTTATCCCGAAAGGAGGACCGGACGGCGGCGAAGGAGGGGACGGCGGCGACGCAATAATTACTGCAGACCATAATGTTCTGAGCCTTCTTGACTTCAAGTACAAACCTAAATATCCTGCAGAAAATGGAAAAAATGGACAGGGCGCAAACAAAAAAGGAAGAAATGGAAGCGCTCTTAATATAAAAGTTCCGGTAGGAACTTCGATAATCGATTTCGAAACAAAAGAAATTATAGCAGATCTTACCAAAGACCGCGAACAGTTTATTATATGCAAAGGCGGGCGCGGCGGTAAAGGCAATGCATTTTTTAAATCTTCTACCAATAGAAGACCGCGTTTTTCGCAGCCCGGAATGCCGGGTGAAACAAAAAAAATATATCTGGTTCTAAAAAGCATAGGGGATATCGGGATAATCGGTCTTCCTAACGCAGGCAAATCTACTCTGATTTCTAAACTCTCTCAGAGTCATCCTGAAATATCGTCCTATCCTTTTACTACGAAATCTCCGAATCTTGGCGTGTTTATGGATGAAGAAGCTGGGGATGAAGAAACCCGCAAATCTTTTGTTATAGTCGATATACCGGGTATTATGGAAGGAGCTTCGGATGGTTACGGTCTAGGTTTGATTTTCTTAAAACATATTGAAAGAGCCAAAATTTTACTGCACTTAATAGAAATCGGCAAACCTGACGAAATTATAAATAAATTTAATATAGTAATCGGCGAAATAGATAAATTTAATAGCGATATACTGACAAAAAAACAGATTGTCGTTATAAACAAAATTGATACAATAAAAAATAAAAAGGAATACGCCGACATTAAAAATAAAGTATCCGCACATCTTAAATCTTCAGGCATTGAATTATTATTTATATCTGCAGCCGAAGGTTCAGGGATTGATGAATTAAAAGAAAAATTAAAATTATTAGTCGATTATTAAATAATCAAATTAAGCTTTAAATAAAAAATTTAAAATAATGACTGAAATTATTAATCAAAATAATGATTTCTTTAATTTAAAAAAAAGAATAGTAGTCAAAATAGGCACTCAGGTTTTAATAGACGACGACGGAAAGCTGTCGTCTGCATCATTTAGAAAAATTACTGAATTTGTTGACGCTCTGAGATTTAAAAAAAAAGAGGTTATTTTAGTTTCATCCGGCGCAATTGCTGCAGGAAGAAATGTTCTGAATATCGAAACATCCGCAAAATTTTTGACTATTCCCCAAAAACAGGCTCTGGCTTCTTGCGGGCAGTCTCTTCTTATGAAAACTTATTCATCCCATTTTAAAAAATACAATATAAAAACCGCTCAAATTCTTTTAACCAAAGACGACATATCGTCAAGAAAAAGATTTACCAACGCAAGAAATACTATCTATGAACTGTTAAAAAATAATGTCGTTCCGATTATTAACGAAAACGACACGATATCAACCGAGGAAATTAAATTTTCAGATAATGATTATCTATCCGCGCTTACGGCAAATCTTGCCTGCGCCGACCTTTTGATAATATTATCAAATGTTAACGGGGTATATGATAAAAATCCATATTTGAACAATTCTGCAAACCAGATAAAAATAATAGATAATATCAAAAACTTTATAGACGATTTTAAGGATAATTCTAAAAGCATTCATGGAACAGGCGGTATGAAATCAAAACTTGAGTCTGCTTATATTGCGTCAGAGGCAGGAATAGACACCATAATTGCCTCAGGAAAAGATAAAAAAGTCCTTAAATCTCTATCGGACGGCAAAATCACCGGAACATTTATTTTGTCTTCTTGCGAAGAAATCAGCAAAAAAAAACACTGGCTTATATTCGGTATGGAAAAAAACGGTCTGCTGGTCTGCGATCAGGGCGCTATAGAAGCTATTACAATTAACAATAAAAGTCTGCTTGCAAGCGGCATAATAGATGTCAAAGGAAATTTTAAAAAACATAACGGCATATACATCGCAAACGAACAAAATAAAATTGTCGCCGCCGGAATTTCTAATTTTGATGCCGAAGAAATAAAAAAGATTAAAGGCTTAAAGTCAAGCGAAATTCAAGTGATGCTGAACAGCATGCATGCAAACGGGATAGGAATAGCCGTTCATAAAAATAATATGGTGCTGCTTTAAAGTAAATTAATATAAAATCGGGAATAAATATTATGAAAGAACAAAATCTCAGTATAGAAATTATTGCAAAACAAACATACGAAGCAAGCAGTTTTATCGCAAATGCAAGCAGTTTAACAAAACTTAGCCTGCTAAACGATATTGGAAAATTACTTTTAGAAAACAAGGAATTTTTAATATCAGAAAATTCAAAAGATATACTGCACGCCAAACAAAACTCGCTAAAAGAATCTCTTGTAGACAGATTGACTATCAGTGAAAAAACTATAAATTCGATGATGGCATCCATAGAGGACGTTAAGAAAATAAAAGACCCCATAGGTGAAATAGAAAATATTTCCATAAGACCCAATGGTCTCATGGTCGGTAAAATGCGCATTCCGCTGGGGGTTATAGGAATAATTTACGAATCGAGACCCAATGTAACGCTTGATGCTTCTATACTCTGCCTGCTGTCAGGAAATGCCGCCGTCCTCAGGGGAGGTTCGGAAGCCATTAATTCTAATCTTGCTCTTATTTATATTATAAAAGAAGCTTTGAAAAAAAATGGGCTATCTGAAAATATTATATCTATGGTTCCTTATACCGACCGTTCTGCCGTGTTAGAACTCATATCGCAAAAAAAATATATTGACCTTGTGATACCGAGAGGCGGCGAAGGTTTAATTTCATTCGTAACAGAAAATTCAAAAATTCCCGTAGTAAAACATGACAAAGGTGTTTGCCATATATACATAGATGAAGCCTGCAATATCCAAAAAGCCGTTGAAATCGTTATTAACGCCAAAGTTCAGAGACCTTCCGTGTGTAATGCATTAGAAACTCTTCTTGTCCATGAAAAAATAGCGGATAAATTTATGCCTATTCTGCTGAAAGAATTAAGCGGCAGAAACGTAGAAACAAGATTAGATAATGAGCTTCTGCATATATTTAAAAATCAGTTTAACTTCATTGCCGCCGCTTCTGCTAATGATTGGAGCGAAGAATATTTAGACCTTATTTTATCAATAAAATCTGTAAAAAACATTGACTCTGCCATAGAGCATATAAAAAAATACGGGTCAAACCATACGGAAGCAATAATAACGGAAAATTATACCAATGCAATGGATTTTATTAAAAAAGTCAACTCTTCCTGCGTTTTGATAAATGCATCTACAAGATTTAACGACGGCTTTGAACTTGGACTCGGGGCGGAAATAGGCATATCTACATCAAAAATACATGCGTACGGACCTATGGGAGCGAAAGAACTCACTACAACAAAATTTGTAGTTTTTGGAAATTATCAGACAAGAATATGAAAATAGGTATATTCGGCGGATCATTCAATCCGGTACATTACGGGCATTTAAGAACATGCGAAGAACTTATTGAAAAAGCTTCTCTCGATAAAGTAATATTTATACCGACGAATATTACTTCCAACAAACAGGAAACCGCAATAAATTCCGGCAGCAGATTTGAAATGGTAAAGATGGCTATAGCCTCCAATGCTAAATTTGAAGCATCAGACATTGAAATCAAAAGAGGCGGGGTTTCATTTTCTTACAATACCATAAAAGAATTAAAAGAAATATACAGCTGCGACGAACTTTTTTTTATTATAGGATTTGAAGCCTTTACTGAAATCAGAAATTGGAAAAAAAGCCCTCTGCTTTTTGAAATGACTAATTTTATAATTATTAACAGGGGTATGGATATAAAAACAAAATATGAAAATTTAGTCTCAATCTCAAAATATATTCCTGAACCGGTATGCAATAAGATGACCGTCGATATTAGCCGCGATAGACTAATAATATATCCCGAAAATATATCCGTATTTTTGTTCGAGGTTACCAGGTTAGATATATCTTCGACAAAAATAAGAAATAACTTTAAAAAAAAATTATCCAATCGTTTTTTGTTGCCAAACGATACAATTGAATATATAATAAACAATAATATATATATGTGATGTATTTAATTTACATTAAATAAACCATTTAAACTAAACTATAATAAAAAATACGTGAATTCAATAACAACAGCCAATATAGACGACAGTGCCGCAAACGGCAAAAAAGTACTGAGAAAAAAATTTAAAAGAACCAGTAAAGAAATAAGGGCAGTTATAAATTATCTATCCGACAAAAAGGCAAAAAATATTATCGTTCTCGATATCAGAAAAGTATCTCAGCTTGCAGATTTTATAATTATTGCGACGGGAATCTCCGACCGACAGGTCGCTGCTATAGCCGATAATGTTTTAACATCCGTAAAAAGAAAACCTATAGCGGTCGACGGGACTGACACTTCAAGATGGGTTGCGATGGATTACGGCGATATGATGATACATATTTTTGTCGAGCCTTACAGGTCTTTTTACAATCTTGAAAATTTATGGCCGGATGCTAAAGAACTTGCTATAGAAGACAAATAATGAAATAAGAACATAACATATAATAAAATTCATATGTATTTAATAGTCCTTTTTATATTAATTTTAATACTCGTTGCATTTTTTGAATATCTCTATGTTTTAAATCCGATAAAAATTCCGCTTCACTATCTCCCCGGAAATCATAATGTAGTGGATTATTATTTAATTTTTTACATTTTTGCCGCTTTTTTAATCGGCATTTTATTATTTCTTATTATAACCCTAATAAAAAATATTACCGTTTATCTAAGAAACTGGGTAAAAAACAAAAAACAGTTTATTATCACGGAAATCGACAATTCAATAGACAAAGCCGAAGATTTATATATTAAAGCCCAGTACGACAGGGCAATCGATATCTTAAAAAAATATCTTTCTAAATATGAAAACAGCGTTAAAGCATATATTCTGCTATTTAAAATATACAAACATAAAGGAGATTTTAAATCTGCCGAAAACTTTATTAACAAAGCGCTGGAAGTAGATGTGAACAATGTTAAGGCGCTTAATGAAGCGGGAAATTTGCATAAACTTAATAAAAATTATGAAAAAGCAGCATCTTTTTTTAATAAAGCCGTTGAAATTGCGCCGGACAATCTTTATGCCATACTTCAGCTTAAAGACCTGTATATAAAAAATTCAGAATGGAAAAATGCCTATAAAATGTCAAAACTTTTTTTAAGCCAATCCAAGGACAGAAATATAAATAAAAAAGAAGAAAAGGACATGATAGGACTAAAATATGAATACGGCAAGTATCTATTGGAAAATGAAAATGATTTAGAAAGATCGGCAAAAAGATTTAATCAGGTTATTTCTCAGGATAAATATTTTGCCGGCGCATATATATCGCTGGGAGATATTTTAATAAAAAAAGATAAAACAAATGACGCATTCAAATTATGGGAAAAGGCTTTCCTTAAAACAAACAGTTTTGCAGTAATTATAAAAATGGAAGACGCCGCAATTAAGGCAAACAGTCCTCAAAATATAATAAAATTTTATCAGGAACTTATATATAATAATCCTGAAAAATGGGAGTACAGGCTGTTCCTTGCAAAATTTTACGTGCGCATTGAGATGGTTGACGAAGCCATATCTAATCTTAAAACTATTCCTTCTTCCATATTTAAAGATAATTCATTATACCTGCTTCTCGGGGAATGCTATTTAAAAAGAGGGAAAACAAATGAAGCATCGTCTTCCTTCAGAAAAGCTTTAAAAAACCAGTACCCTGTAAAATTACCTTTCGTATGTTCTAAGTGTAATTACAGTTCGTTAAATTATACAAGCTTATGTCCTTCCTGTCTTTCATGGAATACAATGAACATCAGGTCAAATTCATTATACGAATCTTTTGCAAAGGAAGAACCGCAGAATATTTTTAATTTGACATAGCGTATATCAAAAAATTGAGAGGTTAAAAGTGAAAAAATATAAGAGCGCGGCATTAATAATTTTAGACGGATTTGGTCTGTCGGATAAAATTAAGGGCAATGCAGTAAAAAATGCAAAAGCAGATTTTATTAACGGCATCTTTAAAGAATATCCCTTTACTTCTTTGAAAGCACATGGAAAGGACGTCGGTCTCCCGAACGGCACTATGGGCAACTCGGAAGTCGGACACTCTAACATCGGCGCAGGACGGATATTAATGCAGGACTTAACTAAAATTAACGATGCCATAGAAAATGATACGCTAAAAAACAATCCTGTTTTATTGAATTTTGTTAATTCGATAAAACAGGGCAACGGAAGAGTTCATTTAATGGGCTTGGTTTCAGAAAGCGGAGTTCATGCAGAATTAAGTCATTTAATATATCTGATAAATTTTTTCTATGAAAATAATGCGAAAGAAATTTATATCCACTGTTTTTTAGACGGCAGAGATTCGCCGCCAAAAAGTTCCGGTACTTTTTTAAAAAAACTTACGGACGCCATCGGAAACAGGAAAGATAAAATATCCATCGCAACTGCAATAGGCCGTTTTTACGCAATGGACAGGGATACTAGATGGGATAGGGTCCAACTCGCTTTTAATATGCTCACAAAAGCGGAAGGAAAAATATACGACGATGTTTTTGAAGCAATAAATGATAACTACTCTCACGACATTACAGATGAATTTATAACACCGTCTATAATAAAACAAAATAACGGCAATAGAGACGGCAGAATTCATCCTGAAGACGGAGTACTTTTTATAAACTATAGAGCGGACAGAGCAAAAGAAATAACGAAAGCTCTTTCTTTAGAAACATTTAATTTTTTTGACAGAAATTCATTTAAGCCGGTTAAAAATTTTATAACCATGGCAAAATACGATGATTCTTTTAAGAACAAATATATCGTGGAACCGCAGAATTATAAAAATATATTAGGCGAGGTAATTTCAGACAGCGGATTAAAACAGTTCAGAATAGCTGAAACGGAAAAATATGCGCATGTAACTTATTTTTTTAATTGCGGACGTGAAGAACCTTTTAAAAATGAGGATAGACTACTGATACCTTCACCGAGAGAATATAGGACATATGATTTAATACCTGAAATGAGCGCTTTTAAAATTAAAGACGCTCTTATTGAAAAATTAAAACTTAATGAATATTCTTTATCCGTATGCAATTTCGCAAATTGCGACATGGTCGGACACACAGGAAATTATGATGCTGCCGTTAAAGCCGTGGAAACCGTTAATTCCGCACTCAGTGAAATTATACCGGTAATTTTAAAAAATGACGGCGTATGCATAGTAACGGCAGACCACGGAAACGCCGAAACTATGATTGACGACAATGGCGCTCCTATGACCAATCATACTTTAAATCCCGTTCCGCTTTGTATAGTATCAAATTATAAAAATGAAATACCTCCGCTGAAGCCCGGAAGATTGTCTGACATTGCGCCGACTATACTGAGCCTTTTAGACATAAATATACCGGCTGAAATGACAGGGCGTGTTTTATGGGAGTAAAATATAAAATATTAACATGGGACTAAAATCATTTTATTCTTCTGATGAAAAAATCCGGTTAGATATAGCGCTTACAAATAATTTAAATAATTTTACAAGATCGTTTATCAAAAAATTAATTGAAGCAGGAAACGTATCTGTAAATAATTTAATAACAAGAAAGCCCTCGCTGCTCATCAGAACAGGCGCGCTGGTTTCTGTTGATGAGCCTGAAATAAGGGAAGATACATTAAAACCTTTCGATTTTCCGATAGATATTATTTACGAAGATAATATGCTTGCAGTTATAAATAAACCTGCGGGTATTAGTGTACATCCTTCTAAAGGAGAACACGAAAAAACGCTGGTAAACGCATTAGTCGGTAAAATATCCGACCTGTCCGGCATCGGCGGTATCGAAAGACCGGGTATAGTTCATAGATTAGATAAAGATACATCGGGAATTATGCTGATAGCAAAGAACGATAAATCGCATAATGCGCTTGCTGAGCAATTCAAAAACAGGATTATTAAAAAAACCTATATAGCACTCGTATATGGCATTTTTAAGGAATCTGCCGGAAAGATAGAGGGCTATATTGAAAGGGATCCTAAAAATAAAATTAAAATGAAATTATCGCAAACTAACGGCAAACATGCGCTGACATCGTTTAAAACAATAAAGACAATAGACGGCATTATAAGCCTTTTAGAAATAAGTCCTCTTACCGGCAGAACTCATCAAATCAGGGTTTCTATGCTGGAAACCGGACATCCTATATTGGGCGATAAAATTTACAAAAAAATTGAATTTAAAAACAAAAATGAATTTAAACAGTTTAATTTTATAAGCAGGCAAATGCTGCATGCGTATAAAATATCTTTTATCCATCCCGAGACGGACCGTCTTATGATTTTTACTGCCAGACCGCCTCAGGATATGCTATGGGGATTGGAAAACACCGAATACTGTGCTGCACAACCAACGGTGGTTGATAATTAAACCGCTAAGGAAAAGGGGTCAGATTTTATTTTTTTGCATATAGAGTAGTTCAATTAACAAAGAAAATATTTGCAAAAAAATTAATCTGACACCTTTTCCGAGTAGATAACTTTAGTAGATAACTTTCTATTGCAGGATTAAAGAAATAACTAAATGCAAATACCATATAATATGCTATTTTTAAATAAAACAAATTATACAGACTGCGCCGTAGGCAAACAGAATAATAATCTTGTGCTTGGCTTTGGAGATAAAAACATTGATTTTCAGACAAAAAACATAACGGCAAGATTTGACCTGATAAAGCAGATAAGATTAAATTATCATATCGAAGATGAAAATTATTTCAATATTGCAGAATTAAATCAGGTCCACGGTAATGCCGTGATTTCTGTCGAGGAGCATAATACTGAGAAATTTTCTGAAAAAATAACAGACGCAGACGGTATTTTTACGTCTCTGAAACATTACTTATTGTGCATAAAAACGGCGGATTGCGTACCTTTGCTGTTTTATGATAAAATTTCGGGGACTATAGGAGCCGTTCATTGCGGATGGCGCGGTTTATACAGTGATATCTTAATTAACTCTGCCGATATGCTGAAACGTCACTATAATGCGAATATTGAAAATGTTGCAGTCGTTATAGGTCCCGGGATTTGCAAACATTGCTACACCGTTAAGGAAGATTTATATGAAAAATTTATAAATAAAGATATAAATTATAAAAATTACTTTGCGGCGAAATATGCCGGCACCGGAAACGGCGACTGCGCACACAGCGACAAACAAAATGTAAGTAATTGTGACAGTTTGGCGGAATATTTATTTGATTTAAAAGGATTGATAAAATATGTTCTTTCCGCTTCAGGATTTCGCAAAGAAAATATATGCGATACGGATCTTTGCACTTACGAAAATGAAAATTATTTCAGTTATAGAAAAAATAAAACAGCGCAAAGATTTGTGTCGTTTATCGGAAAATTATGACAATTATGATATTGATATATAAGTTAATAATCGGGAATTTTAAACATTGTTAAAAATCGGCTTAACAGGTTCTATAGGTTCTGGCAAAACTACCGTTTTGTCTTTTCTAAAAGATGCAGGATTTCTTACTATTAATCTTGACGAGTTATCAATATCGCTATTAAAAAAAAATACTGACGAATATAAAAAAACAGTTGATTTTTTTGGCAAAAACATTTTAAATAAAGATAGCGATATTAACAGAAAAGCTCTTGCGCAAATTGTTTTTTCGGATAAAATTAAAAAAAAGAAATTGGAAGATATTATTCACCCTGCATTAAGAAAAAAAACTAAAGATATTTTAGAACTGCATTGCGATTCAAAAATGGTCGTGATTGAAGGAGCCGTAATATTTGAATCGGGCTTTTATTCAGAAATGGATAAAATTATCCTTGTTATATGCGATTATTCCAAAAGATTAAAAAGAGCTATCTTAAGATTTACGTATGAAGATTTTATTAATAGAAATAAATTTCAATTTAATCAATCTTATAAAATTTCTAAATCCCATTTTATAATTAATAATAGTTACGGTTTAAAATTTTTGAACCCTCAAATATGTTTATTAATAAACTTTCTTAATAATATTAATAATAACAATACTAATAATTGATATATCGCCCATAAAATCCTGTTATATATAAAATATATAAATAAGTTATTTATTTTAATATGATTTTTGAATCTGCATGGTTATTGTTTATTGTTTGCAGAATAGAATTGCTATTCAAATTAAATATCGTCTAAATTATAAAAAAATACAAATAATATAAACAATAACGGATGAGTATGATTTTAACTAAATATAATTTGCATAAATAGGAGGTTATTAATATACATGAACAATAACAACAAAATAAAAGACTGCGAATATTCAGGTTTTAAATTTATTAAAGAACTTACAGAAGTGGCAGATCAAAATAAAACGTTAGAAGAAGTTCTGCATTTTGTAAATATTAATTTTGATTTTGTTTTCGGCGCTGCGGCAATCATGTTTTTAAGTATCAAAAATGATAAAGAAATTAAATTAATAAGTTCAAGGGGCATTGCACATGAGTATGCCGTAAAAATTCAATCGGATACTGACGAAAATTATGCCGAACATTTGATTGGTATGTTTAATAATAATAAATCTTTTTATGCAAATCTTAATGATGGTTCCTCAGAATCAAATTACATAAAAACAATAGATTTTGAACATAAAAACATAAAAGAATTATATGCTTACCAATTCGCGTCTGAATACGACAAAAACAATGTTTCTACAATCGCCGTCGTGTATTCCGTACAGGGCTTTAAGAATAGCGCAGATTGCACGGATGTGGATAAAAAACACACTTTTGACATTATTTTTTCAATACTTTCGTACATAATTAAAATAAAAAAATTCGACGAAGAAATTTTAGAATGTTCAAAATTTGATAACATATCCGGTCTTTACAATTTTAAATATTTTCATCAAAGATTATTTGAAGAAACGCTAAAAGCCAACAGCGAGCACGGCATTATGTCAATTACCTTAATGTCTATCAATAAATTAAATGAATTTAATTCTATATCAGGACACAAAGCCGGAGATACCGTCATAGGCTTTATAGGCAGCTTGATACAAAAACATATCAGAACTTACGATGTTGCGGCAAGATACGGAAACAAAATTATTATATGTTTCCCAAATTTAAACAAAACAGATGCAAAAAAAATTATCAGCGCTATATTTTTAGAAGCTCAGGATTATTTTATAAAGCAAAATAATAGCATTATATCTATGAATGCCGGCATCGCACAGTATCCCGATGACGGCGGCACTGAAAGAATTACAATAGATTTAGCGGAATCAAGAAGATTTGAGGCAAGAAGGAATTCAAAATGGAATATAATTTAATTTAATTAATTAATTATTTAAGATTAAGGAAAAAGGAAATTATGAATGTAAAAGAATTAACTACAAAGAAAATATCGGAACTGATGCCTATTGCTAAGGAATACCATATAGAGGGCGCCTCCGGAATGCGCAAGCAAGATTTGATTTATGCGTTATTACAGGCTGAAACCGAAAAAAATCAAACAACTGAAAAAAATGGGCTGATTACCGGCGAGGGCGTGCTTGAAATATTGCCTGACCAGTATGGTTTTTTGAGGTCTTTGGAATCCAATTATTTACACGGACCCGACGATATATATGTATCTCCTTCGCAAATCCGGAGATTTGGGCTTAGAACCGGGGACACCGTAAGCGGAATAATAAGACCGCCTAAAGACAATGAACGATTTTATGCTTTATTAAAAGTCGAAAGCGTAAATTTTGAAGACCCTGAAGTTGCAAAAGAAAAGATTTTATTTGACAATCTAACGCCTCTTTATCCGCAAGAAAAAATAAAATTAGAATTTGACCCTAAAAATATTTCAACAAGGATGATGGACTTGCTCATTCCGATAGGCAAAGGACAGAGAGCGCTTATAGTAGCTCCTCCGAGAACCGGAAAAACTATGCTTCTGAAAGACATCGCCCATGCCATTAACGCTAATCATAAAGAAATATTTTTAATGGTCCTTTTAATTGACGAAAGACCTGAGGAAGTTACGGATATGCAGAGGTCTATCAGCGGAGAAGTTATAAGTTCAACTTTCGACGAGCCGCCGCAAAGACATATCCAAATAGCGGAAATAGTTATCGAAAAAGCAAAAAGACTCGTAGAAGCAGGTAAAGACGTGGTTATTCTATTAGATTCAATAACAAGACTTGCAAGGGCTTATAACGTTACAATACCGTCTTCAGGCAAGGTGCTTTCCGGCGGTGTTGACTCAAACGCGCTGCATAAACCGAAAAGGTTCTTCGGGGCGGCAAGAAATATCGAAGAAGGCGGCAGTTTAACAATTATCGCAACTGCTTTAATAGATACAGGCTCAAGAGCGGATGAAGTCATATTCGAAGAATTTAAGGGCACCGGAAATCTTGAAGCAAATTTAGACAGAAAACTTGCCGAAAAAAGAATATTTCCGGCAATAGATGTTAATAAATCAGGGACAAGAAAAGAAGAACTTCTTATAGACAAAGATCAATTAAAAAAAATATGGGTTTTAAGAAAGGTTTTATCTTCGATGGACACCCCTGAAGCTATGGAATTTTTGATAGAAAAAATAAAAAATACAAAATCAAATGCAGATTTTCTTAATCTTATGAATAAATAGATAGCTATAAAACTATCAAAATTTTGGACTTTGGGCATATCTTATATATATTTATATCGCCTTACTTCGCTTCCATAAAATACAAAACTTTACTTATTTTATTTTGCAATTAAAAATTAATATTTCAATTTATTATAATATATCAATTGCAAAAAACATTAAAACGGCATAACGCTTTTTATGATTTAAGTTATTTTGCAAAAATTCATTAATAAATTTAAATTATTAAGCGATGAACCTTGATTTCTTTCTATAATTTCCAATGCCTTTGCAGATGCTTCAGACGATTTTTTTTCATTGTTAATAAAAGAATACACAGCGGTAAAAAGTTCTTCCGGATTAGCAGCCGCGATACCTGCGCCGGAAGATGCAATTTCATCGGCAATTTGTTGAAAATTTTCAACAAAATTTCCAAAAACAACGGGAACCCCGAAGGACAAAGGCTCAAGCATGTTATGTCCTCCGACCGCCGGGACCATGCTGCCGCCTATAAATGCAATATCTGCAATGCTGTATAATGTGTTTAGTATTCCCATTTTATCTATAAGAACAACGGAACTATTGCTGCAGCTATGCGTACAAGGCTTTATTTTTTTCGAATTTGCAATTATTTCATTTGCAGAATTACCCTCATGGCTACTATCTATTTTATAATTTTTATTATATTTGCTGCCATTAATAATTAAATCGGATACTTTAATGTAATTAAATTTATATTTTTTAATTAATTCATATACATACCGAAATCTTTCAGGATGTCTCGGCGCTATCATAAGATAAAATTTTATCTTATGGTTGTCTTTGCTTTCAACAGCTTCAGTTAATCTTACAAATAAATCCAATATTATCTGTTCTTCTTTTTCATGCGTACTGCCTGCAACAATTATCTTTGCAATACAACTTTCGCTATCCGATTTATTTTTCATTGTCTTAGCAAAAGCGGTATTGGCAGTATCAGTATTGAGTGACTTAATATTGCCGCTATCATAATTATCAGAACTGTCATAACCGCCATCATGCTGTTTGCCGTCTGCAATTCCGCTGTTATTTTGTGTAATGCCGGTAATTTCATCAATAGCCTCTATTATCGCATTCTTATACTTTATGCCCTCTTTTTTAAGTTTTTCTATTTCTTCTTTTTGCGCAATATCAAATTTCATATTGCCTGTTATATGCAATTTATATTCTTCTACACCTAATTTAATAAATTTATTGTAATA
This sequence comes from Candidatus Acididesulfobacter guangdongensis, assembly GCA_004195045.1. NCBI lineage: Bacteria > Candidatus Acidulodesulfobacteriota > Candidatus Acidulidesulfobacterales > Candidatus Acidulidesulfobacteraceae > Candidatus Acidulidesulfobacter > Candidatus Acidulidesulfobacter guangdongensis. The sequence goes on from SGBC01000001.1 coordinate 309,148, forward strand.
ATCCTGTGATATGCATGCTGCCAAATCAACGCATTTAAATATATACGAGAAGAAAAATCTAAATTTATAATAATTTTTAAATGACTTCTCAGATAAACGCGCATTTAAAATAAAAACAGGCGTATTATTTTCGTTTAATTTATTAAACAGATTGGGCCATATCTCGGTCTCCATAGATATAAAGCATACCGGATTGAGCATCTTAATAATACTTTTAACTGAAAATAAGAAATCATACGGAAAATAAATCACCGAGACCGGCGTTCCGCTGAATTTTTTCACCGCATGAGCATATCCTGTTCTTGTTACTACCGAAAGATATATTTTTTTGTTATTAATACGCCGCAATAACAAATTAATAAAATAAAACGCAGCATTGACTTCGCCCACGGAAACCGCATGAATCCATATATATTTATTTTTTCCGATATTATTTTTATGATTTTTGGCAAAACTTAAATATGGCGCTAATTTGTAGAAAAAACCGGAAGCATGTTTATTTTTAATTAAATAAAAAACAAGCATAATAACTGAGAAAAAAGGCAGGCTTATATATAAAATAAGATTGTAAATAAAAAAATATAATTTTTTCATCTAAATAAGTTTAAGCTCCATTACTTTGCTTGCCAACTGACTTTTCCAAACGCCGAACATGATGAAACGGTGCATAGTTGCACCGGCGCATAAATGACATATCCTGCAGAACTGTATATTTAGTATATGATTTTATTTTTTTTATATACCCATGCCGGCTATCGGGTATTTACCGCTACTGCATTTGCTTAATTAGAACATTTTTATAGATACCGTCTATTCTAATTAATTCTTCGTGATTACCCTGTTCAACAATTTCTCCGTTTTCTATAACATATATGATATCCGCTTTTTTAACGGTTGAAAGTCTATGCGCTATGACAATCGCAATTTTATCCCTGCAGAGATTAAACAGGGCATCTTGAATATGTTTTTCCGATTCGTTATCCAACGAAGCAGTCGCTTCATCTAAAATCAGTATGGGAGCATTTTTCAAAAAAGCTCTTGCCATTAAAATCCTCTGCTTTTCTCCTCCCGACAATCTCAGTCCCGATTCATCGACTAAAGTATTATATCCTTCAGGGAGGTCAACTATAAAATCATGGGCATACGCAAGCTTAGCGGCGTTAATTATTAAACCGTCGTTAATTTTAATTTCATCTTCTTTTACATTATCGCTGCGCCCGCTATTATTGCGATTATCATCAGCTTCATTAACTGTTTTAAATCTATTTATATTTTCATGCTTTTTCTTATTATCACCAGAACTATCTAAGGAAACATGGGTACCGTATGCGATGTTAAACTTTACGGATTCATTAAACAGGGACACCTGCTGCGATACGTAAGAAATATTATCTCTTAATTCTTTCAAACTGTATGACGTTATGTTTTTGCCGTTAATTAATATTTCTCCCGCATCAGGCTGATAAAATCCGGGGAGCAGCATAGACAGGGTGCTTTTGCCTGCCCCTGAGCGCCCTACTATAGCAGCCATTTTCCCTTTTTCCGCGTTCAGATTGATATTTTTAAGGTCAAAACCGTTTTCTTTATTATAGCTGAAATATAAATTTCTTATTTGCAGATTTTCTATGTTTTTGGGCAAACTCTCGCCTTTATATATATCTTCAAAATTATCTTCCATTATTTCAAATACCCTTGACGACGCGGCAATGCCTTCCTGCAGATTATTATTAAGCCTTGACAGGCTTTTCACAGGCTCATATAGAAGTAAAATGGCTGTTAAAAATGAAAAAAAACTGCCGGGGGAATATCCGTATTTTATAACCTGCAGACCGCCGAGAAATATTATAGACGACACGGCGATTCCCCCGACTAATTCCACGAACGGAACTGTAATACCCTTAATTTTAGTCATTCTTATAAGAAATCTGTACAGCCTGTCGGAAAGTTTTTTAAACCTGCCTATTTCAAATTCTTGCATATTGTACGCTTTGACTACCCTTAAATTTGAAATAGTCTCGTCAAGAAATTTCGTAATATTGCCCATTTCATTTTGTGTATCAATACTGGTTTTTCTAGTTTTTTTTCCAAGAAGGGATACCGGTATTATAGCTATCGGAAAAAGTACAAATACTGCAATCGCAAGCTCAAAATCCATATAGAAAATAACCGCCAGAAGAATTATAATTGTAAGTATATCTTTTGCTATTGCGCTTAGGGCATTTGAAACGGTATGCTGAATAAGATTGATATCGTAAGTTATTCTTGCTATAAAAACGCCGGTGGGAATTTTATTAAGTTTCGATATCGGAAGATTAACAATAGATTTATAAACGTCATTCCTGATATTTTTTATTATATTTTGCCCGACATATCCGGTATAATACGCTTCCATATAATAAAAAATTCCTTTAGCTATAAATATAGCTATAACTAACAGCGGTATCAAAATAAGTTCGGAAAAATTTTTAGAAACAAATATGTCGTTAATAAGCGGTTTAACTATGTACGCAAGTATTCCGGTCAGCAAAGAAACTAAACTCATGCTTATTAAAGCCATAAGCAGGCGATTTTTATAAGGCCGCATATACGGCAGAAGTTTCTTCAGTATTATGTACGACTGCCTTTCGTCTTTATTATTTTTCTTAATATTCGTTTTCTTTTTAAACATAACTTTTATTTTGATTGATTATTTATTTATCATATTCTACTCTGCTATATCCTATCCTAATTTTATCCTGTTTTATTTTATTTTATATTCTGAAAATATTTTTATTTATAATTGCTGCGGTTTCTTTAAAAGGATTTTTTATAGAATCTAAAATTAAAATAGTTTCTTCTATTTTTGAAATTACCATTTTTCTATATTCATCATTTTTTAAATATTTTGCTGTTTCTTTATACACATTTTCGGCAGTAAATTGAGATTCGACTAATTCCGGCACTACCCTTTTTCCGGCTATTATATTTATCAGTCCTATGTCTTTTACTTTAACAATAAGTTTTGCGATTAAATATGTTAAATAATTTAAGTAATAGATTATTATAACAGGTTTTTTAAACATTGCGGCTTCCAATGAAGCAGTCCCTGATGCGACGATTATTACGTCGCTCTGCAGAAGAGAATCTTCAAAATAATTTGATATAAAATAGCTTTCTTTCGGTAATTTTGATTTCTCTAACGCTTTTTCTAAAATAGACGAATCTATTCCTTTCCTGAAAGGAAATATAAATAAAGCGCCGGGGTAGTTAAAAAGTATAAGCTCGGCTGATTTTATAATCCTCGGACTATGATATTTTAATTCTGATTTCCTTGAGCCGGGTAAAAAAGAAATTATAGGATATTTGTTTTTAATATCTTTATTTTTAGAATTTATATTTTTATCTATCTTGTGTATATTTATAGTTTTTTGTAATTCATCTAATCTGTATTTAATGGGGTTTCCGCTATAATACGCCTTTATGCCTTCGTCTTTATATATTTTTACTTCAAATGGAAATATGACTATTACAAATTTTATATATTTTTTTATAAAATATATTCTTTTATACCTTGATGCCCATAATTTTGGAGGAACATAATATACGACGGGAATATTCAACCGATAGGCATATTTGGCAATTTTAAAATTAAATGTAGGAAAATCGACAAGAATTATCAAATCTGGTTTATTTAATTTTATCCATACTAAAATACGTTTTAATATTTTTTTTATAACCGATATTTTCAGAATTACTTCTATAAAACCCATTACTGCAAGTTCATTTATATCTGCTATAATTTCTGCGCCTTCCGATTTTAAGTTTTCGCCGCCCATCGCATAAAAATCGGTATCAGGTCTAAGTTTTTTAAATTCTTTAATTAAACCCGACGCAAGCCAGTCTCCTGAAAGCTCCCCCGATACTATTAATATTTTTCTCACTTAGCAATTTTCTATATTCAAAATTTGTTTGACTATTAACATTTATTTGCGCTAAACTAAATAACATAAACCGCAATACCGTAATCATTGGATTTCTTAATAAATTCCTGTTTATTGATTATTATAGTATTTTTTTCAAAGGCTAAACATACGCAGCCCGAATCATTCATAGCATCCAATGTACCAGACCCTACCGCCGGTATGTCAAATCTCAAATCTTGCTCCGGTTTGTTTACTTTTACGACAACAGCGCCTCCGCAAGCCAATTTACCGCCTCTTAGAATTGTTTCATCCGTTCCTTCAATAGCTTCTAATGCCATTACCGATGAATCTTTGATAACCGCAGTCTGCCCTATATCAGCCCCTGCTATTAATTTAGCTGCATGATATCCGAAATTAATATCCGCCAATTCCTTAGAAGACGGTTTGCGCGCGGATAACTTTCCCTGTTCTGGAAATATCGAATGTAAATATTTAGTTTGCGGTACTATGATTAAACCTTCTTTTTCTAAATATTTACATATAGCATTTAAAATTGTATCGTCTTTTTTATCTTTAAGGGATAAAAAAAGGGTAATAGCTTTAAGGTCAGGCTTTATTTTTTTAAACATCAACGTTTTTTTAACCTTGCCTGCCATAATAATTTCATTAACATTTTCAGATTTAAAAAATTTTATGAGTTTCCCGAGTTCTCCAACGCTTATATATGCAATAGCATCGGCGCAGTCCTTTAAACTTTCTCCTGCTTCTTCCGCAATTGCGCATACGCAGACATAGAAATTTTGCGACTTAAGCTCCTTAATATACAAAAGCGGAAATTCTCCGTAACCTGCAATTAAACCTATTTTTTTTTGTTCCGTCATAAAATTATTTTTAAATGAATATTTTTTAATATTATTAATTATATATTAATGTTCTTTATAACAAGCATATTAATTAATTGATTATTTTGCCGTCTTATCTTGTTATACCGCGCTTAGAAGTCAAAATGAACTCTATAAATTTTTCTATAATCGGGCTGATATCAATTTCGTTTTTAATTTTATCGATAGCATTTTTAATCGTCAATTTAGACCTATATACTATTTTGTATGCCTTCTTAACATTTTCTACTTCTTCTTTTGAAAAACCTCTTCTTTCAAGCCCTATTTTATTTATACCGTAAATTTTGGCTCTGTCGCCGGATGTTATAAGATATGGAGGAATATCCTGCACTACCATAGTTCCGCCTGATATCAAAGCAGATTCGCCTATTTTTGTAAATTGATGTATAGCGCATAAACCGCCGAGTATAGCAAAATCTTGAATCTCCACGTGACCTGCAAGAGTCGCGTGATTAGCTAATATCGCATGATTCCCGATAATGCAATCATGCGCAACGTGCGTTGACATCATAAAAAGATTAAAATCACCGACAACGGTAACATTATTTCCCGTTACGGTGCCCGGATTGAATGTGGCGTATTCTCTGATTATATTATTATTACCTATAAGCAGCTTTGTATCTTCGCCCTTATATTTTAAATCTTGGGGAATAGAACCGATTGACGCAAATTGAAATATTTTGTTATCATCGCCTATTTCGGTATTGCCTTCTATGACAACATGAGAAGCAATTTTATTATTTTTTCCTATTTTTACATTATCTTTGATTATACAATATGGACCTATTTCGGTAGAATCGTCAATAATTACGTTCTCTCCTATTATTGCAGTTTTGTCTATCATAGTCTGACAAATATTTTTAATTTAATTTAATTTAATTGAATTATTTATTTATTTATTTTTGATTACGGACATTTTATTTTTTACGCAATATTTTTAGGGTGCAACAAAAGATGCCATGAGATTTGCCTCGCAGCATAATATATTATCTACCGATGCAGTACCGCGAAACACCCATATCATCTGTTTTTTCTTAATAAGTTCCACGTTTAAAATTATAGTACTGCCCGGAAGTATGGGTTTTCTAAATCTGGCTTTATCTATTCCCATAAAATATGTCAACATATCTTTCATAGCATCGTCTTCGGCAGTTTTATAAGCTAAAATACCGCCTGCCTGAGCTAACGACTCTAAAATTAAAACCCCCGGCATAACAGGATGATTAGGAAAATGACCTTGAAAAAAAGGTTCGTTCATGGTTGTATTTTTTATAGCTTTAATAGACTTTCCTTTCTCAAGACCTATAACTTTATCTATGAGAAGAAACGGAAATCTATGAGGAAGAAGGCTCATTATCTCCTTGATATCCATAATATAAGAAGATGGTTCAGGTGCGGTTTTATTATTCATATTAACAATACCTTATATATAATTTAATATTGCAAGATATAATCAATCGTATCAAGATATAATCCATGTAGCAATGCGGAAATACAACTATTTAAGATAATCTTTATATCTTTTTTATTTTATTAAATAGTTCAGGCAGTTTTTTAAATAATACCATAGAGACGCGCCATTCTTTAATCGGTATTGCCGGAGAACCCGCAACGACTTCATTGTCTTTGATGTCATGCGATATGCCCGATTGCGCAGCTATTATCACGTTATCTCCTACAGTTAAATGTCCTGCTACCCCGACTTGACCGCCCATAATAACATTATTCCCGATGACGGCGCTCCCTGCAATGCCGGTTTGAGAGGCAAGAGCGCAATTTTCACCTATTGAAACATTGTGAGCAATTTGAACAAGATTATCTATTTTTGTTCCTTTTTTTATAATAGTAGAACCTATTGCCCCTCTGTCTATTGAAGTTGAAGCGCCTATCTCTACGTCGTCTTCCAATATAGTATTGCCAAGATGTATTATCTTAACATATTCTTTCCCGTCTTTAGCATACCCGAAGCCGTCGCTTCCAATGACTGAGCCCGCATGTATAATGCAATTATTGCCTATGATAGATTTGCTGTAGACGGTAACATTCGGATAAATAGTAACATTATCCCCTATTATAACATTTTGTCCTATAAATACTCCCGGCAAAATTTTGCAGTTCTCACCTATTCTGGACGCTTTTTCTATATAAACATTAGGATATATAACCGTACCTTCCCCTATGAGTGCTGTTTTATCTATAAAATCATTGTCCAATACAAATCCGTTTGATGATTCAACGTTATCTGCGCTATAAAACAATTGAGTCATTCTGGCGAAAGCCAGATAAGGATTTTTTGTATCTAGAATTGCAAATTTTAAATTAGTCGGAAGTTCATCCTTTAACAGAGAAAAATCCATTATAACTGCGGCAGCATTTGTTGTATTTAAATATTTTATGTATTTCCTGTCCGCAATAAAACTTATTTCATCGCCGTTAGCATCTTTTAAAGAATTAATATTCTTAATTTTATAATCGGCAAAGTTTTCTTTGCCGATTATATTCAGAGATAGTAATTTTGCAATTTCTGCTATGGAATAAGACATTTTAAATATTTATATTATATATAATAATATTAATTACGTTTATATTATAACTCATACTTTTTTTATCGGAAAAGGTGTCAGATTAATTTTTTTGCAAACCTTTTCTTTGTTAAATGAACTATTTCATATGCAAAAAAAATAAAATCTGACACCTTTTCCTTTTAATGAATTTTACAATAAACCTAAATTTTAAACGTATTACTGCAATACTATTCAGATTAACTGATATTTATATCTCAATTTATATTTTAAAATATATACAATACATTTAAGCATTTTACAGCTTAAATTTAATTATTTAGAATTCATCTGATTCAGAACCTGATTTGTAATATCAATAGAATTAACTCTGTAAACTACACCCGGACTGTCAACAACAAGCAGATAGCCTTTTTGTTTCGCAATATTAGTTATTATTGCTTTAACCTTTGCAATAATTCCTCTCAGCAGATTAAATCTTTTTTCAGAAATAACACCCTGTACGTGCCTTTCCTCAGAGGAAAAACTAGTTATATCCGTTTCAAATTCTTTAGTTTTTTTCAGTTTTTCCGCTGAAGACATTATTGACGAATTCTGTTTTAAATCATTATGCAGCGAGGTTATTTTTTGTCTCAGGGCGCTTAATTTTGCCTTATACTTTATTACTAAAGAATGAAGAATAGAATTAGCTTTTTTTCCCTGTTTTGACATTGAAATTACTTTTTGCATATTTACAACTGCAATTTTAGAACCGGCAGCTTCAGCTTTTGAAGTATTGCTTAAAAAAACCATCACAAACATTAAAATTAAAATAGAAAAAATTAAACTTATCCTTTTCATAAAACCTCCGATTGTTTTTTTGTTTTATATAAAATTATTTTAGAATCCGCCAAAACCTTCTCCCATACTGAATTGAATTCTAGTGCTGGAATTGCCGTTAATGGGTGAACCTAATATTTTGCCGTAAGTTATCTCGATAGGTCCGAAGGGCGAATACCAGTTAAATCCGACGCCTGCCGCCTCATCAAGATCAAACAGGTTAACCTTCTGCGATGTTGTCCATGCATTACCTGCATTCCACCATAAAAATCCGTAGAATCCCATTTTTTTCAGAATAGGAATAAGATATTTTGTTCCGACCGTGAACATTTTTGTACCGCCATAGAGCAATCCGTTTTCTGAAGGTCCGACAGAATCGTACATAAATCCAAGAAGAGGATATGTATTCGTTATGCCGCCGACAAAAAATCTTTGATAGATAGGCAGCGGAACACTTGGATTTGTAGTTTCTATATATCCTGCTTGTCCGCTAGCCATAAAAGACGTTCCCCACCATAAAGGGATATAATGGTTTTCTTGAGCGGTTAATTTCACAAAATCGTCGTTTCCGCCTATCGGAGGACCTGCAAAACTTGCCCTGAAACTTGCCATATCTCCTGCCGTAGGAACCATAGGATTGTTAAGAGTATTATAAACGGTAGTAAAAGATAATTCGCTTGTCAACAGACTTCCCTGCGGCAATATATTATCCAATCCCGGAATTATTACAGAGTTGTCCTGTTCGAGCAAATATCTTACGTATTCCGTAATCAATTGTTTATACAAAGGATAACCGACAGTGACGGAACCTCCGAGTGTCCGGTATGCAAATTCATAGTAAAGAGAATTAAACGTGTCGTATAGTGATACATCTAAAGAAAGAGGCTTCCCGTAAAGATATGTAAGATATGGCTGTAATACGTTAAGACTGTACGATTGATAAGGACCTCCAACCTGAGCATTCAGCGAAGCAGATATGCCGGTTCCAAATAAATTTGACTCGGATATCGAAGCTATAGCCATAAATGCAGTAGCCGAACTATAACCGCCTCCGATAGTAAATTTGCCGGTATTTTTTTCTTTTACATGGACCTTAACATTTAATATGCTTTCTCCCGGAACTTTTTCCGTGGTTATGGTAACATGCTTGAAATACTGCAAATTTTTCAGATTGGTTCTGGATATTTTAATAAGCTCCGGATTATATTTTTCGCCGGGGTATAGCGCCAGCGCCCTTAAAATGACATAGCTGTATGTTACATCGTTACCGGTTATAGTAATCTTCCCAAACCTTGCTATTTTACCCTTGTGAATCGTAAGTTTAACAAAAACAGACCTTTTTTTTCTGTTTATTTTTATTGACGGCTCAACATTTGCAAATGCGTATCCCCTGTAGGTCAAATATTTTGTGACCTCTAGAATATCCTTTTCTATCATTTTTCTGTTAAAGATATTGCCTGCTTTAGTCTTTAAAAGTTTGACGATAGCATTATATTCTTTAATATGCTTGTCTTTATTTTTTATTATAACGTCCACGTCCGATATCCGATATTGGGGACCTTGATGCACAGTCAATATTATTTTTACAAATTTTTTATTTTTTGAAAAAATAAATTTAGGTTTTTTTACGCTTACCTCAATATAGCCGTGGTTATAATAAAAACTTAAAAGTTTAATAATCTGATTGTTTAATTTTGCTTTCTCAAATTTTCCGGCGCCCGTTATCCATGTAAGTATATTAACGGTTTTAATATTCATAATTCCTAACAATTTTGACGAAGGATAAGACGTATTTCCCTTTAAGATTACCTGCGATACCATAACAGGAGAATTCTGATTTATGGCAAAATTCAAACCTACGTAATTTCCGGGAAGTTTTGTCTTATTAAGTTTAATTTTGGCATTGTAATATCCTTCTGCAGAATAAAGAAATTTTAATATTTTCAGCGCTTTAAACCCTTCGTAAGCGCTGTATGGAGTGTCAGACTGAATATTTAATATTTTTTTTATTTTTTTAACGGATATAGAACCGTTTCCAGTATATTTGACATATTTTATATACGGCCTTTCGGAAACTATAAAAGTTAAAATCAGCCCTTTATATGAAGGCTTAACATTAACGGTTATATTTCTGAAATATCCGGTTTTGTATAATTTTTTAATGCTTTCGTTTATTTTTTTTATGGAATATGCGCTGCCTTTCTTAAGCAATATATCGTTGAGTATAAAACCTGTACCTACCCTTATATTTCCTTCTACGCGTATCGCGTATATGTCTTTATCTTTAGAAAATTTATGGTGTACTGCAAATACATATTTTTGCTTATTATAATTTACCGCTATAAGCGAAGATACTTTATGAGCCAAAAGTCCGATATTTTTATTTAACGACCTTTCTCCGACGCCGATATATCTTAATGTTTTTGAATGATAAATATTTTTTAAATTAACGAGCATGGCATGCAGTCTATATTGCGAGCCGAATCTTGCAATGCTGCCGGTAATAATATAGTCGGATTTATATAGCCTGCCTAATTTTTTAATTCTTACTAGATTAATTTTTTTATCAAAATTAAAATAAGGAGCTTTCGTAAGATTTGAATAGGCTAATACAAAATATGGTTTGGCAGATTTTATATATTGCAAAAAAGTTCTCTTGAAGGTTTTGTCGATATTTGACGGAACGGGTCTGCCTTTTTGATGAAAAAATCCCGTAAAAACATTTTTGTTATTTATAGATGCATAGGCAATACCGTTAAAACTCAGAAAAATAATAAGAATTAAAAGCGTGTATGTAATAATTTTGTTATATCGCATAATTTAATTAAGTTATCAAATAAAAAAAAACAAGTCAATTAATTTAATATTTTTTTATAGAACCGTTCTCAATAGTAATTTTAATATTCATCATATTGGAAAAATTTGAATCGTGAGTGACTACAATCAATGTTTTATTGTATTTTTCTTTTAAATCTAAAATTATCTTCTGCAAAGATTCTGCCTGCCTCGGGTCTAAGTTTCCTGTCGGCTCGTCCATGAGGATAACTTTAGGATAGGCTACTAAAGCTCTTGCTACCGCCGTCCTCTGCTGTTCTCCGCCGGATAGCATATACGGTTTAAAATATAATCTATGTTCAAGACCAAATTCGCATAAATAATCCTTAGCTTTTTTTAACGCCGATGCTTTAGCTTCTCCTTTTATAAATAAAGGCATAGCAACATTTTCTACACAGTTAAATTCGTTAAGGAGATAATGAAATTGAAAAACAAACCCGATATTTTCATTGCGAAATCTTGCAAGACGGTTATCCGACAAATTATTAACATCTATATCGTCAAAAAAATTTACCGTGCCGGAGTCCGGTTTTAAAAGACATCCCATTATGTGCAGCAGTGTGCTCTTTCCTGTTCCGGATTCTCCCGTTATTGCAATAGAGTCGCCGTATTTTATATCTATTCCGGTATTTTTCAGCACTATTACTTCATCATTGTTTGCTCCGGCTTTAAAAATCTTAGAAATGTTGCTGAGAGAAACTGCATTTTTAAAATTTTCATTCATATCTTACGCCCTCTGCAGGGTCAATTTTACTTGCTTTGTATGACGGATAAATTGTGGCTATAAAACTGAGCAGCAATGCAGAAACGCCTATTACAAGAAATTCATCGACGGTCATTCTTACGGGTAAATCGGTTATATAATAGACAGACGACGGCAGTTTGATTATATGATAAACTTCCTCAATATAACTGATTAGAAAACCTGCGCTTAAACCTATAAATGTTCCGATTAATCCGATTACGACACCCTGAATTATAAAAATTTGCATTATATTTTTTGAACTTGCCCCTATAGATTTTAATATTGCTATATCCTTTCTTTTTTCCATTACAACCATTATCAGCGTAGATATAATATTAAATGCCGCAACCAGCACTATTAACGAAAGAATAACAAACATCGTAAGCTTTTCAAGTTTTAATGCGGCAAACAGGTTTTTATTGAGCTGCTCCCAGCTTAGAGCATAATAAGGAGAATGTAAAGTTTTGTCGATAGCGGCAGCAACCGGCATTGCGTTATTGATATTATAAAGCTCTACTTCCATGCCTGTCACTTCATTATGACTTAATCCGATAAAATTTTGCGCATTTTTTAAAGAAATAAAAGAGAATGTGGAATCATAGTTATACATACCGCTATTCATAATGCCGCCGACAATAAATGTTTCCGATTTTGGCATTATACCGAAAGGAGTAATTTCTCCCTGCGGAGAGATAACGCTTATTTTGCTGCCTATTTCAACCCCAAGCCTTTGGGCTAAAACTTTCCCGAGAATTATTTCGTTATGTTTCTTATTGTTTAAAGATTGCAGACTGCCTTTTATAATATATTTGCCAATATTGGTAGCTTTTGATTCGCTTCCGATATCTACTCCTCTAAGCACGCTTCCGGCAGATGTTGTGTCGGATGACAGCATAACATCTGTATATATAAAAGGGGCAACCTCTTTGACGCCTTTTATTTTACGTATCTTTTTAGTAATCTGTCTGTAATCCGGTATTAATCCGCCATAATTTAAAACGACTACCTGGGATTCTATGCCTACAATTTTTTCTTCCAGCGCATGGTCAAAACCGTTCATGACTGAAATTACTACAATAAGAGCCATAACACCTATCGCTATTCCGGCTATTGAAATAAAACTCAGAAGGGATATGAAAGAATTCCCCTTCGGTTTCAGATAATGCAATGCAACTTTTGTTTGAAAATTCATAAATTTATTTTATTTTATTTGACGGGTTTAAGCAACGGAAATAAAATAACATCCCTTATAGAATAAGAATTAGTTAAAAGCATAACAAGTCTGTCTATGCCTATGCCGCATCCTGCGGCAGGAGGAAGACCGTATTTTAACGCTTCTATATAATCTTCGTCTATTTCTGCCGGCAACCCTTCTTTCAGTTTAACGTCAACCTGAGACTTAAATCTTTCTTCCTGGTCGAATGGATCGTTTAGTTCTGAAAAAGCATTTGCCAATTCTCTTCCTGCGACAAAAAATTCAAATCTGTCTACAACCCTCTGATTAGTGTCATTTCTCCTTGCCAGAGGGGAACTTTCTACAGGATAATGCGTCACAAAAGTAGGATTCAGCAGTTTAGATTCTACCGTTTCTTCAAATAAAACCGTCAATAACTCACCATAGGTCATATTATTATCGGCCGGCAAATTTAAATTTTGTAAGATTTTAATAATTTTGTCCGCAGAATCTATATCTTCAATTGAAAAACCGGCAACTTCATACAAACTATCCTGCAATTTAATCTTTTTAAAGGGAGGAGTAAAATTAATCTCCGTTCCTATATAATTTATTTCAAATTTTCCGCAGATGTTTTCAACTAAGCCGGAGAGCATCGTTTCTACAAATTTCATCATATCTTCGTAATTGCTGTAAGCCATATAAAATTCAAGCATTGTAAATTCGGGATTATGCTTAACGGAAATTCCTTCATTTCTAAAATTTCTGCCGATTTCATATACTCTGTCAAATCCGCCGACCAACAATCTTTTTAAATAAAGTTCGGGGGCAACCCTCATGTAAAGTTCTAAATCTAATGCATTATGATGCGTTTTAAAAGGCCTTGCCGTAGCGCCTCCAGGATTTGCATGCATTATGGGAGTTTCAACCTCTAAAAATCTGCTGTTGTTCAAAAAAGTTCTTATATAATTAATAGTATCGGCTCTTTTTTTAAAAATATCCCGAACATCATTGTTTGCAATCAAATCAACATATCTTTTCCTGAAGCGGATTTCTATATCTTTAAGTCCGTGCCATTTTTCAGGCAGCGGCAAGACAGATTTAGTTAAAAGTTTTATGTTTTCGGTTTTGATAGTAAGCTCGTTTGTTTTTGTTCTGAATAAATGACCGGTTATACCGCAAATATCACCGGCATCCAAAAATTTGTCAAAAAGCTCGAAATCCTCGTCGGAAACCGAACCTTTTTGTATATAGCATTGTATTTCACCATAGCCGTCTCTTAACCTGAAAAAAGAAGCCTTTCCGAAATTTCTTATTATAAGAATCCTTCCTGATGTTTTAATATGTATATGGTTTTCTTCCAGAAATTCTTTAGAAGCGTCATTATATTCAGATAAAATATCATCAATAATATTTTCTTTTATAAATTTGTTGTCAAACGGGTTTATACCTTTTTCTTTTAATATATTTATTGTGCCTATTCTATTTTTTTCTATAATATTTAATTCTTCATCTACCATTTTAGCCGCCTTCTGTTTATAAATATTAAGATTATGAAACGCAATAAAAGTAAAATAAATAATAAAAACTGCCGTAATCAAAAAACTTTACTATACCGGCTAAGAAATCCGGCTTATAAGATAACCGTTAATAAATTCATCTATATTGCCGTCAAAAACACTTTCGGTATCATATACAGTGACACCTGTTCTATGGTCTTTAATAACTCTGTTGGGATTAAGCGTGTATGACCTTATCTGAGAGCCCCACGATATTTCTTTTTTATCGCTTTGCAGTTTATTTTCTTCTTCCTCTTTCTGTTTTTTATAATAATCATAAAGCCTGGCTCTTAAAATTTTCATAGCGGTATCCTTGTTCTTATACTGTGACCTTTCGTTCTGACATGCAACTACCACACCGGTCGGCAAATGGGTGATCCTGACCGCCGAATCTGTGGTGTTAACATGCTGTCCTCCGGCGCCGCTTGACCTGTACGTGTCGATTCTTAAATCTTTTTCATCTATAATTATTTCCGAAGTATCTTCTATTTCAGGATAAACAAACACTGACGCAAACGATGTGTGCCTGCGTTTGTTGGCATCAAAAGGAGATATCCTGACAAGCCTGTGAACTCCTGTTTCTGATTTAAGATAGCCAAACGCATAAAGCCCTGAAACAATAAATGTGACGCTTTTTACGCCTGCTTCGTCCCCTGCGTTAAACTCCATAATATTCACCGGAAACTTTTTTTTATCTGCCCATCTTAAATACATCCTTAAAAGCATGGACGCAAAATCCATAGATTCTGTGCCGCCTGAACCTGCATGTATTTCAACAATCGCATTTAATTTATCGTCTTTTCCGGAAAGAGTTAATTCGATTTCTAATCTTAGAACTGTTTTTTCTAACGTTTTTAAATTTTGTTCAATTTCCGCCAGCAGTCCTAAATCGTTTTCCTGTATTGCTAAACCTGCCAATTCTTTCAAATTACTAAATTCTTCATAAACAGCCATGAAAGGATTTAATCTATTTTCTAAATATGCTTTTTCTTTTAAAACGGAAGCTGATAAAGACTGATTACTGAAAAAATTTTCGCCCGCCGAGATTTTATCAATTTCCTCTATCCTTTGATTGATTTTATCCGGGTCAAAGCCTCCTCCGTATTTTAGATAATTTATCGTCTAAAATCTCAACATTTTTCTTTATAAAATCTATGTTAATTACGGCATCCTCATTAGGCGCATTCAGCGCCGTCTTATTATCTGTTTTGTTCTCTTTCATCTTTTGTTTGTATTTCTCCTCTTAAAATAAATATAAAGTATTATTGATGTTATAAAAATATAAATAATTATATGAGCAAATATATTACCATATATAGCAAAAAAAGTCTTATGATTAATTAATTTTATGTTTCCTATTAAAAATGTTCTTTTAAAAATTCCCGTTTCGGCAATTATGTTTCCGGTGGGCGATATTATTCCGCTTATGCCGGAATTGCCGGCTCTTGCAACATATCTGTCGTTTTCTACCGCGGAAAAAACGGTCATTGACATATCCTGATATGGAGCTGCAGTTTTGCCGTACCATGTATCGTCCGTAATGCTTATATAAAGATTTGCTCCGTCTTTTGAAAAATGCCTCACTAAAGAATCAAAATAGGCTTCATAGCAAATCATAGAGCCAGCTTTAATTTTCCCGCCTTTCAAAATCCTGAATTTTTTCCCGGGCGTAAAATTGCCGATACCCGCGCCTTTTAATATATGGGCAAGGAATGGCAGCTGATGCCTTAAAGGAATATATTCGCCGAAAGGCACAAGATGATGCTTATCGTAATATGAATATTGTCCTGTTTTTGTAAACATATAGTCGCGATTATAATAGTGCTCTTTATAGTTATAAAATCTTGCGCCTATTGCGCCGAAAATCAGGTCTATTTTATTTTTTTCGGCAAAATTCATTACCTTATTCCAGTATGCAGGATAGGCTGAAATTATATAAGGCAAAGACGTTTCCGGCCATAAGACAAGGTAAGGTTTGTAAAGCATTGCCTTTTTAGTCAGATTTAAATATATACGCGTAGTCCTTTTTTTAGTTATTTTCCATTTCTGAAACATTCCGATATTGCCTTGAATAGCTGCAACTCTGTAAGATTTTCGACCGGATAGAGACTTTTTAACACTGTAAATATTAAAATATCCGTATGCAACAACAAGCAGGACAACGGATAAAGCAAACAAAAATTCAACGGCAGCCTGTTTTTTTGCAATATTTTTATAAAATATAAAGTGAAAAATCACGAAATTAATCAGCACAATAATAAATGACAGCCCAAAAACGCCGACTATATTAGATATCTGAATAAAAGGGATGTTGAGATACTGCGAAAAACCGAGATTTTCCCAGGGAAAACCGGTTAACAGAGTCGATTTAAGATATTCAAAAAAAACCCAGCAGGATGGAACCAAAATAAAACTTAAACTTGCAAAATACTTATTTATCTTAGTGTTTTTTATAGCAGGATTAATCGCTATTTTGGCAAAACCTGCAAAAAAGCCTATATACAGGGCTAAATAAGACGACAGAAGGAGCAATGCAAAAATGGAAATATAATACGGCAAATTACCGAATACATGTACCGTGTAAACTATCCAGTACAATATACCCGCATAAAAAATAAGACCTGAAATAAATCCGTAAAAAAAAGATTCTTTGAAACTCTTTGATTTATTTATTGAAATAAATAAGGGAACTAAAGCAACCCATGCAATAAATTCAAGATTGAATTCAGGAAATATTAAAATCAGCAATATTCCCGACAGAATAGAAAGCAGAAAATTGCCGAACCTGCCGTTTAAATTTATTTTAAAGCTCATTTTTACTTAATCAAATAATTAAAACAATTAATAATGACACATTGATAATTATTTTACATAACAACTAAAAAATTAAATTAAATTAAGTTAAGTTAAGTTAAAGAAAAAATTCCGATAAAAGTTTTCGATTTTGTATCTTTTTTTATAAATGCTGTCAGTCAAGCTGCTCCGAATGCGGATGGTCGTCCATTTTAGAAAAATAGCGTTTGGCTTCTTCCCATAACTTATCCAGAACGGCGGCGTCCGCAGATTTAATATCTGAATTTTGAATTAATGACAGCTTATTTTCAATATAGTTAAATCTCTTGATAAATTTATCGGATGCATTATTTAAAGCATCGCATGGGTGTAAATCTAACAATCGCCCTACATTTACTATAGAAAACAATAAGTCTCCGTATTCTTCTTTTATTTTGTCTGCATCGTTTCCATTAGCGCATAGAACGGCGTTATGGTCTTTTGTATTTTTTATTTTTATGGAATCATTCCTGCAGTTTTCAATTTCTTGCCTGAGTTCGTTTGCCTCTTCATTAATTTTTTCTAACGCCCCGCCAATACTTGAAAAATCAAATCCCTGCCGTGATGCTTTCTCTTGCACCATATAAGCTCTATGAAGCGCCGGCATATTTTTTACGACGTAAACAGAAGAATCGGATATGGCATTTTCTTCTTTGTATTTTTCTTTGTATTTTTTTTCTTTTTTTTCCTGTTTTTTTATTTTTTCCCAGTTTTCTAAAATAACGTCATTTAAACACTCACCTTCTTTCAGACTGAATGTTTTATCAAAAACATGGGGATGCCTGCGCAATAATTTATTATTTATTTTTGTTATAACATCTTCAATTGAAAATATTTTCTTTTCTGCGTATATCTGCGATAGAAACACAACCTGCAGTAAAAGGTCTCCTAATTCTTCGGAAATTTCATCAGTATCTTTCGAATCCAACGCTTCTGCAACTTCATACGCCTCTTCTAAAACATATGGTTTTAGAGTTTCTTCGGTTTGCTTTTTATCCCACGGGCAGCCGTTTTCCGACCTCAGCTGCTTTAAGATGTCAACTAATCCATTGAATCCTTTATAATTATAATCTGAATTATTTTCGTTGTTTTGGTTCATAAATAAAATAATAAATGAAATTTAAAAATAAAAAAATTTAAAAGCTAAAGCAGTTATTATAATGCCTATCAAACTGCCCGCAACGACCTCGGCGGCGGTATGTATACCTGTTTTTTTTCTTGATGACGCCACGAGAAAAGCTAAAATGAAAGTTAGCAAAGAAACTATAGGATTTAATGTTATAAGAGATACCATAAGCCAAACCGAAAATGCAATAGCGGAATGTCCGCTTGGCATACCTCCTCTCAAAGGCTTTCCGCTGTTAAAGATGGCTTTAATTATAATAACTATAACAAATATAATAGATATTACCGCAATTATCATATTTGATTCATCCGTCTTTATCATGATAAGCAAATAGTATAACACACTGTATATATATTTTGAAAATATTTCATATCCTACTATAAAAGCTCCAAATGAAGCAATTAAAACGGAGCCTGCGGCAATGTTTTTTATTGCGGCTGTTTTCTCTGAATAGCCTTCAAAAAATAAATCCAGAAAATATTCAATTGATGTATTAAATAATTCTGCCGATAAAACTATTATGGCGCTGATGAATATCAACAGGAAATCAATTTTCGACAATTTTAAAAATATAGCGGCTAAAATGACGGCAACTGCCGCCAAAAAATGAATCTTCATATTGCGTTCCGTTTTTGTAGCTAAAATTATACCTTCAATCGCCACATTAAACGCTTCAATCCAATTCTTAGGCGTATATTGTTTTTTATATGAAAATTCGTTCTTGTTTTCTTTATCAGTGCTCATTCATTAATTAAAATTAAATCAACCGATATTAAACCAATATTAAACCAATCAAAAATTTAATAAAACAATCAGGTAATCAATCTGGAAACCGCATTCCGATATAAGATATTCTGCAATTCTTTCATTTCTTGTGCATTTTCTGCGTTATCCTCATGGTCATATCCAAACAAATGTAAAATACCGTGAATTAGAAGCAGCGCAATTTCTTTATCAAAATCGCTATATTCGGCATCTTTATCTATATCCATTAAATATTCTGATTTATTTATTTGCGCCGATTTATTTACTTGCGTCCACCCTTCTTTATCCCAAAAATCTTTAAAATCTAAAGAATTTTTTTTTGCAACGGCAGGGCAGATAAATAATTCTCCTATAAAATATGTCTCTCCATCGTATTCTTTAAATTCAAAAGAAAGAATATCCGTAGTTTTATCTTTATCTCTGTATATTTTATTTAAATTTTTTATATAAGCGGGAGAACAAAAAATTATATCCAGGTGAAAAGAACCGCAGAACATATGAAATACGGTCTTTTCAACGATATAACGGACTAACTTTTGATTTATTTTCTCCTTTCTTTGGATATTCGCTATATTTATTATTGCTTTTTGTACTATTTGCTTCTGCTTCTTCAATATTAGTTCTCCCTGCATATGGAATTCTTTGATGAAAAATGCTGTTTAAAACTTTAACAAAAGCTTTTTTTATATTATACAGATCC
This sequence comes from Candidatus Acididesulfobacter guangdongensis, assembly GCA_004195045.1. Classification (NCBI taxonomy): domain Bacteria; phylum Candidatus Acidulodesulfobacteriota; order Candidatus Acidulidesulfobacterales; family Candidatus Acidulidesulfobacteraceae; genus Candidatus Acidulidesulfobacter; species Candidatus Acidulidesulfobacter guangdongensis. The sequence goes on from SGBC01000001.1 coordinate 329,029, forward strand.
TTTAATGTAAGCTCACATTCATCAAGCTGTCCGTCGTTATAAATCCTATTAACCGTTTTTTCAACCATAAGTTCGAGTCTAGACGGAGATATATTATCCAATGTTCTCGATATAGCTTCCACCGAATCAGCCAGCATTATAATACCTGCTTCTTTTGTTTGCGGTTTTTTACCTATATATCTGAAACTTTCTTTAGATAAATTATCATCCTTGCTTTCTTTCACAGCCTTTTCATAAAAAGCTCCTATCATGGAATTTCCGTGATGCTGGGCTATTATATCCGCTACTTTATCTCCAAGATCGTATTTTTTGGCAAGCTCATAACCGTCTTTCACGTGCGATGCTATTATTAAACTGCTCATTGTAGGTGACAGCTTATCATGAGGATTGTCTTTGTTGTTAATATTTTCTATAAAATAATTAGGTTTATTTATTTTGCCTATGTCGTGGTAAAGACTTGCTACCCTCGCAAGCAGAGGGTTAGCCACTATTGCGTCGGCGGCGGATTCTGCTAAAGTAGCTACCATTATAGAATGCTGGTATGTTCCAGGGGCTATCAGAGAAAGCTGCCTCAGCAGCGGATGATTTGAACTGGACAATTCTAACAGTTTAAAATCCGTAGTATATTTAAAAATCCTTTCAAATATAGGTATTAATCCTATAACAATTATAGAGGAAAGAATCCCCGATAAAAACGCAAAAAAAATACTATAAATATTTTGAATATTTAACAGATTAAGGCTTACTAAAGAAAACGCTATAACCATAAAAATATTTGCAATACCTGTTGCAACACCGGATCTTATAACCCTTCCCCACGACGAAAAATCAAATACTTCATACGACGCTATAAAACTTCCTCCAAATGCGTATATCATAAAAAAAATATTATTCTTAAAAATAATCGCCGTCAATATTGAAAATATTGCTATAAAAACAACTGAGACTTCAGAATTCAAGATTATTCTGATAAGCATAGGTCCAAAAACAAAGGGAATTAGATAATAGATATCCTGCTTATTTATAAACGGAAAATAATTAGAAAAAGCATCGGCAAATATCATACCTATCTTTATTGCTAAAACGGAAAGGATTAAAATTATCATCGAAAAAATAATATTTTTAAAATCTAAGGATGTTCTGAATTTCCGTATAAATTTATACGGAAAAAGATACGAAACGGATAATATAATAGCGACTACTAAGAAAAGCCCTATCAGCGACGGTATATTATTTTTTAATATAAATTTATCTTCATAAGTATTAAGCTCTAATGCTTTTGATTTTGTAATCAGCTGTCCTGCGCTTATTAAAAGCATACCTTTTACTACATGTTTATATATGGGATGAATTTCTTTTTTTGCATATTCAATTTTTCTTATAGTCAAAGATTTTGAATATACTATATTAGGCTTAACAATTGAAGATACTACGGCATATATATCGTTTCTCATGTAGGAAGGCAGAAAATTTAAATATTTTTGCGTGTAATAATAAGAAAAATTTTTAACCTTTTTTAGCGTGAAAAAAAATTGCGGATATTTTATTAATTTTGAATTATTTGTTACTATATTTTTAATTTCAATCTTTTTATTCTGTAAGGAAGGTCCTGAAATTACACCTTTTTTATATATGTCGTCTGTTATTTTTAAAATATAATTTTCTATATTGCTATTATAATTTAAAAAATAAAATTCATTTATTAAACTATTGTTTAATTTAGTTCCCAGTTCTGAATTAAATATATTGCCTGAAATTTCCTCGTTCACATTATTTTTGGCATGCGTTCTATCGAAAGACCCTGCCTTTTTAAATGCATTTCTTATTTTTCTTTCCAGAACAACTTTAACTTCAGGATAATAAATATAAACACCTGGAATATTTTTAATTTTTAATTTAAGCGTGTCATTAGTTTTTTTAACATTGATATATCTGAACCCCTTTCTTGCAATTATGGTTTTTTTTGATATCTCTCCGGCTTTATATTTGTTTTTTATATATTCTACCCCGCTGTAAAGCATAAAAGTGAGCAGAATCGAGGATATGATTAAAATTGCTACTAATTTATATTGATGATTTTTTATTCCAAATTGCTTACTTTTTAGAATTTCTATGAATTTCGTTCGTTTCATATGCTTTTATAATATTTTGAACAAGTTTATGTCTTAAAATATCAGTTTTATTGAAATTAACAATTTTGATGCCTTCTATTCCCGTTAAGATATTACTTGCGGTAATGAGTCCGGATTCTTTATCGGCAGGCAAATCTGTCTGAGTAATGTCTCCGTTAACAACGATTTTTGAACCTGAGCCTATTCTTGTCAGCATCATTTTCATCTGTTCGTTTGTAGTATTTTGAGCTTCATCTAGTATAATAAATGAATTATTCAAGGTTCTTCCTCTCATAAATGCGAGAGGCGCTACTTCGATAATATCCTGTTCTATAAGTTTAACAACTTTCTCAAATTCAAGCATTTCATGCAGCGCATCATATAAAGGACGCAAATACGGATTGATTTTCTCAGAAATATCTCCGGGTAAAAAACCTAATTTTTCTCCGGCTTCTACGGCCGGTCTTGTTAATACAATCCTGTCAAATATATTTTTTTGAAAAAGATTTACCGCGCAAGCCATTGAAAGGTAAGTCTTTCCGGTACCAGCCGGACCTATGCCTATTACTATATCGTTTTCAAAAATGGCATCGACATATTTCTTCTGATTGAGCGTTTTCGGCGAAATTACCTTTTTCTTATGAGTAATAAGAACGGCTTTGTAAAACTGTTCGTGTAAATTTATTGCGGGGTTAGATATCTTTGCCTTAGACATCTTGACAATTTCGTCATCGCTTATTCTAATATTTAATCGATATAAATTTACCAAATCATAAATAAACGAACTTGATAATTTAACATTTTCAGTTAAGCCGGTAATCATTATGATATTGCCTCTTATTGCGGCATTAACCGCAAACTCTTTTTCCACTATAGGCAAAGTGTTCAGAGAAATATCCGCGAATCTGTTAAATAGTTCGATATCGTCTAATTCAATTTTTTCGGTATATAGTTTTGTCTTTATCGTCATTTCTACAATTATAGCATAATTGCAAATAAAGTAAAATTTTATAAATTTCTAATAATACCGCAATAGCGGAAAAGGCACGGAAAAGGTGTCAGATCTATTTTTTTTGCTAATATTTTCTTTGTTAATTAAACTATTTCGTATGCAAAAAAATAAGATCTGACACCTTTTTCTATTTCCACGACACCTTTTCCTTTGACTTAACTTTACTAAATTTGATTAGTTTTATTTTTTTTTAAAATATTATTGTATAAAAATTCCAGCATTTCATTTTTAACGGCGGCAGATGCTCCCAAGTACGACAAAATACCTGTAAATAATGCTAATATTATAATAAAAAGCAGATCTAATCCGAAGCGCATACTTTCAATAATCACAAATTCAACTAAAGCCCCCATAACAATTCCTGCGAAAATCGTTTTCAAAAAAGATATAAAAAATTCTTTATTAAATTTAAATTTATTTTTTTTGTTTATTTTATTAAGAAGAAAGAAATAATTAAATATTAAAGAAATACTTGATGCGAGAGCTAACCCGTCTACGCCCATAATTTTCATTAAAATGACCGCAAGTATAATGTTAATTATTAAAGCATATATAGCTGCATTAACCGGTGTTTTTGTATCTTTCATTGAATAGAACACGGGAACTACCGTTTTTAATAATGCAGATGCCCATAATCCTACTATGAAAAATAATAATACGGAAACCGTCTGCCTTGCGTCGAAACCGTTGAACAATCCGTGCATATATATTATATCTACTAACTGGCTTCTAAGAAGTATTAAACCGATGCTTGAAGGAATAATTATAAAAAACATAAGCGATGTTGCAAAATTAAAGGAATGTCTTATTTCTTCGCTGTTCTGTCTTGCAAAAGAAGCCGACATGATCGGAAAAATGGCGGTTTGCAGAGCAATAGCAAATACTCCAAGAGGAAATTGATAAAGTCTATCGGCATAATACAGATAGGAAATGCTTCCGACAGGCAAAAATGACGCCAGCAGCGTATCAAACAGCAAATTTAATTGTATGACAGCCATGCCCAGAAGAGAAGGCGTTAAAAGCTTAAATACCGTTTTAACATCTTTATTTTTAATATGGAATCTAAATCCTAATTTTATTTTTTTACGCTTTATATAATAAATTTGAGACGATAATTGCAGGACGCCTCCGATTATCACGCCGATAGCCAAAGATATAATCTTAAAATGAAAAAAAGACCTTAAGAATAGTGCGCTGAGTATTAGCACTATGTTTAAAATTATAGGATAAAAAGCGCCCGGACCATACGATCCGTGCACATTTAAAATTCCTGCGAAAAAAGCTGTAAGACCTATTAAAATTATGTATGGGAACATAATCCTAGTTAAAAAAACCGTAAGATCATATTCTAAATGTTTGCCGATAAAACCCGGAGCGGTTATTGTAACAAAAAAAGAGGAAAAAATAACTCCCAATAGCGACAATATCAGGAGTATAACAAACAGAATCGTAAAAACCGTCATCAAAAGGTCTTCAGACTGTTCTTTAGATTTATTAACAATATTGTCTGAATAGACAGGAATAAAGGCGGCAGAAATTCCGCCTTCGCCAAAAAGCCTTCTAAGAAGATTCGGAATTCTAAAGGCTACAAAAAACGCATCCGTAAAATAGCCCGCGCCGAAAAAATACGCTATGGCGACATCGCGCAGCAAACCCAAAATTCTGCTGATAAACGTATAAAAAGAAACTACCGATAAATTTTTTAGAATTTCTTTATTTTGTGTTCCGGCAGCCATTCAATGTTTAAATATATATTTATATATAATTATTTATCAATATCTCGGCTATCTGGACGGCGTTTAATGCAGCGCCCTTCCTTACATTATCAGCTACGACCCATAAATTGATACCGTTTTTAATTGATAAATCCCGCCTTATTCTGCCGACGTACACATCATCGCTCCCGCTCACCATGGTTTGATAGGGATATCTTTCATCTGCATTATCGCTAAAAATATCATCAATAATTTTTACGCCTTTAGTGTTAGACAATAATAATTGTACATCTTTAATATCAAAAGCATTTTCAGTTTCAATATTGATAGACTCTCCATGACAGAACATTACCGGAACTCTCACTGCCGTGGCGCATACCCCGATATTTTCGTCATGAAATATTTTGTGTGTTTCTTTCACCATTTTAATTTCTTCTTTGGTATACCCATCTTCGCTAAAAACATCTATTTGCGGAATGCAGTTAAATGCAATTTGTACCGGAAATTTATCAGGAGGGGCTGCTTCGCCTTTAGAATTTATTATATCTACCGTTTCGTAAAATAATTCGTCTATAGCTTTCTTACCGGCACCAGAAGTGGACTGATATGTTGAAACCACAATTCTTTTAATTTTATATTTATCGTGAATAGGTTTTAGAGGAACAAGCATCTGTATTGTAGAGCAATTGGGGTTTGCAATTATATTTTTCTTACTGAAATATTTAATATCTTCAGGATTTACCTCAGGAACGATTAGAGGAACGTCTTGATCCATCCTGAAGAAGGACGTGTTATCTATAACAACTGCACCTTCTTTGGCAGCTATAGGACTGTATTTTGAACTTGCCGCCGCACCGGGACTTGAAAGCACAATATCTATATTGTGTAATTTAAAATAATCTTCGGACACCGGTTCGACCGCATAATCCGTTCCGCTGAATTGAATAAGTTCTCCGGCAGAATGTTCTGAAGCCAGCAAAAAAAGATTATTTACCGGAAACTTTCTTTCCTGTAAAATTTCTATCATCTCTCTGCCGACAAGACCGGTTGCGCCCAATACCGCAATATTGTATTTATCTTTTTTCATTATTATATTTTATAAATAAATAATAAGGGTTATAATTTTATAAGCTACGCTCGTACTGCATTTTTTAATTCAGATAAAACAGCTTCTCCCATTTGGGATGTGCCTACCAATTTTAGACCTGCCGCTCCGGAGTAAATATCCGGCGTTCTGTAACCATTTTTTATAACATTTTCAACGGATTTTTCAATATAATCGGCAAGATTATCCTCGTCAAAACTATATCTGAGCATCATGGCGACAGAAAGAATAGTTGCTAACGGATTTGCTTTATTTTGTCCCGCAATATCGGGAGCGCTCCCGTGAATAGGTTCGTACATACCTTTTTTTCCGTTTAAACTTGCAGAAGGAAGCATTCCTATAGAGCCGGACACCATTGAAGCTTCATCGCTCAATATATCTCCAAACATATTGGTAGTCACTATGACATCAAACGATGCAGGCTGCTTAATAAGCTGCATGGAACAATTATCGACGTACATATTGGACAGTTCAACTTCAGGATAGCTCTTTGACACATCCGCCACAACATTTCTCCATAACTCGGTAGATTCCAAAACGTTTGCCTTGTCAACCGATAAAACTTTTTTCCTTCTTTTCATAGAAATATCAAAAGCTATCTTTGCGATTCTTTCAATTTCTTTAGTAGTATAAACAAGCGTATTAAATCCTTTCTTTGAACCGTCGGGCATATCTTCAACGCCGCGGGGCTGTCCAAAATATATCCCGCCGGTAAGTTCTCTAACGATAAGCATATCCGTGCCGCTTACAATATTTTTTTTCAGCGGCGACGCATCTATTAAATCATCATACACCTTTGCCGGACGCAAATTTGCGTACAAATCTAATTCATATCTTAACCCTAAAAGGGCTTTTTCCGGTCTCAGTTCTATTGGAAGAGGCTCCCATTTAGTACCTCCTACCGCTCCGAATATAACGGCGTCTGAATCTTTTGCTATTTTAAGGGTTTCATCGGTTAAAGGCTTTCCGTACGCTTCAAAAGAAGCGCCGCCTACAAGCCCTTCTTCAATTTCATAATTTATTGAGTTTAAATCTAACAGATATTTTAAGACCTTTACCGCCTCTTTTGTGACTTCGATCCCAATGCCGTCACCGGCAAATAACGCAAGCTTCATCATTTTTTAAGTTCCCCTTCTTTTTTTACCCTTTTTCTGGCATGCTCCATTAATCCTCCTGCGCTGACTAACTCAGCCATAAATTTAGGTATAGGTTTTGCGTGTACTGTAATATTTTTAGTTAGGTTTTTAATCTCTCCTTTGTCCGTATCTACTTCAAGAACATCTTCCGAATCAATAGAATCGGTATCCGCTTCTAAAATCAAAAGTCCGATATTAAACGAATTTCTATAAAATATCCTTGCGAAACTTTTTGCAATTACTAAAGGAACACCTGATGCTTTTATAGCAATAGGCGCATGCTCTCTTGAAGAACCGCACCCGAAATTGACGCCTGCAGCAATAAAATCTCCTTTATTGACTTTGGACGCAAACGAAGGGTCGGCGTCTTCCATGCAATGCTTTCTTAAATTTTCGGGGTCGGAATCATTTAAATATCTTGCAGGGATTATAGCGTCAGTGTCTATATTATCCGCGAACTTAAATACTTTGCCTTTTAATAACATAGGAATACCTCTAATATTCTATTTAATTTATTTAGAGCCAAATACTTTATTCCTCAGCAGTTTAGAATACAGATTCATCAGCTGCACAACATATTTCCGCAGTATGCAGAATAATCAATATAGCATACAAAACTATACTGAAAAAAGATGCTAACAATTTTCCTTTAAACAATTATGCTTACACAACTTCATCCGGCGACGATATCTTGCCGGCTATAGCCGAAGCAGCGCATACGGCAGGATTTGCAAGGTACACTTCACTCGTTATGTCGCCCATTCTTCCTTTGAAATTTCTATTCGTCGAAGATATAGCTCTTTCTCCGTCTGCAAGGATACCCATATAGCCGCCTAAACACGGTCCGCAGGTCGGAGTGCTTACAACCCCTCCTGCATTCATAAATATGTCTATAAGTCCTTCTTTCTCAGCCATCAGGTATATCTCCGGCGTTGCGGGTATTACTATCAATCTGGTGTATTTTGCTATTTTTTTGCCTTTTAAGATTGAAGCGGCAATTCTTAAATCTTCTATTCTGCCGTTGGTGCATGAGCCAATGACGGACTGGTCTATTTTAATATTTTTAGCGGATGCTTCTTTAACATCCACGCTGTTTTCAGGAAGATGAGGAAATGCTACCTGAGGATTTATTTCAGCAGTATCATATTTTAGCGTTTTTAAATATTGCGCATCAGGATCGCTCTTATATATTATGTAATCTCTTTTAGCCCTACCGGAAACGTACTCTTCGGTAATCTCGTCGGGTTCAAATATTCCGCTTTTAGCACCGGCTTCTATTGCCATATTTGAAATAGAAAATCTGTCTGCCATAGTAAGATGTTTGAATGTTGTGCCGGAAAATTCCAACGCCATATAATTGGCTCCTTCAACCCCTATCTTGCCTATAAGAAACAGTATTAAGTCTTTACCTGACACCCATTTATTGGGTTTTCCGTCAAAGACAACTTTTATGGAATACGGAATTTTAAGCCATGCTTCTCCGAACGCCATCGCATAAGCTAAATCTGTCGAACCCACTCCGGTTGAAAAAGCCCCTAATGCCCCGTAGGTGCATGTATGAGAATCTGCGCCTATGACTAGGTCGCCGGGGAGCACTATTCCCTGCTCCGGTAAAAGAGCATGCTCAATGCCGACCTCGCCGCTTTCAAAATAATATTTTATATTATATTTTTTTGCAAATTCTCTTAATGTTTTTGCCTGTTTAGCGCTTGCTATATCTTTATTTGGAACAAAATGGTCTGGAACGAGCGCTATTTTTTCCCTGTCAAAAACATCGCATACTCCTATCGTATCGAATTCTCTTATCGCTATGGGAGCCGTTATGTCATTTCCTAATGCAATATCCACTCTTGCGCTTACAATATCTCCCGGAGAACATGATTCTAAATCGGTATGGGCAAGAATTATTTTTTCTGTAATCGTAAGCGGATTAGACATAAAATTTACCTCGTTAATAATAAAATTTTATTATATTTTTTTCAGTATTTTTTCAGCTATATTTTTAATATTTATTTGCTGCGCATTATTTTATGCGCGATAAACAGAATCGCATTCCTTTTCCGAAATATTTTCTAAATTTTTATTATATACATAATGTTTGTTTAAGCAGTTAATGTATGCTTTGGCGCTTGCAACGACAATGTCGGTGTGGGCGCTTCTTCCTGTAAAATGAATATTTGCATCTTCAATAGTAACACTGACATCACCCTGAGCCTGAGTAGTTCCCCTGATAGATTTTACTTCATAACCTATGACTGCACAGTTTGAACCGGTGATTTTTCTTATTGAATTATAAACGGCATCCACCGGTCCGTTGCCCCATTCGGAAGATGTTTTTAAATCTCCGTCTACCGCAACTTTAACCATAGCAAGCGGGGTAACCGTATCCCCGCATACAACATTAACATATTTCAGTTCATATTTCTCAAAATGTTTAGAATTTTTTGCAACTAACGAATCTATGTCCTCGTCGTATATATCCTTTTTTCTGTCCGCTAACGCCTTAAATTTTATAAAGGCCTTGTCTATTTCGTCTTCGCTCAGCAAATATCCCAGTGATTCAAGTCTTTCTTTAAACGCGTGTTTGCCTGAATGTTTTCCGAGCACCAATTCATTGGACTGTCTGCCGACTAATTCCGGGGTCATTATTTCATAAGTGGTTTTTTCTTTTAAAATACCGTCCTGATGAATGCCTGCTTCATGAGCAAATGCATTTTTTCCGACAATGGCTTTATTAGGCTGAACAGAAATACCGGTAGTATAAGTGAGCAGCTGCGAAGTTCTGTATAATTCCGAAGTCTTAATATTTGTTTCTGCATTATATATATCTTTTCTGACATTCAGCGCCATAACAATCTCTTCCAATGCCGCATTTCCGGCTCTTTCTCCTATGCCGTTAATAGTACATTCGATTTGATTGGCTCCCGCAAGTATAGCAGATAGAGAATTAGCGGTTCCGAGTCCGAGATCGTTATGACAGTGTACGCTTAAAATAATATTTTCAATCCCTTTAACTTTAGTTTTTAGGTCTTTTATGAAATTATAAAATTCAAAAGGCGTTGCATAACCTACCGTATCTGGAATATTCAGCCTAGTAGCCCCTGCTTTTATAACTTCTTCTAATACTATCTTTAAAAAATCTAATTCGGTCCGTGAAGCATCTTCGGCAGAAAATTCAACTTCTTCAACGAAAGACTTCGCGTATCTGACCATATTAGCGGCTTTTTCAAGCAGAGTTTCGCGCGTCATTTTTAATTTGTATTTTAAATGCACGTCGGATGTGGCAATAAATGTATGTATTACCGGTTTTTCCGCAAATTTTACGGCGGAATAAGCCCTATATATATCTTTTTCATTAGCTCTTGCAAGTCCGGCTATTTCAACATTTTTTATTTCCTGCGCAATAGCTTTTACAGCCTCAAAATCACCGTCGGAAGCTATAGGAAAACCTGCCTCAATTGTATCAACTCCAAGTCTTGCAAGTTGGCGGGCAAGATTAAGTTTTTCCTCAATATTCATGCTTGCACCGGGAGACTGTTCCCCGTCTCTGAGTGTAGTATCAAATATTCTTATAGCTCTTTTATTTTTATCGTAAGCCATATATTAAACCTCTCTTATGCAAAATAGTATGCAATAAATATATTGCAGCAAAGAAAATATTTAATTTTTATATTATATATATGATATGTGATTTGTTCTAATTTATACTATTCTGCTATTATGAAACTTTTATATATCTTTGTCTTCATTTTTGACTTTTATCTTACCATTATTAAGATAAAAATACAATAGCGGCGAAATAAAACAATAGACAAAAAAAATTAAAAAAAACATAATGACCGGTTTGATTATTATGATTATTACCATTAATGACGCAAGAGCGAGGATTTCGAAAGGCCTTTTCTTAAAAAAACTTAAATCTTTCATTGCATAATAGCTTATATTGCTTATCATTAAAAGCCCGAGCAGGGGCATAATAACCATCATTGCTATATGCTCATTTACGGCAACTTTAAAATACGCAATAACGAAAATAGAGAAAACCGCCATTCCTGCTGCCGCAGGGGAAGGCAATCCTGTAAATTTTTTGTTTTCTACTGAATTTACCTGAATATTAAATCTGGCAAGCCTTAACGCTGCGCCGATAAAATATACAAATATGAGCGCCCAACCTATTTTCCCGAAATTTTTTAATTGCCATATATATACTAATATTGACGGAGCAGCGCCAAATGCTATCAAATCCGACAGAGAATCATATTCTATCCCGAATTTTGAACTTGTATTAGTTATTCTTGCAACCTTTCCGTCTAAGCCGTCTAGTAAAATTGAAATTACTATAAGCCATCCCGCAATATAAAATTTACCGTCAATAGAATTTATTATTGAATAGAATCCTGAAAATAGCGATAAACTCGTAATGAGGTTTGGGAAAAAATATATGCCTTTATTTCTGCTGAGCACAAAAAACTCATCAGCCGTCTTAGTCAATTTATTTTTATAATGCTTAAAATGAATGTTGTATTTCTGCTTATTCTTCAACTTATTCTGCCTATTAAAGTTTCACCGGCATACACTTTGTCATTGACTTTCACATAGGCAATAAAATCTGACGGCAGATATAAATCCATTCTTGAACCGTATTTAATAAGTCCAAACCTGTCACCTGCAACAACTCTGTCGCCTTTATTAATTTTACAGACTATTCTTCTTGCGACAAGTCCGGCTATTTGCACAAATGCTATAATTGTTTTGCCGTTTTTATGATATGCATTTTTACTCATGCCTGCTGCATTATCGGGAGCGTCTATTTCTAAAATTACCGCATTATATTCATTTTCCGATGAAGCTTTATCTAAATTTGCAGAAAAAAATTTTCCTTTGTTATACTTTATTTCTATCACATTGCCGGATATAGGAATTCTGTTTACATGGACATTAAACAGCGACATAAAAATACTTATTTTGAAAACATCTTTTTTAAGATATCTTTCGTCGTAAATTTTTTCTGCATAAATAATTTTACCGTCGGCAGGCGATATTATTTCATTTTTATCTGCCGATGCTTTTCTTTCCGGGTCTCTAAAAAAATAAATGCTAAAGAGGAACAAAATAAAAAATATTGCCGAAAAACCTGCAAAAATATACTGCAGACCGTTTGCGCTAATATTCAATATTAAATATAAAGATGTAAAAATAACAAAACACACTAAAGGAAATATTATTAGCTTTATACCCTCTTTAGCAATCAATTTCATAAGTATCAACAGTATTAAGATCGAAAAAGGTGTCAGATTAATTTTTTTGCAAATATTTTCTTTGTTAATTGAACTATGCCATACGCAAAAAAATAAGATCTGACACCTTTTTCTTTAGCAATCAATTTCATAAATATAAATATTATTTTAATCCTGCAATAGAAAGTTATCTTTTGCTTAACAGAGCAAAGAAATGCATAACGATTTTCTACTGCAGGATTAAGATATTAATTTGTTCAGTATAGTTAAATACGGATAAGGCTATTTTGAATTAATGCCTGCCGCCGTTATTAATTTCCGTTGTTAATTCTTAGTCTGATCTACTATTTTGTTTTTGGTAATAAAAGGCATCAGCGACCTCAATTTTTTACCTACTTTTTCAAGCGGATGGTCTTCTCCTCTTTTTGTTAAGCCGTTAAAAGTGGGTCTGTTTACCTCGTTTTCTACCATCCATTCCGATGCGAATTTGCCTGACCTTATTTCGTCGAGAATCTTCTTCATTTCTGCTTTAATATTTTCGTTAATTATTCTCGGACCTCTTGTTAAATCGCCGTATTGAGCGGTATTGCTTATTGAATACCTCATGTTGCTGATTCCGCCTTCATAAATAAGGTCTACTATTAATTTCATTTCATGAATGCATTCAAAATAAGCGCTTTCTTCTTCGTATCCAGCTTCAACAAGTGTTTCAAATCCGGCAGTCATTAGCGCGCTCAAACCTCCGCAAAGCACCGCCTGTTCTCCGAACAGATCGGTTTCAGTTTCTTCCCTGAAGGTACTCTCGAGAATTCCTGCTCTGCCTCCGCCGATACCGGAAGCATAGGCTAATGCCATGTTTTTTGTATTTCCGGAAAAATCATTCTCGACCGCAATTAAATCCGGCACTCCTCCGCCATTTTCAAATTCGCGTCTCACTAAATGACCGGGTCCTTTTGGCGCAACCATAAAAATATTTATATTTTTGGGAGGGGTTATCTGACCAAAATGTATGCTGAATCCGTGAGCGAAAACTAAATATTTTCCCTCTTTCAAATTTGGCTCTATTTCACTTTTATAAACTTTGCCATGGAGTTCGTCAGGCAAAAGAATCATGATAATGTCCGCTAATTTAGATGCTTCTGCAACGGTGAAGACTTCAAAACCCGCGTTTTTAGCCTTCATATAGGAAGGACCATCGGCTCTTAAACCTAAAATAACTTTAACGCCTGAATCTCTGAGATTTAGCGCATGCGCATGACCCTGGGAACCATATCCTATAATTGCAACGGTTTTTGATTGAATTAATCTTAAATCAGCATCTTTATCATAATAAATATTCATACATCCTCCATTAATAATTAATATTAAAGCTGTTCTATTAATATTTTTATGTTATTGTTATATTTATATTAAGTTTTTTAATATTAGAATATTAAAATGTATATATCTGTGCAAAAAACTGAATAAATTTAAAAAGATATTTATTTTTTAGACCTTGTTATCGCTATCGTTCCTGTTTTAACAATATCTTTAATACCTATAGGTCTTATCAGTTCAATAAATGCTTCCATTTTTTTAGCTGACCCGCTAAATTCCAGAACGTAGGCGTTGCGGCTTACATCAACAATTCTTGCCTCAAATATTTCCTTGATACGAAATATTTCATTTTTAGTAGAATCGTCGGCATTTACTTTCACAAGAACTGTCTGCCTCATCACTGATTCATCATCAGTAAGCTCCTGAACTTTAATGACATTGATAAGTCTGTTCAGCTGTTTTGTAATTTGCTCTAATATTTGCTCATCGCCGTAAGTCGATATTATCATCTTTGATTCATCTTTTTCAAGCGTGCCTGCGACGCTTATTCCGTCTATATTAAACCCCCTAGCAGAAAAAAGTCCTGCTACCCTTGCCAGCACGCCGGACTCATTCTCAACAAGTATAGATAAAATATGGTTTTTTTCCATCATATTTTCCCTTTAATTATTGTAAAAATTTAATTAACAAAAATAAATAATTACATTCCGTTAAGTAACCGCAATATAAATCTTAGCAAAAAATTGCAGCGTATAATCATTGTAATTGCAAAAAAATACTTCATTACGTTTAAGACGGTTACACAAGCAGCATTCCCGTAATCGGATAACCTGGCGCAACTATAGGATAAACCCCTTCTTCTTGAGCGACGACGAAATCCATAATAACAGGTTTTCTTATCGATAATGCCGTTTTCAAAACATCTTCCACCTGTTCTGGTTTGTTCGCTCTTAAGCCGACGGCGCCGTAACTTTCTGCCAGTTTAACAAAATCCGGGTTTACGTTTAATTTAGAAAATGAATATCTCTTCTCATAAAATAATTCCTGCCACTGCCTTATCATACCAAGAAAATTATTATTTATTATTGCTATTTTCACAGGCAGATTATACTGGACGGCTGTGGCTAATTCCTGTATATTCATTTGAATACTGCCGTCTCCCGCAATATCAAATACTGTTCTGTTCGGAAATGCTACCTGGGCGCCGATGGCTGCAGGAAATCCATATCCCATAGTGCCTAATCCTCCGGACGTTAATAACGATCTCGGATTTTTAAATTTATAAAATTGCGCAGCCCACATTTGATTTTGCCCGACTTCTGTTGCTATAATAGCCTCTCCGTCGGTTAATTCATATATTTTTTCAACAACAAACTGAGGTTTTATGATATCAGTCATTTTATATGAAAGAGGATGCTCATATTTATACATATTAAGTTCTTCTAACCATTTCATTCTTTTATATTGCGTTGATTCAATTTCTTTTGATTTTAACGATAAAATTTCCAGCATACTGTTTAAAACAGATTTAACATCTCCTACGACCGGAATATCTATTTTAACATTTTTACCTATAGAAGACGGGTCTATATCAATATGTGCAAACTTCGCCTTTCCGGCGAATTCGTCTACTTTGCCGGTCACTCTGTCATCAAATCTTGAACCTACCGCCACGATAAAATCGGCATTTGATATACCGGTGTTAGCTGCATAAGTCCCATGCATCCCGAGCATTCCAAAAAACAAAGCATGTTCCGACGGAAATCCCCCAAGCCCCATGAGGGTGGAAACAATAGGCAGATCTAACATTTCTGCAATTTCTTTAAGCTCATTCGCGGCATTTGAACTTATTACTCCTCCTCCTATATAAAACATAGGCTTTTCAGCCTTCAGAAGTTCATCAACAACCTTTAATATTTGAACGTGATGACCAAAATAAGTAGGATTATAGCTTCGCATTTCAATACTCTCAGGATAATCAAATTCAGCAACGTTCGAAGAAATATCTTTAGGAATGTCTATAAGCACCGGACCTGGTCTGCCCGTTGAAGCAATGTAAAATGCCTCTTTAACAATCCTTGCAAGATCTTCGACATCTCTTACTAAATAATTATGCTTCGTACAGGGTCTTGTTATGCCTACTGTATCGGCTTCCTGAAAAGCGTCATTTCCGATTAGGCTTGTCGGAACCTGTCCGGTAATAATTACCATAGGAACTGAATCCATATATGCTGTAGCAATACCGGTTATCGTGTTAGTAGCGCCCGGTCCTGAAGTTACCAATACGACACCGACTTTGCCGGTAGCTCTGGCATAACCGTCTGCAGCATGCGCAGCGCCCTGTTCATGACGCACCAGAATATGATTTAGTTTATCTCTATAATTAAAAAGCTCATCATAAATATTGAGTACTGCACCTCCGGGATACCCGAAAATAGTATCTACGCCTTCTTTTATTAGACTTTCAATAAGAATTTTAGAGCCGGTCATTAATTGTTTTTTATTTTCTTTAATCATTTTCTCACCTTTCTATTTACGATTGCCCCCTCGTCAGCTGATGAAACAATATCGGAATATCTTGCTAAATAACCATAATCTATTTTTTTCTCTTTTTTCTTCCAGTTTAATTTCCTAAGACTTAATTCGTTATCGCTGAGGAGCACATTAAGTTTTCTTTCGTTTATATCGATTTCAATTCTATCGCCTTCGTTAACAAGAGCTATAGGACCGCCTTCCTGAGCTTCAGGGGAAATATGCCCGATACATGGACCTCTTGTGCCCCCTGAAAACCGCCCGTCTGTTATAAGAGCAACTTTATCTCCTAATCCCATACCGACTATTTGAGAGGTAGGCGCCAACATTTCTCTCATGCCAGGACCTCCTTTAGGTCCTTCGTATCTTATAACTACAATATCCCCAGGTTTTATTTCTCCTGAGGATATACTCTTCATAGAATCTTCCTCGCTCTCAAAAACTCTGGCATTTCCTGTAAATTTCATCATAGACGGACCGACGCCGCTTGATTTGATGATAGCCCCCTTTGGAGCTAAATTACCGTATAATACAGCAATTCCGCCTTCAGTTCTGTAAGGATTGTCAATTTTTCTAATTATTTCGTTGTTTACATATCTGACCCCGTCAATTATTTCTTTAACTGAAAGCCCGCTTACATTCGTTGAATCTTTCACAAGCGACCTGAGTTCATATAAAAGTGCAGGAATACCGCCGGCAAAATCTAAATCTTCCAGAAAATATTCTCCTGCCGGTCTTAAACTTGATAATTGCGGAGTTTTTCTAGAAATTTCGTCGAAAAGTTTTAAATCTAATTTGATTCCGGCTTCATTAGCTATTGCAAGCAAATGCAAAACAGAATTAGAAGAACCGCCGAGTGCAACATCGACCATAATAGCATTGTGCAGCGCATCCATTGTAACAATATTACGCGGCAGTATATTTTCTTTCACTAAATCTACTATTCTGATTCCGCTTTCAAATGCCATCCTTTTTTTAATTGCAGAGCCGGCCAGTGCAGTTCCGGCGCCCGGCAGCGACATTCCCATAACCTCGGTAAGACAAGCCATAGTATTTGCGGTATATAATCCCTGACATGAGCCTTGACCTGGACATGCACACATTTCAAGATCCATAAGTTCATTTTCGGATATTTCACTTACTTTATATTTTGCCACAGCTTCAAATGTGTCTCTGACAAAAGAAAGTCTTTTGCCGTGATAATGCCCGGAAAGCATCGGTCCTGCAGTGACAACTATTGCCGGTATATTAAGCCTGAGAGCTGCCATAAGCATACCCGGTGTAATTTTGTCACAGTTGGTAAGCAGTATTAAACCATCAAGGGAATGGGCCTCTGCAATGGTCTCAACCATATCCGCTATAAGCTCGCGCGATGGCAGCGAGTAATGCATTCCTTTATGACCCATAGCTATCCCGTCGCAAATACCGGGTATGCCAAAAATGAACGGGTGTCCCCCGTTGCTATATACTCCATTTTCGGCTGCTCTTTCAAGATCTCTCATCCCTACATGTCCTGGTATGAGATCTGTAAAACTTGAAGCAATACCTATAAAAGGTTTGCGCATTTCTTGATTTGTAATACCGGTTGCGTAGAGCAGTGCTCTATGCGGCGTTTTATCTACGCCTTTTTTAATATTATCGCTTTTCATTATATCACCCGTTAATAATATTTGATTTAATCATTTGATTCATAATATCATTTCCGTTAAGTTTTTTAAGTTTTAATTCTTTTATTGTTTTTTGTTCTTCAGGCGTCAAAAAAGGTTTTGTAGTAAATTTATCTAATTTTTTATCTATATCGATATGTTCTTCGTAAATTTTTTTAAAATCTGAATTTGTTTGTATTAAAACATCGGCAATCTTTTGTTCATTGTCATCAAGCCATTGCATGCTATGACCTCCAAATTTTAAAATTTATATTATTAATATTTTAAAAAGCTCCGCCGCTATATACATAAACAGGCGAAAGACCCGTTATATCTTGAAAATCCGACTGTTCTTTCTTATTATCGGCAAATTTATTAATAGCAATTATTCCCGACAAATATGCCAATCTCAGATTATCGAAGACCTTTACTTCTATTCCGCTATTATTAAATAACTGAACATTTTCATTTAATTTGCATTTATTATAACTGCCTAAAAAAACAAAATCCGATTTGATATTTAACTTATCAATTGAGCAAGCGATTTCATTTGCATTTCCTGTTTCTAAACTTTTAAATTTTTTAAGGGTGCCATTTTCTATTTTATAAATTTCAAAATAAAATTTATCTTTTATAAATTCTTTTATAACAGTAAGATAAAAATTATCGCTTTTATTTATAAATGAATACGCACACGCATATAGACTTTCGACTCCGGATATTTTCAAATTTAGACTGTAAGCCAATGTTTTGGCAATAGAAAGTGAAACTCTTATTCCAGTAAATGAACCGGGACCTAAAGTAATAGCGATACCCCCAATATCGGTTAAATTTAATCCGGCATCTGATAATATACCGTCTAATTGTTTAAATATCAGGGTTGAAGGTACTAATTGTTTACTATTAAGTTCTTTAAAATGTTTATTTTCATTTAAAACGATATTATTTTCAGCAACAATCTCGCAGTTATCGCCAATCAGGCAAGTACACGAATAACTGCCGGAAGTATCTATTGATAAAAACAGCATGATAGAAACAGCATAATTAAAAAAGGTTTAAAATTGCGGTATTAAATAAAAATACCTGCAAAATAATAAAATAAATTAAACGACAGAATATGCATAAATACAAATTTGCAAATCTAATTAAGTCTTAATATTCCTCATTATGTCATTGTAAGAAACAAACAACAGCAACATTATAAGAAAGGCAAACCCGATTTTGGCAGCATTTTCCTGAAATTTTGGACTAAGCGGTCTGCGCCTGATCATTTCAATAAATGAAAATAGAATATGTCCGCCGTCCAAAGCCGGTATAGGGAACAAATTGACTAATCCGATATTGACGCTGATAACCGCTATAAAATAAAAGAACTGGGACAACCCCATTGAAGCCGCTCTGCCGGATAGCTGGGCGATCATAATCGGTCCGCCTAAATCGGTGGCCGGTATCTTGCCGGCTATAAGCATATACACGCTGAATATCGTTATATAGATAATAAACCAGACCTCTTTTAACCCTGAATAGAATGCGGAAAATATATTACTGCCCTGGTTTACCGTAACATTTGAAGGGTAGATTCCTATAATATAGCGGGTAATTTTCTGTTTAAATATGTTAAGACCGGAAACAAGCCTCGGTTTGATATTAATTAAAAACGTTTTAGAATAATCCGTTTTACCGGTTATCGGTAATTTTTTAGCAATTTTATTGTTTGACGCTGCATTAATAGGGCGCTTTACACCTAATGCAATAGTGTGCTTACCGTATTTTTGAATATATGCTGCAAGCGAAGACCATTTCCATATTTTTTTGCCGTTTACGGATGTTATAATATCGCCTTTTTTTAGTCCCGCAGCAGCTGCCGGATATCCTTTCATAACCTTCCCAACAACCGATTTTAATATCGGTTTGCCTGCCGAAAAAATTATCGTTAAAATAACCAGCGCTAAAACAAAATTAAAAACAGGTCCAAAAAATACGATTAAAAATTTTTTAAAAGGGCTAAGTTTACTGAAAGACCTTTTTTCATCTTCAGGAGAAAGTTCTTCTTCTGGATCTTCTCCGAGGAGTTTTACATAGCCTCCGAGCGGCAATGCCGAAACTGCATACTCGGTCTCGCCTATTTTTTTGGATATTAATTTAGGTCCGAACCCCAGAGAAAAATTTTCAACCTTTACTCCGAGCATTTTAGCTACTATAAAATGTCCGAACTCATGGAACACTACGATTATACTGACAACTATAACAAATGCTAAAATATCTATTAATATTCCGCTTGAAAAAAACGACTGCAATATATTTACCATAAAGATACGCAAACCCCATTAATTAATTTAATAAAATATTATTATCCCTGCTATTTATTATAATTTTTTTTTATCTAAAGTGCAAATGTTTTAAAGTGGTTAAATAATTATTATCCTCTCAGAACAATTCCGAAATTTTTATTCAGCTCTAATATCAGTCTGTCTCTCAGTTCGTTCACTTCTTTCATCGTTAATGTTCTTGAGTCATCGGAGGCATCGTATCTGATTAAATACGCTATCTTTCCTTTTTCTATCTGTTTCCCTCTGTAAACGTCAATTAAAACAATATTTTTTATAAGATTTGAAAATTTCTTAATAAATTTCTCAATTTCACCATATTCCAAATCCATAGGCGCAATAATCGAAATATCCTGCTCTATGATAGGATATTTGGAAGGAGCTATAAAATTTTTTTTATGAGAAATAAATTCTTTTATAGCCTCAAAATCTATATCAAACACGCCTACCCTGAATTCTAAACCGAATTCTTCAAGTATGCCGGTTTTGATTTCGCCGAAAAAACCGGCTGAAGATTTACCGATAAAAATTTCAAGCGTTCTGTCTATATCAAATATTTTATGCTCTTTTGGCTGCAAAAAATTATATTTTTTTATTCCAAGATTTGAAAATAAAAATTCTACCGTACCTTTTATCTTGTAAAATTCAGTATCTTCGCTCTGAAATTTTATACCGGAACAAAATGCTCCGCACAGTCTATTTTTTTCTATGACCGGATAATTATCCGCATACTTTTTATTATCATCATTATCCTTGCTAAAATAAATTTTTCCTATTTCATAAATTTTAATATCTTTGTATTTTTTTAAATTTTGATTTAATGTCTTAAGAGAATCCGGTATAAGGCTTGTTCTCAGATAATTAAACTCTACTGAAATAGGATTTTGAAGTTCCAGAGCATTATTCAAATTTTCAGAAATTATTTCAAGTTCTTTGCTGCCCGTAAAAGACGGGGTTATAATTTCAACAAGACCTGCATGTCCCAGTATTTCTTTTATTTCTTTAGATGTCTGATAATTAATATTTGCTTCAGGACAGTTTAAAATACCTTCAGGCATTGTAGATTTAACCTTGTCGTATCCATAAATTCTGAATATTTCTTCATAAATATTTATTGCATCAAAAATATCGCTTCTAAAATACGGAGCAGTAACAAAAATACCGTCTTCCGTTTCAGATAGTCTGACATTAAAGCCCAATCTTGACAATATTTTTAACACTTTATTTTTATCTATGGATTGCCCTAAAAAATTAAATAATTCATTAAAATATATATGAAATTCTTTAGGTTTTGCAATGTCTGCAATGTAATACGAATAGCAATTTACTTTAGCATCCGGAATATTTTTTTTAATCAGATGCACAATCCTCTTCATGGCATTAATTGCGGAAACGGGACTTAATCCTTTTTCAAATCTTGTAGAGGCATCAGTCCTCAGCGCCATTAATCTTGATGTTTTTCTAATGTTTGACATATTAAAATTGGCAGATTCAACTACGACAGAATTTGTTTTTGCATCTATTGCGCTTGAGATGCATCCCATAATTCCTCCAAGCGCAATAATCTTGTCTTCATCGGCGATAACTATTGAATCGTCAAAGAGCTTTCTTTCTTTATTGTCAATAGTCACAATAACATCATCATTCTTTTTATTGAATCTCGGAAAAATTTTACTGCCGGAAAGCTTAATTCTGTCAAAGGCGTGCAGCGGCTGGGCAGTTTCGAGCATTACTAAATTTGTTAAATCTACTATATTATTTATAGGTCTTATCCCTGATTTAATTAATTTATTTTTAATTTCTAAGTCGGATTCTTTGACAAGTATGCCGTCAATTTGTACTGCAATATAACACGGAACTGCTTCAGGATTGCTCATCATTACCGTAAGCTCTTCCGGTTTTGAAGAATACGAACCGCCAATACTAAATTCAATATCTTCGTCTATATTAGGCAAATTTATATCTTTATCAAATATAGACGACATTTCATAAGCAAATCCCTGAATACCGAACAAATCCGGTCTGTTTGGTTCAAGGTCAAACTCTAAAGCTGTATCATTTAATTCAAAAATATCATATGCTGATTTTCCTAAAGGTTCATCGGGAAATTTCAATATATTTGATATATTTAAAGAAAATCCCAACTCTTTTTCGGAACAGAATGCTCCTTCCGAAACAACCCCCAGGATAGATTTTTCTCTGATTTTCAGTCCATCGTCAAAAATAGCGCCTTTAATGGCTATCAGCGGTTTATCGCCGATACTTAACTCTGCTTTAGCCTTCGTATAAACTATTGTTTTTTGTCCTGCTTCTTCCCCTGCATAGACTGTCGCAATATTAAAATTAGGACTCGACGGATGCGGTTTGATTTCCTTCACTTCTCCTACTATTATATTTTTAAACGATTTCTTTTCCGAATAAGCAATAATTTTTTCAACCTCCATCGTCCTGCTGTTTAGCAGAGACGGCACTAAATTTTCTTTTCCGGTAAAATCAACATATTCTTTTAGCCAATTGAAACTAACCTTCAAAATTTCCTCCGGTATTTAATTGTTTTATAAATTTATCAAACCTATTTCATTATCTATACAATATATATAATATATATAACTTAATACTGCAATAGAAAGTTGTTTACCCGGAAAAGGTGTCAGATTATTTTTTTTGCAAATATTTTCTTTGTTAATTGAACTATTTCATATGCAAAAAAATAAAATCTGACACCTTTTCCTTATATTTTGCGTAACCGAGCAAAGAAATGTATAAATATTTTCTATTGCAAGATTAAGGATATAATTTTATATTTGCATTATTTGTTATATTATCTAACATATATACATGTATACATGAATTTTCAATCAGTCATCCGAATAATCCCGGCTGTTCCAATAAATACCCCGCCTTTTCATATTTTTCTTCATATAAATCGTTATATACTATTCTTATTTCATCAATTATATCGTTTAAATCAATATTTTCAACATTAAAATTAATAACACCTTTTTTATTCAGCAGCGATTTAAGTCCCATATTTGAATAATTATCCATGAGGACTGGTTTGTAAGCGGGAATAAATACGGGTCTTTTTTGTTTAAACGCAAAATTGCACGTCTTTAATGTTCCGCTTGATAACGGAGAAGACATCGCAAATACAGCTAAACTCGAACCGCTCTGAAGCCTGTCGCGCGCAACTAAATTTTTAGGCGATAATTTTTCGTGCAGCGGTAATTCAGAAATAACAGCCCCTTTTTTTAATATTATATCCTGATACAGCTCCTCATTTTGAGACGGATAAACAGGTTCCAGCAATCCGGAACCGATAAACGCAATCGTATTAATATTATTATCTACGGAAGTTCTGTGCGCAACCGAGTCTATTCCTGCCGCCAAGCCGCTTATAACTGAAAATCCGGCATTGCCTATTTTTTTTGTTATATCTGCCGTGACGCCGCAGGAATAATCCGGCGGTTTCCTTTGTCCTACAACGGCAACCGCAAATCTAAGGTTTTCTTTAATATTCCCCTTGTAATACAAAATAGGAGGCTTATTTTTGACAAATAAAAGATTAGCGGGATATTCAGGGGATTGAAACGTAATTATTTTAATATTATTTTTTGCAGCTTCTTCTACTTCGTCTATTGCGTGCATAAACGAGGTTCTTACGATTCTTGAATCCATTAATATTTCTATGATATCGTTCCTGAGCCCAATTTTTAAAAATTCAGTTTTATTTGTATTAAATATATCGCACGGATTTGCAAAATGCGTAAGTAAAATAAATATATGGCTGTTGCTCAAACCAGGAATTTTCTTTAATGCCAGAGTGCAAATAATATCATCCATAACAATTTAATATTTTAATTTACTGTTCTTCCTATAAATAACATTATAACCGAATCCGCTCCTCTTGATATTAAAATATCCCTGATTGTACCTGATGTATGACCAGTTGTTATTATATCATCAAATAAAATAATTTTTTTATTTTTAATGCGCTCCTCGTTTACTACTTTCACGGAATTTGCAATATCTGCCGAATTTCTTCTGTTTGTAATGTGTGAAGGCATATACCCCTTAGTTCTTTTTAATATATCGTCTTTATAGTTAATTATATTTAAAGCTTTTAACGACAGACATATTATTTTATTTGAATAATCATCTAACATGGAAGAACTTGTGGGAATAGGAATAATTAAATCACAAAACCAGAAATAATTAAATATAATATTTACAATTATATTTTCAAAATATTTTATTGCAAAATTGTTGCCTTTTTTGTACTGAATAATTAAATTAGAAAATGCATCTGCGATGCTTTTGCGTTTTGGAAAATAATTCCCGAGATAGAAATAATTATCTTTTTCATTATATTGTATTTTTAAATGCTGCATCTCTTTTATCTTGTTTGTATAATATAATTAATTTCTCATGATAAATATAAAACTTTATTAATTATTTATTCTATCATAATATGAATCTAAATTTCTTTAAACATATAGCATTTTATCGGCATAATCTTATCGGTACAGAACTTTTAAGCTCTTATGAAATAAATTATTTTATTAATCTCCTAAATAAATTAAACGTCAGTTTATCTTACAATATATTAGATTTTGATATTTATAAAAATAATTTAATAATTAATTATAATAAAAAACCGCTAAATTTTTGTTTAGATAAATTTTTAGCAGATTATAAAAATTTTGATTTTTTATTTGTTAAAAACATCCATATTAATAATTTAAACGACGCTGTGCTTTTTAATTCTATTATAGATTTCTTTCTAAATTCTAATAATGTAATTTTTATACCTTGCTTAGAGGGTTTAAATGCTTCCATCTTAAATGTGTACGATACTCTTGCGGCTAACTCTTCATTTTCGCAATCTAATTATATTGATTTATTTAAGCTCAGGCTAAAATTATTATGCATGACCAGACTTGCAACAACTAATGAAATTTATCCGCAAAGTATAAAGAAATTTTTAGATTTAGCCCTGCAGCATAATTTTTATCCAAAAAAAGTTCCTGAACAAAATTCTGAAGATTTGATTCTTGATTATTCAAATAATTTCCAAATAATTATTAAACTCAATTTTTTGGATAAATTTAATTTTAATAAATTCGCGTATGCAAAGAATAATAATTTTATTCAGTTAACCGTTTATTCTAATTTTTATGAAATTTATTTTAATTCTTCTTCTTTAATTTATAAAATTTTATCTTACATCGCATATATTCAAAACAATTCGAACAGCAAATCAAGCATTAATATAAAATCAGTTCTTGAACTAAATAGAAAAGAATACAGCTCTTATCTTAAAACAGATTTAAGCAAGATTCAAAAAACAGCTGTAAAAGAAATCGATAATCCCGTTATTATAATTGCAGGAGCCGGCTCAGGAAAAACTAATGTTATAGTTAATAAATTCTTACATCTTTCAATTTATATATCACCTTATGAAATTTTAATTTTAACTTTCACTAATAATGCAGCCGGTGAGATTAAAGATAGAATATTAAAAGCTTTTAATTTGAATGACAATACATCAATCATTAAAAATAATTTGAAAATTTATACTTATCATAGTTTTTTTTATTCTATCATAAAAATTTATTATAGATATTTAGGCTTCCAAAATCTCCCAAAAATTTATGCCGAAAATAACTGCAAGAATAATGCTTGTAATTCTAAAATTGACGGAATATATAATTTTGACGATATTTTACAATATGTTTTAAAATTATTTAAAAACGAATCTATTTTAATTGAAATTGCAAAAATGTACAAATATATTTTAGTCGATGAATATCAGGACATTAATTTATTAAGCGATATAATAATTAAAAAAATTGATTACGGAAGAGGCAACATTACATATGCAGGCGATGATGACCAGTCTATATATAGATTTAACGGCGGTGATTCTATTAATTTGCTCAGTTTTGATTTATTCTATCCATCCGGAAAAGCAGTTTTATTACAATCTAATTATAGATGTAATGAGTCAATAATAAATTTTTCTAATAATATTATTCAAAAAATAGACTTCAGATATCCAAAATCAATGATATTAGGAAATAATATAAATAATTTTAAAAATGAAAGCAATGAAAAAAATACTTATAGCTTAAAATTAAAAGATACTTTACTGGTTTTACTTAATAAATATGCTTGCGACTCTTATGTATTTAATTATAATACAAATAATTGGATATCAAGCGATAAATATTTTAATAAGATAGAAGAATTAAGCGATTCTATTAAGTTAAATGCAGTAAACCTTATTCATTTTAAAAACTATTCAGATGAAACCGCATTTAATATTAATTTATTTATCTTATTGTTAACAAGCGGTATTAAAGCCGCCATACTTACAAGAACCGCCAAAGAAGAAATTGAATATAAGACGCTTTTTAGTTACTATGCCGGCTTGCCGCAATACAATAATTTTAAGTTAAAATATTACAGAAACGCCTTTATCGGAACAATCCACAAATCAAAAGGCATGGAATTTAGTTTTGTAATTTTAGGCAGCCTTTCAGCCGCTAATTTTCCAAAAGTCTATAAAGAAAACAACGATATTAAAGCTGTTCATCCTTTTAATGCTTTTTATAACACGCCGTTTATAAACTATAAAAATACTATAGATGATGAACGCAGATTATTTTATGTAGGGACTACAAGAGCCAAAGATTTTATTTTTATTACTTACACAGGGGATAAATCTTCATTTATAGATTTTTAGCAATAATTAAAACTGATTCAAAACATCCATATTGCCTGAATACAATAATCGTAAATCATTAACGTTATATTTCAGCATAACTAATCTGTCAAATCCCATTCCAAACGCAAAACCCTTATACTCTGCCGGATTTATTCCGGCATATTCAAATACCTTCGGATGTACCATACCGCAAGGAATAACCTCAATCCATCCTGAAAATTTACAAACGCTGCAGCCTTTGCCGTGACAAAAAACACACTCTATATCTAAATCTAAGCCAGGTTCTACAAAAGGATAAAAAGCCGGTCTGAATCTTGTTTTTTTTGCACCCAGCAGACTCTTAACAGTAGCTTCCAGAATACCCTTTAAATCGCTCAATTTTGCATTTTTATCAACAAAGAGACCTTCAACCTGATTAAACATAAATAAATGGGTTGCATCCACCGATTCGTATCTATAGCACCTTCCCGGCGCGATTACCCTCAGAGGCGGTTTCTTTGTTTCCATTGTTCTGACCTGTACGCTTGATGTGTGAGTTCTTGGAATTAACCCGTTTTTTAAATAAAAAGTATCCCAAATATCTCTTGCAGGATGGTTATCGGGAATGTTTAAAGCATCAAAGTTATAATGGGTTGTTTCAATTTCAGGTCCTTCAACAACTTCAAATCCCATTGAAGTAAAAAAATCTACAGTATCGTTAAGTACTGCTGTAATAGGGTGTATATGAAACTGTTTTATCTTAATGCCGGGAAGGGTCATA
This sequence comes from Candidatus Acididesulfobacter guangdongensis, assembly GCA_004195045.1. Taxonomy (NCBI): domain Bacteria; phylum Candidatus Acidulodesulfobacteriota; order Candidatus Acidulidesulfobacterales; family Candidatus Acidulidesulfobacteraceae; genus Candidatus Acidulidesulfobacter; species Candidatus Acidulidesulfobacter guangdongensis. The sequence continues at coordinate 356,657 of SGBC01000001.1, forward strand.
TCAATTTTTAAAGAACGGTTTAGCGTGCCATTTTTAACTTTTAATTGTTCTTTTAAATTTTGATAAATTTCTTCAATTTGAATCTTGGCATTATTAACGGACATGCCGATTGTTTTACGAACTTCAGGCTCATAGGAAGATATGCTGCGTAAAATATCATTTAACAGGCTGTTTTTTCCGAGATAATTTTTATATATTTCCTCTAAACTTTTTTCGTTGATTTTTTCATTAAACTCAACTTTAGCTTTATTTAATGCGTTTTCAATTTTTTTTAATATTTCTTCACTATTCATAATTATTAATATATTATCATTTTTAAATTTTTTAGCAATAATTATTTTATACCTTAATCCTGCAATAGAAAGTTATCTACTCGGAAAAGGTGTCAGACACCTTTTACTTTTATATTTCGCTTAACCGAGCAAAGAAATGCATAAATATTTTCTATTGCTGGATTAAGGTCATAGAAAACATTTGTAGTATAATTTTTAGGATATTGCTTTTACATAACAGATTATCAAGTGAATTGTAATATTTTATAAAAAAAAAGTCTGTTGTAAAATTTTTTCAATTTTACAACAGACTTTTAAATCTAATTATATGCGATATACTTTATAAACAAATACAATCGTTTATTATGGTTTTAAATATGCATATCCTTCTGCTTCTCTTAAGATGATTTCGCCCTGAGCTGATGGAACAACCTTTACAAATGAATATATTTTTGATACTGGAATATGTAATTCATATAAGCTGTTTGCGCATTGAGCTAGCTCTACGCCGTCTTTTTTTAACGTCAATAATGCTTTTTTATATCCATTGCCTTTAAAATACAGATGCGTTCCTGCGCTAAATGCCTGTAATTCGACAACAATGTGACCTTTTAATCTTGGGTCGTTTAAAGCATTATGAATATTATCTATAATCTTATTCATTTTTACTTTGTTGTTTGCACTGATTACATAAATTGCATGATAAATCTTTCCCGGAACCATTGGAGCGCCCATTGTAAAAGCAGGGCTTATTGATAAGTTAGGGAAATATTTTCTAACCCCGTTAACATTGTGCCAACCGTACCATCCGGCAGGATGAATAGTTGGAGCTGTCCCTCTCCAATTTGCATAAGCATTAGATGTCATTGAAAAAACGGCAATTGCAAATGCCATAATTGCAATGCTTAATAAAGAGCTTTTCTTTTTCATTTTCTTCTCCTTTTTTTAGTTAATTTTATATATTTATTACACTTAAACGACTATAAACTGCTGCTAAATTATCCATTATACTGAGCAGAGCCTGAAAATACCTGTCCGCCGACATTTTCTAATTCCAATTTATAGCTTCCTGCTTTCAACGCCTTAATTTTTTTGGCAAACGGCAAAGTTATAAATGCTTTTGCTCCGAGAGGCATTTCAAGACTGAATTTATTAACTGTCATTTTATTAACGTAAATGTTGTGTATATCGGATTTTGGAAGTGATACAACTGCTTTATTGTTCCACAAATACACAGTCTTTCCGGCAGCATTAACTAATTTTACTTTCATAATATTAGCAAGAGCGCCGCCGCTTCCACCAATTCTATACGCAAGAAATTTAACGTTGTTAGATGTAATTTTTGCATTAGATACTGAAACTACGACCTTCGCTCCAAAATTATGTAATTTTCCCCAAACTCCGCCATCGAATAATTGATTTGAACCCATAGTCACTAATGTGCCGAAAACTGTAAACACTATTATCCATGTTACATATCCGTTTCCCCACAATGGACCGTTTCCAATTAATCTGTAGCCGAATGAATTAGCAAAATTCGGCCAGGCATTTCTGACTAAGTCGTCAAACGACCACGCACTGCCGACGAACAGTATTAGAAGTCCAATTACCATTTCTACCGAACCAACCTGCCATTCATCAAGGCATGTTGCGCCAAGCCATCCTGAACCGAACAGTATTCCAAAGGCTAAACAAACTGCGCCGAATGCGCCGAGTCTTGAAAACAATCCGAATATTAGCGATAGCCCGACTAAAAATTCAATTACCGTAAATATATCAAGAAACACAGCCAATGCGCCTGGATTTAATAACAATGTATGAATCAAACCATGCACACCCATAAATCCGCTTGCATGCGGAATAAAAGTATTAAACTTATGCCCCACCCATAATGGTGAATTAGGCTCTAATTTCCCTGCCGATAACACAACTCTTCGCCATGCAGCTGAAAAAAACATCCATCCGAGCGTAATTCTCAGAGGGATTGCGGCATAGGCTAAATAGCGGTAAAACGTACTGTCTTTAACATCAAAATTGTTTGCCATTTTCTTTACCCCATTTAATTACATTTATTACATTTGCTTAAATTACGCCGTTCAATAGATTGCTCCAGCATATTTAAGAATCCTAAATTTCTTTTTATAATTATTTCTTTTACAATCCTTGACTATTATTTGATAGTCAATAAACACAATTTACGCTCCTTAGTTAATCTGCAGATGTGTTTTATTTTAGCTTATAGTTAACATAGAAACACACCTGCAAACAAACAGTATTTTAATACGACTCTATCAAGGAGCTTTAAAACCGTATCTTTCAAATATTCTCAAGCTCGTTTTCGTTTTTAAGAAATTCAACCATTCTTTTGCAGCAACTTTATTTGGTGCGCCTTTTGTCATAGCTGCACCGTAAAGAGCTGTCGTATTCTGACTTGCAGGAATCTTAACTCCTGTTATAGGATTGCCTATCATTTCCTGGAACTTCACTTCGGAATACCAATTTACACCTGCATCAGATTTATGCTGCATAATTCTTATAGGTGTCTGACGATGATGAATATGCGTCAAATATACTCTTCCCGATTTTACTCCGTAATTATAAACAGCCTGCTCTAATTTTTTGCCGCCTGCTTTTATTAAAGACATCTTAATCTGTCTTGCAATTCCTTCCCATTCAGGATTCGGCATAGACAACTTTAATTTTGGATTCAAAAAGCTTTTTAAGCCGGTTATGTGGTATGGATTGCCTTTGTCGGTCATGATTTCAAGGTCGTTTGTAACATAGGTCACTTTTTTACCTACTGTCATGCCTATTTTATTAGTATAGTTTAATTTTTTTGCTCCTGCCATATAAACATCAGGTACAACATGCATTGTTAAATTGCCAAGCGTGATCGTATCACCATGTTTCCACATTCTGATTAAAATTCCAGGAGGAATAGTTATATAGAATACATGCTTAACATTTGGGTATTCTTTCAGAAACGCTTTAACTAAACGCGGAACAACAAAGAATATATTTCCGCCGATATAAAGCACCAAACTTGATTTCGGATGTAATGTAACAGTGGTAATATTTCCGTGATAATCAGGATTATTGTCGACTGTTATCGCATTGAACTTATATCCCTGATGAAGAGCCGGATCGCCTTGTTTGCACCATGGCGGAAATATCCTTCTAATCCCCATAGCAAACGAATTGTTAGACATCGTCATAGAAATTACAAAAACAAAAGCCATAACAACGCCCAAAAATCTGTAATGCTTTTTTGAACTTTCGTTCATAATTCTTGCCTCCTAAAGGTTAATTTGATTGTTTTGAATTAATTTTATATTGAAACGTAAACTGTATGCGAACTGTATATTATTTATTGCTGAATGTTGTACTTTTAATACAATATAATATAATTATCACTTAATGTTTTAAATGTCAATAAAAAAAATACTATTATAAAACTATTTTTTTTAATATTAATCTTTACATAAAAAATATAATATATGCTTATTATTATATAATAATATAACTATATATAAATTGCTAATAGTCAAATATAACAATATTTAACTTATTAATAATAAAAGAATTTTTAACCCAACCTCACTACTTTTATTATTTTAAAATTATAATTGATTAAATATTATTATATTATATTTTTTATTTTGGAGTCACCATAGACATTTTTATTGCCCCATAAATTTAATAATATCAACGCGTTGCTGATAATTATGGTGAAGTTGGGTTAATAAATGTAAGTTAAACATACGATAAAATAAATAGATATGCTATAAACTTTAGGATATTTTGTAATGCAGTTTAATTTGAAATTCCGGTACGTTTAATGCTGAGATATTATATATAAATATTCACAGGTTAAGGATATGGTACGCAGATTATGAAGGTTAAAAATGTATTAAATTTAAAAATACGGCAGACAGATTGTGAAGGTTAATAAATATTTATGTGGTGCCGAGGGCCGGAATCGAACCGGCACGGAACTAAGTTCCGAGGGATTTTAAGTCCCTTGCGTCTACCACTTCCGCCACCCCGGCAGTTTTAAGCAAAATAATTTCTTATAGACATGCAGAAATCTATTTTATTGCATCCGCGATTATTAAAAAGTCGCCTGCCAACAGCTAAAACAAAAATATAATATATATAAATTAGTATTAATCTTATGCTGCTTAGCTTTATCAAATAAATTTACGATCAAATAAATTTACGATAAAATATCTTTATAAGAAAATATTTATGCATATTAAACTGCATCAAAATAAAAATTAAAAAAAATATACTCTAATATTACAGTAAATCTTAATACATTGTCAATATTATTTTTTAACCTTAATCATGCAATAGAAAATATTTATGCATTTCTTTGCTCGGTTAAGCAAAATATAAGGAAAAGGTGTCAGATTTTATTTTTTTGCATATGAAATAGTTCAATTAACAAAGAAAATATTTGCAAAAAAATTAATCTGACATCTTTTCCGCAATTAATTGCTACTATCGAATTAATACATATACATATACTTACACGCATATGTAAAATATTTCTACTCTCAATAAATTTACCAGATATCTGTTTTCAAATATTGATCTATAGCATCGGCAGCATTCTTACCTGCTCCCATTGCAAGAATAACGGTTGCAGCGCCTGTAACTATGTCGCCGCCTGCGAATACCCCTTTCTTGGTCGTTTTTCCGGTCTTTTCATCAGCTATAATATATCCCCACTTATTTAAATCCATGCCTGGAGTGCTGGATGGCACAATCGGATTTACATTAGTTCCTATAGCAATAACCGCAGCGTCGATGTCGGCGACGAATTCCGACCCTTTAATAGGTATGGGTCTTCTGCGTCCGCTTTCATCAGGTTCGCCCAACTCCATTCTTTCGCATTCTACTTGCTTGAGGTTTTGTTTTTCGTCTCCGATAAATCTTATAGGATTTATCAGAAAGTCAAATTTAATTCCTTCCTGCTCGGCATGATGTATTTCTTCAAGTCTGGCTGTCATTTCATTGCGTGACCTTCTGTAAAATATTCTTGCATCGCTGTAACCCAATCTGAGTCCTGTTCTAACCGCATCCATAGCAGTATTGCCTGCTCCAAAAACTACCAATGTTTTACCGCATTTCATCGGCGTATCATACTCATTCATATTATATGCACGCATTAGATTTATTCTAGTAAGAAACTCATTGGCTGAATACACTCCGTTTAGTTCTTCTCCCGGAATATTTAAAAACTTAGGTGTACCTGCGCCAGTTCCGATAAAAACTGCGCTATAACCTTTTTCGTTTAACAATTCATCGACGGTTATTGTTTTGCCGATAACCACATTTGTAAATATTTCTACTCCATTATCCTTCAAAATCTGCACTTCCCTTAAAAGAATCGACTTAGGAAGCCTGAATTCGGGAACTCCATATATAAGAACGCCGCCTACCTCATGCAGCGCTTCAAATATTGACACACGATAACCTTTTTGCCGCAACTCTCCGGCTGCTGCCAGTCCGGATGGTCCCGCGCCTACTATTGCAATTTTTTTATCGTATAAATTTTTACCATTAGAAACATTATTTTTTTTGCCGTGTTCAGCCTCATAATCTGCCACAAATCTTTCTAAATTACCTATAGCAACTGAGGTTGAATCTTTTCTTTTCCCGACGGTACAAGCTTTTTCGCACTGGTCTTCCTGAGGACATACCCTGCCGCATATAGCAGGCAGCGAGCTTTTCTCTCTGATTTTTTTTGCTGCGCCAAGAAAATCACCTTTTTCTATCAATTTTATAAAGGCAGGAATATCAATGCTGACGGGGCATCCCTGAATGCAGTACGGCACTTTGCAGTCAATGCATCTTTTTGCTTCCTCAATTGCCTCTTCTATTGAATATCCTACAGAAACTTCTTTAAAATTCTGCACTCTTTTTGCCGGATTTTGCGCAGGCATATCATGACGTTTTATTTTTAATCTTTCCTTAGTATTAAGAATTATCTGCTCTTTATTTTTATTTTCCATATTTTAATTTTAGCTGTCTTATAATTTTTTACATATATCAGAACTTATGATATAAGAAACAACCATTCCTCCTCGTCATGACAATTTAGTTAACTTCTTAATATTTCTTTAAATAAAATAATAATCATCTCTTAAATTTTTGAAATTTATATTTTTATTTTTGCTAATTGATCTTATTGCTCTTTATGATGCTCTTTTCTGTGGCACTCGTAAGATGATTTTTCTTCGTCTTTATAAAATCTCTGCCTATTTACTAAATTCTCAAAATCAACCTGATGCGCATCAAAATCAGGACCGTCAACGCATGCAAATTTTGTCTCTCCGCCGACTAAAACTCGGCAGGCTCCGCACATTCCGGTTCCGTCTATCATAATTGGATTAAGACTTACAATAGTTTTTATATTATATTGTTTAGTGAAATCGCTTACTGCCTTCATCATAGGAACTGGACCTATCGCTATAACCCTGATAATATTTTTTTTATCGTCAACTATTAATCTTTTTAATATGTCGGTAACAAATCCTTTTGTTCCGTAACTGCCGTCATCAGTTGCTATTAAGAGCTGAGAACTTGCGCTTCGCATTTCGTTTTCCATCAATAAAAGGTCTTTCCTTCTAGCTCCTATTATAGAAATAACATCGTTTCCCGCATTTTTCAGGGCTTTTGCAATAGGATGAACGGCTGCAATGCCGAACCCGCCGCCTATGCAAACTACCGTGCCGAAGTTTTCAATTTCAGAAGGAATGCCTAATGGACCTACGAGGTCCGCCAATTCATCCCCTGCTTTTAATTCACTTAATAAATGCGTTGTTTTGCCCAAGGTCTGGACAAGTATAGTAATATAACCTGAATTTTTATCCGTATCCGCAATAGTTATAGGAATACGTTCTCCTTTTTTATGTACGCGCAGAATGACAAACTGGCCAGGTAAAGCTTTGGCTGCTATATCGGGAGCACTTATTTTATAAACATTGACTCCTTCTCCAATGCTTTTATTTTCAATAATTTCATACATAAATCAACCTCTTTATTTATTTAACTTATATTTTTATGTTTAAAAATTTGAGTAAGTTAATGTGGAGGCGGCACCCGGATTTGAACCGGGGATAAAGGTTTTGCAGACCTCTGCCTTACCGCTTGGCTATGCCGCCGTTATTATGGTTTTAAATTTTGATAATTTTTAACTCTTACTTTAACTGATTATTATATATTATTTATATATAATTATATATATATACTGTATATTGTATATAATAACAATTTAAAAACTTTAATTCAAGAGAAATTTTATTTTGATAAAAGTAAACTATTCGGCGGTATTATATTTTTAATTTTAGAAGAGTTATGTTTTATTTTTTGATTTATAATATTGCCTATTGGTTTTGCATGTATAGAGAATGTGCCTATTTTATTAAAAATTGTTTTAATCAATGCGACACCGTTTACGAAGTCCTTAAAATTGATTATACTGCTCCGTTCTATACCAGAATTAGATATCAGACTCAACTTGACTTTTCCTTTCATTTTGTTAATATTCTGGATTACATTTCCATACTTATCAACTGGAACAAGTTTTATCATAAATGGTTTACCGGCAGAAATATGAGAAACATTTAGAGAAATATGAAATTTATATAGACCTGCTGGATTTATTTTAATATTTCTGCTTGAGAACACAGGATTTTCACCATCATGCTGAATTTCAAAATTTAATTGGCTCATTCCAGAACGGTCGGAAATAAAATTATAACTGCCGAAGCCGTTCTTAATGGATTGCGGCGGCAATATACGCGGATGCACCTTAAAATTATCGCCTGTAAGAAATACCTTAATTATACTGTTGCTTGGAATATCAACAGGATTGCCGTACTGGTCCTCTGCGTACACTTTAACGTCAAAAGGTTTTCCAGCCGTTACTTCCGAAGGCGATTTTATTTTCAGACTGTTAAAAGGACCAGGATAAATTTTTATCGGAGCGCTTTTGCCTGTTACGCCTTCAAATGAAGACTCTATAAATATCCGTCCTTCTTTTTTATAGGAAATATTGAATTTGACTTCGCCGTTTTTAAATTCAGAGGCAGGCAGACTTATTTTTCTGCCTAAATGCCTGCCGTATTTGACCATTATATCGGATCCGATATTTTTAGCTGCAAAATTAGTTATAATATTGCCGAAGTCGTCAAGAGCGATAATTTTAACGGTAAAATTTTTACCGGCTCTAACGCTATGAGGAGTTATAATTTTATACCTGTCAAGCCTGCCGGGCGTAATGGTAATAGTTAAAAAAGCATAAGAATCGGCGGCGGTAAATATAATCAACATTAAAATAGATAAACAGATAAAAATAGAATATTTTTGGAACAATCTCATAATGAATTCCTCTAAATTTTAAAATTTAAAGCAAAATTTTCATACTGTTAAATTATAAATTAAGTAATTATTTTATTAATAACGATTAATATAATAGAGCAGTTTCCTGTTTTCAGGATCTAACAGATAAGCTTTTTTAAAATTGCTTCTGGATAATTTTAACTTATTACGCTTGAGATGAATAAGACCAAGAATGAAATAAAATTGCCATTTATTATTTTTTATTTTCATTGCCTTTTTAATATAAAATTTTGCTTTATTGTAATTCTTTTTAATATAATAATCAAGTGCGGTATTTGATAAGGCAATATAATTTCTCGGATTAAACAGTATTGATTTTTTAAATTTATTTAACGCTGCGTCGTATCTTTTATTTTTAAATAATGTTATTCCCTCCTGGTTATATTTTTCAGATTTTTTGTATTTATTAATAATATTTATTTCAGGTTTTTTCTTTAATTCGGGAGCGTAATATGGAGCCTCACTATGTGCTTTTTCTATTGTTTTAGCAATATAAACTTTCCGGTATGATTTTTTAAAAGATTTGGCAGAATTATGCTCGGTTTCAATTTTTTTGATTAATTTAATTTTCTTTTTTTTAATAATATTAATATTAGCGCTAATGTTAAAAGGATTGGTATTTTTTTGATAAATAAAAGGCGGATTTGATTTATTAAACTGTGAAAACGAAACCGGCGATGCTAAGCAATCTTTCTTTATTTCATATATTTTTAATTTGGAATAGAATGACAAAAAATGGCTTTTTTTATCATTTTTAAGTATGAAATTAGTGATTATTATCCTATATTTATACTCTAATGCTTTAATAAAATTATATATGCTTATAAACTTACCGCTGCCGGACATACTAAACAGATATATTTTTCCGTATGGATATTTTTTTAATCCTTTATAATGTATGTAAGTTAAATGCAGATTAGAATTAATTGCAGTTTTTGAAATTTTTGAACTGAAAAAATAATTATTTTCTTTAGAAAAATAATTAAAGATTAAAGAGTTAATATTTAATTTTCTTATTTCCGTTTTTTTATTTTTAATATTTAATTTTATATTTTTCAGCAGTAATTCTTTACTGTGCACTATTATTTCTGCCTGTTTTTCTTTCTTAGCAGAAGCATTATAAAATAGGTAGAAAAATACTAAAGAGAGCAATACAGCAAATATAAAAATTAAATTAATATTTTTTTTCAATTTCTGCAGCATATGATAAAATAATTAATAATGTTAGATAAACAGGCATTGCTTGCAGTTATTTAATGATAGCTGCAATATGATATCATCTGTTAATAAATAACTGCCAAAACAACCGCCACAATATAATCTTTTAATATATATAAAAAAATAAGTCAATTTATTTATTGATTTTTAATAAAATATTTTAATTCCACGCTATATAAAATATCATTCATAGTAAGAAGCCATGGATGTTGCAGTTTCATAGACATTTACTTTTTTAACTTTAACATTAATATTCTCGTCTTTATTTTGATTATCTCTATTGTTCTCTAATAATATGTTAAATTCATTAAAAATATATTTCGCAATATTCTCTGCAGAGGGATTAATATTTTCAAAATAGGGCAGCTCATTAATATATTTATGGTCTAATTTTTCCATAATTAACTTTAGATAATTTTTCAGGATTTTAAAATCGACTGCAATTCCTATGCTATTTAATAATTCTGAACATACTACAACTTCAATCTGCCAATTGTGCCCGTGAATGTTTTCGCATTTGCCGTTATATCCGCGCAAATTATGCGCAGACGAAAACATAGATGATATTTTTAATTCATACATTATAATATTTTATACCTGTTTAAATTAAATTATACAAAATAATTTTTATTATTATATTTATAGTATTTAACAGTATTTAACAATAAAAATAAAATTAGAACAATAACATTAATCCTGCAATAGAAAGTTATCTACTCGGAAAAGGTGTCAGACACCTTTTCCTTCACCATCCAACCTTATATTATCTTATCAATATTTGCTGCTTATAATATCAATCTTTGCCTTATTTCTAAGTTTGCGCACCCAAGCTTTTAAATCTGATATGATATTTCTGCCTGACAAGTGTTTTATCGGAATTTCTTTACTTTTATTGAAATTGTTTTCAAAATTTTTTTTATTTTCTAATCTTTTTAGAATAATAGCATTTTTTTTAGATATATTAAAGAAAAGCTTTAAATGTTCTATTATAAATCCCCTTTCAATTAACATATCTTCCATAAAATTTTCGAATTTCACATAATTATACCCGAATATAGCCAAAAAATGTGACAATTTTAAACTTTTATATTTTCTTTTATAATCTTGCATAAATTTTTTTATATAAGAGTTTAAATAGACTTTATTTATGTTTATTATATCAATTTTATGCTCTTCTTTTAGTATTAAAAATCTATTGATATAAATATTTAATAACTTGACTATCTTTTTGTCAGAAAATTTGTCATCAAATGTTTTTTTGCTTCCATATAAGATTCTTCTAAAATTTCCTAAAAAATATATATCGTTTAATGTTACTGGTTTGTTGTCAACTGAAGCTATAATCTCGTCACCCAACTCTGCATTTTCATAGGCATGTCCTCCATCGTTAGCAGGATAATCAGCTTTTAAATTTCCATTTTCAGATTTATAATAATTTAATTTTTTATTTAAATGATTATAAGATTGTCCATACACATGCTTTATAAAAATAAAACCACAGAAAATAATTAAAAAAATAACAGAAAAAACTAATTTATATTTATTAATCATGAATTTTTTGTATAATATATAGATTATATACAATTAAAATTGAAATTATAATTATAATTAATCAATAACAAATATATTATAATCAATCTATTGTTTCTATAATATCATCATTGGCGGACAAAATAAAAATTAATTTAATTCAGCGCTTAGCGCGTAACTTTCTATAATTTATTATAGGGACAAATAATCATGATATATTTATCTACAATATTGATTTTTATTTTAATAATAACATTAATTGCATTTTTTTTATATTATTTTTTACTAAAAAATAAAAGAATTTTCTCAGCGTTTTCAGATGCGGACATAAATAACAAGATTAAAGAAAATGAAAATTTTTTAAAAATTTATAAAAATATACTGCAGCAAGTCACGGACGGTATCGCAGTTATTGATGAAAATAAAAATATTATTTTTGTTAACAGTTCTTTTAGAAAAAATATCCGTTCCGGTTTATCCGATAATGTCGATAGATTTGAACTCTTGACAAGAAATTATGAATTAAATAATATTATAAATAAAATTATAGAAAATAATGATTCGAATATAATCGAAAAAAAAATTTCTTATTTCGATAAAGCTGATGAAAAAATAGTTTCCTGCAAGATTTTTAAAATTAATGAAACTAAATACTATGCGGTAATAATAAGAGATATCACTTATATTCAGAAAATTGAAAATATAAAATCGGCATTTATACAAAATATTTCTCATGAAATTAAAACACCTATAACTGCCATTACGGGTTTCATTGAAACGTTGAAAGACGGCGCATTAGATAATAAGGAAACAGCAGTAAAATTTTTTAATATTATAGACCACCATGCAAAACGTCTCAATTCATTGATTGACGATCTTATAGTTCTTACAAATATTGAAACCGGCGGCGCTTCTCTAAAAATTGAAGAAATAGATCTGATAAATCTAATAGAGAATTCTCTGCAGTTATTTGAAAACGAGATAAGAGCAAAAAATTTAAAAATTATTAAAAATTTAGACTGCTTTGACGGCGCCGCTTTTTTTTCAGATTTTTCAAAAATTAATCAGATTGTCATCAATATGCTTCAGAATTCAGTTAAATATACCGAACATGATGGAAAAATTTCAATTGATTTATATTTTGAAACGAATTCAGGTGCGAATAATATTATAGCGGATTTAAGCGAAACTTCCATAGTCTGGGGAACGATTGATCCTAATGCAGACAATTTTTTATATATTTCCGTTGAAGATACAGGTATAGGCGTCAGCTATCCCAATCTGCTGCGTTTAGGCGAGCGGTTTTTCAGGGTCGACAGTTCTCATTCGGCAGACCCCGGAGGAACAGGGCTGGGGCTGGCAATAATTAAACATATTCTTAAATTGCTTAACGGCACGGCGATACTGCAAAGCAGCCTCGGCAACGGATTCACCTTCACCGTATTAATACCTCAAACCGGCGGCACAAATCGTTTAAACGACAAAGACAATAATATTATGCCGGCATAAAATTAAGCGCCGGAATATTTTTGATTATTTTATGCTTGTATAATAAATCGCAATACAGCATAAACCCTTCTAATTCTTTTTCTCCTAAATCAAAAGTTAAACAATTTGTCCAGTAATCAATCAATTCGTCATATGTAATAAATTTAAAAGAATTATTTTTAAGGAGTCCCTGCGCAATTTCTTCAAGATGCGTAACAGCTTTTTCCTTGGCTTTTATTAAATATTCATAAAAAATATTAAATTCATTTTTATTATTTTCATATGAATCTTTTCTTATTATAAACAAAGCAAAAACAAACGGCAATGATGTAAAATTGTACCAAATTGCCGCAAGATCATACGAATATCCAAAAACGTTTTCATAGTTTTTTTTATATTTTATAGCTTTATCGCCTATTTGCAAGTAAATTTTGGATTTATCCAATTCAGCATCTTCTGACAATTCAATATTTTCATTAGACGGCATAATTAAAAAATTAATTTTATTTATATCTAATTTATAAAATTCAGCAAGCAATATTTTTAGAAGATTAGCGGAAGTAAGCGTTTCAGGCGTTATATATATAGTTTCTGCGTCTGAAAATTCTTCAATTTTTTTCGGAGAAAATAGAAAAATACTATTAACTTTTTTTTTTGAACTAATTGAAACATCTTTGCATAAAATAGAATTTCTATAATGTTCAATATAATAAAAAGACGACGAAGGACTTAAATCAATAACGCCGTTTTTGAGACTCTCGTTTAAAAAAGCGGGCGTACCCTGTTTAAACATCAGAAAATTTAATTTAGTTCCATTTTCTGCAATTTCTTTTTTAAGGAAATAAAATATAGGATACACATTAAGATAGTTAATTTCGCCTATTCTAATCATATGTATATTAAGAAATTATATTTGCAATATGTTCATATAAAAAATCCGGATTAAAAGACCTCAATTCGTCATATTTATGATTTCCCGACGCCACGCTCAGCATAGATACCCCCGCATTTTTTGCAGTCATTATATCAATCGGAGAATCCCCTATGAAGACGGCATCAGATTTTTTGTATCCTGTATTCTCTAATATTTTATTAAGCATTTCAGGGGAAGGTTTACCTTCCATGCCGTCATAAACACCGTATACGTAGTCAAACAATCTGTCTATGTTTAAATGCTTTAGAATATCCCTTGAAATATCGCCTGTTTTGTTTGTAGCAATATTCAGCGATTTGCCTTTATCTTTCAAGTATATAAGAAGCTCTTTCACGCCTTTAATTAATACAGTCTTTTCAAAACAAACCTCTCTATATCTATTCCTAAATATCTTTATTGCTTCATCCTGATTTTCTTTACCAAACATTTCACCGAGCAAATCTTCCAGCGGAACGCCGACATACGACTTAGATTCGCTATCGGACAGCGCTCTTCCTTCAAATTTTAAAAATACGGCATCAAATGCATCGTTTATAGCCTGAAATGAATCTATTAGCGTTCCGTCTAAATCAAATATTATACAATTATATTTATTTATATCTTCAGTCATTTTACTTGTTATACCTTTATAAATTAAGAATTATTTTGTCTGCTATTATTTGTTTGTAATATCTGCTTAATTTTCCGACATGATCAATTATTAATACTTAAAATAAACTATTTTCAGTTTTTAAGTTTAATCTATTAAAAATCTTTTACTGTATTGCCGTTTTGCATTATTTTATAAAATTTTTCATAAAGTCTGCCGTCTCTTCAGGAATTGCGGTATTAATGGACATACCTGTGCCGATTTCAAAACCTGCTTTCATAGTAAGCCGCGGAATAATCCTTAAACTCCAGTGGTAATAATCTTCATTTTCATCTGCAACTGGGGCATTATTGATAACATAGTTGTAATCGGGGTCTCCCAGCGCATTATACATCGCATTCAAAATTTTTTTAACAATAACGCCAAGCTCTTTTATATTATCTAATGAAGCGTTGCTAAAACAAGTTTCATGTTTTAAAGGCATAATCCATGTTTCGAAAGGGCTTTCAGACGCAAACGGATGAAAAACGATAAAATCGTCTGTTTGTAATATTATTCTTCTGCCATCGACAATTTCTGCCTGAATCATGTCGCAAAATATGCACCTGCCCGCTTCGTCATAATAAAATCTTGCCTGCGATATATTATTTCGCAGAGTAAGCGGTATAACGGGCGTAGCGATTATTTGAGAATGCGAATGGACTATAGATGTGCCTGCGTTGGGGCCGTAATTTTTAAATATTATTATATATTTAAAACGTGAATCTTTATGTAAATCGAGGTATCTGTCTCTGTACATAAGAAATAATTCTTGAGCCTGCTTGTCTGAAAAAAAAGGCAACACTTCATTGTGTTTCGGCGTATCTATTACTACTTCGTGCGCTCCGATTCCAGGCTTTACCCTGAATATATCAGTTGCCCGCGGATAAAAATAATCCGCCATAGTAGTAAAAGTATTCGTTTTTGATGCGGAACCAGAAGCCTGTTGTTCCGGTTCCGGCGAAAGAGCCGCAAATTTGTTGGGAATTACTCTTATCCACCAGCCTTTAGAATTTGGACCGGTTCCCGGAGTCCTGTATGATTGTATTTCATGAGGCGCAAAACTTTCATTGCCGGAGCAGAATGGGCAATCTTCCATATATTCAGGCAGATTGCTGCGCTCCTCTTTTTCTTTAGACGATTTTTCAAACTCATGCGGTCTTCTTCGCCTTTCTGTAGAAATAATAACCCACTCACGGGTTGTAGGATTTTGTCTAAGTTCCGACATAACTCAGTTTTTTTAGTTATAATTGTTATAGTTGATATAATTGATATAATTTTACAGAAATATTAGAAACGATAACCGGCTTTCTAATTATTATACAACATAATTGTTATAAAGAAAATCATATATCTGGCAGGAATTATTTACGCTTGAAAAATCGAAATTTAATGATTCCGGATATACGGCAAAAGGAATATTCTGCTCCCCGCCGGCGCCGCCGTGCGCCCCAAGCTGATTTTCAAAATTAACGACATATTCTTTGTTGTATGCTCCAAAAATTATTAAGTCTCCTGAATTTTTAAATCTGCAAAAATCTTTAATAGAGTCTATTATTAATTTTTCTTTATTAAACGCTTCAAGATATTCTATAATATTTCGCAATGTGTCGTTAGAAAGATTTTTAAGATAAATGTTTAATAATTTTTCATCTGCCGCCATATCGTGTTTAAAAAAAGGCTTAAAACCTTCCGAGCCTTTATATGATATAACTACGTCGTTTTTTTTATTTATGCCCATAATAAATCCGATATGTTGAATATCGCATAGCCGTTCGATTAGACCCGGATAAAAGAATTCAATTTCTTCCGTATTCATTTTAATTTTTTTATCAGAAAAATAAATATTTGACATAGGTCCTGAGTTCATTATATATATTACATTTTTATTTTTCCAATCTACAACATTTTTGCTATTGATATTTTTTTTCGTTTCATAATTATATTTAATTTTA
Organism: Candidatus Acididesulfobacter guangdongensis; assembly: GCA_004195045.1. Lineage (NCBI taxonomy): Bacteria > Candidatus Acidulodesulfobacteriota > Candidatus Acidulidesulfobacterales > Candidatus Acidulidesulfobacteraceae > Candidatus Acidulidesulfobacter > Candidatus Acidulidesulfobacter guangdongensis. The sequence goes on from SGBC01000001.1 coordinate 373,094, forward strand.
TTAAATAATTTATCATAGACTGTTTTACAATTATTTTTCTTCAGTAAATCGTCTATATATAAAAATAATCGTTTAAAAATTACATTATAACCCGTATCAAATTCATATACCGTATAATTTTTTTTTATATCGGTATCAGCACCCTTATTTTCGGTTAAAAATTTATTAATAACCGTTTCAAGTTTTTCATCGTTATTTAAATGAACAAACGGCACCGACGGTGTGTGTCCATGGTCAGATATTATAAAAAAATCATACTTTCTTTCCGATTTTTCTAATTCCTTAAAAATATATTTTATTTTGCGATCTATCGCTTTAAGAGTTCTCATTGCACTTATAGAGTAAGGTCCTCTGTGATGGGAAAGCTCGTCATATCCTGTGAAATCCATATATATAGAAGGTACGCCTCTTGAAATATCCATAATTGCGCCAAATGTTTCAATCTCTTTAAATATAACGTTGGATATCGCTCTCGCAAAAGGAAAGATGCCTTCCGGTCTGACAACTCTTTTTTTTATAACATCTAATATTTTTTCATATAATTCAAAAAAAAATTCAAATATTACATAAAAAATTGTTTTTAATAAAGTAAAAATATGAAATATAAATATAATAAAAATATCAAAATGTCTTACTTTTTTTTTAAAAAGATATCTAACCGAAAATGTAGACAATGTAAATGTTGAACGGGAGGCACCTCCCGAAAATAAATTAACATAACTGGAGCCGCCTTTGAGAAGTCCTTTATGGTTTTTAGAAAGCATTGCCTCAATGTGCCCTGCGCTATCCGGTTTTTTAAAGATAATTTCATTTCCGGTATCTTTCTCAATCCATCTGAATCCGGGGATATTTTCGTTATCTCCGTACAGCAATCCTGCTTGAAAAAAAGGAGTATCGCTTGGAACGCCGGTGAAATAATCGGTTAACAGATAATCTTTTTTAAGGACCATTTTTTTTAAAAAGGGCATTAAATTATACTCAAATGCTTTATCTAAAGCTTTTTTAGAAAGTCCGTCTATCTGAAAAATAACAAACCCTTTCTCGTTTATAGGTTTTGTTATTTTTATCTTTCTTATCGATTTACTAAATATCTTTAAATTAATTTTCATATTAATTTTCTTCTTTTTCAAAAAAATAATTTGCCGATAGAACCATGATTACCAAAAACAAAGCTAAAAATATTAAACTTATAGATATTGAAATTTCAGGTACGAATATACTTTTTGCCTTATTGTAAAAAAATATATATTTCAACAAATCAACGGAATATGTTATAGGGTTTATGTAGGCTAAAATTTTCAGGAATAAGGGAAACTTTTTTATTGGATATAATGCACCGCTTACGAAAAACATAGGCTGCACTATCAGGTTGATAATTGAATTAAATCCTTCAAACGACGTCATTCTTGATGCTATTAAAATCCCAAAAGCAGTAATGGATGATGAAATTAAAAAAAGAGCAACAAGAGTTAACAAAAACGCACTAATAGATAAATTGATGCCGAAAAATGGAGCAAACACTAAAATAATCAAACCTTGAGACGTGCTTATTATGCTGCCTGAAGTAATTTTTGCATAGACAAATGTTTTTCTTGAAACCGGAGAAACAAGAATTTCCTTTAAAACTCCAAATTGACGGTCCCATATAATTGAAATTGCGGAAAAAATAGACCTGAAAAGAACGGTCATCACAAGAATTCCCGGAAATATAAAATCAATATAGGAACCGTGTTTTAGTTTAACTAAGGTTGAAATGCCGTAGCCGACAAATAGCAGCCATATTACCGGTCTAGAAAGATCCGTTATAAGCCTTGATTTCTGTCTTGTAAACTTTAGCAGTTCGCGCTTATTTATGGCATAAAACGCTTTTAATTCGCTTTTTAGCATACTTAGATTTTATTTTTAAAGTCATTATACTTAGCAACACTAAAACTGGAAATAACGCCTTTCTTTTCTTCTTAGATTTTATTTTTAAAGTTAATTATAATTAGCAGTTTATTTATTTTATCTATATAATATTATAATATAAAATCCCTATGCATAATATATCAATAATCTAATTTCAATTTGCTAAAAAATGAACATTGTATGTTTAAGTATAGTTATTTATATTTGACATATTTGAATTACTTCGTTGCTGTTATTAAAAATTCAGTTCTGGATATAAAAATACTCTCTGAAGAATTTAAATAAGCCAAACAATTATTAAGTCCTCTATGAAAATCTGAAGGGCTTATAAATTTATGTTCAAATAATTTATCTTTTACAAGTTCAAGCTCTGCGCTTAATGCTAAAAAAGCATCCTTTGTCTGTTTAAAATAATCGCGGCAATCTTTTTTTAAAACAAAAAATGTTGAAGTAAAGGGTTTTATTTCAACATTTTTAAATCCTGTTTGAAATAAAAAGTAAGGTAATTTTTTTGACACATTCCTGTCGCCGCCGCATTGTTTTTGAAATTTTTCATAACTTTCAAAAACATTTTTAGTTTCCGGCGGCAATTCCGGATAAAAAACATTCATGTCGTCTTCAACGTCTATAATAACTATTTTAGAATCAGTTTTCATTATTTTTTTTAATTCTGACAAAAACAGTTCTACGCGGCTTACATGCTGCAATACATATCTGGCAAATAAAATATCTGAAATAGAATTTTTTAAGGGCAGGGCGAATACATCGGCGCATATCGGATTAAAATTATTTTCTTCGAATAATCTTTTAGCTATCGTTAAGCCCTTATTGTCCACATCTATACCGATATATTTACGGTATTTCCTTTGTAAGTTTAAAATTAGCGGTATTATTCCGAGACCTGTCCCCACATCTACCGCAGTGCCGTCATTACAATTTTCCGGATATGGGATGCTATTAAGTTCATGCAGCAAAAAATTAGCTGTATAGCAGGATTGAAGCGCTAAAAAACGTAAATTTTCAGGAATGTCTTTTTTATTGTATATTGCTCTGAACTTTTCTATTATTGATAACAATTTATTTTTTTAACAATATATTTATACAAACATAATAAAAGTAAAATGTTTAACTTTTGGCAATGAGAAACGGAAGACTAATAATAGATAAAAAATAAGAAAATGAATAGAATCTGATTAAAATATTTCTTTAAGTGTGACAGTCTGCATTCTGTCTTTTCCTATTGAAAAAATGTTTATAGGTATCTCAGTTATCTGTTCAAGTCTTACGAGGTACTTTTGCGCATTCACCGGCAAATCCTTAAATTGTTTTATAGTGCCGATTTCTTCGTTCCAACCTTCAGCTTCTTCGTAAACAGGAGTTATATCTTTAAAATCATCTGATAAATAAGGGAGATGATTTATAATTGAACCCTTAAAAAGATAGCCTGTGCAGATATTGATTTTTTTTAAACCGGACAGCACGTCAAGCTTAGTGACAACCATACCTGTAATGCCGTTGAGATATTTTGCGGTTTTTATCATATTAGCGTCGAACCATCCGCATCTTCTTGGTCTTCCCGTAACAGAACCGTATTCTTCACCTTTATCTCTTATGGCGTCTCCAAGTCCTTCTTTAAGTTCTGTCGGAAAATATCCTTCGCCGACTCTTGTAGTATAAGCTTTGGTTATACCGATAACTTCATCTATTTTTGTAGGACCTATTCCTACACCCGCTAATGAACCGCCTGCAACAGTATTTGAAGAAGTAACGTAAGGATATGTACCGTGGTCTACATCTAAAAAAGTTCCCTGCGCCCCTTCAAGCATTATGTTTTTCCCTGCATCTATGCTTTTATTAATAAATTCTGAAGAATCTATCAGATAATCCTTAAGTTTATTTCCATACTCAAAGTATTCATTTATAAGCTCATCCGGATTAAATATATTTTCGCATAATACATTTTCAAACAGATAATTTTTTTCCTTAAGACTGAGGATGATTTTTTCATATAACACATCTTTTTTAGTAAGGTCTATAGCCCTGATTCCGATTCTTGCCACTTTATCTTCATAAGCAGGACCTATTCCTCTTCCGGTAGTGCCTATCATTCCCGCACCCCTTAATCTTTCACGGGCTATATCTAACCTTTTATGGTACGGCATAATAATATGACATTTATGCGAAATATAAAATCTTCCTTTAATCTTTATATTAATTTTTTGCAGCGCTTCCAATTCTTCAAATAGAACGATAGGGTCTATTACTACGCCGTTACCAAGAATGCAAATCTTATCTTCGTTAAGTATACCGGAAGGGACAAGCCTGAAAACTAAGCTGATATCGCCCGTAACTACGGTGTGTCCGGCATTATTGCCGCCTTGATACCTTGCAATTATATCCGCATTTTTAGACAAAAGGTCTACGATTTTGCCTTTACCTTCGTCGCCCCATTGAAGACCTACAACTATAATATTTTTTTTTCTCATAATTTTATTATTTAAGATTATATAATAATTTAATTTTAAATCTTTAATTTACCTATTTATTACCTATTTGCCCAGCTTATACTGTGCTGCCGCGCTTATGCTACAACGTTTCCGAAGCATGTTCGTTATGTATGTTTATTATATACTTTTTAAATTCTTCAAGAGAATAAAAATTGATTTTACTTAAATCTTTTATGTTTTGATAGGAAATAATATTTTTTTCTTTTTCGGCATTATTTTTATCATTATATATATAGACTAAGTTATCAATGTTATTCTTCTTCATGTATTCAATGTGTTCAATGTAGCCGTACTCCATATAATTAATTTCCGATTTATATCCCGCTTCTTTCAAGAAATTGTTCAACTCGACGGAAATTACATAATCAGCTGTTTTGTTTGCTACCACAAACTCATTATGCTTTACGTTTGTTCTGTTTATACCAAGCAATTCTGAAATTATATCTAAATTTATGGCAAATCCTGCACCGGCATAACTTTGACCAAAAGATTTCGAAAGATTATTATACCTTCCTCCGCCTAACAGTTCATAGCCGATACCTGACGCATAACATTCGAAAATTGTTCCGGTATAATAATGCAACCGGCGAACCTCGCCGAGATCAACCGTAATATAATCGTTTAATCTGTATGTTTTAATGTACGATATTATTCTTTCTATATTTTCAATCGCTTTTTTTGACCTGTCATTATCCGCCATCTTCCAAGCCTTTTTTATAATATCTTCCTCGCCGAACATGAAAGGCAGCTCTTTAATAATATCCTTTTTTTTATCGCTTAAATTTACATTTTCAAGTATACCTGTCAAGGATGAAACGTCTTTTCTTACAACGCAATATTCTATTTTTTTACTTATGTCTTCATCTAAATCAGAAATTATGCCCTTAAAAAATTCAACATTGCCTATGTCAACATTAAAATCTTTAATCTTTAATTTTTTTAACGATTCTATTGCCATAACTATAAGTTCCGCATCGCTTTCCGGCGAATCAGGTCCTATCAGTTCAACGCCTGCCTGCCATATTTCTCTGTGTTTGCCGCTTACTATGTCTATATTTCTCAACACAGGTCCGCAATAAGAAAATTTAAAAGGCAAAACATTAGAATTGATAACGGCGGAACTTAATCTCCCGATTTGTAACGTAAAATCGCTTCTGAAAGATAAAAGTTCTCCAGATCCTACATCAACAACTTTAAATAAATTATTGACATCGGAACTTATCCTCAAAGTGTCAACAAGTTCAACACTCGGGGTTATAACCCTTTTATATCCCCATTTAGAAAATTCGTTAAGCAGTACCCTGGACGATTCTGTGATTACCGCCGCTTCATACGGCAAAAAATCCTTAGTGCCGGCAGGCGGCTGCGTTCCTAATTTTATATTATTTTTATTCACTCTGATTATATTAATTATAATTCAAGGTATTGCGCACGTAAAATGTTAGGTTCTGCTAATAATTCATTTATAACGGTGCTATCGGCTTTTGAATCAAGCTGCAATATAGAAATAGCCTGCTCTTTATCTCTGCCTAAGTGCATCCTTGCTATATTTATATTATTTTTCCCTAAAACTTTGCCTATGGAAGCGATAACCCCTGATTTATCAAGATTAAATATTGCCAAAATATGACCTTCGGGAATAGCTTCTATTGCATAATTATTAATTTTAACAATCCACGGATTCTTTTTGCCGAATATTGCGCCTGTTATAACAAAAGTTTCTGCGTCTGTTGATACCGAAACGGTAATTGTGCTGGTATAGTCAAGATTAGAATCTGATTTTGCCTCCACTACCGTTATTCCGCGTTTTTTTGCCGTTTCATTTGCATTTATATAATTAACGTCTTCTCCTAAAAGCGGATATAGCAGACCCTTTATAATATTTGGAGTAATGGCAGAAACGTTATGGTTGGCAACGATACCGTTGTAATCTATCTTAACTGATTTAATAGCGCCGGTAACTAAATTTCCTGTAAGTTTGCCTAATTTTTCTCCCAATGTTAAATAAGGTCCTACTATTTCCAATTCCTCTTTTGTAACCGAAGGAACATTTACGGCATTTTTTATAGTACCGTTAAGCAAGTAATCGACTATCTGATTGCAAACAGCCACTGCGACGTTTACCTGTGCTTCGACCGTGGATGCGCCAAGATGCGGAGTTACAATTAAATTGTCCAATGTAAGCAGAGGGTTGTCAACCGGAGGTTCAACCTCAAAAACATCTAATGCGCAGGACGCTACTTTTTTAGATTTTAATGCTTCATAAAGGTCAACTTCATTTATTATACCGCCTCTTGCAATATTGAGAAGCCTCACGCCGTCTTTCATTTTTGCAATAGTTTCTTTGTTTATCATACCTTTTGTTTCTTTGGAAAGCGGGGTATGCACGCTTATATAATCCGATTTTTCATAAATTTCATCTAAACCGACATAGTTAATTTCAAGTTCCTGAGCTTTTTCTTTGGAAAGAAACGGGTCATATCCTATAACATTCATACCAAAGCATTTTGCTCTTTTATTTAATGTCTGTCCTATATTTCCTAAACCTATTATACCTAATGTCTTGCCATATACCTCAACGCCCTGAAATTTGCTTTTCTCCCATTTGCCTTCTTTAATAGATAAAAAAGACTGAGGAATATATCTTGACATTGCAAGAAGCATACCGAAAGTAAGCTCAGCCGTAGTAACAGTATTACCGCCCGGCGTATTCATTACAACAATTCCTGCGGCGGTTGCTGCAGCTTTATCGACATTGTCTAATCCGCTGCCTGCTCTGCCGATAACTTTAAGATTTTTAGCGGCTTCAATTATATCTTTGGTAAGTTTTGTTGCGCTCCTGATAACTATGCCGTGATATTCATGTATTATTGATTTAAGCTCTTCGGGCTTTAATCCTACTTTGACATCAACCTGAATTTTACCGGTTTTGGATAATATATCGATACCTTCTTTAGAAAGTTTATCACTCACAAGAACTTTTAGCATATTAATGTCTCCTCCGAATTTATTTATTACGATGACAATAAAACTGCACTAAATGAGAAATGAATATGAAAATCTATTTATTTTATTATTTTTAGCGCTTTCATCAAACGCCCGCAGATAAAAAACAACATAACGCAGGAACACTGTATTCCTGCGCTTATATCGGTTTTATACTGCATTTATTTAATAAAATAAATTAAACAAATATTATTGATAATTATGCGCCGAAGAGAGCCTCTTGAGCTGCTTTCAGTCCGGCACCAGATTCAAATTTATAGCCGAGTTCTTTCAATACTGCTTCTAATGCTGAAATAACCGTTATAACATCAAAACAGCCTGCATATCCTAAATGGGCAATTCTGAATATTTTGCCTTTAACTGCATCCTGTCCGCCTGCTATAGTTATGCCGTATTTTTCTCTAATTAATTTAGTAATCTTTCCGGCATCTATACCTTCAGGCGCCCAAACAGCCGTGAGCGCATTAGAGGGTTCATCGACGGGATATAATTTTAAACCTAAAGCCTGAACCGCTTTTTTTGTGGCATTCGCTAAACTCGCATGCCTCTTAAACACATGTTCTAATCCTTCCTCTTTAATTTCTTTTAAAACTTCCCTCAGTCCAACAATAAGCTGGACATTAGGCGTATATGCATTTTGATTCTTTTCTAAAGATTTCTTTTCTTTTTTAAAATTAAAATAATATTTGGGTAAATCTGATTGTTCAACAAAAGACCATGCTTTTTCGCTTAGTGAAGCAAAAGCAAGTCCGGGAGGAAGCATAAGAGCCTTTTGGGAGCCGGTAACCACGACATCTATACCCCATTCGTCCTGAGGAATATTAACCACGCCGAGGGCTGTTATGGCATCAACTACCAGTATTGTGTTAGCTCTTTTTTTTACTATTTCGGCTATTTCTTTTACAGGATGGTATACTCCCGTGGATGTTTCAGAAGCCTGAATATACACAGCTTTAATTTCAGGGTCGTTATTCAGCGCATCTTCTATAGCCTTTGGAGAAACTGCATGCCCCCATTCTACATCAAGTGCCTGAACGTTAACAGAATATGCTTTGCAGATATCAAACCATCTTTCTCCAAATTTCCCGCCTCTTACTGCTATAGCATGGTCGCCTTTAGAAAGCAAATTTGATACGCACCCTTCCATTGCACCGGTACCGCTTGACGTAAAGATTAAAACTTCATTTTTCGTCTGAAATAGATACTTTAAATTGTCTCTTACTTCTTGCAATACAACAGAATATTCAGGTGCTCTGTGATGAATAATTGGAAGCGACATCTCCGCCAGTACGCGCTCTGGAACTGGCGTAGGTCCCGGTGCTAACAGATATTTTTTCTGCATCTTTAAAACCCCTCATTTTTAATGATTATTTTTTTGTTTATTAACTATATTTTATATTTTTATATATTTTAATTTGATTTAAAAAATTATAATATATTATAATATTAAGAATAAACATATTACACTGCTATCACAATAATACTAAATCAAATTTCTCTTGAATTGTCAAGAATTAAGCAACGCATATTTGAAAATATTGTATATTTTTATATAATTTAACTTTGACTTTCTACATTATTATTATATAATTTATAATCTATAATCTATGCGGGTATGAAATTTATATAACAATAAAAAAATAAAGAATATCATAGAATTATAAAAAATATAAATATTAAATATTAAAGTCATCTGCCGTATCACAGCCGCAGAGTAAAAGTATATTTTTTTATTTTTAATAAATTGATATTATCAGGAGATTTTCTTATGAACTTAAAATTAAACTATATATTAATATTAAGGAACGTTCTATTTAACTTCGCATTATTTATATCCGCTTTCTTGGCCATTGCTTTTTATCTTTTTTTTATTACCGGTAATTCTTACGGCGCTGCGGTAAAAATCCAACCTGCTGCGTCAAATATAATTCAGGTTAATTTTGACAACGTTTCTAAAATTAACGCTCCTAAAAATAATAAACTTAAACATAAAAAGCAATCTGTTCTGCTAACCGTTACCCCAGGCAAACTAAAAGTCGCATATAATAATATTAAAAAGAAAGTTAGTGGCAGACACAAAAAGCACAAAAAAGTTTATCAACGAGAAATTAACGATAGGAAAATTAAAAATACTGTATTAAACAACTCTGGACTTTTAAATACAGGCGGTAAAGCTTTCTCTAATGCCTCTCATATTTTTCCTATGATTATCAATAAAGAAATTATCCATTATATTCACTTTTATCAAAATACAGGCAGGGGTGTTTTTAAAGAAATGCTGGAAAGATCCGAAAGATATATCCCTATGATAAAATCTGTTTTTAAAAAACTCGGCTTGCCTAATGATTTAGCATATCTGGCAATGGTGGAAAGCGGATTTTCTCCAACGGCTTATTCATATGCAGGCGCAAGCGGCATGTGGCAGTTTATTCCTTCAACTGCCAGAATATTCGGTTTAACGATTAACTGGTGGGTGGATGAAAGAAGAAATCCTATAGAGTCAACTTATGCGGCAGGGGAATATTTAAAAAATCTATTTAATACATTCGGCTCATGGTATTTAGCAGCTGCCGCATATAATTCAGGTCAAATGACAATAGAAAGAGCGCTGTCTCTTTATCCCGGAGGTAATTTTTGGACAATATCCCAAAACAAACCTTATCTGCTGCCGGGGCAAACACGAAGATATGTTCCGAAAATAGTAGCTGCGGCAATAATCGCAAAAGACCCGCAAAATTTTGGATTTAAAAATTTAAAATATGAGAAACCTATAAAATTTGCGCAGGTTAAAGTGCCGTTTTCGGTCAGCTTATTTGCGCTTGCTAAATGCGCAGAAATATCTGAAAATAGTTTATGGAAGCTAAATCCAGATATATTACGAGGAGTTACGCCTCCTGATGATCCTCATTTTTTATTAAATATACCTGCAGATAAATTAAAAATTTTTAAACATAATTTTAAAGATATAAGACAATATATTCCTCAGACTCCTAAGGTCGTCAATGTATCTTATAAGAAACCGCTAAATAGCTGGTACTATACAGTGCAGCCCGGCGATACTCTGGATTCAATCGCTTTAAAATATGGTGTTTCGCTTAATACGTTAGAAGAAGACAATCATTTAAGTTCATATTCTTTAATTAATGTGGGCGAAAAATTGCTTATTCCTGGTAATGGCGGCAATAATAGCTACAGTTCAAATCAAAGCCATTCAAGCTTTTACTATACAGTGCAGCCCGGCGATACTCTGGATTCAATCGCTTTAAAATATGGTGTTTCGCTTAATACGTTAGAAGAAGACAATCATTTAAGTTCATATTCTTTAATTAATGTGGGCGAAAAATTGCTTATTCCTGGTAATGGCGGCAATAATAGCTACAGTTCAAATCAAAGCCATTCAAGCTTTTACTATACAGTGCAGCCCGGCGATACTCTGGATTCAATCGCTTTAAAATATGGTGTTTCGCTTAATACGTTAGAAGAAGACAATCATTTAAGTTCATATTCTTTAATTAATGTGGGCGAAAAATTGCTTATTCCTGGTAATGGCGGCAATAGTTTAGTAAGACCTGTAAACTTGCAAAAAAAATATATAACGGTAAAACCGGGCATGACATTATGGAGTATCGCGAAAACTTATAATATATCATTGCAAACAATTAAAAATATAAACAATATTAATAATTCAAACATACACGTCGGCGAAAAAATATATCTTACAAGCAATTATAGCAACAACCTTAATGCCGATACTAAATTTGACGCTAAAAACACTAATATTAATAAAAAGCTTATCGAATATAAGGTAAAATTCGGCGATTCTCTGTACGCGATAGCGGCTAAATATCATTCGTCGGTGAAATCTATAATGGCTTATAATAATCTAAAAAACCAAAATTCAATTTATCCGGGACAAGTTTTAAAAATAAACTAAAATATACACTATAATAAATAAATTTATGATTAATTTTGACGATGCCTTAAATATTATACTATCAACTAAAATTAAAGTTAATACTGCTTTAATTCCGTCTTCTGAAAGCACTGGGCGCATATGTTCGTCGGATATTAAATCAAAAATAGATTTTCCTTCTGAAAACAATTCCGCTATGGATGGATATGCGCTAAAATCTAATTTTACCGAAGAAGCACATCCAGAATCTGTAATAAAATTAAAAATAAATCAAAATACAATATACGCCGGAAGTTTAAACAAACATACAATTGAGACGGACGGAGCAGTTAAAATTATGACCGGCGGATATATGCCGGCTAATTTTGATGCCGTGATTCCGATTGAAAAAACAAAAACGGAAAATAATTTTTTACTTTTAGACTCGCCTGTAAAACAAGGTTCGAACGTAAGATTAAAAGGCGAGGATATTAAAAAAAACGACATCATCATCCCAAAAAATACAAAATTGTCATACACGCAGGCAGCGCTGCTTGCCGCCTGTAACGTTAAACAAATCAGAGCATACGATAATATTCCCATATCTATAATTTCTACCGGCAATGAAATTATATCCATAAACGAAACTTATAAATACGGTAAAGTAATTAATTCCAACGGGATAATGGCGGAATCTTTTATGTCAAATAACGGCTGCCGCATATTAAAAAATGTAATATGCAAAGATAAATTATCCGCAATAAAAAAAGAATTGGAAGCCGCTCTTATTACAAGCAAAATTATAATTACATCTGCAGGCGCTTCCTTCGGAGAAAAAGATTTTACCGAAAAGGCTTTAATGGAACTGGGTCTAAAAATTAAATTCAGACAGGTCGCAATGAAACCGGCTAAACCCTTTTCTTTTGGTCTGATAGACAAAACTCCTATTTTTATAGTCCCCGGAAACCCAGTCGCATTTTTTGTTTGTTTGATTGTTTTTATAAAACCTTTCATAGAAAAACAGCTTAATTTAAATAATTCTTATAATTTATTTAACTCCTCGGCAATTTCGAAAATAACTTCCGCTTTCCATAAAAAACACAATAGGAGAGAATTTCTGCCTGCAAGAACGTTTATCGAAAAGGGATGCTTATATTCTGAGGTATATAAAAAAATAGGTCCTGCAATGATCAGTTCTTTCGCCCATATTAATTCTATTATTTCCATACCTGAAGAAACTACTGAAATTAAGGCATTTGAAGATGTTAATATATATTTTATTTAATTAATTTAATAACTGTTTATTTTATTAATATTAATAATTATCCGGCCTACGGTTAATTTATTTATATTTATATGACTAAAAGAGAAAAAAGAATTTTAATTGTAGATGATGAAGAAAGTATAGTTTTCGTATTAAAGAAATTATTAGAGGACGAATTTATCATTGATACGGCATCAGAAGGGCAAGCGGCGCTTCAGCTTATAAACGAATATAATTATTTTGCCGTTTTTCTTGATATAAGAATACCTAAGATCAACGGTATGGAAATATTATCTTATTCAAGAGAACTTGCGAATCCCCCTAACGTTATAATAATGACTGCTCAGAATACTATGATCAATGCCATAGATGCTATGAAAAAAGGGGCATACGATTATATAACTAAACCGTTTGACGTGGAAGAAATAGTAGGAATAATCAAAAAAATAAGAAAAGACGAACTAGATGCATTGCCGCAAAACAATACTAATGTAAAAAATATTGATATTCTTGATTCTCTATTAGTAGGAAAATCTAAGGTAATGCAAGAAATATTCAAAACTATAGGAAAATTATCACATAACAGTTTGACTGTTTTGATTCTCGGAGAATCAGGCACGGGGAAAGAATTAGTCGCACGGGCAATACATCTTAATAGTTTACGCAATAAAAAACCGTTTATAGTGGTCAATACTCCTTCAGTTCCTTTTGATTTGTTAGAATCCGAACTTTTTGGCCATGAAAAAGGGTCATTTACAGGCGCAAATGAAAAAAGGGAAGGAAAATTCCTTCAGGCAAACGGCGGTACAATTTTTCTTGATGAGATAGGCGATATGCCTCTTGACCTTCAGGCAAAATTATTAAGGGTAATCCAGGAAAAAGAAGTGGAACCGGTAGGCTCAAATAAATCGATTAAAATAGACGTGAGAATTATCGCTGCAACCAACAGAAACCTGAAATCAATGATAAAAGAATCTAAATTTAGGGAAGATTTGTATTACAGGCTTAATGTCATAGAAATTACCCTTCCTCCTCTTAGAGACAGAAAATCAGATATTCCGGTTCTTGCAAATTTTTTTATAGAAAAATTTGCAAAAGAATTAGGCATCTCAGGCAAACAGTTAAATGAAGAATCTCTTTCTTTTTTACAATCTCATAATTTTCCGGGCAATATCAGAGAGCTGGAAAACGCGATAAGAAGGACGATGATTATGTCCCACCATTCAACGCTTACACCTGAAGATTTCTATGATATCATTAACCCTGAAACCAACATTAACAGTTTAAAACCTTCAGACAAAAGAAATAATGATTCTACCCCCTTCGAAGATATAATAAGACAAAGGATAAAAAATTATCTTGAAAAAATTAAAGACACAAATTTAACTGATGTTTATAAAACAATAATAGGAACGACTGAAAAAATAGTTATAGAAGAAATTCTTATTTTATCAAAAAATAACCAGATAAAAGCTTCTAACCTCTTAGGTATAAATAGAAATACGTTAAGAAAAAAAATAAAAGAATTTAACATTTCAAAAAAAATTATTTGAACTAAACAATTATACGCAATATTATACCGTCTTACTTATTTAAGAGTTATGCTTAATTAATCTGTGCCGCTTGTTTTGAGATAAATTCCGGATGAGCAATTTTTAGCTTCCATTAAAGTATCAAATAAAAGTTCTATATCAAATAAAAATTTTAATTTCCCTCTTTCAATATTTAAATATTCTTCTGCTTCATTAAGTTTTTTAATATTTTCATCTATATAATCAAGCTGCTCCTTTAGCTCCTGCTCATCAAATTCATCCGCAGCCTCTTTCAATCTTTTTTTTCCTATGAGCATAATATTCTTAATCGATGAATGATCGAAAATATTATTTTCTATTTGACTTCTTTTTTCAATCATGGTTTTATAGTCTTCGAGATCTTTACCAAGTTTTTTTGCAATATTTTTAACTTCATTAATTAACAATTTAATCTGTTTAGTGTCCATATAATTGCCGGCTTTAAACTCATTAAAAAAAACAGGGTAATCGTTCTCATTAATTATTTTTCTGAGATGTTCTTTGTAGGATAAAAAATATTCTTCTCTGCTAAAATTAACAATCTTGAACATTTCTCCCTTTTTGTTTTTTATTTGAAGATAAATATCCATTTTTATACCCCTCCTTAATTGTTTTATATGTATTATATTGTATATTCTATCTGAATTCTACAAAATTATCATTATTAACCTTAATCCTGCAATAGAAAATTATCTGCTCGGAAAAGGTGTCAGATTAATTTTTTTGCAAATATTTTCTTTGTTAATTGAACTACTCCATATGCAAAAAAATAAGATCCGACACCTTTTCCTTATATGTTGCTTAACCGAGCAAAGAAATGTATAAACATTTTCTATTGCAGAATTAGGGATTAAATTAAAATTATATACAATATTGTTTGTATATTGTTTTAATATATATACAATATTGTTTGTATATTGTTTTAATATTAAAACAACTTTGATGAATAAAATATGATTTTTATCATCAAAGCTAAATTTATAAATTATATTTTTAAAAATTTACGGCTATATTTATTTTTGTCGTAGGGATTAATGTGAACCATGACATCATTTATATAAGGATTTGACATAATAAGTTCATCCTTTGCCGTTTCTGCAATATCATGCGCCATTTTTACGGTTAACGAAGAATCGACTTCTATATTAACGTCAACGTATATATACGGACCGGATTTTCTTACCCTGAGATCTGTTATGTCTTCTATTCCTTTAATATTTTTTATAACTTTCCGGATTCTTGCGACAACCGAAGCGGGGGGGCTTTCATCCATAAGATTGCCGACAGATTCTTTAATTAATTTTATAGCCAGTCTGAAAATAAATATACTCACTATTAAACCTGCAAGAGGGTCCATAAAAGTATAGCCCAGTCTTGCCGCCACTATGCCTATTACAACTGCGGCAGATGCCATTACATCGCTTTTGTGGTCATAGGCAGTTGCGATAAGTCCTGTTGATTTAAGCAAATGACCCCATTTTAGCGTCCATAAATAAAGTATCTCTTTTATAATAATAGTTGCCAGCGCGACAAATAACGTATCAATAGCGGGTTTTTCCGAAATACCGTAATATAGCTTTAATGCAGATATAGCAACGACAAAAAAACCAAAACCGAATAAGATTAACGCTACTATAAAAGTGGCAATCATTTCAGCTTTTGCATGACCGTACGGATGTTCCTTGTCCTGCGGTTTTTTTGAAATTTTGAAAGATATATATACAACAAAACCGGCAAAAATATCCGCAAGGGAATTAAAACCGTCTGCGACAAGAGCTTCCGATTGTCCCGTTATTCCAACAATAAATTTTAATACTGTCAGGACAACGTTTACGGCAATACCTATGTAAGATATTAAACGTAATTTAATAAATACCTGTTCTCTGTTTAAAAAAGCTTTCAAAATATTATTTAACCCGAATATAAAATCTTAATATAAAATTAACAAATAGCTTATATTATAACAAAAGATTTATAATATTGGCAACAAATCAAAATCGCTGACTTTAGTATTCATTTAGCCAAAATATAAAATAGCGCAAAAACCGATAAAAATTTGACAATAATAAAATTTTGTTTTAGAATTAATACATTCTTTAAAAAGAATTAAATATAATTATTATAAATAATTTTATAAATAATTAAATTATGACAAACGATAATTCTATAAAAGGCAATATATTAGTAATAGACGATGAAATAGATCTTATAGAATTATTAAAATATAATCTCGCAAAAGACGGCTACAATATTCAATTTGCTTTAAACGGCTACGATGGCATACACTTCGCCGAATTAACAAAACCTGATTTAATTATCCTTGATTTAATGCTTCCTGATTTAACGGGATATGAGGTTTGCAAACGAATTAAAGCTAATAGCGTAATCAGCGCAATACCTATTATATTTTTATCCGCCAAGCAGGAAGAAGTGGACAAAATCCTTGGATTCGAAGCCGGCGGAGAAGACTATATGACAAAACCTTTTTCAGTAAATGAACTTATTGCAAGAATAAGAGCTATCTTTAAGAGAACATATATAAATACGTCAAATCGCCTGATAGACATAGACAGCGGAAAGATATCAAAACAAAGTGAATTTAATTTTAAAAATATAACCGTCAATGTACCAAAGCATAGCGTAACAGTTAAAAATCATGAAATAAAACTGAGTCCTACCGAATTCAAACTGCTTGTATTTTTGATGACTTACGCAGGGGAAGTTTTTTCAAGAGAAAAATTATTGGACAATATATGGGGAAATGATTCATTCGTGGAACCAAGAACAGTAGATGTACATATACGCAGACTCCGCTCAAATATTGAGATAGACAAAACCGTTAAATTTATAGACACTGTAAGAGGCGCAGGTTATAGGTTTATCAACGAAGATTAATAATTTTTTTAGTTATGCGGAGTAAGTTAAAAATAAATATATCGAGATGTTAGCTATTATAATATTGCTATTTAAATATTTTTACTTTTTTATCCGCAATTTTTATCTTTTCGCATGAAACCAATTCAATGGCTTTAATGTACATTTTATGCTCTAATTTGTGAATTTTTTCTTCTAAAAGTTCAACGGTATCATTCTCCTCAATAATAACTGGTTCCTGAAGTATTATCGGACCTGAATCTATTGCCGGTATTACAAAATGTATGGTAACGCCGGTTATTTTTACTCCGTAATCGAAAGCATCTTTAATAGCATTTTTTCCTTTAAAAGCAGGCAATAATGAAGGATGAATATTTATTATTTTATTTAAATTTTTTAATACAAAATCATCGGATAATATCTTCATAAAACCTGCAAGTATAATATAATCAATTCTATATTCATCAACTATACCCGCCAATTCTTCTTCAAATGAAGCTCTTTCGGCTGCTTTGTTGAAAGGAATGCAGCATATCTTTATATCCTCGTTCATATTTTTTACTTTATTGAGTACCGGAGCGTCTCGGTTATTGCATACTAATGCCTTAATGCTGATATTGGATGATTTAGAATCGGATAAAGTATTTTTATTTGAAAAATGATTAATTATATTAACAGCATTTGTTCCGTTGCCTGAAGCGAGTATTATTATATTTTTATGAAAATTTTTCATATTTTTACTTTTATTTTTATTTTTAATAAAATTTAATTTCTTCCATTGCAATATTTTTTTATTTTAAATAAATTTTACTTTAATATCTGTTCCTATGCGGTCAGACTTAACTATGTTCCCTATTTTAAATGATTTGTATAGTTTTTTATTTCTGTTATCTGTAAAATTCAACTTATTAAAATTATTGATAAAGTTAATAACTTCATCTTCAAAATCTTTATTAACGACTATTATCATACCTATTCCGCAATTAAAAACTTTATAGAATTCATCTTCCTCTATTTTTCCGTTTTCTTTAAGTATATTAAAAATCTCAGGCAGCTGCCAGGAATTTTTATCAATTTCGGCTATTACCCCCTCCGGTACAATCCTTGCCAGATTTTCAGGAATACCTCCTCCGGTAATATGCGCTACGCCCTTAATATTCAGTCTTCCTTCAAATTTTTCTACCAATTTGCCGACAAGACCCGAGTATATAATAGTCGGTTCCAATAAAGCATCCGCCAGCGTTGTGCCGTCGCTTAAAAATTTATCGTCAATACTTAAAGACATCAAATCAAATACTATCTTACGCGCTAAGGAATAGCCGTTTGAATGCAAACCGCTCGAAGCAATGCCTATAATAGAATCACCTTCTTTAATGTTAAGACCGTTTATAACTGAATTTTTGTCAACTATACCCACGGCAAATCCCGCAAGATCATACTCGTTATTTTTATAAAAAGAAGGCATTTCTGCCATTTCTCCGCCTATTAAAGAACAACCCGCAATTTTGCATCCTTCCGCAATACCTGTAATAATTTCTTTTATAGCCGCAGGATTTAATTTAGAGGTAGAAATATAATCTAAGAAAAAAAGCGGTTCTGCTCCAAGACAAGCTATATCATTAACACTCATAGCTACAAGGTCAAGCCCTATTGTATCATGCTTGTTTGCGTCAAAAGCTATTTTCAGTTTTGTCCCCACACCGTCGGTTCCTGATACTAAAATGGGCTCTTTATATTTTAAAATTAAGTTGGCGAGGGAAAATAGAGAGCCGAATGACCCAAAATTATCCACAACTTCATCCCTGAAAGTACTTTTTACTATATTTGATATTGAATTAACCGCAATTTTTCCGGCTTCTATGTCCACGCCTGCATTTTTATAATCCATTATTATTAATATCCTTAAGAATTAAAATTAATTTTGATAAAATTTTATCTTTGTAATAGTGCAATTTTTAAAAATAAACCGCTATTTATTTTTTTAAATATAATATAAAAATTAAACTATAAAAGCAAATCTAAATATATAAAAAATTATAAAAAAATCTAAAAAATATTATCAACAAACATTTCAGATGAAAACTCGGATATATCGTCTATTGTTTCACCGGTTCCTATAAACCTTACAGGAAGGTCTAATTTTGAAATTGCATCTATGATTATACCGCCCTTTGCAGAACCGTCAAGCTTGGTTATTATTATACCTGAAACATCAATTAATTTTTTAAACTGTTCTATCTGCGCAATAGAATTTTGTCCTAAACTTGCATCTATAACTATAATAGTCTCTTGCGGCGGAATTCCGGCAGCTTTAGAAATAGTTCTTTTAATTTTAGCAAGCTCATCCATCAAATGTTTTTTATTATGAAGCCTTCCGGCCGTATCAACTAATAAGACATCAAAATCCTTTTCTTTAAGCATTATAGATGCGTCATGCGCCACCGAAGCAGGGTCCTGATTTTCTTTCCCGACTACTACCGGAATACCTGTTTTTTTTCCCCATATTTCCATCTGTTCTGTACCTGCCGCTCTAAATGTATCGCAAGCCGCAATTAAAACATTTCTTCCTTCATTCTTATAAAAATTCGCCAACTTTCCGACAGTCGTTGTTTTGCCTGCGCCGTTTACTCCGACAATTAAGAATATTGTTTTTTTATTATTAAAATCAATAGGGGAAAAATCTTTAGATATTTTATCCTTAACGACTTTCTTCAAGGCACTCTGAATCTTATCTGGATTCAATTCTTTTTCTTTTGCAACCGTTTTTCTTAAATCTTCTATTATTTCGCTTGATGCTTCAAAAGAAATATCTGATGTTATTAAAACTTCTTCTATTTTTTCTATATAATTATCATCAAGTTTTGAGGAACTGAATATAGCATTTATCTTTTCAGAAATATTATTTTTAGTTTTTTTTAACGCCTGACTAAAATTTTTAAATTTATCAAAAATTTTCATTTTTGAAAACTCCTTTTTAATATAAGTTTAACTATACCTGCTATGCTTACTTATTATATAATGAACGGTTCAATTTTCTTTAATTATTTAATTAATAGTTACGGAAACAACCTTGGAAATACCGGGTTCTTTAGCCGTAATTCCAAAAATATAATTGCCTATTTCCATAGTTTTTTTATTGTGCGTAACAATAATAATCTGCGATGAATTAGAAACTTCTTTTATTAATTTATTAAATCTGGCATTATTTGCATCGTCTAACGGTGCGTCAACTTCATCTATAACACAGAACGGACTTTTTTTTACCAGAAAAATAGCAAAAATAAGGCTGACCGTAACTAGTACTTTTTCACCCTGTGACAGAAGGTTAAGCCCCGATAATTTCTTCCCCGGTATCTGCACATTTATTTCTATACCTGCAGCATCTTCCGCACTGCCGCTGTTTATATCGGAATATGACGTGATATTGTCCGATAAAAAATGTTCGCTGTTCATATTGCCTGCTGCGGCGGCGGCAGGCGAACTTTTATGCCTTACGCTTACGATATCGGTATGCCCTCCGCCAAATAGGTAATTAAAAAGTTCATTAAATTTTTCTTTAAATTTAGTCATATCGGAATTAAATTTTTCTCTTGAAACAGTATCTAATTTTTTTATTATATCTTCTAATGATTTTATTGATTCATTTAAATCATTATTTTGCGACGATAGAAAGCTAAGTCTGTTTAATACCTCTGCATACTCTTCGGATGCGTTCATATTAATATTACCTGCGCCGTCTATTTCATTTTTAAGTTTAATAATAGTTTTTTTAAGCTCAGAATCATTGATATCGTAAAATTTATCGCCTGTTTCTTTAAATATACCGATATATTTTTCGGTTTCCCCGTCTGTAAAACCGTAAACATTTAGTTCATTAAGTTTTTCTTCAAACATTTGAATATATGTCAACGCATTCTCTCTTTTCTTTTCATTATCATTTTTTTCGCGTCTTAATTTTTCTGAAATTAAATTTTTTTCTTCAATAGTAATTTTTATTTTTTCTAAATCAGAATCAAGCTGTTTGATATCATCGCTGATTTTAATTAATTTTATATTAAGCTCATCAATCTTGTTTTTTTTAGCAAAAATGTTTTCTTTAATTGCTTCGGCGGTTTTATTTAAATCATCTATTTCGTTTTTTATCTTATTATACCTGAAAATTCCGCTTTTAATACTTGATTCAATATTTTTTATTTCTTTATCAAGGTATAGCAGATTATTTTGGGACGACGACAATTCAATCCTTAATTTTACCTCTTGTTCTTTTATTTCCTCATATTCGTCTTCATAAACTATTAATTTTTTGTCAAGTCCTTTTTTTTGGATATTCTGCTCAGATAAAATTACTTCTAAATTTTCCAACTCATGACGGGATTGCTCAGTTTCATCTTCAAGCTTATTTTTATCTGCCTTGATATTTTCCAGTTCTTTTTTAAGAATATTTAATCTTTCTTTAGATTTAATGATACGTCCGTTTATATGTTTTATATCGTTTTCTTCAGTTATCTTCAGGATTTTATTAGACTGAACGGCGACTTTAATGTTTTCCGTCTCTTTATTTATTTCTTTTATGATATTTTCTTTAATTAAAATTTCGGCTGTTTTTTGATTAAGAACATATTCCGCCGCGGAAATATCTGCTTTTAATTTCGCTAATTTATTTTTATTTAACAAAATATTTTCGTCTTCAGTTTTTTTATCCTTTCCCGCCTTAATAAAACCGGATGATAAAAAGATAGTTCCGTCGTGCGAAACAATATTAATTTCCGGAAAACAACCTTTATTTTTTATATAATCAAAAACTAAATCGGTATTCTCTGCGTAATAAAAATCGACGGCCAACTTTTCAATTATTGCATTGTCAAATATTGAATCAAATCCGGCATCGTCTTCATTTTTTTTATTTTTGCTATCATTGTTATTTCTATTGTCTTTATTTTCCGCAGCTGACGTATTGCTTCCGCTGCTATTATTATTGTCATCGCTTATATTGTCATTACGTTTCTCAAGAAAATTTATTTTAATTTTATCTTTTAGCGGAAGCAGTTTTAAGCTGTCTATTAAATTTTTAATTTTACATCCTTCACCGTCCGCATAGCAACGAACGTCATCACTATTGTTAATGCCGGCGAATTTATTATTGTTGACGGCATTCTTTAATACATATAATTTAGCTGATCCGGAGTCGTTTAAATTTAAATATGTCGCCGCATTTTTTGCATCTTCAATATCTGCAATTAATATTGTTTCTAATTTATCCCCTGCCGCTTCCCATATTATTTTTTCATATCCGTCTGAAACTTCCAAAATATCGCCTAAACTTCCCAATATATTAAATTCGTCTGATTTATCTAAAAGTTTTTTTGAACCCTCGGAAAAACCTTCATGCTGTTCTAAAAACTCTAATAATCTTGATTTATGCGATTTTAATTCTATCAATTCTTTTTCATATTTACCGTACACGCTTCTTAATTCTTCTATCTGTTTGACGGCTGCGCCCAATTCTTCATTCTTTAATCTTAATTTGTTTTCTAATTCATTTAATGTACATGTTATGCTATCTACTAAATTATTTTTTGAGCCCAGCAAATCCTCGTCGCCGGCTATTTCTTGTTTAACCTTATCTATTAACTGTTCGGAATTTGAAATCCTCGAATAATAAGCAGTAATATTCTTTTGATTAAACGCTTTTTTATTGTTTAACATCTGAGAGCGCTCGACGGTCTTTAAAATATCATCGTTCAGGATTTCAATCTCATTTTTTATTTCTTCCGTATATTTTTTCTTTTGCTTTATTTCATTGTTTATAGATGAAGCCGCTTCTTGATTTTTTTTAAATGCCGATTCGGATTCCTCTTTTTTATATTTTAAATCTTCCAATTTTAAAATATTTCTGCTTTTAAAGGTTTCGCTTTCCTTTAATTCATTTTCTTTCTTTATTTTTTCTGTGTTTAACATTACTAATTTTTCTTCGGCATACTTTATGTCGGAATTTATTCCGGATATTTCTATAATAAGCTTATTTTTACTATCGGTCTGCAATTTAAATTTTTCATTAAGTTCATTGAAATAGGTTTTTTCATTTATTATTAAATTTTCGTTTAAAATTAATTGACTATCAAGATTTTGAATATCTGCATTAAATTTTTCGACAGCTTTTTTATTTTCATCTATAGATGAAATTGCTTTACTTCTTGCCCTGTCGTATAAAATAAATTCGCAATATCTTTTTTCTTCGCTTATTTTCTTAAACCTTTCCAGTTCTTCCGATTGGGTCTTTAAGACCTTTTCTTGTTTTTCAACCTCACCGTAAATATCTTGAATCCGGGCTAAATTTGCATTTGTATTCTCTAATTTTCTTAATGCAATTTTTTTCTGGTTCTTAAATTTTATAACTCCCGATGCTTCCTCAAAAAGCAGTCTCATCTCTTCAGGTTTATAATTTAGTATAGAACTTATCTTGAGAGGGTCTAGAATAGAATAAAATTTGAATGATATTCCGCTTTCAATAAAAAAATTGACATACTCCCTATATGGCACAATAATGCCGTTCAGCCTATATTCGCTTTCTCCGTCTTTATAATGCCTTCTTTCCGCTGCAATTTCCGGAAAATCTTTATACCTGAAATCAATTTCGCCATCGTTCAAAAATACACCTTTTGCAACTGCTACAGTAGATGCTTTTTTTGATTTTGAAGCCGAACCGTTAAATACAAGTTCGTTCATATTCTTAAGCCGCAATTCTTTTAAATTTTGCTCTCCTGCGATAAACCTGACAGCATCAACGATATTGCTCTTGCCGCAGCCGTTAGGCCCCACAATGACGCTAATCTTTTCATCAAACTGTATTTTAACTTTATCCGGAAAAGTTTTAAATCCTTGCAGTTCAATATATTTAAGTTTCATTATAAATTTATTAATAATTAAACTATGCTACGCAAAAAAACAAACAAGCGCCGAAGCGGAAAATATAGCGGCGCTGAAAGAACTCATTACATAGTCTGTTAATTTTACGAGGGTAAATGAATTTTCTTCAGCCAATTTTAATTCTTCATCGGAAAAATCCCCTTCTGGACCTATAAACATGGCAATTTCTAAAGCGTTATTGCGTTCTTTATTAATACCGCTGCTATCTGATGATAAATACTGCAGCAAATAATTTTTTAAAAATTTATTTGAAGATACAGCGCCTATAAGTTTGATATCAAACGTTGCGCATAGAGAAAGCGCCTCTTTAAAACTAACGGGAGACTCTACTTCCGTCATTTTGTTTCTTCCTGACAATATCATTGATGATGCGGAAATTTTTTTCCATCTGTCTAACTTGCTTGAAAGATTTGCGCTGTCAAGATGCCTCTCACATCTTTCTGTAATAATCGGATATATTGAATAAATATCTAATTCGGCAATCTTTGCAATCATAATGTCCATTAAATTTGAAGCAATGAGCGGTAAAAAAAGATGAATTTTGACAGATTTTTCCTTAAAATATTTTATGGATAAAATTTTGACCCTAAGGTTTTTTTTTGAGATATAACTTATAATTCCGTTATATGACGCTCCTGATCCGTCATATAGTTCAATCTCGGAAGCGCTCTCCAACCTTAACGCCCTAACATGATTTAATATTACAGGCAAATCTACTTCATTGCCTATTAAACCCTCCGATAAAATATCTGAAACATAAAATCTATTGTGCATTATATTTTGAATAAGATTATTTAAATTTTTATAAATTTGATATAACGCCCCAACAAATCGCTATCCTTTTCATTTTCGGCGATAATAAAAGAATTGCCGGTAATAATATTTTTGTAGTCTACAATATCCTTTTCATTAATTTCAAATTTAGGTTCTTTAATCGATAAAACACCGCTATTTTTAAGAACTCTGTAAAATTCTTTGACAGCTTTCTCTTTTTCTTTAATTTCATGAAACGAGTAGTAAAGAAATACTAAATCAATCTCATTATTTTTAATTGATTTTAAATCAGCTGCGTCTTCGGTTCTAAAACTTACATTGCTTAAAAAAGAATATTTTATTAACGCCTTATCTATCATTTTTTCCTGAATATCTATAGACACTACGAAACCTTTAGCGCCGACGGATTTTGAAAGATAATGCGTTATAAAACCATTAGCCGCACCGACTTCAAGGACCTTCATTCCCGGTTTTACACCCATTAATCTTATTTTTTTTTCAGGATTTTCAATAAATTTTCTGGCTGGATTGTCTAAAATAAACGAAAATAATGGATTGAACAGCGGATATGTTTTTAATTTCATAAATTTTGATTTTTTTTATTTTTTATATATTAATTTATATAGTTATCAGCTGCGTTTTATATTTCAATGAAATTAGGAAAAGAAATGCCGGCGGACAATATAATCTGTATGCCGTTTTCTATGGTAATATTGGTCTCTATAATATCTTCTTTCTTTGCAATCATATTAAAACCTATATAAAGATGATTAGTCGGTATATAAACTACATAATATAAATCACTGTTTTCTTTTGTTCCAATACTTGTTTCAGAGGTTAAAAATCCATATACAAACTTGTTATTTTGATATCTTACCAGAATAAATTTTTTAAACGATGCCTTATCGGAAGAAAATATATCAACCCATTGTTTAGTAGATTTATATAAAAGATTTACAAGCGGAATTTTTAAAATTCCTTTCTCAAAAAAATCTATGACATTTTTCCCTATTACATTCGTAACAAGAAAACCAAAAATAAATATAATTATAATAAACGGAATTAAACCTATATCCGGTATATATACATGAAAATAATGGTCAACAACTAATGAAAACGGATTAAACAATTTATTGATTTCCTCGAGAAGCCACTTGATGACAAATATTATTACCAAAAGAGGAATAATAATGGTCAGCCCTGCCAGAAATCGTCTTTTTAGATTAACGCTAAATTTTGAACTCATAAATTAATGCCCATCGTATTTCTGTATTTATTTTTGTTTTAGTTTAGTAAAGCAATACAAATGTTATTTGTTTTTGTTTGATGTTATGCTTCAATTATTTAAATTTATTACATAAATATAAATATAGATAGGCGTTTTTTATTAAAAAATATAATAAAAAACGCCTATCCCGATTAAAAGTTAATCTTTAAAATTACAAATAAGAATTTAATTATAATGACTTAATATAAGCTACTAAAGCCTTAAGTTTTCTGCCGCTTAAGCCGGGACCTTTCAATGCCATTTTGTCGCACATATTAAGTTTTCCGGCAAGGGTCATGTGCATATGGTGCATCTTATTAAACGCCGCTATTTTCTGCACCGCATTCTTAACGGTCATAATAATCATGCCTCTGCCGTGCATGCTGATATATGTATCGGCGCTGTACACGTGGCAGGTGGCGCATGAAAAACCGTTAGTACCTATTGATGAAGAATAAAACAATTTTTTTCCAAAAGCTATAAGTTTTGCCTGTTTGGCGGTCATTTTAGGCTGCCGCATTGTTTTGTGCATAACCGTCATACCTGTTTTTGCAGAAACTTTTTTAGCGCCCATCATCGCATTTGCGGAATTTAAAGGTAAGTAAATTAATAAGGCAGCCAAAAAAAGAACCGGTACTAAAAATTTTTTCATAGTAAACCTCCATAGATTATTTTAATTTTAAATTATATTAGTTTATATATTTTATTACCAATTATATTTATTATACACTGTTATAATTATATTATATACATAAACTAAAATTTTTCAACACAAACAAACTGCATATATATAAATAGCCTCAAATAATAAAATATCCTATATCGTAACAATATTTTTTCAAAGCGTCTTTCCAGTTTCTCAATTCAATTTTATAATCCAATTTAATTTTGCTGCAATCTAGTCTGCTGTCGGCAGGTCTTTTAGCCGGTCTTGTAAATTTATCGGATGAAACCGGAACAACAGTGCAATTAGTTCTTTTGAATACTTTTATGATTTCTGCCGCAAATTCGTACCATGACGTATAGCCTGCATCAGTCAGATGATATACGCCGTCATTTCCTTTATCGTTAGCAATTAAATCTCTGATTGCAAATGCAACATCTTTGGTGTATGTCGGCGAACCGAATTGGTCATCTACAACCTCTATTAATTTTTTAGTATCCGTCAATTTTAATATTGTATTAACAAAATTTTTGCCGTTTTTACCATAGAGCCACTGAGTTCTTAATATAATATAGCTTGCTTTTGAATCTTTAATCGCATTTTCGCCTTTTAATTTTGAAAGGCCGTATTCGTTTACAGGAACGGTATCATCGTTTTCATTATAAGGCTCATGCTTTAAACCGTCAAAAACATAATCGGTACTCATGTGAATCAGCCTTGCGTTGATTTCCTTTGATGCAATTGCAAGATTTAATGCGCCTAAATGATTAACCTTATCAGCTTTCTCTTTTTCTATCTCTGCCAAATCAACATTTGTATACGCGGCGCAATTAACTATGTAGTCAGGTCTAACTTTAGTCAGTATATCTACAACATTATTTAATTCCGTAATATCGAGGTTTACTGAATTAAAATTATGAATTATAGCATTGCTGCCTCTTAAGGCAGCGTTGACATCTATTCCCAGCATTCCGGTAGAACCTATAACAGCAATAATTTTTTGCATTTTCGTTACCTCATTTCATACATAGTCTTATAATAATGCCTGTAGTCTCCTGAAATTATTTTTTTCCACCAGTCTTCGTTTTTCAAATACCAGCTAATAGTCATGTCTAATCCGTCATTCAAATTTAATTGAGGATTAAATCCTAATTCTTCAGAAATTTTAGAAAAATCCATCGCATATCTTCTGTCGTGTCCGGCTCTGTCCTTAACGTATTTAATTAACGATAAAGGCTTATTTAATTTTTTAAGAATTAAAGTAATAATGTCTATATTTTGCATTTCGCCGCACCCGCCTATATTGTAAATTTCTCCCAATCTTCCATTCTCCAGAACATCAAGTACGCCTCTTACATGGTCATCGACATATATCCAGTCTCTGATATTTTTACCGTCGCCGTACAGAGGAATATCTTTTCCCGTAAGCGCATTGATAATAGTTAAAGGTATTAACTTTTCAGGAAACTGGTATTGTCCGTAATTATTTGAACATCTTGTTATTAAAACCGGCATACCGTAAGTATGGAAAAATGACATAACGAGCATATCGGCTGATGCCTTTGAAGCAGAATAAGGGCTTCTTGGGGATAACGGCGTCATTTCCGTAAATAAGCCGTCTTTTCCTAAAGAACCATAGACTTCATCGGTAGAAATCTGAAGGAATTTTTCTATGTTATGCTCAAGAGATAGTTTAAGCAAGTTTAAAGTTCCTTCAATATTAGTTTTTACGAATATAGCAGGGTTCACAATTGACCTGTCCACATGAGATTCTGCCGCAAAATTAACAACATAGTCTATTTTATTTTTTTTAAAAACTTCTGCCAGCCCATCATTATTTGCTATATCTACTTTATAAAATTTATAATGAGCGGTCGTCTTTTCGTCTATATTGCACGGATTGGCAGCATAAGTTACGCTGTCAACATTTATAATTGCAATATCTTTCCTGTGAACTGCTAAATATTTTATAAAATTTGTTCCGATAAAACCCAATCCGCCGGTTACAAGACATGTTTTCATGGTTTTGAACCCTCCGTTTCTTTTTCGAAAATCACACACATATAAATAATTTTTTATGCTGAATAAAATCCTATCTTTTTTTCATATCCGCTGCAATATTATAAAATATAAATATTATAAAGATGATTGATATAGACAAGCTATATTAAAACATAGCGCGTTTGCCGACTCTGGTTCCGTCATTAAGGATTAAATGCGTAATTAGGCGACATTACGCTCATACCGCTCGAGTTCGACCCGGGACTGACCATATTTCCGAAACCGTAAGTCCCTATTCCTCTTAGCACTAAACCAAATGAAAAAGCCCACTGATGAAAATAGGGCATATTTGTATAACTTGCCACAAAACCTAAACAGCCGAGATTATACATTATTCCCACGGAATTAGAAATATCTTTGTGAATAGTGACATCGTAATTTTCAGCCAGATTCAGACTGAATCCGTCAATAATATTTAAATTAGTGCTCAGGCTTGCATAAGACAATGTACTGGTAGGAGTAATAAGCGAAAGACTCTGCGGAAATATCGACGCATTGCTTGGATTAAACATATTTAATGCGCCAAGATAACCCTGAATGTCATTGACTTCCGTATATCCTAATCCTAAAGAATCGTTTCTGTAGTCCGTAAGCTGCGTTCCCAAGTTGTAATTATCAAAAATATAATCGTAATCATCATAACTCCAAGAACCGAGGAAATATATGCTGCCAAATGGGTGATATCTTAATCTGCCTATTATATCCGAATTTGAATTATTATAGTTAAAATAATTTACAGGGTTAATGAAATTGCCGGAGAAAGAATGATACTGATATATATCAAATCTGAATAAATTTGATATAGCATTTTTAGAATAATTTTCAATATCCCAGTTAAATCCGTATTTAACAGCACTTTCAGGCGGTATATAATCCGTCTGGTCAAACAGAGGCAATCCGGATTGATTTACCGGTCTGACCAAATTGTAGTTAATGTAAGGTTTAACAAAAGAGATTGAACCGCTTCCCTTCTTATTATTTTCATAATTTTTAAATAAAGTTGCGCTGCCTGCAACACCGGCGTAATAAATTTCCCTGCTTTGATTTGAATAATTTTCGTTTGTTTCAGCGTTTTTAATATCATCATAGCCTGTGTATCTGAATCCTGCCGAAGGGGTTATATTTATGCCGCTTAGTAATTTTAGAGGCATATATAAATCTGGAAATATATCTAATCTGTTTGCGCTGTAATAATCGGCACTCCTGAGAACGTTCAGCGATGAATTAAATTTTAAATATAAAGGGGCGAAATAAAATTTTTTAAGCTCTTCTTCGCCGTTTAATGACAATCTTGGATATTCGTCAACTGTTGCATAATTTGCGAAAAACAGGTTATCCAATCTTAAAAAATTCATCCTTGCTGAGAAACCGCCAAAATCCTTCGTTGCGGAAAAGTTGGAAGACAGTCTATTTTTAGTCATCTGATAAACATTTGTAGAAAAATCTGTGTAGAAAGCCGGATCGCTCGGGATATTTAAATTAGTCTTAAACGACATTCCGTCAATAAAATCTATATTATGAGAAAATAATAAATATCTTGTAAGGTTGGACGACAGAGCAGCGCTCTTGGCGTTATTATCTTCATGCATATAAAAACCGTATATAGAACCGTGCGAAAATTGATTGAGACTATATCGGTATTTCAATGAGTTTCCTACACCTAAAAAACTGTAATAATTTAAATTATACGTAAGGTCTTGACTTTGACCAAGGTCGAAATAATATCCGTCGCCGGCCTGATAACCTGTAAGACTGCTATATCCGGCAGTAGGTATCAGCAATCCGGAAGATTTTTTTGTTTTAATCGGCATCACCATAAACGGAAAATACAGAACCGGCACATTATGTATATAAAATAGAGAATTATATGAAAATGCGTAATTTCCAACATATATATCTGAAAACGAAGAGTAGAGTTTCCATGAAGGCGGTTTTCTCCTGCATGAGGTTATATAGCCGTTTTGAACCTGATAAAATCCTTTGGCTTTATGTGTAATCTTTTGACCGTATATAAAAATATTTTTTTTTATATAATGTATATGCGAATCATAAATATCTCCGTATCTATTTTTTAAATATACTTTTAACTCTTTGGCTTTAGTGACGCTGCCTTTAGAATACGCTACAACGTGACCTGTCGCAATTGCAAAACCTGTTTTGTAGAAATATACTACCTTGTCGGCATATAGACGAAAATGTCGCCTCGTTATTAAAACATTTCCGGTAATAATATATTTGCTATACTTTTTATAATATATTATTTTATCTGCAACAATATTAATCCTTGTTGTTTTTTCTGTTGTTTTTTCTTTTTTGCTGCCGCCGGCTGCGATGTTTAAAGCATGAACGTTATTTGCATTAAAAATAGTAAAGCAGGCAACGATTATAATGCCTGTTAATTTTATAATTTTATTGTTTAAAAAATTTTGCATTATTTAACTTAAAATAGATTAAAAATAAATAAAAACAACAATAAATAAGAATAATACCGTAATGGATATTAAACAACAAGAGATATGCCATAAATACCGCAATAGAGATAGAGATACCGCTAAATGCCTAGTTGATTTTTTTTAAAGTCTCCAAGCAGATAGAGTGACCCGCACACCGCTATTATCCTGCGGCGGCTGTCGCCGTCTGCCGCATTATATAGCTGAAAGGCTCTATTCATAGCTTCTTTAATATCCGCTGCGGCATATGAACTATTAAAATATTTTAAATTGTCCGAATATTCTTTTAATAATTTTGCATCCATTGACCTTTCATTGTCAACATTTGAAAATATTATATCTGCCGTACAATCTTCGCTAACCGAATTTGACAATCGCCTGAGCATAGTTTTATAATCTTTGTCTTTCATTACTCCGAATACAAATATATAATTACTCTTTTTATAAATATTTTTTAAAGAACTGATTAAATTCTTTATTCCGTCAGGGTTATGCGCTCCGTCAAGAATTACCGCCGCATTATGTATATTCAGGATTTCAAATCTTCCGTCGTTTTTAAAATTAGATATGCCTTTCTTTACGCACTCTTCAGATAGATTCTTATTATAAATTTTATTTTTATAATATTTGAATAAAACTTCAATTGACAGCAGAACTACCGATAAATTATATTTATGATATGATGCATAAGAAGGCAATAATATATTTTCAAATGAGCTATCAATACCGTAATAATTATATAGATTTTTTTGATGCGTTATTTTAATTAAGTTTGTAGAAAAATACATAGCTTTTTTATGAATTGCTTCATTTATTAAAATTTCCCTTACGGCAGCTTTTCTTTCGCCGGTTATAAAAATAGAATTTCTTTTAATAATACCGGCTTTATCAAGGGCTATTTTTTTATATGAATTGCCTAAAATTTCAGAATGGTCTATTGAGATATTGGTAATTATAGACAGCAAAGGTTTATTTATAATATTGGTGGCATCCAGCATACCGCCGAGACCGGCTTCAATAACAGCGATATCAACATTCTTTTCCTTAAAATATTTAAAACAGATAGCGGTAGTTAATTCAAAAAAACTATTGTTAAATCCTCCGGCTAAGAAATAATTTTTCAGTCTCTCTAAATCGGCGTCGCTTATCTGTTCACCGTCAACGATTATCCTTTCATTAAATTTTAAAAGGTGCGGCGATGTATATAGTCCGACGTTTAAATCATGCGCTCTTAAAATTTCGTAGATAAACCTGCTTACCGAACCCTTTCCGTTAGTGCCGGTAATATGAATAAAATTAATACATTCCTGCGGATTATCTGCATATTTTAATAGTTCTCCGATACCGCTTAAACCGAAATTCATTTTAAAGCCTTGTTTTTTGTATAATTTTTCAACTGAATCAAGATTGTTGATTTCGGACTGCATTATTAATTATTGATTAATAAAGTCAAGAGATTTTTAAGAGTGTTCTTTATATCTTTTCTTTCCACTATCATATCTATCATACCGTGTTCTAGAAGATATTCAGCCCGTTGAAAACCTTCGGGAAGGTTTTGATGAATAGTTTTTTCAATTACCCTCGGACCAGCAAATCCTATAAGAGCTTTAGGTTCGGCTATCATAACATCTCCTATGCTTGCAAAAGATGCCGAAACGCCTCCTGTAGTCGGGTCGGTCAAAACAGATATATAAGGAAGCCGCGTTTTTTCGTACTCTGAAATTACTGCAATGGTTTTAGCCATCTGCATTAAAGAAAAAATACCTTCCTGCATTCTTGCCCCTCCTGAAGAAGTAAATATTATGACAGGCAATTTTTTTTCAATAGCATATTCAAATGTTCTGGTTATTTTTTCTCCCACGACTCTACCCATAGAACCGCCCATAAAATTAAAATCAAAAATAATGGATGCCGCTTCTATTTTTTCTATTAAACCATATCCCGCGACAGCCGCATCGGATAATCCGGTTTTTTTATAATCTTCCTTCAATCTGTCTTTATATTTTTTTGTATCTTTAAAATCTAAAATATCATCAGGTTTTAAATCATCAAACAAACGCACGAAACTGCCTTCATCAAAAATTATCTTGATTCTGCTTGCAGAATTTATCCTGAAATGGTAATTGCATTTTGGGCATACTTCAAGGTTTCTTTCAAGTTCTTTCTTGTAAATAATCTCGCTGCATCCCTGGCATTTTACCCATAAACCTTCAGGAATACCTCCTTGTTTATTACTATCTTTTTTATCTTTATCATTTTTTTTTAATTTAAATAAATGCATATACGCTACAAAATATATATTATATTATATTATTCACATTACATTACATATTCTAACATAATGATTGATTTGCTATTAATTAAATTTATCACTTTAATCTTATTCTTTTAAGATTTTTTACATAAGACTTGATTTGATGCCGCAAGAGAATTCCGAAATACTTTTAATAATATTCCTTTTATCGTTTAAATTATTTTCAATAAATTGAATGATTTTTGAACCTATAATAATTGCATCTGCGTAATTTTTTATTTCTTCAGCCTGTTCAGGACTGGATATTCCAAACCCTATTCCGACAGGAATATCTTTAATATTCTTTATTTCTTCCACTTTTGAGCGCATTTCCGCAGGAAGACTTCTTCTCGCGCCTGTCACTCCCGTAACGCTGACATAATACACAAAACCTTTTGCATATGAAGTGATCAGTTTAATTCTAGACATATCGGAAGTCGGCGCCAATAAAAAAATCTGGTCTATATTTTTTTTGTCGATAAATTGCTTTAATTCAACAGATTCTTCAGGAGGCAAATCAACGACAAGAACCCCGTCTATTCCGGCTGCCGAAGCGCTATCTGCAAATTCTGAAGTACGGTAGGCAAAAATAGGATTGTAGTAAGTAAAAAATATTACAGGGATTTCTGAGATTTCCCTCAACCTTGCGACAAAGTTGAAAGCATCAGCCATAGTTACACGATTTTTCAATGCTCTTTCATACGATTTTTGTATAACTTTACCGTCTGCCATAGGATCTGAAAAAGGATATCCCAATTCAATCATATCCGCCCCGTTGGATATTAATGCCTTCGCTATGTCAAACGAAGTTTCTATATCGGGGTCTCCAATTGAAATAAAGGGAATAAATGCAGTTTTTCCTGCTTTTTTATAATTTGCAAAAAGCTCATCTATTTTATTTATACCGTTCGCCATATTATTTCGATCCCTGTTCTTATTAATTAAATTTAACTATCATTTTTATTGCAATTATTTATTATTGCAATTCTGCTCTTCCGTAATTTTATTTTCTGATATATAACCTGCAATTGTTTCCATATCTTTATCTCCTCTGCCTGAAAGATTTACGATAACTGTTTTACCCTTGATTTCATTTTTAATTTTATCAAGGTATGCAACGGCATGTGAGCTTTCTATAGCCGGAATAATCCCTTCTAATCTGCATAGCAGCTTAAATGCTTCTATTGCTTCTTTATCGGTTATAGTATCATAAATTATTCTTTTTTTATCCGCATAAAAACTATGTTCAGGTCCTACTCCGGGATAATCTAACCCTGCGGCTATTGAATGAGCTTCCTTGATTCTTCCGTCTTCATCCTGTAATAAGTAGGTTTTATTACCGTGCAGGACCCCCGGCTTTCCTCCTGATATGGATGCGGCATGCTTTCCTGTTTCTAAACCGAATCCGCCGGCTTCGACCCCGTACATTTTTACTTCTTTATATTTTAAAAAAGGATGAAATAAACCGATAGCATTACTTCCTCCACCTATACAGGCAATCAAAATATCCGGAAATTTGTCTATCTGTTTTAACTCTTTTAAAACTTCTTTTCCTATAACAGACTGAAAATCTCTGACCATCTCAGGATAAGGATGCATTCCCGCAGCAGTGCCTATCATATAATAAGTCGTTCTCACGTTAGTAATCCAATCTCTTATAGCTTCATTCATAGCATCTTTCAATGTTGACGACCCGGCATTAACCGGAGTTACTTTTGCTCCGAGCACTTCCATTCTTAACACATTTTGTTTTTGCCGTTCAATATCTTTGATACCCATAAACACTTCGCACTCAATGTCAAATAAAGCACATACCGTCGCCGTAGCAACCCCGTGCTGCCCTGCCCCTGTTTCCGCTATTATCCTTTTTTTACCCATTTTAACGGCAAGTAAAGCCTGGCCAAGCGTATTATTTAATTTATGCGAACCTGTATGATTTAAATCCTCTCTTTTGAGATATATATTGGAAGAATAAAGCTTTGATAATCTGGAAGCATAATAAAGCGGCGTCGGTCTTCCGGCATAATTTTTTAAATAACTTCTCAGTTCGTCTTTAAACTCTTTATTGTTTTTAATTTTTTTATAAAATTCTTCCAATTCTAATATTGCCGGCATTAAAGTTTCAGAAATGTACCTTCCTCCGTATTCTCCAAAATGCCCTTTGCTGTCTGGATATTTCATTTTATCTCCAACTATTTTATCAGAATATAGTTCATGTTATTTACTATTGGCAAATAATAACTTCATTTTATTATAATCTTTTTTTCCGGGAAATTTTTCAATTTTACTTGAAAGGTCAACGCCATACGGTTTCAAATTATTATTTATATAATTTATATTAGCCGGAGAAACGCCGCCTGCGATAATTTTATCAGATAAATCTAAACTTTTAATTATATTCCAGTCGAAAACAGTTCCTGTTCCGCCGTATATGCCCCGTCCGGCGTAGGTATCAAGCAATATATTAACCCCTGAAGATTCATATAGATGAACCGTGGCTATGTCAGTCTCGTTATTTATGTGAACGGCTTTAACAATATTACGCTCATAGCCGTATTTTTTTAAATTTTCGATATAATCAAGTGTTTCGCTGCCTGAAAGCTGGATAATATCTATACCAGTTTCGCTGATTATTTTATCCAAATCGGTTAAATCTGCATCGACAAATATCCCCGCCGTTAAAACACCTTTTTTTGTCTCAAAAAAATTTTTTTCTGAATTTAAATTAATATTGTTAATTTCAGCAATGATTTTCTTTGCATTTTCAATGCCAATATTTCTCTTTGAGTTTTTATAAAAAACAAAACCTAAGCAATCAGCGCCTAATTCAACTGCATTAATAGCATCTTCTAAATTTGTTATGCCGCATATTTTAATCTTTATAGCCATACTATATAAATACCTTAATCCTTCAATAGAAAGTTATCTTTTGCTTAACCGAGCAAAGAAATGCATAAATATTTTCTATTGCAGGATTAAGGAAATACTGCTTAATAAAATATTATAATAATTGAATGCTATATTACTTATTAAATAAATTAAATATCTGAATAATTATCAACAGGATAAGGTTCTAAAAAATATTTAATCTGTGATTCTACATCTTCAGACGTAACTAAAGCTTCACCTATTAAAAAAGAATTTATACCGCGATGAATAAGCACCTCTATATCCTGCCGTTTATGTATTCCGCTTTCAGCGACTACTATAATGCCCGGGGCTATTTTTTTTGCCAGATTCATTGTTTTAGAAATATCCGTTTTAAAAGTGGTTAAATCTCTGTTGTTTATTCCTATTATCTCAGCTCCTGATTCTAGTGCAATATCCAATTCGTATTCATCTGAAATTTCCGTAAGCACATCCATAGACAATTCCCTTGCAAGGGAGAGAAAATTTAGATAATCTTCTTTTGAAATCGCCTTTAAAATCAGAAGAACCGCATCAGCGCCTATTATTTTCGATTCAAAGACCTGTATTTCATCTATTATAAAATCTTTTCTTAAAATTGGCAATTTTACTGCATTTTTAACTTTTATAATATCCCCTGTATCACCCATAAAAAATTTTTTATCGGTAAGAACTGAAATGGCGCTCGCACCTGAATTTTCATACTTTTTTGCAAGCATTTCAGGTTTATAATCATGAATAAACAATCCTTTTGAAGGAGATGCTTTTTTAAGTTCGGCTATTATACTGCATATTTTAAAGGCAACCGCCTCTCCATTAGAACGAGGCTTTAGAGCTTTTTTAAAATTTCTGCTTTCATAGAAAGTTTCTCGTGCGTCTTTTATATAATTCCGTATATTTATTTTTTCTTTGAACTTTTCAACTTCAACTCTTTTATTATTTAAAATTTCGTCTAATATCACGCGTAAACTCCATATCATCTGTTATGCAATTATTTAATTTAATATTATTTAATTTAATTTATATTTGCATTCATATATCACTTATTACGTTTTGCTGTTAGATATTTTTATAAATTCTTTCAGAGTTTTTTCTGCATTGCCGGATTCGATGCTCTGTCTTGCCAAACAAATAGATTCGCTCAAATCATCCGTTTTACCGGAAGCTTTAATAGCAAACCCTGCATTTAAAATTGCCATATCGCTTTTAGGCGATTTTTTGCCTGAAACTATATCTTTAATTATAGCAGCGTTTTCAGCTGCGGAAAATGCTTGCAGTTCTTTAATGTCGCATAGATTAAAACCTAAATCTTCTGGATTTATTTCATAGGAAATTTCTATCCCGTCATTAATTTCATACACAGTCGTCTTATCTGATAAACTAACTTCGTCTATGCCGTCTTTGCCATATACCGCATAAACTCTTTGAAGCCCCAACAATTTTATTGCGCCGGCAATTTT
Source organism: Candidatus Acididesulfobacter guangdongensis (assembly GCA_004195045.1). NCBI lineage: Bacteria > Candidatus Acidulodesulfobacteriota > Candidatus Acidulidesulfobacterales > Candidatus Acidulidesulfobacteraceae > Candidatus Acidulidesulfobacter > Candidatus Acidulidesulfobacter guangdongensis. The sequence continues at coordinate 410,919 of SGBC01000001.1, forward strand.
TTTTCCTATTTCTCCTGAGTAAACCCCTATTACCTGATTTTTGGCATTAAAAGGATTAGTCAAAGGACCTAGAATATTAAATATTGTTTTAATTCCCAATTCTCTTCTGACAGGAGCAGCGAATTTCATAGCTCCATGAAACTTTGGCGCAAATAAAAAACCTATATTAGCCTCTTCAATAGATTTTACGACTGTATTTATATCAGCTTGGATATTAACGCCTAATTCTTGGAAAACATCGGCGCTCCCCGATTTAGAAGAAACTGCGTAATTCCCATGTTTTGCAATTTTGACCCCTGCTCCTGCCGCTATAATTGCAGCGCATGTAGAAACATTAAAAGTATTTTTATAATCCCCGCCCGTTCCGCACGTATCAACCAGTTCAAATTGGATACTATCCGGTATCGCTGCTTCAACCGCATTGCTCCTCATAGCTTTAGCAGCTCCTACTATCTCCTCTACCGTCTCTCCTTTAGCTTTTAACCCTGTTAAAATTGATGCTATTTGTGCGTTGGTAAGCTCTCCGAGGAATATTCTATTGAAGATTTTAAACGTCTCATCTTCGGTTAAATCAATGCTATTTGTCAATGTTTCAATAATTTCTTTTATTTCCATATGCTTCACATTGTAAAAAATTATTAATTATATTTTTCCCTTGAAAAGTTAGTACGGATTCAGGATGAAACTGCACGCCGTATACGTTATACCCTTTAAGCTCTATTGCCATAATTTCATTGTCATATTTAGAATAAGCCGTAATAGTTATAATATCAGGAATATTTTTTTTGCTTATTACAAGAGAATGGTATCTGGTCGCTTCAAAAGATTCAGGAATACCCTTAAATAAAAGGGACGTCGAATCGTGTTTTATAGATGAAACCTTTCCGTGCATAATATTTGCCGCTCGGATTATTTCCGCTCCAAATGCGTATCCTATTGCTTGATGCCCCAAACATACACCTAGTATCGGTATCTTATTATAAAACTTTTTAATTATATCAACTGAAATTCCTGCTTCAGACGGCGATTTAGGACCTGGCGATATGATAATTTTATCAGGATTTATTTTTTTAATATTATCAATGCTGATTTCATCATTTCTATATACAATTACCTTATGTCCTAATTCACCGACATACTGCACTATATTGTAAGTAAATGAATCGTAGTTATCTATAACTAATATCATAATTATTAGTCCTTATACGCCTTTTATGTATCCTGCCTGTCTTTTAGACATCAAAATAAATATTAAAATAAATAATAAATAAGCATCGCGTCGTATCTATTTATATAATTAAACCTTCATTTAACCGGCTGCTCTGCTATCAGCGCATAGTTTGCCGGCTATATCGAACGCTGTTATGAGATGCTTTAATTTATTTTCAGTTTCCGCAAATTCATTTTCAGGCGTAGAATCAAAAACTATCCCGCCTGCAGCCTGGATATAACATGCAGATTTATTAAATAACGCAGTTCTGATAGTAATGCAAAATTCCATTTTTTCGCACTTACCGTTATTTAAAAATCCAAAATATCCAACGCCTCCACCGTATACCCCCCTTTTGGAATCTTCCATTTCGTTAATTAATTCCATTGCTCTCACTTTTGGCGCGCCGGTTAAGGTTCCTGCAGGGAATGTTGCTCTGATAAGGTCAAACGCATCAAACTTTTCATCTATCTCCGCAACTATGTTTGTAACTATATGCTGAACATGCGAATATTTTTCTATATACATTAGCTTATCAACTTTGACAGTTCCTATTTTAGATACCCTTCCTATATCATTTCTTCCCAAATCCACGAGCATAACATGCTCAGCCCTTTCCTTCGGATCATCAAGGAGTTTCAATGCCAGCATTTCATCTTCTTCCGGATTGGAACCTCTTATGATAGTTCCGGCTATCGGTCTTGTTTCAATTATATTATCAGATAATTTAATTAAATTTTCAGGCGAAGATCCTGCTATAATAAAATCATTTATTTTAAGATAGAACATATATGGAGAAGGATTAACTAATCTTAAGGCGCGATAAAAACAAAAAGGATTGGGGTAATTTAAAATTTTTTTTCTTCTAGAAATTTGAATCTGAAATATATCTCCTTTAAGAATATAATCTTTGGCTTTTAATACTTTTTCTTTATACAGATTAAAATCAACCTCGTCAATTATTTCTATATTTCCCGATTTTAAGTTTTCGTCCAATACCTTTTCAACAGCGTTGTTGCAGTTTCTATTCCTTATTTTACCGACAATGCTTTTAATATTATTAATTGCATCATCAAATTTTTCTTCAATATTTTCTGAAAAATCGTCATTTATTAGGAGAACTACAATTAATATTTTTTGTAATAAAGAATCATATATTATAATATTTTTAGGCAGCATTAAAAAAAGGTCCGGCACATCGGTTACATCTTTTTTAGTCGGAGGAAGTTTTTCAATTAAACTGCAGATTTCATAACCTAAATATCCGAATAAACCGGCTGTAAAATTTTCAGGAAGATCTTCATTATATATTTTATATTGTGAGATTATTTCTTTAAGAAAAGAAAATATATCTTTATTGTCAATTTCATCTAAACTGTAATTATAAGTAGAAATGTCAGATGAAATATTATTCTTTTCTGCAAATTTGTTAAATACTATATTTTTACCTAAAAGACTGACTGTAAAATGAGGATTCAAACAAATAAAAGAATATCGCCCCCATTTACCAACACCTTCAGCGCTTTCAAAAAAAAATGAAAAAGGTTCATCAGAAAATACGGAAAATATAGATACAGGGGTTTCCATATCTCCGGTAATTTCTTTTATTATAGGAATTACATTATATGATAATGCAATATCTTTTATATTGCTTTTGTTTATTATTGACATAATTAGGCAATTATATCACAATTTTATTAAATTAAACATAATTATATATTGTTTAATCTAATACACAATAAGTGCGTTATATTTAATATTTGACTATATAAAATATAATTATGGAGGCTGTGCCGCAGCAATAGATTTTGTAATTCTTAATGATTTTTTTACAAATCTTATTGTAAATTTAATAAAAAAAAGGAAAAGGTGTCAGATTTTATTTTTTTTGCATATAGAGTAGTTCAATTAACAAAGAAAATATTTGCAAAAAAAAATTAATCTGACACCTTTTCCAATAAGTGCGTCCATAAAATAAATCAGATGCTTTTTATGAAGACGCTTTCTAATTATTTATTTTTTTCTTGCTTGTCTTCAGAGACAAATTCAATAAATCCTAAAGGACTGACATCTCCTGCCCTGAATCCGGTTTTTATAATTCTTGTATAACCGCCTGGTCTTTCTTTGAATCTTGGACTAATTTCTCCAAATAATTTTTTTGTTGCGGACTTATTCCTTAATCTTGAAAACGCTAGTCTTCTATTTGACGTAGTATCGTTTTTTCCAAGCGTTATAAGTTTTTCTATATAGCTTCTAATAACCCTTGCTTTTGGAAGAGTGGTTTCAATTCTTTCGTGCTCTATCATAGATGCCGCCATATTTCTTAAAAGCGCAGACCTATGAGACGACGTTCTATTTAGTCTAGACTTAATTTTTCTGTGACGCATTTTTTACCTCTGTCTATTTAGTTAATTCCTAATTATTTTCTTTTGTTTCTTCAATATTTTTAACATTATCTAATTTCATACCAAGACTAAGTCCCATAGTTGCAAGGACTTCTTTAATTTCATTCAGCGATTTTCTTCCAAAATTTTTAGTTCTTAGCATTTCATTTTCAGATTTTTGAACTAATTCAAATAATGTTCTGATATCCGCATTTTTTAAACAATTGGCTGACCTTACTGATAATTCTAATTCGTCAACACTCTTATGAAGATTGTCGTTGTTTTTTTCTTCTACGACTATTTCTTCATTCGCATTAATGCTTTTTGGAAGCATTTGCTCCATTTCTTCAAAAGATACAAAAACCGACAATTGATCCTGCATAATTCCAGAAGCCTCTTTTAATGCATCTTCCGGCGTAATATACCCGTTTGTAAATATTTCCATCACTAATCTATCGTAATCTATTATTTTACCTACCCTTGCATACGAAACATCTACAGTAACTTTTTTAATTGGAGAATATGCCACATCGAGAGTAATAGTACCCAATGAAGCATCTTCGCGCTTTATAACCTCGCTTGAAACATATCCTCTGCCGCTCGTAACTAACATTTCAGCTTTAAAATGACCGCCTTTTGATATCGTAAACAATTTCTTTTCTTTATTTATAACTTCTATATTCTGAGACGTTTTTATATCCGAAGCAAAAACATCGCCTTCGGTATCTGTATCAAGATAAACAATCTCTTGTCCGCCGTCTGAAAACAGGTTAAAATCAACCTCTTTTAAGTTCAGGATTATTTCCGTAACATCTTCTGTTACACCTGGAATTGTGGAGAACTCATGATATACATTGTCAAATTTAACTTCTGAAATTTTATGACCCATAATAGACGATAGCAATATTCTTCTTAATGAATTGCCGATAGTAATACCGAATCCTCTTTCTAAAGGTTCAACAATCAATTTTCCATAATAATCCGTATATGTTTCCTTTTCAAATTCTATTCTTTTTGGCTTAATGAGTGAAAGCCAACTTTTTTTCATATTGCCTCCAAAAAAAATTATATTAGGCTCCTATTTAGAATACAGCTCAACAATAAGTTTTTCGTTTATTGAAGTAGCAATATCATCTCGTTCAGGATAATTCTTGTAAACACCTTTGTATGCATCCTTATCGACTTCCAACCAATTATAAGTATTTTTTCTAATGGACAATTCTATAGATTTATTAACGAGATCATTTTTTTTACTTTTTTCGGACATTGTTATTTCGTCTCCAATGTTCACGGTATATGACGGAATATCTAATTTTTTACCGTTTACTTTCACATGTCCATGCCTGATTAGTTGTCTTGAGAACGAACGTGAACTAGCAAAACCCATTTCATAAATAACATTGTCTAATCTTCTTTCAAGCAATATTAATAGGTTTTCTCCGGTTATACCTTCCATTTTTTCAGCTAAACGATAAACTTTTTTAAATTGTTTTTCCATAAGACTATATGTTTTTCTTAATTTTTGTTTTTCTCTTAATTGCTCTCCAAATTCAGAAAACTTTCCCCTTCCTCCTTTATGCTGACCCGGACCGTAAGCTTTTCTTTCAATAGCGCACTTATCCGTAAGGCATCTTTCACCTTTTAAAAAAAGCTTTAATCCTTCTCTTCTGCATATTCTGCATCTGGCTTCAGTATATTTAGCCATTTATCAACCTCTTTATTAAAATTAATGTTATTAATAAACTATTTGCAAATATAAATAAAATAAGCTGTCTCTATATAATAGAGCTCAAACACGTCTTCTTTTAGAAGGTCTGCAGCCATTGTGAGGTATCGGCGTAACATCTTTAATAACCGTAATGTTCAAACCTGAACTTTGAAGAGCCCTCAGAGCACTTTCTCTTCCGCTGCCAGGACCTTTAATGTATACTTCTATGTTTGATACTCCATATTCAGAAACTTTTTTAGCGGCGTTTTCTGCAGCTATCTGACCGGCATAAGGAGTGCTTTTTCTTGAACCTTTAAAACCTGAACTGCCTGAGCTTGCCCATGCAATAACATTACCATTTAAATCTGAGATGCTTACTATCGTGTTGTTAAATGTTGATTTTACGTGAGCTATAGCATTCTGTATTGTTTTTTTTTCTTTTTTTTTCTTAATTGTCTTTTTCTTCTGTTCAGCCATTTAAACCTCTTAAGTAATTCAAATTATTATAATTTCAATTAATAAAGTTTATTAATCCAATCCGCATTTAAGCTTTTTTTAATGACCCTATGGATTTTCTCGGTCCTTTCCTCGTTCTGGAATTTGTTTTTGTTCTTTGACCTCTTACCGGCAAACCTTTTTTATGTCTGAGACCTCTATATGAAGCTATATCAATAAGTCTCTTGATATTAGTTTGAATTTCTCTTTTAAGATCTCCTTCAACCTTAAATTTTTGGTCAATAGCCTGACGTATCAAATTAACCTGGTCTTCTGTAAGGTCGTTAACTTTGATATTCAAGTCAATGCCAGCGTTAGACAATATTTTTTTTGAGGTAGATCTTCCGATACCAAAAATATATGTCAAACCGATTTCAATCCTTTTATTTTTTGGTAAATCAATACCCGATATTCTAGCCATTTATTCCTCCTATTTATCCCTGACGCTGTTTATGTTTTGGATTTTCACAAATAACTCGGACAACGCCTTTTCTTTTTACTACTTTACATTTATCGCAAATTTTTTTTACCGATGATCTAACTTTCAATTTTTATACTCCTATCTTATTTATTTTTCTTATTAATTTTATTATTTTGTTCTAAATATTATCCTGCCTCGTGTAAGGTCATATGGCGAAAGTTCAACAGTCACTTTATCGCCGGGTAAAATTCTTATATAGTGCATACGCATCTTACCTGATATATGAGCAAGTACTTTGTGCCCATTCTCCAATTCTACTCTAAACATAGCATTAGGCAACGGTTCTAAAACAACGCCTTCAACCTCAATTAAATCTTCTTTTTTTGCCATATTTTAATTTGATTTCTCATTTATATAAATTTAATTTATTACAATCAGCATTAAGTTAAATAAACTATCAACATTAAGTTAAAATTTCTGGACCATTTTGTGTTATTGCAACCGTATGTTCAAAGTGAGCTGACAAACCGCCGTCAATAGTAACAACTGTCCAATGATTTTTTTTTGTTTTTACTTTATAATTCTTTTCATTCACCATTGGTTCAATTGCAATCACTAAACCTTCTTCAAGGATTACATTATAATTCTTAATAATATAGTTAGGAACCTGCGGATCTTCGTGTAATTTAAACCCTACACCGTGTCCGACAAAATCACGAACAACAGAAAAATTTTTACTTAAAACATAATTTTCAATTGAGCCGCTTATTTTGCTCAAATCATTGCCTATCTTAGCTTGATTTATGCCTTCGTACAAAGAATTTCTAGTTGTTTCAATCAAATCTTCAGCTTCTGATGATATTGAGCCTACAGGAACCGTTATTGCAGAATCTGCATAATAACCGTTATATACAACTCCGAAATCTAAACTTACTATATCTCCTTCGTGCAGTTTCCTATCTGATGGAAACCCATGAACAACCTCTTCATTTATAGATACGCATACAGAATGCGGAAAACCGCTATAACCTTTAAATGCACATTTAGCATTATAATAATTATGAACTAAATCTTCTGCTTTGATGTCATAATTTTTTGTTGCCAAACCGGGTTTAGTTATCTCAGCTAAGCTATTTAGCACTTGATTTACTATTGCACCTGATTTTCTAATACCTTCTATGTCAGCTTTGCTTTTTAAACTAATCATCTATCTGATAAATTATCACAATTAATTAGCATCTTCATACATTTTTCTTAATAAAATATATCAAATATAAAATATCAATAATAATATCATTTAGCGCAATTAATTCCTGAAATAATATCTTTTAATACGTCGTCGGCATTTTTATTTCCATTAATCTCTACAACTTTATTTTTCTTCCGATAGTATTCTATTAATGGGTACGTTAACTGCTTGTAAACTTCCAATCTATTTTTTATAACATCTATTTTATCGTCTTCTCTTGTTATCAGTTTAACCTTGCAATCATCACACAAATTGTCAAATTTAGGCGGATTAAATTTTAAGTGATATACTCTATTGCATTTAGGACATATGCGCCTATTTGTCAACCTTTCATACACAATATCGTCATCTATATTTATATATATGACACCCTTAATAGACAAATTTAGCTCATCTAATATTTGTTCGAATAGCCTATTTTGTTCTAAATCTCTTGGAAATCCGTCAAATAAAAAACTTTTATCGGATGCGGTTTTATCTTCTACAGACGATTTAATAACATTTTTAATCATTGAAACAACAATTTGGGCTGGAGCCAAATTTCCGTTGTCAATATATTTTTTGGCTTCAAGACCCAATACCGTTCGATTCTCAACATTCTCTCTGAGTATATCCCCTGTAGATATAAGTTTGCAATTATAATAGTTTGCAACATTTTTAGCCTGCGTTCCTTTGCCGGCTCCGGGCGCGCCGATTAGAACGCAAATTAAATTATTTTTCATCTTTTTTTAGATGCTTTTTTTAATAAACTATCATAATTTCTATACAATAAATGCGATTGTATTTGAACGATAGTATCCATTGCAACGACAACTACAATTAATAATCCGGTTCCTCCAAAGTAAAAAGGAACATGAAATTTATCAATTAAGATAGTAGGCAATAAACAGATAGCAGAGACATAAACAGCACCTATAAATGTAACCCTGTTAAGAATTTTATCTATAAAATTCGCAGTAGACTTTCCAGGTTTAATACCCGGCACATTTCCGCCGTATTTTCTTAAATCATCCGCTACTTCGTCAACTTTAAATGTTATTGCAGTATAAAAATAGCAAAAGAAAAATATCAAAACTACAAATATCAAATTATATAAAAAACCATCCGGATTTAAATATTGCGATACGGATTCAAAAAATGGATCCTTTATAAAATTAGAAATAGTAGCAGGGAAAAGTAATATCGACATAGCAAATATCGGAGGAATTACCCCCGGAGTATTAACCTTAATCGGTAAATAACTTACCTGTCCGGAATACAGTTTTCTGCCCACCATTTTTTTAGGATATTGTATAGGAATTCTTCGCTGCGCAGATTCGACAAAAACAATAAATCCAATTACTAGCGCCATCATTATAATAATTAAAATAATCAGCATAGGGCTCAACTCTCCTGCGCCGACAAGTTTAAAAGTATTTACGGCAGCTGCTGGCAGCGCAGAAACAATACCTGCAAAAATAATTAGCGATATTCCGTTTCCTATACCATGTTCAGATATTTCTTCGCCTATCCACATAACAAAAACAGTACCGGCAGTTAAAGCAATTACTGAAACAATCATAAACGGTAAACCCGGGTCTGAGACAATAGGAATTCCATTTGGGCTTTTCATTGCCTGAATTCCATAACTGATGCCGATAGATTGAAGCAATGCCAAACCAACAGTGCCGTATCTTATATACTGCATCAAACGTTTTCTTCCTGCCTCTCCTTCCTTTTGCAGTCTATCCATTGCCGGAAAAACCATCGGAAGCATTTGAAAAATAATAGACGAACTGATATATGGCATTATACCAAGAGAAAAAATAGAAAATCTTGATAGAGCACCGCCGGTAAACATATTAAACATTCCAAATAAATTACTGTTTGCTTTATTAAAAAATGCAGTCAAAGCAACAGCATTAACGCCAGGAGTAGTAATATGCACACCGAGCCTGAACACAATAAACATTAATAAAGTGTAAAAAATTCTATTGCGCAGCTCAGGAATTTTACTTACATTTTCAAAACTTTGCGCCATTATATTATCTCGCCATTATATAATTTCAATTGTTCCGCCAGCTTTTTCTATTTTATCTTTAGCGCTTTTAGAAATTTTATTACAAGTTATTTTGATTTTACGATCTATTTCGCCTACGCCTAATATTTTAAATTTTTTACCTTTTATATTTTTTACTAAACCAGCATCTTTTAACATATAAATATCAATATTTTCTTCTTTTAAACCTGCAATATCTTTCAAATTAACAATGATATAATCCTCTCTTAGTGGATTATTAAAACCTCTTTTAGGTACTCTCCTAATATACGGCATTTGTCCGCCTTCAAATCCTACTCTGACTCCGCCGCCTGCACGAGCATTTTGACCTTTATTACCTTTGCCGGAAGTTTGACCATGACCGGAACCCTGACCTCTGCCGAGCCTTTTTTTCTTTTTATTTCCTAACTTGCTAAATTTATTTAAACTTATCATTTATTTTTCCTTATTTTCAAATCTTCTATTTATTAATTCTTTTTTATAATATAGTGAAGATAAACATTTTATGGTAGCTCTTGCAACATTGTGCGGATTTGACGAACCTATGCTTTTTGCATATACATTTTTAATACCGCTCAATTCAAAAATTGCTCGCATAGCTCCTCCGGCGATAATTCCAGTTCCTTCAGGAGCCGGTTTCATAAATACATAGCCTGCACCTGCTTTTGCATCCTGTTCATGAGGAATGGTATTCTTAAAAATTTTAACTTTCATTAAATTTTTCTTTGCCTGCTCTGTAGCTTTCCTTATTGCTTCCGGTACTTCTTTTGCTTTGCCAAGACCAATTCCGACATACCCGGCACCTTCGTCACCAACTGCAACTAAAGCAGAAAAACCAAATCGTCTGCCTCCTTTAACAACTTTGGCTACCCTAGATATATGTATAACCTTATCTTTAAAATTTAAATCTTGTTTATTAGATATTTCCAAAGTATCCTCCTGAAACTAAAAAATTAAACCGTTTTCTCTTGCAGCATCGGCTAATGCCTTAACTCTGCCATGATATATATATCCATTCCTATCAAAAGCTACTTCATTAATAGAATTTTTTTTACAAAGTTCAGCAATTTTAGCGCCAATTATTTTTGCAGACTCAACATTTCCCGTATGTCCGCTAATTTCGTTTTTTATCTCATTCGATAACGTCGATACCTGAACTAAGACTTTGTTATCCAAAGAGAAAACTTGCGCATAAATATTATTTAGACTTTTATAAACACAAAGCCTGGGTCTTTTACTATTTCGCATAGCTTTCCTGATTTGAACTTTTCTTCTTAATCTTTTTTCTAATTTAGTTTTCATATTTAGGCTTTTCCTTTTAAATTATTTTCCTGAAGCTTTACCGACTTTTCTTTTTATAATTTCATCGCTGTACTTTATGCCTTTGCCTTTATACGGTTCAGGTTTTCTATAGCTTCTGATCTTCGCCGCAACTTGTCCTACAAGATCTTTATCGTTTCCGGTAATTTTTAATAAAGTATTTTTTTCAACATTTATAGCTATTGTATCAGGAATGTTAAAAATAACAGGATGAGAATAGCCTAAGCTCAAGTTTAGCAAATTATTTTTCACCTCTGCTTTATATCCAACACCAATAATCTCTAAATTTAAAAAAAAACCAGTGGATACGCCTTCTATGCAATTGGCAATAATTGTACGCGTCAACCCTGTAAATTTTTCGTTATTTTTATCGTCATCTGCCAGGCTGACTGTAATTATGGAATCATTTATATTCACAGAAGATTTTTCAGGTAATTGTTTTGAAACTGAACCTTTTGGACCAGTACATGTTAAGATTTTATCTTCTAATTTGACCTTTACACCTGCCGGTATATTAACCGGTTTTTTTCCTATCCTTGACATTATATTTACATCCTATTTTTAATGATATATATTTACATAATTTTTAATATTGACAGACCGCCTACATTTTTTTCTAAACACTCATAATCTGAAATTATACCTTTAGAAGTAGTGAAAAGTTCAATACCAAGACCGTTTTTATACGGTCTAATATCTTTCACGCTCTTATAGCGCCTTAGACCTGGTGTGCTGGTCACTTTCATTTCTATAACTAACGGTTTCTTTTTATTAGTATATTTCAAAACTACTTCGAGCGATTTTTTGGCAATATTTTCAAAATCAATTATCGCAACGGATTCAATAAATCCATTTTTCAGCAAATTCTTACATATTTCCTCTTTGATTTTTGAATACGGAATCACAACAGATTTTTTACCTGCCGAAGAAGCGTTTTTAATTCTAATTATTAAATCTGAAATAGGGTCATGCATTTATATTATCTCCCAATATGCAATTTGTGAAAAATTAATCTATATAAAATAATACTATATAAAATAATACAATTAAAAAATTAATTTCGAAGTGATATTGTATTATAATTTATTAAAATAAACAACCTTTATTGCCATATTTACATAATTTCTAAAAATATGCAAAATAAGCAATATTACCAGCTGGATTTGGTAATCCCAGGAATTTCACCTTTACTTGATAATGTTCTAAAACATATTCTGCACATATCAAATTTTCTGTAATAGCCTCTTGGTCTACCGCAAATCGGGCATCTGTTATGCTGCCTTACTTTAAACTTTGGTTTCCTAAAAGCTTTTATGAATAACGATTTTTTTGCCATACACCGATCCTCTAATTTTTAAAAGGAAATTTAAATGTTTTTAATAAATTGTAAGCTTCTTCATCCGTGTTTGCGGTTGTTACGATTGTGATATTGAACCCCTTTATTTTTTCGACAAGCTCATAACTTACTTCAGGAAAAATAATTTGCTCCTTAATTCCGAAAGTGTAATTGCCTCTGCCATCGAAAGATTTCTTTGAAACGCCTTTAAAATCTCTGACTCTTGGCAGAGCAATATTAATCAGTCTATCAAGAAAATCATACATTTTTTTGCTGCGTAATGTAACGAAACATCCAATTTCTTGTTTTTCTTTAAGTTTAAATGCAGCAATAGACTTTCTAGCTTTTGAAACAACCGGATGCTGTCCCGTTATTTTAGCCAGCTCTTCGGATGACTTTTCTATAATTTTTGGATTTGAAGTAGCTTCTCCTAAACCCATATTGATAACTATTTTTTCTAACCTCGGAATTTGATGTATATTTTTATAGTTATGTTCATTCATAATTTGAGGTATTATTTCTTTATTATACAATTCCAAATATCTTGATATCACTTTTTATTTCCCCCAATTAGAGCTCAGTTCCGCATTTTTTACATATGCGTACTTTTTTATTATCATCTTTTATCTTAGTAGAGTATCTAACGGCTTTCTTACACTTTGGACAATAAATTCCAACATTAGAAATGTTTATAGAGCCTTCTTTGTCTATTATACCGCCGGGCTCTTGCGCACTTTTAGGCTTAACATGCCTCTTTATCATATTAACTTTTTCAATTATTACTCTATTGCTTTTTTTATCTATACGAAGTATTTTGCCTGTTTTATCTTTTTCTTTGCCGGCTATTACCTGCACTAAATCATTTTTTTTTAATTTAATAGTCATAGTTATAAAACCTCTGGAGCTAAAGAAATAATTCTTGTGAATTTTCTTGCTCTTAATTCTCTGGCAACCGGACCAAAAATACGGGTACCTATAGGCTCCTTTTGAGCGTTAATTAGGACAGCAGAATTATTATCAAATTTAATATATGTACCGTCAGAGCGTCTTGTCTCTTTAGCAGTTCTGACAATTACAGCTTTAGCAACATCGCCCTTTTTTACTTTGGAATTAGGAACGGCTTCCTTGATTGATACAACAATGGTATCACCGATTGAAGCATATTTTCTTTTTGAACCGCCCAACACTTTAATACACATCAGCTTTTTAGCTCCGGAATTATCAGCGGATGTTAAAATTGTTTGCATCTGAATCATTTTATGTTCCCCTAAATTTATTTTCTATTAAATCATTTTTCTAATACTTTCTTGAGATTCCACTTTTTATCTTTCGAAATAGGTCTTGATTCGCAAAACAATACTTTATCACCTATTTTTGCAATATTATTTTCATCATGCACTTTATATTTTTTAGCTGTCTTTATAAATTTTTTAAAAAGAGGATGCATTACTAAATTAGATACTGAAACAACTATAGTTTTATCCATTTTATCAGAAGCTACATTGCCGATAAATGTTTTTTTCATTTTATACCCCTATTTCTTTCGTTTAATGAAGTCTTTATCCAAGCAATCTGTTTTTTTAATAATTTTAATCTCTTAGGGTTTTCTAAAGAACCGATAGATTTTTGTATTCTCAAATTAAATATTTCTTTTTTAATATCATCTTCTTTTACCTGAAGCTCTGGCAAACCCATAGTTTTTATTTCTTGATATTTATATTTCATTATTAAAATTCACCTCTCTCAATAAAAATTGTCTTAATGGGCAATTTATGGGATGCGAGTCTTAATGCTTCCTTTGCTACTTCTTTAGAAATCCCGCCCATTTCGTACAAAACTAATCCTGGACGTGAAACTACAACCCATTCTTCTACACTGCCTTTACCTTTACCCATTCTTGTTTCAGCTGGCTTTTTCGTTATTGGTTTATCAGGAAATACCTTTATCCAAATCTTTCCGCCTCTTTTAACAAATCTGGTCATTGCAATTCTGGCAGCTTCAATTTGACGAGATGTTATATATCCGCATTCTAAGGCTTTCAATCCGTAATCGCCAAAGGCAATAGAATTACCGCGCGTCGCAACACCTTTCATTCTTCCTTTCATTTGTTTTCTAAATTTTGTTTTAGACGGCATTAACATTGTAATTCACCTATTTATTTATTAATCTTATATCGTTAATGTTTCAATAATTTTTTACTTATGCAAAAAAAAAGCTACTAACAAATATTATTATTAAAGAATGTCACCTTTATATATCCATACTTTGATGCCTATCTTTCCGTAGGTTGTATTGGCTTCAGCAACACCATAATCTATATCTGCCCGAAGAGTATGCAACGGCACTCGTCCTTCTTTATACCACTCTGTTCTCGCTATTTCCGCGCCGCCTAACCTTCCGCCGCACGAAATTTTAATGCCTTTTGCTCCACTCTTCAATGCCAAATTAACACTGCGTTTCATAGCTCTCTTAAAAGCGATTCTTTTCTCAAGCTGAGATGCAATTCCTTCGGCTACCAATACAGAATTAATTTCTGGTTTTTTAATCTCCAGTATATTAATACTTAAATCTTTATCATTGACTTTCGCAAAACCGGAAATTGAAGTTTTTAAGGTATCGACTTCCGAACCTTTTTTTCCTATCACCATGCCTGGTCTTGCAGTATATATATTTAAAATTAGCTTATCAGACTTGCGCTCAATATCAATTTTACCGACGCCTGACGAATACAACTTGCTTTTTAAGAATTTACGGATTTTAATGTCTTCATGCAGATAAATATGATAATCTTTTTTGTGATACCATTTTGAATCCCATGTCTTATTAATTCCCAATCGTAAACCTATTGGATTAACTTTTTGGCCCAAATTAACCTCCGATATTATTTTTCATCAAGTATTATTTTTATTGTGCTCATTCTTTTTTTAATAGTTGCTGCTCTTCCCATTGCTTTCGGCATAACTCTTTTCAACGAAAATGACATGTTTACAAATGCCGTAGATATAAATAAATTGTCAATATCAACTTTACCGGTATTTAATGCATTGGCAATAGCTGATTTTAATAACTTATATACAATACTTGACGATTTTTTGTTTGTAAATTTCAAAATATTAAGGGCATCATAAACTTTCTTCCCTCGTACCATATCTATAACTAATCGCGCTTTTTGCGGTGAAACTCTTATATATTTAGCCTCTGCGTGAAACTGCATATAAACCTCTCTTAATTTTATTTGGAGCCTGTTTTTCCAGCCCCTTGTTTAACTTTCGCTTTTCTATCGCCGGAATGCATAGTGAAAGTCCTTGTAGCAGAAAATTCGCCTAATTTATGACCGACCATATTTTCAGATACAAAAACAGGTATAAATTTTCTCCCGTTGTGTACTGCGAATGTGTGACCAACCATATCAGGAATAATATCTGACCTTCTAGACCACGTTTTTATAATTTTTTTATCATTATTAGAATTTGCTTTATCTATTTTTTCAATTAATGATTTATCAATAAATGGACCCTTCTTAATAGACCTTCCCACTATAATCCTCCAAAATTACGGCTTTCTTCTTTTTATTATGTATTTAGATGTAGCTTTATTGTTTCTAGTTTTGTAACCTTTCGTAGGTACTCCCCAAGGAGTTACAGGATGTCTGCCTCCCGACGTCTTACCTTCTCCGCCGCCATGAGGATGGTCTACAGGATTCATAGCTACACCTCTAACAGAAGGTCTTTTACCAAGCCATCTCGATCTGCCGGCTTTGCCAATACTTATATTTTCATGGTCAATATTACCTACCTGTCCAATAGTAGCATAACACCCTTCCGGAACAATCCTATATTCGCCGGAAGGCATTTTCAATTGACCATAACCGTTGTCTTTTCCGATTAGTTGAGCATAAGCCCCAGCGCTTCGAGCTAATTGACCGCCGGAATTGGGCTTTAATTCAATATTATGAATCATAGTGCCGACAGGAATTTTAGAAAGCGGCAAACTATTGCCAACCTGAATATCAGCTTCTTCTGATGCGATAACCTGCTGTCCTTTTTTAAGCCCATTGGGGCATAAAATATATCTTTTTTCTCCATCAATGTAATTTAATAGAGCTATTCTTGAAGTTCTATTTGGATCATATTCTATTTCAGCTACGGTAGCAGGAATATTTCTTTTATTTCTTTTAAAATCTATAATCCTATATTTTGTTTTATGTCCTCCGCCCTGATGCCTGACAGTGATACGTCCATAGTTATTGCGTCCAGCCTGCTTTTTGTGTGCAGCCGTTAAATTTTTTTCAGGAGTTTCCCTAGTTATTTCAGAAAAATCGGAAACACTTTGAAATCT
Organism: Candidatus Acididesulfobacter guangdongensis; assembly: GCA_004195045.1. Classification (NCBI taxonomy): domain Bacteria; phylum Candidatus Acidulodesulfobacteriota; order Candidatus Acidulidesulfobacterales; family Candidatus Acidulidesulfobacteraceae; genus Candidatus Acidulidesulfobacter; species Candidatus Acidulidesulfobacter guangdongensis. The sequence goes on from SGBC01000001.1 coordinate 427,418, forward strand.
TCGTCCGCTGGATGTAGGTTTATATTTTTTTATTTGCATGAACTTAATTCTCCTATTATACTTCTAATGCACTAATATGTTGGCCTTCTTTTAATTTAACATACGTCTTTTTAGTATTGGACAATTTGCCCGTATATTTACCGATTCTTTTAAATTTCCCTCTATTTATCAATGTTTTAATGCTGTCAACTTTAACATTAAAAAACTTTTCAATAGCTATTTTTATTTCATTTTTATTAACGTTTTTATTAACATTAAAAACATATACATTCTGAGTTTCTCTTAGACCCAAACTCTTTTCGGAAAGTATTACCTTTTCAATTATTTTATGCAATTCTTTCATTGTAATAATTTCACCTCTAATTTGTTAAGCGCTGATTTGCTGATAATAATATTCTCATATTTTAATAAATCAACTATATTAAAGTTATCAACCGTAGATATTTTATATTTATATAGATTTCTAGCCGATTTTATAATATTATCGTCATTTTCCGGCAATATTAGCATACCTTTATTAATATTTAAGGTCTTAAAAATATTAACCATAGACTTAGTCTTAATATCTGACATTTCAAAGTCTTCTATAAATGTTATTTTCTTACCTTTATATAATTCTGCAAAGAGCGACTTTAATGCACCTTTTCGTGCCTTTTTAGGCATATCCATATTATAGTTTCTTTCAGAAGTAGGACCAAATATAACTCCGCCGCCTTTCCATAACGGAGAACGGCTTGAACCAGCTCTTGCTCTTCCGGTGCCTTTTTGCTTCCATGGTTTTTTTCCGCCGCCGGATACTATCTTTCTATTTTTTGTAGAAGCAAGCCCCAATCTTTTATTGGCCTGCGTCAACAAAACATATTGCTTAATCAGAACCTCATTTAGAGGGAAAGAAAAAATTGCTTCATTTAATACAATATCATCTACTTTTTCATTATTAATATTAATTAGCTCAGCTGTCTGGGACATTTCACACCCTTTATTTTATATATATAAAAATATAAATTATAAAAACAATTTTATTTTTTATTCATTTAGCAAATATTATATATAATAATTTTTTTATATTAATTTATTTAACTATCTTTCTTCCTGATTCATTAGCTACATATATGTAAACAATATTACCGTTAGCGCCCGGAACAGCTCCCTTAACATACAACAAATTATTATCCTTATCAATTTTAATGACTTTCAGATTTAACACGCTTATTTTATCATTACCCATGTGTCCCGGCATATGCAGTCCTTTAAAAACCTTAGACGGATATGAAGATTGACCTATCGAACCAGGCGCGCGGTGGAAATTTGAACCGTGTGTATCCTTGCCGCCCTTAAATCCCCATCTTTTAACAACACCCTGAAAGCCCTTCCCTTTTGAAGTGCCGGAAACACTTACGTTTTTAATTCCGTCGAAGACTGAGACGTTATAAACCTCTCCGATGTTAACGGAACTAATATCATCTAATATTCTAAATTCTTTTAATATTTTTACAGGGTTTATGTTGTTTTTTTTAAAATGACCTAACTCCGGTTTATTAACTTTATAAGATTTAATTTCTCCATAACCAATCTGAACTGCATCATAACCATCTTTTTCAACAGTTTTTTTTGTGACTACTGTACATGGACCAGCCATCAGAATGGAAACCGGTACTATACCTCCATCTTCATTGAAAACTTGAGTCATTCCAACTTTCTTACCTATTAGTGCTTTTAACATATTTAGCGCTCCAAGTTCAATTATATCTGTTTTATATCGACATCAACGCCTGAAGATAAATCTAATTTCATTAAGGCATCAATTGTAGCCTGAGTTGGCTCAACTAAGTCAATTATTCGCTTATGTGTTCTCATTTCAAACTCTTCTCTAGATTTTTTATCTACATGAGGAGACCTTAATACGCAATATTTATTTATTTTAGTAGGCAAAGGGATGGGACCGCTAACCTTAGATCCAGTCCTTCTTGCAGTATCAACTATTTCCTCAACCGAATGGTCCAATAATTTATGGTCAAACGCCTTTAATCTTATACGAATTTTTTGAATTTCCATTTTTTATATAGCACCTAAAATAATAGGAAGCCACAACTCCTTTAATATAAATAATAAAGATTAATTATTAAAATGCATCAGTATTTTTATTCTACAACCTCTGTTACAACACCGGCGCCAACCGTATGTCCGCCTTCTCTTATGGCAAATCTCAGCTCCTTTTCGGCCGCTATAGGCGTTATAAGTTCAACCGCCATAGAAACGTTATCTCCGGGCATTACCATTTCAACACCTTCAGGCAATGTGCAGACTCCTGTAACATCTGTAGTCCTAAAGTAAAACTGCGGACGATAACCGTTAAAAAACGGAGTATGACGACCGCCTTCTTCTTTAGTTAATATATAGGCTTCAACTTTAAATTTTTTATGCGGGGTAATAGAACCGGGTTTAGCCAGAACCATACCTCTTTCTATATCTTCACGTTTCTTGCCTCTTAAAAGGACTCCGACATTATCGCCGGCTCTGCCTTCATCGAGTAATTTTCTGAACATTTCAATTCCGGTAACTACTGTTTTAGTCGTTGCCTGAATACCTACAAGCTCGACTTCGTCTCCTACCTTAACTATTCCTCTTTCTACTCTGCCCGTTGCTACCGTTCCTCTGCCTGATATTGAAAATACATCTTCAACCGGCATCAGGAAAGGTTTATCTATGTCTCTTTTAGGAAGCGGTATATACTCGTCTACCGCATCCATGAGCTCTATTATCTTAGCAGTCCATTCGTTATCAGTATCCGCTTCTAATGCTTTAAGAGCAGAGCCTTTTATTACAGGAACGGTATCTCCCGGAAAATTATAAGACGTCAAAAGCTCTCTTACTTCTAATTCGACGAGTTCTAACAGCTCAGGATCATCAACCATATCTACTTTATTTAAAAATACGACAATATAGGGAACTCCTACCTGACGCGCTAAAAGAATATGCTCTCTTGTTTGAGGCATAGGTCCGTCTGCAGCCGAAACTACAAGAATTGCGCCGTCCATCTGAGCTGCGCCGGTAATCATATTTTTAACATAATCGGCATGACCCGGACAGTCGACATGAGCATAATGGCGCTTATCAGTCGAATACTCTACATGAGAAGTGGCTATCGTGATTCCTCTTTCTCTTTCTTCCGGAGCATTGTCAATCTGATCGTATGATTTAAAATTTGCAAAGTCCTTGCCTTTTCTTGAAAGAACCTTGGTAATAGCTGCGGTTAAAGTTGTTTTGCCGTGATCTACGTGACCTATTGTGCCTATATTGACATGCGGCTTTGATCTGTCAAATTTTTCTTTGGACATCTAATCCTCCTGGAAAATAATGTTTATTTACCTTGCGACTTTGCAACAATTTCTTCTGAAATATTCTTAGGAACCTGTTCATATTTTAAAAATTCCATAGAATAGTTGGCCCGACCTTGAGTTTTCGATCTTAAATCTGTTGAATATCCAAACATCTCAGCCAGCGGAACTTCTGCATTAATTACCTGAATCCCTGCTCTGGCTTCTAAATTTAAAATCTTGCCTCTTCTGGAATTTAAATCGCCTATGACATCCCCCATAAAATCTTCTGGTACTAATACTTCAACCTTCATAATCGGTTCAAGCAGTGCGGGAGACGCTTTTCTACAACCTTCTTTAAAAGCCATAGATCCTGCTATTTTAAAAGCCATTTCAGAAGAATCTACTTCATGAAATGAACCATCGTAAACTGCAACTTTTATATCTACAACCGGGTAGCCTGCCATTACTCCGTTTGTCATAGCTTCCACTATTCCTTTACTTATAGCAGGTATATATTCTGTTGGTATAACTCCGCCTTTAATTTTATTTTCAAATTCGAAACCCGAGCCCTTTCCGAGCGGCTCAATCTCAAGCCATACATGTCCGTATTGTCCACGACCGCCGGACTGTCTAATAAATTTACCTTCGGATTGAACTTTTTTATTTATTGTTTCTTTGTACGCAACCTGCGGTTTTCCGACATTCGCATCTACTTTAAATTCTCGCAGAAGGCGATCAACAATAATTTCTAAATGCAGTTCGCCCATACCCGATATAATAGTCTGACCGGTTTCTTCATCTGTTTTAACCCTGAATGAAGGATCTTCTACAGTTAATTTTTGAAGCGATAAACCTAACTTTTCCTGATCAGCTTTTGTCTTAGGTTCAATAGCAATTGATATAACAGGGTCCGGAAAATCCATAGCTTCTAAAACAATGGGGTTTGAATCATCGCATAGCGTATCCCCTGTTGTAGTGCTCCTTAGTCCGACAGCAGCTGCTATGTCGCCTGCAAATACTTCTTTGATTTCTTCTTTTTTATTTGCATGCATTCTAAGAAGCCTGCCTATCCTTTCTTTTGTGTCTTTTACAGAATTATATACATATGAACCTGACTGTAAAACACCGGAGTACACACGTATGTACGTTAATTGACCTGTATATGGATCTGAAGCGATTTTAAAAGCTAATGCAGAAAATGACTCATCATTAGATGCTTTTCTAAGTTCTTCTTTGTCTGTCCTGGGATTAATTCCTTTAATTGACGGTACATCTAATGGAGATGGCAAATATTCCACTACCGCATCCAATAGCGGCTGCACGCCTTTATTTTTAAAAGCTGATCCGCAAAATACAGGAACAACTTTAAATTCTAAGGTTCCCTGTCTGATAGCTTTTTTAGCCGATGCGACATCAACTTCTTCGCCGGCTAAATATTTTTCCATAAGCTCATCATTAAAATCGCATGATTTTTCTAAAAATTCAGCATGATACTTTTGAGCTTCCGCTTTATAATCTTCCGGAATATCTATTGTTTCATATTTTGCGCCCATAGTTTCGTCGTTATACACTAATGCTTTCATTGCTGCAATATCTATAACACCTTTAAATGAATCTTCTAATCCAAAAGGTATTTGCATAACAACAGGCACTGCATTAAGTCTTGTTTTTATCATATCTACGCATCTGAAAAAATTTGCTCCCGTCCTATCCATTTTATTGACAAAACAAATTCTGGGCACGGAATATTTGTCTGCCTGTCTCCAAACAGTTTCTGATTGCGGTTCAACGCCGGCTACACCGTCAAAAACAGCAACTGCTCCGTCCAAAACCCTTAGAGATCTTTCGACTTCTATAGTGAAGTCAACGTGACCAGGCGTATCTATTATATTAATCCTATGATCTTTCCAGTAGCATGTCGTAGCTGCAGAAGTTATCGTAATTCCTCTCTCCTGCTCTTGCTCCATCCAATCCATAGTTGCGGTTCCTTCATGAACCTCACCAATTTTATAGTTGACACCGGTATAGTATAATATTCTTTCAGTTGTTGTAGTTTTACCGGCATCAATATGAGCCATTATTCCGATATTTCGTATTTTATCAAGCGATATTCTGTCAGCCATTATTTTCCCCGTCTACCATCTAAAGTGAGCAAATGCTTTATTTGCTTCTGCCATTTTAAAAGTATCTTCCTTCTTTTTAATTGAACCACCTTTATTGTTTGAAGCATCTAAAATTTCTAAAGCTAAATTTTCTTCCATTGATTTTTCATTTCTCATTCTTGCATACGTAACAATCCATCTTATGGCAAGATAGAGCTTTCTATCGCTTCTGACTTCTATCGGCACCTGATAATTGGAACCGCCTACCCTGCGGGCTTTCACTTCCAAAACCGGTTTTACATTATCTATTGCCTGTTTAAATATCTTAAACCCATCCTCTTTAGTTTTTTCTTGAATAATTTCTAAAGAACTATAAAATAAACCCTCGGCAATACTTTTCTTGCCGTCGTACATTATCTTATTTATAAACTTTTGGACTACTTTATCGTTAAATTTTGGGTCACCGTCAATCACCCTTTTGACCGATCTTTTTCTTCTTGACAATTTGAGCTCCCTTGACTTTAAAAATTATTTAGGTCTTTTTGCACCATATTTTGATCTTGATTGTTTTCTTCCGTTAACACCGACACAATCTAACGCACCTCTTATTATATGATATCTGACACCAGGTAAATCTTTAACTCTTCCGCCTCTTATTAAAACTACCGAATGTTCCTGCAAATTATGACCTTCTCCCGGAATATAGGAAGTTACCTCCATTCCGTTTGTAAGTTTCACTCTTGCTACTTTTCTAAGGGCAGAATTAGGTTTCTTTGGAGTCGTCGTGTACACTCTAACGCACACACCCCTTTTTTGAGGACAGCTTCTCAATGCCGGCGAAGAAGTCTTCTTCGTTATTTTTTTTCTGCCGTTTCTTATTAATTGATTTATTGTAGGCACTATTAATTATCTCCCTTAACTTTTAACAATAATAATCATCATTATTATTAACAATATTTTATTAATTATTAATTGCCACATTGTTGAATTGATAATTTTATAATTCAATTTCAATTTTGTCAACACTTTTTTTAATATTACTCAAAATATCTTTATTTTTATACAATAATTTTATTCTACGAGACTTTAATATCTATGTCTACGTACCTTTTAGATCCGGTGCCTGCAGGAATTAGCCTTCCCATTATGACATTTTCCTTTAAACCGCGTAAAAAGTCAACCTTGCCCTGTAAGGCAGCCTCAGTTAAGACTTTAGTAGTCTCCTGAAATGATGCTGCAGATATAAAGCTTTCTGTGCTTAACGATGCTTTGGTTATACCCATCAGCTCAGGTTCTGCAGATGCAGGAGTACCGCCCTCCTGCATTATTTTTTTATTTTCTGTTTCAAAAACGCTCTTATCAACTATTTCGTCCTCAAGAAATCTGGAACTGCCGGAATCTTTAATTCTGACATTTTTAAGCATCTGCCTTACTATAACCTCAATATGCTTATCATTAATCTTTACGCCCTGAAGTCTATACACTTCTTGAATTTCATCAACAAGAAACTTTGCAAGTTCTTTTTCTCCAAGAACTTTAAGAATATCATGCGGATTGGGAGAACCATCCATTAATGCTTCGCCGGCTTTCACATAATCGCCATCATGAACACTGGCAATCTTGCCTTTAGGAATTAGATATTCCCTTGGCTCACCGTGCGGCGGTTCTATAATTACTTTTCTTTTACCTTTAAAATCTTTTCCAAAAGTAACTTTTCCGTCTATTTCGGTAATTACCGCTAATTCTTTAGGTTTTCTTGCTTCAAACAATTCTGCGACTTTTGGTAAACCGCCTGTTATATCCTTGGTCTTTGTCGTCTCTCTTGGTATTTTTGCAATTACATCTCCCGCAAATACTTCATCGCCTTCCTGAACTGAAAGATGCGCTCCGATAGGCAGTAAATAACTTTTTTCTTCCAGTTGAGATTTAACTAATATTTTTGGTTTTAAACTCTGGTCTCTTGAGTCCATAATTACTTTTCTGGATAATCCAGACGTTTCATCGACCTGTTCCTGCATTGTTTCAGATTCTCTAATATCTTCAAACCTTATTTTTCCGGAAATATCAGTTACTATCGGGTTTATATACGAATCCCAATCTGCTATAAGCGTGTTTTCTTTAATCATAGAATCCGGTTCTACTTTGATCTTTGAACCATAAGCTAATTTAAATTTCTCAAGTTCTCTTCCTGATTCATCTTCGATTATTATTTCACCGTTTCTATTTATAACTACATACTCATTGTATCTATTTTTTATAGCATTCATGTTATTAAATTTGACGATACCTGCATATTTGTTTTCAATGCTAGCCTGCTCTGTTCTTCTTGATGCAGTACCGCCGACATGGAACGTCCTCATAGTCAATTGAGTTCCGGGCTCGCCTATCGATTGCGCCGACATAACGCCTATAGCCTCACCTATATTCACCAAATGTCCGGTAGAAAGATCTCTGCCGTAGCATTTAACGCAAACACCGTTTTCTGAAGCACACGTCAGTACAGACCTTATTTTTACATTTTCAATATGCGCATTTTCAATCTTTGCCAGATGATTTTCGGTTATTTCTTCATTAGCTTTAACAATGAGCTCACCCGTAAACGGATCTACTATATCTTCCAAACCGACCCTTCCTAAAATTCTTTCTTCTATCGGTTCAATGGTCTCTCCGCTTTCAACTAATGTTGAAACTACTATGCCGTCTATAGTATGACAATCATGTTCTGATATTATAGCATCCTGCGCAACATCTACAAGCCTTCGCGTTAGATACCCAGAGTTAGCAGTTTTCAAGGCTGTATCTGCAAGACCTTTTCTTGCTCCGTGAGTCGATATAAAATATTGAAGAACGGTTAATCCTTCTCTAAAATTAGCGGTAATGGGAGTTTCAATTATTTCACCGGAAGGTTTTGCCATGAGTCCCCTCATACCCGCAAGCTGCCTGATTTGAGCTTCAGAACCTCTTGAACCGGAATCTGCCATCATATAAATAGAATTAAAACTTTTTCCTTCCGTCGCTTTTCCTGTTGATTCATCTTTAAAAGATTCGGAACCAAGTTTGTCCATCATAACTTTGGCTATTTCTTCAGTTGTAATTGCCCATGTATCAACCACTTTGTTATATCTTTCTCCATCGGTTATCAGTCCTTCTTTGTAATTATTTTCAATTTCTTCAACTTTAGACGTAACGTCTTTTATCATTTGATATTTTTCTTTAGGTATTTTCATATCATTGATGCAAATAGATATACCCGATTTAGTTGAATATTGATAGCCCATTGATTTTAATTTATCTGCAAGAATTACTGTTTCTTTAGGGCCGCATATTCTAAATACGTAGTCTATAAGATTTGCAATTTCTTTCTTTGTCATTGTTTTATTAATCAATGAAAAATCTATTTTTTCCGGTATTATTTCAAATAGTATAGCTCTGCCAGGCGTAGTATTTTCTATTTTTCCATTTATTCTTACTTTTACTTTCGAATGTAAATCAACATTTTTATTTTCATAAGCAAGCTTTACTTCATCGGCATTTGCAAATATTTTCCCTTCCCCTTTAGCAAACGGCATCTCGCGAGTCATATAGTACAGCCCTAAAACCATGTCCTGCGAAGGCACTATTATCGGTTTTCCGTTAGCCGGAGAAAGTATATTGTTTGTTGACATCATCAATACCCTTGCTTCTACTTGCGCCTCCACTGATAACGGAACATGAACTGCCATCTGGTCTCCGTCAAAATCGGCATTAAACGCGGCACAGACCAACGGATGCAGATGTATAGCTTTACCTTCGACTAATATAGGCTCAAATGCTTGAATGCCTAATCTATGCAAGGTTGGCGCTCTATTTAATAAAATAGGATGCTCTTTTATAACCTCTTCTAATATATCAAAAACTTCCGGCGCTTCTCTGTCTACCATTTTTTTAGTAGTTTTTAATGTATCTGTAATGCCTCTTCGCTGCAGCTGGTGAAAAATGAAAGGTTTAAAAAGTTCAATAGCCATTTTTTTAGGTAAGCCGCACTGATGAAGCTTTAATTCCGGACCTACCACAATTACCGACCTTCCTGAGTAGTCGACTCTTTTGCCCAATAAATTTAATCTGAACCTTCCTGTTTTTCCTTTCAGCATTTCGCTCAGGGATTTTAAAGGTCTTTTGTTGGAACCCATTATTACCCTGCCGCGTCTGCCATTATCAAACAGCGCATCGACAGCTTCCTGTAACATTCTTTTTTCATTTTTTATAATAATATCAGGTGCCGATAGCTCAATTAATTTCTTTAAACGATTATTTCTATTTATTACTCTTCTGTAAAGATCGTTTAAATCTGAACTTGCAAATCTGCCGCCTTCTAAAGGCACTAACGGACGCAAATCAGGCGGTATTACGGGAATTACGTCGAGAATCATCCATTCAGGTTTATTCCCAGATGTTCTAAAAGCTTCAATAATTTTAAGCTGTTTTGCAAGTTTTTTCTTTTTTACTCCATTTGGTAAAATTCTGATTTCTTCTTTCAGACTTTTAGACATAGACTCTAGTTCTATCATCTTTAGAAGCTCTTTGATAGCAGCAGCTCCAATTTCTGCAGTAAAACTGTAGCCTTCTTTTTTAAGCTTTAAATATTTTTCCTCAGTTATTACATCTTTTGTTTTGACGCCTGCTTTTGCAGCATCGCCTGCATCTAAAATAACATATGATTCAAAATAAAGAATCTTTTCAATCTCTTTTAAAGTCATATCAAGCAAACTGCCGATTCTTGACGGAAGACTTTTAAAAAACCAAATATGTGCAACAGGAGAAGCCAGTTCAATATGTCCCAACCGTTCTCTTCTAACTTTAGACTGAATAACTTCAACACCGCATTTTTCGCATACTATGCCACGATGCTTCATTCTTTTATATTTCCCGCAATTACATTCGTAATCTTTTATAGGACCAAATATTTTAGCGCAGAAAAGTCCGTCTCTTTCAGGTTTAAGTGTCCTATAATTTATTGTTTCCGGCTTTTTAACCTCTCCATGAGACCAACTTCTTATTATTTCAGGTGAAGCTAAGCTTAATTTGATTCTATTAAAACTTAATGGATCCTTAACATCATTCTCTTCATTAAAAAATCTTTCATCTTTGTTGAAAAACTTTTTAAAGTTCATTTCTTTCGAAAAATGAGTCTCTACTTCTTCTTTATCTAAATCATCTTTAATATCTTCTATACTTGCAGTATCTGCGTCATTTATTTCATTTTCAAACAGCATTATCGGCCTCCTTTAATAATTCCACGTTAAGGCATAAACTCTGGAGTTCTTTTATAAGAACGTTAAATGATTCGGGCAAACCAACCTTAAATGATGTATCGCCTCTAACAATAGCCTCATACATTTTGGTTCTGCCGATCGCATCGTCTGATTTAACCGTCAAAAACTCCTGAAGAGTATTTGCAGCGCCATAAGCCTCCATTGCCCACACTTCCATTTCCCCAAGTCTTTGACCGCCAAATTGAGCTTTGCCGCCAAGAGGCTGCTGTGTTACCAATGAATATGGTCCGGTTGACCTAGCATGTATCTTATCGTCAACTAAATGATGTAATTTAAGCATATACATAATTCCAACGGTAACCTTTCTATCAAATTTTTCTCCGGTTCTTCCGTCGTATAAATCAACTTGACCGCTTTCATCAACGCCGGCAAGTTTTAAATATTTATTGATATCCGATTCTTTTGCTCCATCAAAAATAGGAGTAGCCATGTAAACACCCTTTTTATACTTTTTAGCAACTTTTATAACTTCCTCATCATTCAAATTTTTTATTATTTGAGCAACCGGTGAGTCGCCAAAAATAGCAAGCAGTTTTTCCCTTACAGCAGGAGCTCCAAAATTATTTTCTATTAATTCGTTAATCTGAATACCAAGATTATGCGCAGCCCATCCAAGATGCGTTTCAAGAATCTGCCCCACATTCATTCTTGAAGGAACACCTAATGGATTCAGAACCATATCGACTATTCTGCCGTCTTTCATAAACGGCATGTCCTGAATTGGCAATATTCTAGAAACGACACCCTTATTGCCATGTCTTCCGGCCATTTTATCGCCTACGGACAGCCTCCTTTTCATCGCAACATATACTTTAATAGTTTTTAAAACTCCGGGAGGTAATTCGTCCCCTTTCTGTGTTCTGTTAATTTTTTCTTCATACGCATTTTTTATAAATTCAACACCGTCCTGAGCTTCATCGTCTATTTTTTTTAATTTGTCGTATATATTTTTATATCCTTCTTCAAATTCTAAATTAAAAATATCATTTCTATTTAACCTTACGGCTATTTCTTCCGTAATTTTATCTCCTTTATTTAAAATAATCTGCTTATGCCCCTGCGATATTGCAATTTTTGCATTAACGCTTTTATCTAAAACAACAGACCTCATTTTTTTCAGAGAATTTTCTAATAATGCTTTTTCTTCGTCATTTTCTTCTTTTAAAAGTTTAGTAATTTCAGAATTCTCAATTTCTTTCGTTCTTAAATCCTTATCTATACCCTTTCTCGAAAATATTCTAACATCGACAACTACGCCCTCTACACCAGGCGGCACACGCAAAGACGTATCCTTAACTTCTCTTGCCTTTTCGCCGAATATAGCGCGTAACAGTTTCTCCTCCGGCGTCAAAACAGTTTCGCCTTTAGGCGTAACCTTGCCTACTAAAATATCCTGCGCCTTAACCTCTGCTCCTATTCTTATAATGCCGTCTTCATCCAAATTTTTTAAGGAATCTTCTCCAATATTGGGTATATCAGAGGTTATTTCTTCTTTTCCAGATTTAGTTTCTCTGCATATAGCTTCAAATTCTTCAATATGAACTGAAGTAAAACTATCTTCCTGCAATATTCTTTCGCTAATCAATATAGAATCTTCAAAGTTATATCCGTTCCATGGCATAAAAGCAACCAGAACGTTATGTCCAAGGGCTAATTCTCCAAATTCCGTAGACGTGCCGTCTGCAATTATATCGCCCTTTTTTATTTTCTGACCTATTTTTACCAACGGTCTTTGATTTAAACAAGTATTTTGATTAGATCTTTCAAATTTAGTCAAATTGTAAATATCTATCGGCGCTATTTCTTCGGCAATGTTACCCGCTGCCGACATATCACGCCTTATATTTATTTTTGTTCCGTCAACATAACTAACGATGCCGCTTTGGCGCGCTACAACGCAAACCCCTGAATCTTTAGCCACTATTTTCTCAACCCCGGTTCCAATCAGAGGTGCGTCCGGTTTCAATAACGGCACTCCCTGTCTTTGCATATTAGAACCCATTAATGCTCTATTTGCATCATCATTTTCAAGAAACGGTATTAATGAAGTTGCCACCGAGACCAATTGCATTGGCGCAACATCAATATAATCAACTTCGTTTGGATATGCCATAATTATTTCGCCGCTTCTTCTAACGGGAATTAATTCATTTACAAGATAACCGCCGCTATCCACTAATGCGTTAGCCTGAGCAATTATATATTTTTCTTCTTCAATTGCCGTCAGAAAGTCAACATCATCGGTAATCATTGAACCTTCATCGGTTATCTTAACCCTTCTGTACGGTGTTTCAATAAACCCGTATTCATTAACCCTCGCATAAGATGCCAATGAGGCGATTAGCCCAATATTCGGTCCTTCCGGAGTTTCAATCGGACATATTCTTCCGTAATGCGTCGGATGGACATCTCTTACTTCAAATCCGGCTCTTTCTCTAGTTAGTCCTCCAGGACCTAAAGCTGATAATCTTCTTTTGTGAGTGATCTCCGATAAAGGATTAGTCTGATCCATAAACTGCGACAATTGGCTTCTGCCAAAAAATTCTTTTATTAGAGACGTTACGGGCTTTGGATTAACTAAATCGTTCGGCATATATGAATCAGGACGCTGTATGCTCATTCTTTCTTTTATTGCCCGTTCCATTCTTACTAATCCGATTCTGTATTGGTTCTCAAGCAATTCTCCAACCGCTTTAACCCGCCTATTGCCAAGATGGTCAATATCATCGACAACACCCCTGCCGTCCTTTAAATCTACTAAATATTTAACAACATTCAATACATCATCCGGTGATAAAATCCTGTCGTTTAAACTTTTGTTCATATTCAGCTTATTATTTATTTTTAGCCTGCCTACTTCCGAAAGATCGTACCTCTCAGAATTAAAAAACATATTTTCAAAAAATGATTGTGCTGACGATAAGCTCGCAGGATCGCCGGGACGCATCCTTTTGTATATATCAATAAAAGCTTCCTCTTTTGTTTCTAATTTATCAGCTAATATTGTATTTAATATAGATGATGAAACATTAATGTCATCGATAAAATATACAGAAAATTCGCTTATTCCGTATTTCTTAAATAATTCTAAAGTATCGCGCGTAATCGGCTGTAATGCTTTTGCAATTATATCTCCTTCAAATAAAACATCTTTAATAAGATATTTGCCTACAATTCCTTCTTCCTCGCATGGAAGAAATTCAACACCCGCCTCCTCCAACTTATTAATAATAAGTTTTGTAACCCTTTTATTTTTTCTGGCTATAATTTCACCAGTTTTAGGATTTCTTACATCTGCTATAATTTTAATTGAACCTAAAAAATTCTTAGGTATCTTTCTTAAAAATTTACCGTCTTCGAATTTGTATATTTCTTCCTGATAAAAATTATTTAATATGTCATCTTTACTGTAGCCAAGCGCTTTTAATAAAATAGAAACAGGAAATTTTCTTTTTCTGTCGATTCTGACAAAAACCATATCTTTTTGGTCAAATTCAAAATCAAGCCATGAGCCTCTATAAGGAATTATCCTTGCAGTGTAATATGATTTTCCTTGAGCATCATTTCTTATTTTGTCTTTATCATATATTACACCGGGAGATCTTTGCAGCTGGCTTACTATAACCCTTTCTATTCCGTTGATTACAAATGAACTGTTCTCCGTCATCAGCGGAATTTCGCCGAAATAAACTTCCTGCTCTTTTATATCTCTTGGAATATTTTCATCAGATCCGCTTTCTGCTTCTTCATAAGTTATTAAATGAACTAATATCCGCAATGGAGCGCTATAGGTAAGACCTTTTTGCTTGCACTCTTCAATGGAATATTTAGGCTCGCCGATTGTATACCCTATAAACTCTAACGAAAAATTATTGTTAAACCCCTTAATCGGAAAAACTGAGTTAAACACACCCTGAAGCCCGATATTAAGCCTTTTATCCTGAGAAACATCTTTCTGCAGAAATCTTTCGTATGATTTTCTTTGTATATCTAAAAGATTCGGAATATCAATAACTTTTTTAATTTTAGAAAATTCTTTTCTTATTATAATTGAATCTAAATTTTCTAAATTATACGATCTGTTTCCAAAACCGCCTGCACGATCGTTTGATATTTCTGATTTTATTTTAGCCATTTAAATTTTTACTCCCGGTATTATTTATAATACTATTATTTTACTTCTACTTTTGCGCCAACTTCTTCTAATTTAGCTTTAATTTTGTCTGCTTCCTCTTTATTTACACCGGTTTTAACTGCTTTCGGCGCACCGTCGACAAGGTCCTTCGCTTCTTTTAATCCAAGGCTGGTTAATTCTCTTACTACTTTAATTACCTGAATTTTATTTGCTCCTGCATTGTCAAGAATAACATCAAATTCTGTTTTTTCCTCGACGGCTTGTGCTCCTGCAGGTCCGGCAGCTGCTGTCTGAGGTCCTGCCATAGCCATTTGAGCCTGAACGCCAAATTTTTCTTCTATTGCACTTATTAGATCATTTAATTCGATTACCGATACATTTTCAATATAATTTAACACATCTTCTTTAGTTATAGCCATTATAAAATCCTCCAAAAATTTAATATATAAATAAATTTTTAATTTTATTTAAATTAATATAAAGTTATTGTTAAGCTTGCGATTTTTTAAGTTTAAGAGCCGATAGCACTTGCAGAAGTTTAATCTGCGGATATTTAAGAGCAAATACAAGACGTACTTGAGGTGATTTGATTGCAAACATTAATTTGCCGATTAAAACTTCTTTAGATGGTAATGTTGCCAGTACTTGAATTTTGTTCTGATCTAAAAAAGATTCATAAAAACCTGCTCTGATTTTTATACTATCCGGATTTTCTTTCGCAAACTTAGATAGGGCCTTTGCACAGCCTTGTGCGTTATTATTTGTTAAAATTAAAAAATTAGGTCCTTTCAAATAATCTTTTAAAGCTCCGGCATATGTATCTTTAAATGCAATATTCATTAACGTATTTTTAGAAACCTTAAGAACGCCGTCATTAGCATTAATTTCACTTCTTAATGCATCAAATTTTTCAACGCTAAGACCGACATAATGGCTTATAAAAATACCTTTAGAATTGACTACCGCTTCTTTAATCAAATTTATTTCTTCATTCTTTTTTTCTTTTTTCACTTTCCTCTCCCCTCCTTTTCATTTAAATTTTATTAGTGCTAAAATTTTATCAATGCTACTATTAGATATCTGCAGACACATAAGAGCATTAAATGAAAAATCAGGGTAACAGCTCTTTTGTCTCTTGTTGGGTTTATTTAATACCAACAGTCATTGACAAACTATTATATATATAAAATCTTTTTAAAACACAAATATAGCAAAAATAATTAAAAATTAAGTTCCGTTCTTAAATTAACAATATCAATATTAATGCCTACCCCCATTGTCGAAGATAACGAAACTTTTTTGATATACAAACCCTTACTGGACGCAGGTTTTAATTTTAATACCGTATCCAATAAAGCGGCGACATTTTCTTTTAATTTTAAAGCTCCAAAAGAAACTTTTCCGATAGATGCATGAAGTATACCATTCTTCTCAGCTTTAAATTCAATTCTGCCTTCTTTTAATTCTTTTACAGTCCTGGCAATATCGAATGTAACAGTCCCGACTTTTGGATTTGGCATCAGACCTCTTGGACCTAAAATTTTACCTAATTTTCCGACACTGGCCATCATATCCGGCGTGGCAACAACACGGTTGAAATCCATAAATCCCTGCTGAACTTTTGCAATCATATCATCCTGACCGACATAATCGGCTCCGGCGTTAATTGCCTCACGTTCTTTTTCGGCTTTTGCAAAAACAAGAATTTTAATAACTTTTCCTGTCCCGTGAGGCAGCACTACGGCGCCTCTAACCTGCTGATCTGCTTTTCTCACATCTACACCGAGATTAATGGCAATATCTACTGATTCGTCAAATTTTGCAAAATGCAGCTCCGCTACATTTTTAACAGCTTCTTCTAATCCATAATATTTATTTTTGCCTATCTCTGCTTTTTTTAAAGCTTCTAAATATTTCTTTCCTCTTTTTTTCATTAAACCTGCTCCTTATATATATTATAAATCCTAAATACCTTAAACTGAATATTTTGAACTATATTAAACAATTCCAAAAACAATTGCGACTATTTAATCCGTTATATCTATACCCATACTTCTTGCAGTACCCTTTATAATGTTAACGGCGCTGTCTATATTTTTAGTATTAAGATCCGGCATCTTCGTTTTTGCAATTTCAATTACTTTTGATTTTGATATTGATGCTACTTTATTTTTATTTGGCTGACCGGAGCCTTTTGGAATTCCGGCTGCCTGAGTTAAAAGAACGGAAGCTGGCGGTGTTTTTAAAATAAAATCGAAAGACCTGTCTGCATATATTGTTATAACAACCGGAATAACCGTACCTTCCTGACTTTTGGTTTTTTCATTGAATTGCTTACAAAACTCCATAATATTCACGCCGTGCTGACCCAGCGCAGGTCCGACAGGAGGCGCTGGATTCGCCTTGCCTCCAACAATTTGGAGTTTGACTAACGCTTGAATTTTTTTAACTGCCATATTTTTATCTCCGGATAAAATTTATAAAAAATTTATGTTAATTTCTTTCAACTTGGGTAAAATCAAGTTCAACCGGCGTTGCTCTGCCAAAAATAGAAACAAGAACTTCTAATTTATTTTTATCTGATTTTACATCATCTACAACACCGTTAAAACCTGAAAAAGGACCGTCAATAATTTTAACACTATCGTTTTTAGAAAACTCTATTTTAGATTTAGGACGTTTTATTCCTTCATTTATCTGTGCTTTAATTTTTTCTATCTCAAATTCATCTACACATTGCGGATTCAATTGGTCACCGACAAATCCCGTTACTTTAGGGGTACCTTTAAGCAAATGCCATGTTTCTGTATTTATTTGCATATTGACAAATATATAACCTGGCAAAAACTTCCTCTGTACCCTTTTTTTTACTCCCTTTATACCTTTTTCTATAACGTCTTCTTTAGGAATTATAATTTCGCCAAAATATTTTTTGAGTTCGCTGGAAGCAATTCTCTCCTCTAATCCGATTTTTACCTGATCTTCAAATCCGGAATATGTGTGAACAGCGTACCATTTCATATCCGCATCGCTCTTTTCATCGTACAGTTCTTTATCTTCGCCGTAATTTTTCAAATTATCCGTCATATTGTTATAATTATGCATAGATAACTATGCAGCCTCTATTTATTATGTAAAATTCAAATTTATCAAATTATAAAGGAAATAACCTTAGAAAACCCGATATCAACAAGTCCTAAAAATATTGTTACGAGCACTATAAAAACTAAAACAACATAAGTAGTTTTAGTTGCCTTATCCCTTTCCGGCCAAACTATTTTGCCTAATTCGGCTTTTACATCATATAAATATTTTTTCCCTTTCTTTATAAGTTCCAGGACATTTGTTTTCATTAAATTTATTTTTCCTTATAATATAATAATTTTCTGGCAGGCCAGGAGGGATTCGAACCCCCAACACTCGGATTTGGAGTCCGATGCTCTAGCCGTTGGAGCTACTGGCCTAAATGTTCCGATTTAATAAACTTAACGTGTTTCTTTATGCTCGGTATGCGTTTTGCAAAATTTGCAATATTTTTTAAGCAATAATTTATCCGTAGTAGATTTTTTATTTTTTGTAGTAGTATAGTTTCTCTGTTTACATTGACTGCATGCCAGTGTAATAATTTCTCTCATCGAAAATCCCTCTTTTTTATTTTATATATAGTATTTTTATTCTACAACCTCTGTTACAACACCGGCGCCAACCGTATGTCCGCCTTCTCTTATGGCAAATCTCAGCTCCTTTTCGGCCGCTATAGGCGTTATAAGTTCAACCGCCATAGAAACGTTATCTCCGGGCATTACCATTTCAACACCTTCAGGCAATGTGCAGACTCCTGTAACATCTGTAGTCCTAAAGTAAAACTGCGGACGATAACCGTTAAAAAACGGAGTATGACGACCGCCTTCTTCTTTAGTTAATATATAGGCTTCAACTTTAAATTTTTTATGCGGGGTAATAGAACCGGGTTTAGCCAGAACCATACCTCTTTCTATATCTTCACGTTTCTTGCCTCTTAAAAGGACTCCGACATTATCGCCGGCTCTGCCTTCATCGAGTAATTTTCTGAACATTTCAATTCCGGTAACTACTGTTTTAGTCGTTGCCTGAATACCTACAAGCTCGACTTCGTCTCCTACCTTAACTATTCCTCTTTCTACTCTGCCCGTTGCTACCGTTCCTCTGCCTGATATTGAAAATACATCTTCAACCGGCATCAGGAAAGGTTTATCTATGTCTCTTTTAGGAAGCGGTATATACTCGTCTACCGCATCCATGAGCTCTATTATCTTAGCAGTCCATTCGTTATCAGTATCCGCTTCTAATGCTTTAAGAGCAGAGCCTTTTATTACAGGAACGGTATCTCCCGGAAAATTATAAGACGTCAAAAGCTCTCTTACTTCTAATTCGACGAGTTCTAACAGCTCAGGATCATCAACCATATCTACTTTATTTAAAAATACGACAATATAGGGAACTCCTACCTGACGCGCTAAAAGAATATGCTCTCTTGTTTGAGGCATAGGTCCGTCTGCAGCCGAAACTACAAGAATTGCGCCGTCCATCTGAGCTGCGCCGGTAATCATATTTTTAACATAATCGGCATGACCCGGACAGTCGACATGAGCATAATGGCGCTTATCAGTCGAATACTCTACATGAGAAGTGGCTATCGTGATTCCTCTTTCTCTTTCTTCCGGAGCATTGTCAATCTGATCGTATGATTTAAAATTTGCAAAGTCCTTGCCTTTTCTTGAAAGAACCTTGGTAATAGCTGCGGTTAAAGTTGTTTTGCCGTGATCTACGTGACCTATTGTGCCTATATTGACATGCGGCTTTGATCTGTCAAATTTTTCTTTGGACATCTAATCCTCCTGGAAAATAATCTGAATTATATTTAAATTAATATATATATTATATTTTGGTATACTGCATATTACGTGTTATTAACCTTATGGAGCCCATGATCGGGATTGAACCGATGGCCTCTTCCTTACCAAGGAAGTGCTCCACCACTGAGCTACATGGGCAAAGAATATACTATGAATAATGGAGCGGGAAACGGGGTTCGAACCCGCGACATTCAGCTTGGAAGGCTGACGCTCTACCAACTGAGCTATTCCCGCCTATATAATAAATATTCGCTCTCAAAAAATTATAACTGGTGGAGAGGGGAGGATTCGAACCTCCGTAGACTTGCGCCGACAGATTTACAGTCTGTTCCCTTTAGCCGCTCGGGCACCTCTCCTACTTCTGGCAATTATTATGGAGCTGGCGATGGGAATCGAACCCGCAGCCTGCTGATTACAAATCAGCTGCTCTACCATTGAGCTACGCCAGCCTTACCTGATAAAATTAGCAGTTACAAATTATGCATAAAAACTTTCTATGTCAATTTTTAAACTGCTTAAAAAAATAACAAATTATTAATGAAATATTAATGAAATTTTAATAGTACCAAAAATATTATGATATTGTCAATATATTTTTTAAATTATTTATTTTTGTTATAGCGTAAAAATATGGTTAATTCAGATTAATGCGTCTTGTATAGAGGAAATTTAATTATTCGGGCATCAGAGTGTGCGGAAAAGTAAAAACTAACTGTAATTTATTTTTTATATTATATAAATGGGGTGGATGACAGGGCTTGAACCTGCGACAACCGGAGTCACAATCCGGGACTCTACCAGCTGAGCTACATCCACCATATGAGACATTTTTGATTATATTTAGTCTCTATAAGATAATTTTAATATTTATTAAAATTTAAGTCAATCTTTTAAAAATATTAGTTCAAAAAAAACTGAACCCGTCTAATCCAAGTGTCTTGCCTGCGTCCGATAATATAATTACAAATTCGCATATTATAAACGTCAGATTAATACCGAGACTTGCAGGCGATATCCAATACATCGCCAGCAAATAATTTAAATTTAAAAAAATTCCGACAACAGCCGCTATTCGCGTTAAAAAGCCGACCGACAGCAAAAGTCCTGCTGCAAGTTCACCTATAACAACCATTAAAGCAAACAAAAACGAATTCGGAATTACATAATTATTTAAAAAGTCAGCATAAAATACAATAGGGTCGTGTCCCGCATAATAAACTATTTTGTCGTGAAAGGAAGAGAAAAAATAAGGGTCAAGTTTAAAATGAACCGCGTATAAAAAGAACAAGCCTATGTAAATTCTGAGCAGCCCGACCCATATATTGCTATTTTTTAAACTCATATAAAATTTTAATTATTAATATAAAATTAAAAATAAATAAAAAAAGTAAATATCTGATCATACTGAATGAATAAACAATTGACTAAAGATATAGATAAGCATGATACGCATACTACTGCAAAATTATACAACTAAAGAGATAAGTATAAGCATGCTGCGTAATCATAAAATTTTTTTAACCGCATTATAAAGACCTTCCGGCGAAAGACCTGCTATCCTGTAAAGATCTGCAGGTTTACCGGAAGAAGAATAAAAAGCTGCGCCTAATTTTTTAAATTTTGTTTGAATATTATTCTCTGCAAGCAGAGAACCTATAGCAGTACCTACCCCTGTTTTTACATTATGGTCCTCAATTGTAATTATCAAACCAGTCTTAGCTGCTGTTTCCAAATCTTCAATGTCTATATCTGAAGGACAGGATACATTCAGAAGCATCGGCTTTATTCCGTCTTTCTGAAGCATTTTCGCTCCTTCAATAGCGTGTACCGCCATATTTCCTGTGGAGATAATACAGAGATCGCCGCCGTCTATTATTTTATCCATTTTACCGTATTTAAATTCATAATCATTTCCAAATGCAGGGCTGTTCTTATCGTTTAAAATAACCGGTATAATTGAACGGCCCATTATAACGGCAAAATTACCTTCATGCGACGCTATATATCTTATAGCTCTGTCAGTTTGATTGGGGTCGGCAGGCAATATTACTTTAAATCCGAATGTCGAATTTAACAGACCGAAATAATCGATGCACTGATGCGTTTTTCCGTCCTCGCCTACGTCTATACCGCTGTGAGTGCAGACTACTTTAAGATTTGTATGATTTATATCGTTTAATCTTTGCTGATTGTAAACTTCGTCGATACCGAATACGCCAAAATCTGCAAAAAATGACATAATGCCGGCAGTTGATACCGCACCGGATATTGTAGCAGTATTGTGCTCTTCTATACCTGATTCAAAAAAATTCTCTGGAAACAGCGACCTGAAACTGCCGGTTTTGACAGAACCCTCAAGGTCGCAATCAAACACTGCAACGGGCAACCTTTGAACTCCTGTTTCTTCCTTGTATTTCTTTGCAATATCAGCCAATGCATTTCCAAAAGCAGACCTGTTGTCTATATTTTTTTCTCTGGTATAAGTAATTGCGCTTTCTGCGTTTTGAATTAAAATATAATTATTTTTCCGCACAGCCAGCGGTTTAATTGAAAATTTCTGTTTTCTTCTGTCAATATATTCGACTAAATTATCCGGTTCTGCAAGTTCTTTCAAAGCTTTTCTGCAGTCTTCCTCATTCAAAGTAGAACCGTGAAATTTAGCGTTATTTTCCATAAAAGAAACACCCTTTCCCATTACCGTGTTTGCAATAATCGCGACAGGGGCATCGATTGAATGCGCTTTTTTAACTGCTGCATATATGTCGTTAAAATTGTGACCGTCAATTTCAAATGTATAAAATCCGTCAGCTTCAAAATTTTGTTTTATATTGTCAGGCATAACGTCGGATATTTTTCCGCCTATCTGCAAGCCGTTATGGTCAACTATTACCGTTAAATTATTTAATTTATATTTAACGGCGAATCTGCGGGCTTCCGATATCTGCCCTTTTGTCTGCTCTCCGTCACCCATAATGCAGTAAATATGATTATTATAGCCATGCAGTCTTGAAGCAAGCGCAAATCCGCAGGCGGCAGAAAGACCTTGCCCTAGATTTCCGGTATCCCATTCTACACCTGGAACATATTTTTCTATATGCCCTTCAAAAGGCGAGCCTGCATATCTGAACCATGTGATAGCATCATCCACATCAAAAAAACCATAGTTCCCTAACGCAGAATAAACTCCGGGGGATGTATGACCGTGGCTTACAAGAATAATATCTCTGTCTTCTTTAAACGGATTATCATTATAAACAAAGCCGCAGCCGTATAAAATAGAATAAATATCAATAGAGGACATAGAGCCGCCCGGGTGTCCTGATGATGCGACCGTAGTCATTTTTAATATATCGCCTCTGCATTTTTTAGCGAAATTTTTTAACAATGATATTTCTTCGTTTGATAACCCGTCCCTGTCAAATCCTTTTTTTAATTGCATTATATTTTCCCTCCTGATAATAATAATCAAACATTTTTAATTGAATCTAACAGTTTATTATACGATTCCTCAAATGATTTAACGCCTTCTTTTTGCAAAATTTCTCCTGCCTGCTCAGTATCTATGCCTATTTTTTTTAGCTCATTTAAAATATTTCCAGAACTCTCAACATCAAGCTCTGCCGTATCAGGTTTAATATTTCCATGGTCTGCGATGCTTTCTATGGTCGGTTCCGGGAGTGTATTTACCGTATTTTTTGCAACTAAAGGTTCTACGTATTTTAAATCATAATAATCCGGATTCTTAGTGCTGGTACTAGCCCACAATGGTCTTTGAATATTAGCGCCCATAGATTCTAATTTTTTAAATCTTTCTCCGTTGAATATATCTGTAAATTTATTATATATAATCTTTGCGTTAGCAACCGCTGCCTGACCCTTTAAGGAAATTATACCGTTTTTGGCATCCCCGCCGGCTTTATTCAGCAAATTATCCAATAGATTATCTATCATTGTATCAAGCCTGCTTATAAAAACACTGGCTACACTATGAATTTTATTTATATCTATTCCGTTTTTATGCGCCATTTCCAAGCCTTCCATATAAGCGTCGGCAACATTTATATAATGTGTTATAGAAAACATCAGCGTAACGTTGACATTAATCCCTTTTCCGATAATTCGTGCTATAGCCGATAAACCTTCTGTTGTAGCAGGTATTTTAATCAGCAGATTGGGTTCATTTATTGAATGAAAAATCCTATCGGCTTCTTTAATTGAAGTTTCTGTGTCTGTTGCAATATCAGGCGGGACTTCTATGCTGACGAATCCGTCTTTGCCGTGCGTTTTTTCATAAATAGGATAAAGTATTTTAGCGGCATCTTTTATATCTCTCTGAGTAATAGCATCATATACCTCAAAAGTATCAAGACCTTGTGACGACATTTTTTTTATTGTTTCCGGATAGTTGCATTTGCCTGAATCAATCGCTTTTTCAAATATAGACGGATTTGAGGTAATTCCTGTAATTATATTATTATCGACCAGCAATTTCAGTTCGCCTGAATCAATCATGCATCTTGATATATTGTCTAACCATGGACTCTGCCCGCATTTAATAAGTTCTCCAAATTTTTTTCTGTTAGATATTAATAAATCTATGTTCATAAGAGCGGTCCTCCGTATTAAAATTAATATTATTTTTAATCATAAATTTTAATTTTTAAAAAACAGCCATTGATTATCGCCTGCCTTTGCGAACTTCAGCAAGGTATATTCGCCGGTAATTTTTTTTCCTTTAAAATCTAAAATATATTTGCCGTTATCTTTCTTTAATAAATTATAAGTTCCTTTGTCCCATATTTTTACCATTCCGGCGCCGTAATTGCCTTCCGGTATTATGCCTTCAAAATCCGCATATTCAAGCGGATGGTCAGCAACTTTTATCGCAAGGTGCTTTATACCTTTATTCACAGGAGGTTCTTTCGGTAATGCAAACGAAACCAGAACATTATTCTCTTCAAATCTTAAATCCCAGTGCAGATGGCTTGCATGATGTTCATGTATGACGAAAATTTTATCCATTAATTTATATTATATTATTATATTGTTATATATATTATTTATATTTATATTTATATTTCATTATGCCATGCTCTTCCGTCTTTATTAATTAATTCATCTGCTTCCTTTGGTCCCCATGAACCGGATTCGTAATTTGGAAACAGCGGCGCAGGTAAACTTTTCCAGCCGTTGATAATGTCTCCGATTAATTTCCACGAAATAAGCATATTGTCAGTTCTGTAAAACAATGTCTGGTCTCCTTCCATTATATCATACAGCAATCTTTCATACGCTTCAGGCGGGGTACCTTTAAATGAAGATTTATAGAAAAAAGAAAGTTCCACAGGTTCTATTTCCATTTTAAACCCTGGAGATTTTGCTCCTATTTTCAGCTCTATACCTTCATTTGGCTGAATAGTTATCGTAATAATATTCTGCTCAAGATTTTCAATGGAATTTTTGCCGAAAAGGCTATGCGGTAATTTTTTTAAATAAACAGCAATTTCTGTTTTGTGCTCTTTTATTCTTTTTCCAGACCTTATGTAAAAAGGGACACCTGCCCACCTATAGTTATCAATATATAGTTTCAGAGCAACATACGTATCAGTGATAGAATCAACCGGAATACCTTTTTCTTCTCTATAGCTCAGCGCTTCTTCGTTATCGCCTATTATCCCTCTATCATATTGACCGCGCACAACATTATTTCTAACGTCGTTTATCGTCAATCTTCTTACGCTCTTTAATAATTTGGCCTTTTCATTGCTTAAATCATCGGCATCAAATATGGCAGGCGGTTCGATAGCAACTAACGACAGCAGCTGCATCATATGATTTTGCATCATGTCTCTTATTATACCTGCATTATCAAAATAACCTGCGCGTGACCCGACGCCTATTGATTCCAACGCTGAAATCTGAATATGGTCGATATATTTATTATTCCATACAGGTTCAAATATTGCATTGGCAAACCTGAAAGCGAGTATATTCTGTACGGTTTCTTTTCCAAGATAATGGTCTATTCTGTAAATTTGCCGTTCCTGAAATGCAGATAAGATATTGCTGTTCAATTCATTTGCACTTTCGTAATCGTAGCCGAAAGGCTTTTCTATAACTATTCTGGAAAAACCGTCTTTTTGTTCTTTATTGGAAGCCAGACCAGAATTATTTAAACCTTCAACAACGTCCTGATAAACACTTGGCGGTGTGGATAGATAAAATATTAAATTTTTGGGCATGCCGTATTCTTTGGACTTCGTTTCTGTAAATGTATTCAGTGATTCGTAACTTTTAATATCGTTATAACTCATAGAAAGATAGTTTATATGCTTGGAAAAATCTTTAAAATGCTTGGCGTCTATAGGTTTTTTTCTGCAATATATATTCATAGAGTCATAAATTGTTTTTCTGAATTGCTCATCGTCCATTTTAGTCCTTGCAAAACCTGTAATGAAAAAATTATCCGGAAAAAAACCTTCATCCCACAAATTATATAAAGCGGGAAAAATTTTAATATGCGCCAAATCTCCGCTTGCGCCGAATATTATAATACCGCATGGATTAAGTCCTTTCATATCTGTATTCCTCGCTTATTATATATTTATATATTCAAGAGTTGCGACATTATTATTATTTATCGCTCATTATTTACACTTGCTTATAATTGATAACAATTTAGCTAATTAGTCCGTACCGCCCGATTTAACTGTTTTATTTCAGCGACTTTATTTTTCTAATATTACTCTTGCAGGTGCTCCGTCTGAATCTTTTATTTTGACGGGGAGCGCTATGAGTTTATATCTGCCGGGCTCAACGTGCTCAAGATAAAGACTTTCAATAATAATAATTCCTGCGCCAAGCAAAGCCCTGTGGGTTTCATGCCCTTTACCGAAACCTTCTACCGAAAGATAATCTACGCCTACGAGTATTACGCCTTTATTGACCATATATTGAGCGGCGTCATTTGCGACATATACATAATCTTCATGAAAATTTTTATCTATCGATATAATTTTAGAATTTTTTGTTTTAAACAATATCCTGCCGCCGCTGTTAATATTTTGCGTTTTAAGGAAATCTTCCGTTATAGCCTTATATGTTTCAGGAACTTCTATAACAAGACATTCTCCTATAAGACTTTCTAATTTTAATTTATCTATTCCTATCCCCTCTTCATAAAAATGATGCGGAGCATCTATATGCGTTCCGGTATGCGTTCCAAAAGAAAGATGCGTATTATTAGCGGTATTGCCGTTTTTAATACTTGAAAATTGTTTTATAATAACTTCAGGGTCTTTCGGCCAATGAACCATTCCATCCTCAACCGTTAAACTTGCATCAATATACATAATATTTTTCCCTTAATAATTTTATATTGGATTTATAATTAGATATATTCAAAATTTGTATGTATAGTTTTTATTCATTTTTGCCTAATATGTCAAATCTTGTTTTGCCGCAAGCGGGAAGTTATCCCTCACTTAAGATATTGTAATTTTTTGCCGATTTTTTTTGACAAAACAAATTGGCGGTTATGTAGATTATGATGATATAATTTAATGAACCGGATGTCCGCCAAACTGATGCCTTAAGGCTGCAAGGACTCTGTTTGCGAAAGAATTTTCCTGTCTGGATCTGAATCTTGCAAACACCGATTCCGCAAGCACAGGGGCAGGAACGGCATTGTCTATAGCTTCTTTTAATGTCCATCTGCCTTCGCCTGAATCATCAACGGTAGGACCGAGATTCTTTAATTCAGGGTCTAACTTAAATGCATTATTGGCTAAGTCCAGAAGCCACGACCTGACAACAGATCCATGCCTCCATAATTCCGTAACCTCGGTCAAATTTATATTAAAATCGCTTGTTTTTAAAATTTCAAAACCTTCTGCATATGCTTCCATCATTCCGTATTCTATCGCATTGTGAACCATCTTAACATAGTGTCCTGCACCTGATTTTCCAGTATAAAGATATCCTTTTTCAGGCGCTAAGGTTTTAAATATAGGTTCACAATATTCAAAAATTTCTTTTTCGCCGCCTACCATAGAGCAGTAGCCTTCTTTAAGTCCCCATATGCCTCCGCTTGTACCGGCATCAAGAAAATTAATTCCTTTTTCTTTAAGTAAATCATGTCTTCTTATAGAGTCTTTATAATATGAGTTGCCTCCGTCAATTACAATATCGCCTTTCTCAACATATTTAGATACTTCTTCAATCATTAAATCCGTAGTACCCCCCGCAGGCACCATAAGCCAGACAATCCTTGGGGTTGATAGTTTTGAAACTAATTCTTCTATAGAATCTGATCCGACGGCGCCTTTATTTTTCACAGGTTCTTCTTTAGACCTTGTCCTGTTAAATACAACTACTTTATGCCCGCCTTCTAAAAGTCTGAATACCATATTGATGCCCATTTTTCCCAAACCTACCATACCGAGTTCCATAATTAGTGCCTCCTTAGCTTATATTTTACTTTTTATTTTTCTTGATTTGCTTACTTTAATTTGCTTACTTTATTAATTAATAATTTTTGTTATTTAACACCTGCATTAACGGTATTGTTTGCGTCATTAGACGAATTACCCGAACTGAAACTTCTCCCTACCTCTCTTATGATATCTAAAGGGATAGGCATTATCATTGTAGTATTATTTGTAGAAGATATCTCATTCAGCGTCTGCAAATATCTTAACTGCAGCGCCATCGGATTTTCAGCTATGATTTTAGCAGCGTCGCTTAATCTTTGAGCCGCCTGAAATTCTCCGTCGGCGTTGATTATTTTTGCTCTTCTGTCTCTTTCTGCTTCTGCCTGTCTTGCCATAGCTCTTTGCATATCTTGCGGCATATCGATTTGTTTTAGTTCCACTATAGTAATTTTAATTCCCCATGGCCCTGTATGTTTATCTAATATATCCTGCATTTCTGCATTTATCTTTTCACGTTCTGCCAAAAGTTTATCAAGTTCTGCTTCACCGCAGATGCTCCTTAAAGTAGTTTGAGCAAGCTGAGAAATAGCATTATAATAATCGGCTACCTGTACTACTGCATTAAGAGGATCAACTATTTTAAAATAAACCACTGCGGATATCTTTAAGGTAACATTATCTTTTGTTATCACGTCCTGAGACGGAACTTCAAAGGTAAGTATTCTTAAGCTGACCCTGATCATTCTGTCTATTACCGGCCATAATAAGATTATTCCGGGACCCTTGACGGCTATCGCTCTGCCGAGTCTGAATATAACCGCTCTGTCGTACTCTGTTATGATTCTTACGGCATACAGAATAATCATAATAGCAACAATTATTATTACAGATATAAATAAAACTCCGAAACCTTGCATATATCCTCCAAATTAACTTACTGCATTAAATAAAAATAAATATTTGCTTTATTGTATATTATCACATAATATTGTTTTGACATCGGCTGAAATATTTTTGCATTCAGCAGCTAAACGGCAACTGCCGGTTAACATTACACTTTTATTATCTGCAAATTAGATATTGGTATTTTCTTATTCGCGTTCTATAGTTAATAATTATATTATATGTCAAATTGTATTGTATAAGAGCCAGCATATTTGAAATGTTATATAGTATATATGTACATATAGCTATAGCCGGCTTAATAAAATAGATAGAATATTTTTAGCTAAAAGGTTTTACCTTTAATTTTAAGGAATCTTTTACAGAAACGGATGATGAATGAGGCGATCCAACCACTATTACTTTTTGACCTTTGGCGATAGCAGCATCGGCGTAAGCCGTCCATATCTCGCCGTTTAGATCAATCTGCCCGAAACCGCCGGCAGGAATATCTTTTGTAGCAAATGCAACAGTGCCAGCAATACTGTCCACTGATGATTTAACCTTTGTTTTATTCGCTTTATATCCTAAAATTATAAATATGACTATAAAAATAAACAGCGCCACATAAGCAGGCAAAATTATTTCGGCAAATAAATCGGGAAACATCGGCGAAAATGTAAAAATAATAACCGAAGCTATAACGAATAGAATAGCGCTGACGGAGGTTAAAACACCGAATGAAAATATAAAGAAGTCCGACATTATGAGCGCGAATGCAAATATTACTAAAATGTAGGCTGCCGTTATCATGATTTTATCAGTTACTATTTTTATTGTTAATTTAATAAATTATGCAAGATACGTAAAACATATAACAAATTAAATATATTCCTATTCATCGGCAGATACTCGCTGAATTGAATTTTATATAAAATAATAAATAATAAATAAATCTCCTATATATATTCCGATAGCAAGCCGCGTATCAATTTCATATCTTCCCAGACATCCTTTTTTGCCGACGGATTTCTGAGTAGATAAGAAGGATGATAAGTAGGTATAACTTTTATATTTTTATAATTATAAATTTTACCTCTATGACTGCCTATTTTTTCGAATTCAATATTTGCTGCACCGGCAGCATTGCTGATTTCATTAAAAATAAACATAGTTGAAAATTTTCCGAGGGTGCATATGATTTTAGGCTTTATTATATCAATCTGTTCCCGTAAAAACGGACTGCAGCTTTCAATTTCATTCTGCTCGGGATTTCTATTGCCCGGCGGTCTGCATTTTATTATATTTGCAATGTAGACGCTCTCCCGTTTAAGATTAATAGATTCAATAATTTTGGTTAATAATTGCCCCGCTTTTCCTATAAAAGGCCTTCCTGTTTTATCTTCGTCCGCTCCCGGGGCTTCCCCTATAAACATTAAATCTGAATCGGCATTGCCTTCGCCGAATACTATCAAATTTCTTTCTTTAGATAACCCGCATTTTATACAATTATTTATCTTATAGTCCCTAAGCTTTTTTAGCGCTTCTCCTTTCTCTGAATTTTCCGTGCTTTTTAACTTTAACGGCGGAAGCGAAATATCCTGACCTGCCGTACAATACTGTATTGCAGCCGTATTCTCCGTAAGATTTTCCTCGCATGCTCCGTCAATATAACACTCACTAACTGCCGTATCAAACGCAAAACTGCCTTTATATTGCTCTACCGATATTTTAAGTTTTCCGCTCATATTTTATAGTTATTACCCTATGTTTCTGATATGTTAACAGTGTGTATAATTTTATTTATTTATCTTAAATCTGTCTTAAATCTGTCTTAAATCTGTCTTAAATCCATCTTAAATCTATCTTAAATCTATCTTGCATATGCCTTACTTATATCTTACTTATGTCTTAATCTATATTTTGCTATATTTTATTAATATTACAACAATGTATATATCCTAATTGACGTTATAAATCCAGTCCTATATTAAAAGCTTTCAAATTATCCTTAGCTTTTGAACCTTTTAAGAGAATATTTTCTATCACGTTTTTGGACACGGGTATATTTGTTTTTGCAAATAAAACCCCGAGGGAAATAACATTGCAGGATATTATAGAACCAAAATTTTCTAAAGACAGCTTATTAAAATCGTAATAAAAAACATTGTCCGTTATGCCGTAAAGACTTTCTAAAATATCATCTAACTCAGGATATTTATTTTTCCCCATTCGCACGCTTATAGGAATATGCGGATTTGTATTAAAAATAATGACGGAATTTTTGTTGACATAAGAAGCAGCTCTCAACGTCTCTAACGGTTCCAATGAAATTAGAACATCGGCATCGCCTGAAGCTATCATAGGCGAGTGCATATTTTTTCGTGGATTTTGCAGTTCTGCAATTGAGTCGTAAAAAATATATTTGACGAATGCTTCCACGTAACCTTCTCTTTGCGCTCCGCCTCTTCTTTCTGAACCTGATACGTCCTGCATAACAGAATCAAGAACGGCATTTTTTAGTATAGTGCCTGCAGTTATAATCCCTTGACCGCCAAGACCAGTAATAGCTATATTAAACTTTTTCATTATTATAATATTTTAATTTATTTTATATATTATGTATATTATATCTTATATCGCTATTTTTAGTTCGTTTTATTTTATTTATTATCAAGAAAACATAGCTGCGATTCAGGATTTATTGACGGATGCAGATTGAATTCTACTTTCCTTATAGCGCTGTTAGGGCATACTTCGTAACACACGCCGCATTTAACGCATGAAACAGGGTCTATAAAATAATATTCTTTACCATTATTAATACCGTTTTCTTTTGCCGACTGAATTGCAGGACACGCCAATTCAACAAAACATTCATTGCACTTAACGCAGCGTTCTTTTTGTAATTCATATATAATTTCAGAACTATTTTCCGGTTTAGATTTAATATTTTTTATTTTTTTTCTTCTTTCTTCCTGGAGAATACATTCACGCTTAGCAATTATAACTTTGAGCCCTTTTTCCTTCAGCGCTTCTTTTATGATAACGCTGAATCTTTTTACGCTGTTAGGGTCAACGGTTTTAATATACGAAACGCCAAGCGATTTAAGCAAATCTTTTAAATTAACAGAATTAGGAATAGGGGTTCCGTCAATATCAGTTTTAGTTGAAGGGGTTTTCTGATGCCCCGTCATTGCAGTCCAGCTGTTATCAAGAATAATATATAAGATATTTGAATTGTTCTGAATTGCGTTCATAAGAACAGGTATTCCGGAATGATAAAAAGTTGAGTCCCCGACTAACGCTATTATTTTTTTGCTCTTGTCTGCTATACTGATAGCCTGCCCTATGCTTAATCCTGAATTCATGCAGGTTAGCCAATCCATAGCATTATACGGCGGCAATAGTCCGAGTGTGTAGCATCCTATATCGCCTGCTATAACAACATCTCTGTCTTTAGAGCCGGTATTAGAATATCCGGATGCTTTTAAAATTGAATAGATAGTGCCGCGATGAGGACATCCTACGCAAAAAGTTCCCATTCTCTGCGGGATTTTATCTGAAAGAATTTCCGACTTATTAACTGCTGCGGTAAAATACTCTGGGGCTGCCTTTCCTAAAAAACCGGTAACGCCCTTAATAACGTCGTCTATAGTCAGTTCTCCATAAGCTTTGAATACATTTTTGCCGTGGATTTTTCCATGATAGCCTATTTCGAAAGCTATTTTTTTAATTTGAAATTCTAAAAAACCTTCTGCCTCTTCAACAATAACAACTTCATCTAAATTATCTAAAAACTTACCTATAAGTTCTTCCGACAGAGGAAAAGTAATCCCTAATTTTAAAATCTTATAATAATCCGCATTAATAAAATTCAATGCCTCTATCAAATGGGAGTATATAACGCCGGATGAAATAAAACCTATTCTGGAACTTTTCGCTGAACTAATCTGCGCATCTATAATCATATTTAATTCAGAATTATAGACATATTTTTTAAGGAGTTCGTTACGTTCAAGATATTTTTTATGATTCTTAACGGCAAGATTAAAAAGATTAAGATAATTTTCAGGATCTCTTTTAAAATTTCCGGATATTAAATCTCTGTCCGAACAATCGCCAAAATGCAATATGCCTGCATTATGGCACAATCTTGAAGGAGCCATGAGTATAATTCCGAAAGAAAACTGTTCAGAAATATCGAAAGCTTTTTTTGTAAAATCTTTAGCTTCCTGTATATTTGAAGGCTCTATAATAGGCATGTACGTATGCAGACTATACCATCTGTCGTCCTGCTCATTAGAACTGCTGGGAGCTCCCGGGTCTGAACCTATAGCAAGAACAAGCCCTGCTTTAACCCCTGTATACGCCAGAAAATGCGCCGGTTCACTGGCGACGTTTAAACCGACATTCTTCATTGCGCATAAAGACCTGATACCCGACCATGAAGCGCCTATTGCTCCATGCAGGGAAATATGTTCATTCAAGCTGAATTCGGTATAAATATTTTTTATATTTTTTTTATTTTTGTCTAATGCAATAATAATTTCAGAAGCCGGAGTCCCAGGATACATTGATGCATAGCCGATTCCGGCTTCAAGCGCCCCTCTTGCAATTGCCTCATTACCAAGGATTATACCCCTATCGCCATATTTTCCGTCAACGAACAAATTTGCCATATATACTTTATTACAACTTTTTTAATATGTTTATTTTCGGGCTTACAATTTTTATAATTAATCCGTCCGCTTTAAGATTCAAGGCGTTAGCGTAAGCTTCATCCAATGAATTAAAGGTTTTTCCTATTTCTAATTCATTAATATGTATAAAAACATTTTTATGTTCTTTTTTAATATATTCAATTGCACCGATATTATCCGTAAAAGAATTAATTATAAAATTATCTGCGCCGACTGTCATAAGTTTTTTTATTTTTACCATATCTGCAGGTGTTGATGCGGCTATTTTAACGCCAAGATTAAAATTTTCGATATTGTATGCAGCGTCTTCAGCGTTAGCAACATTATTGTCTAACAAATCGTTATTTGAATTATTTTCAATTAAATGATTAATCGACCTAGATTTTTTAATAATAGAACTGAGCGCAACTACGTCTATATCATAAACGGGTTTAGCAGAATGAAATACCGTCTTCACTGGATGCAGTCCTTCAGATATTATAATATTTTTTAACTTCAGCTGATTTAAAGTGATGAGGTCGGAAAATAGCGCGATCCTGTTTTTATCTCTCATATTGACTGAATACGTTATTACTGCATCAGGATTTTCATCAGATAAGAGTTTGCAGAGCAATATTGCGTTAAAACCGAAATTTTGTTCAATAATTATATTTTTAATATTAATAGTTCTATTTCCGCCAAGTCCACCTAATAATATTTTTAATTCTTTTAAAAAATCGATGTAATTTTCACTCAAAGGGGATTCTATTTCAGGTATGATATTCATATGGTAAATCCTTAAATATTTTTTTTAATAGTCTTTATGCTGTGATCTCTTGGAGAAAAAATACGGACTATATTTTCTTCCTCTCCAAAATTTTTCATATTTGCATACGAGGTCATAAATATACAATTTGCTTCTTCGTCAACTTCGCATTTAATACCGTTATGCCCTTCGCATGGACCATTCAGCAATCCTTTGGGACAAAGCGTAATTGTACATACACCGCCTGTAAAATTTAACCTGCATTCATCGCACCCGCGGCACAAAGGGCTATATTCGCCTATATGCTCAGTCTTGGCTATATATTTACTGTTTGTTCCTGCAATCACCTTTTTTTTGATAAGCCCGCTTATAGTCTGAACACCGGTTCCGCATGAAAGCACAACAATAGCATCGGTATTTTCAAGATTATCCTCAACAAAACGCATATCTTCTTTCAGCACCCTCATATCGCACGGCTCATCAATAGAGATGGTAAATGTTATATTTTTACCCTCTTTTTTTAATGATTGCTCCATTTCTACGACCTGCGCGGAGCCGCCGGTCAAGCATATAGATGCGCACGATGCGCATCCTACAATACCTATATTTTGATATTTTTCCGCGGCATCTATTATTTCTTTAATATCTTTTCTTGTAGTCAGAAACATATTTTATTATTTATCGTTTAAGACGGCTGAGCGCCAAGTTTTACTTTAATAAATTTAATTTTATTATCTGTATGTATTTTTAGAACTACAATCTGTCCAGGAATGAAAGAGCTAATCATTCTTTCAAGGCTTGAAAAGGAATCAACTTTTTTATTGTTTATTCTGGTTATAATATCTCCGCCCAAAACATAAGCCATAGCCTTCATCTGTATTATCCTTTTCCCTGCCCTTATGCCGGCTTTATACGCAGGACTCCTTGGAAAAACTTTCTCAACTAAAAGACCTTTGCTTACATTTTTAATTCCGAAAAGCCTGCTAAAACTTTTTGTGACTTTAATGGCTTCTATCCCAAGCCATGGTTTTATTATTCGGCCGTATTTTACTAACTCGGGAATATTTCTTTCTGCAAGATTAATAGGTATCGCAAAACCGATATTTTGAGCTTCTCCTGCCAATTTTGCAGTATTAATACCGATAACGTGTCCTCTGTAGTTAACCAAAGGTCCGCCGGAATTGCCAAAATTAATAGCAGCATCCGTCTGTATTATATTTCCGTAAAATCTTGCGGTAGGAAAAACTAACGACCTTTTAAGTCCGCTTATTATACCGGTAGTGACGGTTTGATATAAATTGTAGGGGTTACCTATAGCCATAACCCTTTCACCAACTTTTAAATCGTTAGAGTTTCCTAAAACGACCGGCACTATTTTCCTGCCTTTAGGATTAATATGAATAATCGCTATATCAGATGAAGGGTCGGTACCGATTATATTTGCCTTTACATTTTTATATTTTAAAAAACTGACGTCTATTTTGCTTGCATTTCCTATTACATGAAAATTAGTTAATATATCCCCGTTATTATTTATAAAAAACCCGGTGCCTATATCTTCTTCAGGCATTATCGCGCCGTTTTTCAATCTGGCAAATCCCAGCACCTGAATGTGCACAACACTGGGCTGCAATTCATGAAACAGTTTTTCGACAATTGAACTGCTTTTATTCGCTGCATTAAATGCGCTAACATTCGCGACTGCAAATGCAAATATTAAAGATACTATAGAAAAAACCGATACAATTGTTTTTATTTTAAGTTTAGATTTAATTTTATTGCCTAATATATTACCGTATCTGTTATTTTTACAAGCACCGTCTGCATTATGCCGCCTCTGAAAAAACATTACTACCTCCGCTCCATTGCTTCGCCTGATGAATAAAAGCTTCCAGTCTAAGCATTAAATTTGTACTTTCCTGCCCGTCAAACCATAGATTTATCCATGGAAAATTATTTAAATCTTCTCTGAATTTTTTTGAAATAGCCTGTACTACCGATCCGGGCATACAATGAAAAGGGTGTATGGCAACAACACCTGAATACCCTCTCTTTGCAAAATCGATAGATTCGCCTACCGTTAAAATGGCCTCTCCGCCTATTGCTATATCAATATATTTTTTTGCATATTCCAGCACTTCTTTAATGCTTGATTCTTTTTGATTTCTGAGCAATTTGGAAAAAGGTTTAAACATATTTGATTCGTCTTTCTTTTGATAATAATTTACAAGGAAACTTAAAAAAATATCTTTAAATTTTTTGTTTCTGAAGGCCTTAGCGGTATATTCGTGGGTTGTGAAAGTTATCCATTTATATGTGGGAACAACGGAAACTTCCGCCCCAAGGGCTTCAATTTTTTCTATCGTAAAATTATTTGTAAATTTGTTGAGCCTTAAAAATATTTCTCCTACAATGCCTATTATTGGCCTTTTTTCGTCTTTAATCGTCACAGATTCAAATTTTTTAGCGCATACTTCCATTGAACTGTATATCTCTTTCCCTTTCTCTATTGCGTCGACGACAATATCTCTGCACTGCCCATAGACTTTTTCCGTCTCGCCTTTATTAATTTCATACGGCCGCACTCTATATAATGCTTTCTCTAAAGTATCTATTGCAAGACAGCCCTGCCAAGCGACCCTTCTGAATAAAGTCGCCTTGTCCCCGACGAAATCCGTGTATGATTTGCCTGCGCTCGGAACTAAAAACTCGACTTCATTATACCCCATGCTATCAAGCACAAGCTCATGCAATCGGTTATACTGCCCAAATTTGCAGGGACCGGGTGACGTCGGCATAAAAAAAGCCGATTTCTTAGGGTCAAAACCTGGTTTCTCAATAACTTTTATTATGTCGCCGGTCGTAACAAAACAAGGCATACACTCATTGCCGTTCGTATATTTTAAGCCGCAATCAATAGTTGAATTATCAGGTGCTTCCATAACTTCCGAATCTACTCCGCATCTCCTGAAAGCGCCGCTTAATGCGTATGCCGCATCGGACATATATGGAATATAAACCTTCTTGTCAAATACCGAAGTATTAGTATGATGCATATTAAACAAACCTCTAAAAAAATATTATTATTTTTATTTTTAATTAATTTATATTGATAATCTAACTGACTATTAAATAGTCTATCATATCATAGGACACTAAAAATTTATCACTCACCTTTTATATATACTATATCCTATTTATAAAGTCAAATTAATAATAGTAATGATTATCTAATAATATTTATTAATCAGTTAAAGTTTAAATCTAAATCTTTTTTATTTTAATTAATTCAATCAAATTGGCTTAATCTTGTTTAATAGGGTTTAATGCAATATAAAGTTATCTTTTGCTTAACCGAGCAAAGAAATGCATAAATATTTTCTATTGCAGAATTAAGGTATTTGATATAATTTTATATAATTTGATATAATCTTGAAACTGGCATCTTAAATATTATTATTTATTCAAAATTAAACATTATTGCTCAAAATCTATCAACAAACTTTAAGCGGCAGCAGCTAAATAACTCTAGTTACTATTATACATCATTTAAATATAAAAATAGATATAAACATATTAAGATGAAATTGCAAAATATTATTGTGCTATACAATCCATTTTCCGGACGTTTTTCATTTAAAAAACTAAATTTTATTAAATATTATTTAAATAATTTGAATATAAAAACAACGGTATTTAATCTTACCGAGAAAGAATTTTACGACAAATTAAAAAATTCGCGTAATGATTTTCTTTCTCTTTATGATGCTATATTTCTTGCGGGAGGGGACGGAAGCCTTAATCATATAATTAATAAATTAGTTTTTAAGGATATCCCTATTGCGCACTTGCCTATGGGGACGGTTAATCTGTTTGCGCTTGAAAACAAAACACCGTTTAATATAAAAAAAGCATTGGATGACATAATAAATAAATATGAACCTATGAAGGTTAATTTAGGAAAAATCAATGATAGATTTTTTTTAATAATGGCAGGCGTCGGCTTTGACGCATATGTAGTAAAAGAATTTGAAAATAAACTGCATACCGCTAATGAAAAATCAATAATTTCTAAAAAAAATAATATATTAAAATATATTAACTACATAGGCAGCGTTATAAAAACTTTAAAAAAATACGAATTTATCGACCTTTCGGTTAATTTGCTCTATGATGACAATAATCTCAATAATTTATGCGAATGTGCCGTATCGTCAAAGAATGCCGCAAACAGCAGGCAAATTTTTATTAAAAAAGCAGATCCAGATTTAGAAAAATGCCGTATCGAAAATCTTTCTGCTAACAAAAATTTATCTGAAAAAAACATCATTGCAAAACAGGTTATTGCTTCGAACCTTAAATATTACGGCGGACCGTTTAAAGTTTTTCCGAACAGTTCGTGTTTTGACGATAATATTAACGTCAGATTAATTAAAAATATAAATAATCGCTTCAGCACATTATTGTGCATGGTTAAATCTATAATCTTCAGTAAGCAATATATGAAAAATAGCGAAATTTATATAAAAGCAAAAAAAATAACTATAAACGCTTCAGATTCGGTAAAAAACAGCACGGTATATTGTCAGTGCGACGGCGAATTCATTGGCACTCTCCCCGTTGAAATAACAAAAGTCAGAAATGCCGTCACATTACTTATATCGCCTGACGGCGAAATTGTGCTATAATAATAAATATGGATAAGAAACTTATATATACCGAATTTAAAAATATTTTAGGCGCTGACAGGGTTTTGGCGGAGCGCGAAGAGCTTTTATGCTATTCGTACGATGCTACAATAAAAGAGTCCATGCCGGATTTTGTTGTCTTTCCGTTAAATGAAGTTGAGATATCGGCTATTGTAAAAGCATGTAATAAATTCAATATTCCTGTCGTCGGAAGAGGAGCCGGCAGCGGGTTTTCCGGCGGAAGCGTTCCTATTAGCGGCGGCGCAGTAGTTTCATTTGCTAAAATGACAAATATTTTAGAATTAGATGAAGAAAACATGTTTGTAACCGTAGCTCCGGGTATTATAAACGCCGATTTAAAAAATTATCTTGCAGACAAAGGGTATTTTTATCCCCCTGATCCGGCAAGCTTTGAATTTTGCAGCATAGGAGGCAATGTAGCGGAATGCGCAGGGGGGCCAAAAGCTGTTAAATACGGTGTCACTAAAAATTACGTGTATGGTCTTGAAGCGATAACCGGAAGCGGAGAAATTATCAATACAGGATCGAAGACTATAAAAGATGTTGCCGGC
Source organism: Candidatus Acididesulfobacter guangdongensis (assembly GCA_004195045.1). Lineage (NCBI taxonomy): Bacteria > Candidatus Acidulodesulfobacteriota > Candidatus Acidulidesulfobacterales > Candidatus Acidulidesulfobacteraceae > Candidatus Acidulidesulfobacter > Candidatus Acidulidesulfobacter guangdongensis. The sequence continues at coordinate 467,204 of SGBC01000001.1, forward strand.
TATAATTTGACGCAGCTGTTAGTCGGTTCGGAAGGCACTTTAGGCCTTTTTTCAAAAATAATACTGAAGTTTTTGCCTAAGCCGGAAACATCTAATCTTTTAATTGTTTCTTTTGATAGCTCAATCGACGGTTTTAACGCTGCTTTATCTCTGCTAAAACTCAACAGCAGACCTTCAATGCTTGAATTTATGGATAGTTCGTCTATAACTGCTGTTAAAAATTACTTTAAAAACAGTTTTATTGATATTAAGGGTGATTTTTTATTTATAATTGAAGCAGACGGAAGCGCTGATGAGGTTAAGGATGCCATTGAATTATATAAAAACAGACTAAATAAATTTTCTCCGGTTCTCCTGTTTGCCGCCGGAAATGAAAAAGAAAAGAAAGCTATTATGGACGCAAGAAAGGCTATTTCGCCTGCATTAAGAGCATTCGGAGATTTCAAGATAAACAATGATATTGCCGTGCCTATAAATAAAATAGTACAGATGTTAGGTGATATCAAGAACATATCAGATAAATACAATGTCCCTATTATTAATTTTGGTCATTTCGGAGACGGCAATATTCACGTTAACATAATGTTAGATAAAAGTGATGCGACAATGCTCGAGCGCGGTGAAAAAGCCAAGTATGAAATTATGAAAAAAACGGTTGAACTTGGCGGCACTATATCAGGAGAGCACGGAATAGGAACTATGAAAAAAGAATTTATGAATCTAAAATTTGACCCATACTATATCAACTTAATGCGCAATATAAAAAAATCATTTGACCCTAATAATATTTTAAACCCAGGCAAAATATTTGATTAAATATCAGTTTGATATCGATTTAATAATTGCGCTATAAAATTAATCTAAAATTAATCAATGAATTTTTAATCAACTAATAAAACTAAGCAAGTGAGATTTGGTATAAAATAATAACTAAAAATAAAAAAATTGGAAAATATTTTAAATACATCGCTAAAAAGTTTTGAAAATTGCGTAAAATGCGGAAAATGCCTATCTGTCTGTCCTTCATATAATGCTACTTTTAATGAATTTTTCAGTCCAAGAGGCCGTATTCGTTTAATTGCATCCGAAGTTAAAGATGAATTGCCTCTGCGGATATCAAAATTTGAACAATCTATGTCTACATGCCTTCTTTGCGGCAGGTGCGCCGATATTTGCCCAAATGGAGTAAAAACAGGTCCGTTAGTTATAGAAGAAAAGAACAAATTTAATAAAATTAAAAATGAAAAATTTTCTATAGACAGTTTCGCTCTAAACGCCTTGAAAACTAACAACAGATTAATGCTTTCTTCCGGTCTGCGGCTTTCAAATATTTTTAAATTCAAAAATTTAAATATTCCGAAACCTTCCGGCAGACCATTTATTTTACATAAAGATTTAAGATTTACTGCTGAAAAAAATTTTTTAGATAGCGGCGATATGGCTAAAGAAAATAATATTGCCGATAAAAATTTAAAATCAGTTCATATTAACGCTGAACACAATGCGAATAATGTTATTAAAGATATTACCGTCGGTTATTTCAGCGGATGCGTATTCAACAGCATTTATCCCGAAATATCTACAAGCACCGTCAGCGCATTAAATAAAAATAACATATCTGTTTTTGTTCCTTTCTCTCAATCTTGCTGCGGTTTACCGCATATATCAAGCGGAGACACCGCATCATTTAAGGAACTTGCGTTAAATAACGCCTTAAGTTTTAAAGAAAAGAAACTGGAATATATTATAACTTCCTGCGCTTCCTGTTCATTCTCTATTAACAAATTATATCCTTTATATTTTAGCGCTGAAGAAAAAAATAAAACAAAAGAAAAAGAAAGGACCGAAGTTTTAAACTTTTCTAAAAAATTGGTAGATATCTGGGAGTTTTTCAGCATTCTTAAAAAAAAGGGCATAAATATAAAACAGGGAGCATTAAGTAAAGAATTAGACGCTGTATTTCACATACCATGCCATTTAAAAAATTCAGCAAATTTTATTCCGGTTTCCAAAAATGAAAATCTTATCGGCGAAGCGGGCAGCATTATAGATAATATAAGCGGATTAAATCTAAAACCGTTAAAATATAATTACTGCTGCGGAAACGGCGGTATGTTTAATATGCGTCATTATAACATGTCAAAAGATATTACGAAAAGAAAATTCGGAGAAATAAACGATGCCTCTCCAGAAGTCATATTGACTTCGTGTTCCGGATGTATGCTTTCCTTAAAAGACCAGAAAAACATAGAAAACAGCAAAAATGAAATCCCAGTAAGGCATCTTATTGAATTGTACGACAAAAGCATATGAACGCTGTACATATGCGTTATCTTTATTCAACTTTTACGCTATATTTGTATCAGTTGGGGTAATTTGAGGCTTATGCGTTCTTATTTAGCTTTTACTCGTAATATCCCTGATACAGCGGAAATCTTCCGCAAAGATTTATCACTTCATTTTTTATATTCTGCTTTATAGCGCTATCACCCGGGTTAAGCAGAATTTCAGAAATAAGTTCACCTATTTTCACCATTTCCGCTTCTTTCATGCCTCTTGTAGTAACTGCCGGAGTGCCTATTCGTATGCCGCTTGTAACAAAAGGCGTTCTTTCATCGAATGGAATTTTATTTTTATTAACCGTTATTCCGACCTCATCTAATAAATTCTCGGCTTCCTTTCCCGTCATTTCTGATTTTCTAAAATCAACCAGCATCAAATGATTGTCCGTGCCGCCGGAAATTAAGCTGAAACCGTTATTTTTAAGAGTATCCGCAAGAGCGGCAGCATTAAAAACAATCTGCCTCTGATATTCTTTAAATTCATTAGAAAGAGCTTCCTTAAAACATACTGCTTTAGCCGCTATAACATGCTCAAGCGGTCCGCCCTGAATACCGGGAAAAATAGCCGAATTAATCTGTTTTGCGTACTTTTCTTTTGCCAGTATTATCCCGCCTCTCGGTCCTCTTAAAGTCTTGTGAGTAGTAGATGTCACGAAATCCGCATATGGCACGGGATTAGGATGAAGCTCCGCTGCAACTAATCCGGCAATATGAGCCATATCAACCATAAGATACGCACCTGTTTCATCTGCAATTTCTCTGAATTTTTCAAAATCTATTATTCTTGGATAAGCGCTTGCTCCTGCGATGATAAGCTTAGGGGAACAAGATTTGGCAATTTTTCTTAATTCGTCGTAATCTATTACTTCAGTCGTTTTATTTACACCGTAAGAAACCACCTTATAATATTTTCCGGAAAAATTAACATGGCTACCGTGGGTTAAATGCCCTCCCTGAGATAAATCCATGCCAAGAACCGTATCTCCTGGATTTAAAAACGCATAAAAAATAGCCATATTAGCCTGAGAGCCGGAGTGAGGCTGCACATTAGCGTATTCGGCATTGAATATTTTTTTTAGTCTGTCTATAGCCAGCTGCTCAATACTGTCAACGTTGGCGCAGCCGCCGTAATATCTTTTGCCCGGGTAACCCTCGGCGTATTTATTCGTTAAAATAGAACCCTGAGCATCCATAACCGCTTGTGATACAAAATTTTCCGATGCAATAAGCTCAATAGAATATTGCTGCCTTTTAAGTTCGCTCTGCAGAAAACCGTAAACTTCCGCATCATAGCTTTTTAAATTTTGTCCATTCAATTTTGTTCACCTGTATAGTTTATAATTTATATTTATTATTATTTATTCTATAAATTGATTATATATTATTAATCTCATCTATCCTATGCTGGTGCCTGCCGCCTTCAAATTCTGTATTTAAAAAATTGTCCAAATATCTTTCTACTTCGAGAGGCGTCATAGTTCTGCCGCCAAAAGTTATTACATTTGCATTATTGTGTTTTTTAGCAACCACCGCGGTATATTCATCGTAAATCAACGCAGCCCTGATACCCTTAACCTTATTTGCGGCTATTGACATACCTATTCCGGTTCCGCATGCTAAAATGCCGATGGAACCCGAGTCTTTCGCCGTTTCTTCGGCAACTTTCTTAGCATAATCCGGGTAATCAACGCTTCTGGTTGCGGAGTCCGTACCTAAATCAATAAACTCTATTTTTTTTTCTTTTAGATAGTTTTTAATCGACTCTTTCAGATCAAATCCGGCATGGTCGGAACCTATATATACTTTCATTATAATTTTCCTATTATTAATTATTTACCTTCCCATTTTTTTAAAACTAAGGTAGCATTTGTTCCGCCGAATCCGAAAGAATTTGATATTGCATATTTAATATCGGCTTTTCTCATGATATTAGGCACATAGTCAAGATCGCATTCTTTATCGGCTTCTTCAAAATTTATAGTAGGCGGCACTTTTCCAGAATACAAAGTCATAGCCGTCGCTACGGCTTCTATGCCTCCTGCGGCTCCTAATGCATGTCCTATCATAGACTTAATTGAACTAACCATAAGTTTCTTACTGTGTTCTTTAAAAAGCTGTTTAATAGCCTTGGTTTCGTTTAAATCGTTATAATATGTGGATGTACCGTGAGCATTAATATAATCCACATCTTCAGGATTTATACCGGCATCTTCTACTGCATTTTTCATACAATAAAACGCGCCCTGCGCATTCGGGTCAGGAGTCGACAGATGATAAGCGTCGGAAGAAAATCCATAGCCGACAACCTCTGCATATATTTTGGCGCCTCTATTTTGTGCATTGGTCAATTCTTCTAAAATAACTATGCCGGAACCTTCGCTTACGACGAATCCATCTCTATTTTTATCAAAAGGTCTGGAAGCTTTTTTAGGTTCATTGTTTCTGGTTGACAGCGCTTTCATAGCATTAAAACCTGATATGCATAAAGGGGTTATCGTGGATTCCGCCCCTCCTGCTATCATAACATCTGCGTCTCCCCTTGCAATTATCTTATAAGCATCTCCGATGGAATTGGTTCCTGTAGAACATGCCGAAACAGTGCTCGCATTTGGTCCTTTTGCGCCCGTCATAATGGAAACCTGCCCCGGCGCCAAATTTATCAGCAGCATCGGTATAAAAAACGGAGAAATTTTTTTAGGTCCATTTTCTAATAAAAGCGTGTGATATTTTTCAATGGTCATCAGCCCGCCTATTCCAGCGCCTATCCAAACACCTACTCTATGCGCATTAGATTCGTCAATCTTAAGACCGGATTCTTCCAATGCCATTTTTGAGCATGCAACAGCATAATGGATAAATCTATCCATCTTTTTAACTTCTTTTTTATCGATAAAATTTTCCGGTTCAAAATCTTTAACTTCTCCTGCGATCTTAGTTGTATATTCGGTCGTATCAAAAGCGGTAATCAGTCCTATGCCGCTTCTGCCGCTAATCATTCCTTCCCATGAAGTATTAAGGTCGTTGCCTAAGGGCGAAATCATAGACATACCTGTGATTACCACTCTTCTATTGCAATTAGTTTTTTCCATTGAAAAACACCTTTATAAATATTTAAAATACGCTTTGCCGTGAAACAGGCAAATTTAGCAAATTATTTCGTATGCTCTTCTATATAAGACACAGCATCTTTTACAGTCTTAATTTTTTCCGCATCCTCATCGGAAATCTCTATACCGAACTCTTCTTCAAACGCCATAACTAACTCGACGGTATCCAAAGAATCTGCTCCTAAATCCTCAACAAAAGAAGCGTCATCTGTTGCTTCATCCGGTGTAACTCCGAGCTGTTCAACTATTGTTTCTTTAACTTTTTCTGCAACCGACATTATATAATCACCTCCTTATTTTTTAGCGACAGTTAATCTTTTCCGCAAATTATAAAATCGTACCGCGCAATTATAAACATAAGCACTTCACCGACATTCGCATTTTGCCCTCGCATATCAATATACTACAATACACAAAATATTCGTGTGTACTAAATACACAGCTGAAGAAATCCGTATTGGAGGAAAAAATGCATCAGCCTAACACATCTTATTTATCTCATATACATTCCGCCGTTTACATCTATCGTAGCGCCTGTTATATAATCTGAAAGCTCAGACGCAAGAAAAAGAACGGCATTGCTCACGTCTTCAGGAACGCCAAACCTATTTAGCGGAATTTCTTTTTTTATGTTATTTTGAACAACTTCATTTAATTTATCGGTCATGTCAGTGCTTATAAATCCCGGAGCTACGGCATTCACATATATATTTCTTGAAGCATACTCTTTTGCGGCGGATTTAGTAAACGCTATCATTCCGGCTTTAGCAGATGCGTAATTAGCCTGTCCTGCATTTCCTGATTCTCCTATAACCGAAGAAATATTAACAATTTTTCCTGCTTTCGCCTTAATCATATATTTTATAACATTTTTTACGACATAAAACAAACCGTTTAAATTTACATTAATAACTTCGCTCCAATCCTCATCGCTCATTTTAATTAAAATCGCGTCTTTTGTAATACCTGCATTATTAATTAAAATGTCAATTTTACCGAATTGCAGCATAATATCCGCGATAGTTTTTGCGATGCCGATGCTATCGGATATATCTGCTTCATAAAAAGAAAATCCCGCATTGTCTTTTATTTTCGATAGTTCGTCTGAAATTGCCGAAAACTTTACATAGCTCCTGCCTATTATAGCAACTTTAGCTCCTGCCGTCAGCAAAGTTTTAGTAATAGACAGCCCTATACCGGCATAGCCGCCGGTAACAATAGCATTTTTTCCTTTCAAGTCAATACAAAAAGACATATTTATTCGACAGTGTATATTTTATATTTTAATTATTATTACAATCAGTCTGAAATTATTGTTTTTAATCCCTTAAAAGATTCTACAGAATTAACTGAATATGATAAAATTTCTTTATCTATCCTTTTTACAAGTCCGGCCAAAACATTCGCAGGACCAACTTCTATTATCGTATTAACGTTTTTATTTTTTTTCATATTAACAACGCAGTCAATCCACCTTACCGGAGAAGTTATCTGAAGAAGAAGATAGTTTATAGCATCATTCTTTTTCGAATAGCCGCTTCCGTCAACATTTGAAAAAATTTCTATATTATTGTAAGAATCATTATACCATTCCGGATTTATAAAATTCCTCAGACCTATTGCCGCATCTTCCATATAAGGCGTATGAAAAGGAGCGCTTACAGGCAGATAAACAATTTTTTTAGCTCCTTTTTCTTTCAATAATTCGCAAGCCGTTTCGATATCTTCAGCTTTTCCAGAAATTACCGACTGGACAGGAGAATTATAATTTGCTATAAAAACTGTTCCCTTTATGGCGCCTCTGTTTCTTTCGCCGTCACCGAAGCTGCCTGACCTATTATTTATTTCGCTAACGGTGTCTTCTATAATTTCGGCAGACAAACCTATTACCGCCGCCATTTTTCCAAAACCGACGGGGCACGCGCTCTGCATTAATTCTCCTCTTTTTCTTGTTATAAGCAATGCGTTTTTAAATTTTATAATGCCGGCGAAAACATTCGCGCTGTATTCTCCCAGACTGTGACCTGAAGCAACCGAAATATTATTTATATCAAATTCATTTTTAATAATATTTAAAATAGCTACGCTCATAGTTAATATTGCCGGCTGCGTATTTTCAGTCAAATTAAGCATATTTTCATCATCGCCGAATATCAGCTTTTTCATATCTATTTTTAAAGTATCCGAAGCCTCTTCCAGAATAATTTTGTATTCCTGAAAATTATCATAGAAGTCTTTGCCCATTTTTATATGCTGCGAGCCCTGACCCGGAAAAACAAATGCTATATTTCTACCTTTCATTTCGCTCATTTCATTCATAAAACAAATTTTAAAAAATTATTTATAAATTCTTCAGTCTGCTGCATAATTTCTTCAATAACTTCTTTGACCGATTTTTCTTCTTTAATAATACCGGCTATCTGACCGCTCATCATTGAGCCGTAATCGGAATCGCCGTCTATTGCAGCCGCTTTGAGTTTACCTATTCCCAATTCTTCATATTCTTTAATGTCGGCGCACTTTTCTTCCAGCTCTAAAAACTGTTTTGATAACTTATTCTTGAGAACCCTTACGGGATGTCCGGTAGGTCTTCCTGTAATCACAGTATCTCTGTCAGATGCTTTTATTATCATATTTTTCCAGTTTTGATGAACATTGCATTCTTTTGTAGCTATAAATCTGGTACCCATTTGAATACCTGAAGCTCCAAGACATAGTGCCGCGGCAAAACCCCTGAAATCGGCAATGCCTCCGGCAGCAATCACGGGAATGCCGACATTTTCAGCAACCTGCGGAACCAAAGTCATGGTGGTAGATTCGCCGATATGCCCGCCGGACTCCATGCCTTCTGCAATTAAAGCATCTGCGCCTGCTTTCTCCATTCTTTTGGCTAATGCCACTGCCGGAATAACCGGTATAACTTTTATACCGGCATCATGAAATCTTTTAATGAAAGGACCTGCGTTTCCAGCTCCGGTTGTGACAACCGATACCCCTTCGCTTATAACGGCATCTACAAGTTCGTTTATATATGAAAGATATAATATCAGATTAACTCCAAACGGTTTATCAGTATTCTCTTTAGCAAGCCGTATCTGTTTAACTAATAAATCCGGCGGCATCTGACCTGCTCCTATTATACCGAGACCGCCTGCATTTGATACGGCTGAAGCGAGATTATAATCGGACGCCCACGCCATGCCGCCTTGAAATATAGGATATTTTATACCTATGAGTTCACATATGGGAGATTTCAACATTTTATTTTAGTTTTCCTGACTATAACTATTTATTTTATTAAAATTTTAATATTTATTATAAATAAAATAAAACCGGCTTAACTGCACCGCTTAATTTAGCAACTTAAGACATCCAGCTTGCCGATAAAAAATGCGAGCAGCTATAAAATAATGAATAAATGGTGTCTGCCGCTAATTAAATTACCATTTTATCATAGCTGAAGCCCATGTCAAACCGGCTCCTATGGCATCGACAAGAACAATATCTCCTTGTTTGATTCTGCCGCTTCTATAAGCTTCATCTAAAGCAAGCGGTATAGAACCGCTTGAGGTGTTGCCGTATTTATAAACATCGACAAAAACCTTTTCCATCGGAAAACCTAATTTTTTAGCAGTTGCCTCTATTATTCTTGTATTAGCCTGATGAGGCACAAATAAATCAACATCCTCAGAATTCAAATTATTATATTTTATAGCTTCTTGCGCAACATCTCTAAGATAATTAACCGCATACTTAAAAAGTTCAGAACCTTTCATTTTAATATAATGTTCATGATTATTCACAGACTCGGCTGAGGCAGGGATATTGGAGCCCCCTGCCGGCAGTTTTAATATATCATCATGTCCGCCTTCGGAATGGATATGCGTTGACAATATGCCTCTGCCAGATTCGCTATTGTCTGCCGATAAAACAAGAGCCCCTCCGCCGTCGCCGAATAATACGCATGTTGATCTGTCCGTATAATCTGTAATTCTTGAAAGTACATCTACGCCTATAACGAGGGCATTTTTAAACTGCCCTGACTTAATCAGAGAATCTGCAACCGACAGAGAATATATAAACCCCGCACATCCCGCGCTAAGGTCAAATGCTGCTGCTTTTTTAATACCGAGATTATTTTGCACTATGCATGATGTAGATGGAAAAATCATATCAGGTGTCACCGTTCCGATAATAATCAGGTCAATATCGCACGGCTGCATATTTGCCATTTCAAGAGCTCTTCTTGATGCCTCAGTGGCAATATCTGAAGTTTTAATATTTTTATCGGCTATCCTGCGTTCTTTTATGCCCGTGCGCGATACTATCCAATCGTCCGAAGTGTCAACTATTTTAAGCAAATCTTCGTTAGAAAGAATTTTATCCGGCACATAAGAACCGACGCCTTTTATGATTGAACGCAACAATTTTTAATCCGTAATTAATAAAGTTATAAAACTGAAATGCCTTGCCCTAACGGACACTAACGAACCCTGGCTGACTATTAAGGTTTCTTTCAACCAGAGGAAACCTCTTTATGCTGAAAACATCGCTATGCAATCTTCGCTTCTTTATTATTAACAGCTTCAACATTTAACTCAATTTTTTTGCTTATCTTTAAATTTATTTCCTGTTCAGCAAATCTTTTTGCCATCCTTATTCCGCTTGCAATTGCTTTTGGGGAAGCACCGCCGTGAGCAATAAACCCAACGCCGTTAATTCCAAGAAGAGGCGCTCCGCCATATTCATTATGGTCGACTAGTTTCTTAAAATTTTTTAATGCTTTTGATGCAAGCAATACGCCTATCTTAGCCATTATACTTTTGTTTACTTCTTCTCTCAACAGTTTAAATATAGTTTCTGCCAGAGTTTCGGAAGATTTTAGTATAACGTTTCCTGTAAATCCGTCGCACACAACTACATCTGCTTTACCGTTAAAAATTTCTCTGCCTTCTACATAGCCAAGAAAATTTATATCTATTTTTTTAATTATCTTAAATGCTTCTCTTGTTAATTCATTTCCTTTAGACTCTTCTTCGCCGTTGCTTAGCAGTCCGACGATAGGACTGTCTATATGCTTAATAAATGAAGCGTATTCGGAGCCCATAATCGCAAACTGCGCCAGATGATGCGGTTTGACATCGACATTGGCTCCTGCATCCAACAGTACCGTATGTCCGCCTACAGACGGCATAACAGTGGCAATAGCGGGTCTGTCTATACCTTTAAGTCTTTTAAGCACAAACATGGCTATAGCCAACGAAGCACCGGTATTGCCTGCGCTTATTACAGCATCTGCTTCTTTACTGTGAACCAGTTCGTAAGCAATTCTCAAAGAAGAATCTCTTTTATTTCTCACGATAGAGGATGGCGAATCCTTCATAGTTATCTGTTCGGATGCATTGCGGATTTTTAATCTATTCAGAACTGCATCGGAACAATCTAATTTGCCTATAATTTCCGAAAGTATCTTTTCGTCGCCTACAAGAATAACTTCTAAATTATTGTCAGATTTGAGCTCCTCTATCGCCCCTAAAATCTCAGGATTTGGAGCATTGTCTGAACCAAAAGCATCTAGAGCTATTTTAACCATAATAAGTTTAGGCTCACCTGGAGTTTATTTAAAATAATAAATAATATTAGCTTGCAGATTTTTCAACCTTGTCTATGATTATTTTTCTGCCGTTATATGTATTGCAATTTGTACACATTCTGTGAGGCAGCGTAGTTTCGCCGCAGGTCGGACATTTTACATAATTGACAGGCGTCAGACTGTCATGCGTTCTTCTTTTATCTCTTCTGCACTTGCTATGTCTTTTTTTAGGATTTGCCATAATCAATATCTCCTGATTGTTTTGGTCTTGTTTTCTGTTTATTTTAATTTAATTTATATTTTTATCAGTTATATATAATAGTATTTCTGCCGGCGCATGTACATCTTTCTTTATTTAAATCCGCGCCGCATGACGGACAGAGTCCCTTGCAATCATTTGAACACAGCGGATTAAGCGGAATAAGCAAATTAATCGCCTCGATGCAAATACTGTATAAATCAACCGAATTCCCGTCGTAATAGCCTAAGTCCATTTCTTCTTCTTTTAATTCAATATTCCTGCAGCCGCTGACCATATCATTTTTATCTGACTCTGAAGGAACATACACAAGATTTAAAATTTCGTCAATATTATAATTATAACTATTTAAACATCTCACACATTCTAAAACCGCAGACGCTTTTAATTTGACCTGCGCAATAAGCCGCGAGCCTTTTAGACTCAGTGTAATTTCGGCTAAAAAATCATAATCTCTATTTAGAGTTATATTATTTTCCGCTAAAGTATTAATAAAATTACAGTCGGATAATTTAATAAAATATTTATTGGAACTTTTATCTAGCTTTTTTAAATTAACAAGCATATTTAATCAAAATAATGAATAAAAAAATAAAAAATGACAATATATTATTAAATTAAATTTCGGAATTGTCAACCTTCAATTTTAAAACTCTATTATTCTATATTTTTTCGTATTTTTTGTATACCGTATTGCTTTTATTATTATCTGTTTTATATATCGTATCTTGCCTTATTATCATCTATTTTTATAACTTGCTGCTATTAATTATATATACTTTATAATGCGTTAACTCTCAAAAGATATATAAATTTTAGAATCGCCGCCTGCTCCAAAATCGGCTTTTTCAGATATAATTATGTCTTCCGCCCTGCATGCGGACATTATATCTGTGGAAAAATTTCTTACTGTTTCCATTAGTTGCGCATCCGGCGAATATACATATATTTTTTTTACCTTATGATTCTGATGAAGCTTTAAATTAGTTCTTAATTTTCTGGATAAATCTAAAACCGTGAGCAAAACAGCAACATCTTTGGCAGCGTTTTCATTAATCAGTTCTTGCCTATATACCGGCCAGGCGCACAGATGAATGCTTTTCTCGGTCTCAAAATTTTTATAAAACGACAGATATAATTCTTCCGTTATGAAAGGCAGAAATGGAGCAAAAAGTTTCAGCATATTAAAAGAGACGTAATACATCGTATTCAGAGATTGAACTTTTCTGCCGTTAAATGAAGGGTCTTCCTCCCAGAAAATATTTTTAACTATTTCAAGATAATTATCGCAGTATATATTATAAAAAAAATCGCTTACAACCCTCAACGCAGAAGAATATTCGTAAGATTCAAAATATTCTCCGCACGCTTTCAATGTTTTTTGAAATTCGCTGAGCAGCCAGCCGTCAACGACAGATAAATCACCTGAATTTAATTTGCCCATATCTGCTGCTCCAAGCATCGGCTTGAAATCTTCACCGGATTTAATGCTGTCAATATTAGTGATAAAAAACCTGACCGCATTCCATAATTTTATCAATAATCTTCTGCCATTTGCAACATCTTCTTCGCTGAATCTTAAATCCTGACCCAGATTTGCTTTTGCAGCCCAGTACCTTAAAGCATCGGCGGAATATTTTTCTATTATTTCTTCCGGAGCAACAAAATTACCGAGACTCTTTGACATTTTTTTTCCGCTTTTATCGAGACCCCATCCGCTTATCATAACATTTTTAAACGGGATATCCCCTGTATGATAAATTGATTTAACGACTGTATAAAAAAGCCATGTCCGTATTATTTCCTGTGCCTGAGGTCTTAAAGTCATAGGCATTATTTCTATTTCTTTATTTTTGCCATTAGTATTATCTGCAGTATTTGCGTGAGAATCAAAATCAAAATTAGCCCAGTTTGAATTTATAAAAGGCGTCAAGGAAGATGTCATCCATGTGTCCATCACGTCATTTTCAGGGATAAATTCGTTATTTCCGCAAACACGGCATACGCTGACGTGCTCAGGTTTTGAAACAGTCGGGTCAACCGGCAGCTCATCTTCTTCGGCTATAACCGGCTCGCCGCATTCAGAGCAATACCAGACCGGAAACGGCACACCGTAAAATCTCTGCCTTGAAATATTCCAGTCCCACTTAATATTTTGAACCCATTCATCATATCTTGTTTTCATAAAAGCCGGGTACCAGTTAATTTTGTTTCCGGCTTCAATAAATTTATCTTTATTGTTTAATATTGTAATAAACCACTGAGGCGTCTGGATAAATTCTACTGCAGTGCTGCATCTGTCATGAATACCTACATTATGCCTCAATTTTTTTTCATTTTTAATCAACGATAATTTTTTTAAATCTTCGACTATATTTTTTTTAGCATCCTTTACATTCTGTCCTGCATAAGCACGTGCTTTTTCATTTAATCTGCCTGACGGTTCAATGATTATTGCAGTGTCTAATTTATGCTCTTTCCACTTTTTTACGTCTTCGGCATCACCCCATGTACATACCATCATAAGACCTGTTCCGTAATTCATTTCTACAGATTCGTCAAACTTTACAGGCACTGTATGTTCGTAAATCGGTATTTTAATTAATTCATCTTTCAAATGCAAATATCTTGAATCAGACGGATTGGCGTAAATTGCAACGCATGCGCCTAGAAGTTCCGGTCTGGTAGTTGATATAATCAATTTTTCTCCGGAAGACGAGCTGAATTCGATATCAAATAAAATTCCATCAAATTCTTCTATCGCAATATCAGCCTGCGCAAGCGAGGTCCTGCAGGAAGGGCACCATATAATCGGTTCATCCCGTCTTTCTACCAATTTTTTACCATAAAGTTCTACGAATGATTTCTGAGAGGTTTTTCTGCATTTCGCATCTATCGTAGAATAAGTTAAACCCCAATCGACGCTTATACCGAGTGCCTGCCATAACTCTTTATAGGTGCTAATCCCAATTTTTGTTTCTTTCAGGCATAAATCGATAAACTCGTCCCTGATAATTTTAGACTTATTTATTTTATACTTTTTTTCAACATATCTTTCAGTAGGAAGACCGTTGTCGTCAAATCCCATAGGGTAAAAGATATTGAAACCTTTCATCCGCTTGTACCGAATTATAAACTCCGCCTGTGAATAGCTCATTGCATGACCGACATGGAGATGGGCTGAGGATACGTAAGGAGGAGGCGTGTCTATAGAGAAAATGGGCGAATGAGCGAATGCGGTATTTTGTGAAAAATCGCCGGATGAGCCGTCATCATCGCGTTCTTTATTTTCATTTTTGAATTTATATATATTATTGCTTTCCCAGTATTCGGCAATCCTTTTTTCCGCCGATTTATAGTCATAATTTTTAGGGAAGTCTGTAAAATTGGTTTTTTGCATAGTTTTATAAGTCTATCAATTTTTTTGATAAAAATCAAACTATCTTTGTGATTGCAATGGCAATTATAATAACGGTTTATCTTAAAACTTTTTTCTGCCGGAAATGGCTTCGGCCAACGTATTCTTATCAACGTATTCAAGGTCGGAACCGACAGGTATGCCGCGGGCTAATGCCGTTATATTGACATTATACGGTGCTAATAATTTTTGAATATAAAAAGACGTTGCCTCTCCGTTCGAGTTTGGATTCAAAGCAATAACTATTTCTTCAAATCCGCCGTTTGCGACTCTGCCGACTAATTCTTCAATTTTGATGTCATCAGGACCGATGCCTTCAAGCGGATTGATTAATCCGTGAAGAACATGATAATAGCCGTGGTAATTTCCGCTTTTTTCAAAAACATAGATAATCTCGGGATTTTCTACGATACAGAGCATTTTGGAATTTCTTGAGCCATCGGAACATATCGGGCACAGTTCTTCTTCGCTTGACAGGTTAAAACAGATTTTGCAGAGATTTACATGTTTTTTGGCATTAATTATAGAATTAGCAAGACCGAAAGCAGCAGCATCATTCTGCGACAGTATATGAAAAGCCAATCTTCTTGCAGTACGCTCTCCTATTCCGGGAAGTTTTTTCAGCGCAAAAACTAAATCCCTGACATAATCATTATGTTCATTAGGCATATTTAATTTGGTTAATTAGTTATCTGTATAAAAAATATTAATTTTTATAATTATGATTTTGATGCAATTAAATCAGAATAAACTTAGATTAAAATAACCCAGGGATATTTAAGCCGCCTGTGAGTTTAGACATTTCGCCGGAAATAAGGTCTTTAGATTTATTTAATGCCTCATTAACGGAAGCTACTATTAAGTCCTGCAGCATTTCTATGTCATCCGGATTTACCACTGTTTTATCTATATCTATAGAAATCAATTCCTGTTTACCGTTAACCTTAGAAGTTATCATACCTCCGCCTGAACTGGCTTCTACTACTTTCTCTGCAAGTTCTTCCTGCATTTTGAGCATATCGGATTGAAGTTTCTGAGCCTGTTTAAGCATTCCTGAAATATTTTTTGACATTTTAACCTCCATTTATATGAATAATCTGTTTAATATTAATTATATTATTAATTTAATTTATTATTAATTTTTTATCAACAAAAATTTACAAATATATTTTTATTCTTTGATATTTTCTATAAATCCATCAAAAACCTCTTCAAACAGATTACGCATAACATCGCCTTTGATATCCGCATTAATAAGGTCATCATCGCCGCTCTTCATATTATTATTATCAACATTGCCGCTGCCGCCGTCATTCTTATTATTATTATCATCTTCTTTGCTGATTATCTTTTCATGCAGTGCAGCGTTGCCGTTATCATCATTAAAAACAGAATCGGTTTGCGTATTAAGTTTTACCGAAGAGCTGTCGTCTATATTATTAGTAATAGAATCGATATGTTCAAGAAAATCTTCCCCGTCGGCAACGATGCTGCTCTGTATTTTATTATCTAACCTGCGTTCTTCAATAGTCTTCTTATTTGCCTTATCTATTTTATGTTTATGGTTTAAATTGCATTCTTTAATATTTTGATTTTCCGGTAAAATAGAAGCACCATCATTTATGATTTTATTATCAATAATAGCATCGCGGACATTTTCCGAATAGCCGTTTGTATCTTTCTGTAAATATTTTCTTTCCGTATCCGCCAGTTCGGTTAGCGTATTAATTTTTTCTAATTTGTCTATCCTGTCTAATTTTTCCAATACCGCCTTTATTTCCATTTTAGACGGTGTGCTTATAAGCCTGAATATAATAAGCTCCATCATGAGAAGCGGGGAAGAAACACGCTGATATCTGCCGTCCGCTTCAAGAAGAATATCTATCATATCCAATATCTCAGCCTCTCCCTTGAGCTCTGTCAGAGGGATAAGCGAAGCGACATCGGCTTCAAGTATATCGCTTATGATGCTTTTATAGTTTAATTTCAATACAAGGATATTCCTTAGAAAAAATGCCAGCTGTCTTATAAATTGCCTTATATCTGTTCCGGCTATATAAATATCGTTGATTATTTTTATAGAATTTTCATAATCCTTTTTAAAAATATATTCGGTAATTTTTTTTATAGTTTCTTTCCCTGTTACTCCAAGAATACTGCCGACATCTTCTTTTATTTCTTTGCCGTAATAAGATATAACCGTATCAAAAGTAGAAAGAGCATCTCTGAGCGAACCGTCGCTTAAAGAAGCTATAGTCATGAGATTTTCATCTGAAATCTCAATATTTTCTTCTCCTGCAATTTTTTTTAATTTTAGATAAATAACATTGGGGGCGATTCTTTTAAAGGTAAATCTCTGGCATCTTGATAGTATTGTTTCAGGGACTTTATAAATTTCAGTAGTCGCGAAAATAAATTTAACGTGCTCAGGCGGTTCTTCAAGGGTTTTTAAAAGCGCATTAAAGGCGCTTTTAGAAAGCATATGCACTTCGTCTATTATATATATCTTATATTTTAAGCTCTGCGGGGAATACATTATATTTTCTTTAAGCTCTCGTATATCGTCTACCCCTGTATTTGACGCTCCGTCTATTTCAATAACATCGACTGCATTGCCTCCAAGCATTTCGATGCATGCCTGACAAACTCCGCAAGGATTAGAGGTAGGACCTTTTTCACAGTTTATAGACCTCGCAAGTATTCTGGCTATAGAAGTTTTTCCTACGCCTCTGGTTCCGGAAAAAATGTAGGCATGGGCTATTCTGTCGGAATCAACGGCGTTTTTAAGCGTTTTAACAATATCATCCTGCCCTATGACCTCGTCAAATGTTTTTGGTCTGTATTTTCTGGCTAATACCTGATACATTATTATATTGCTATATTATTTTTATGATTATTTTGATATTAAGAAAATTTAGAAAATTAGAGATAGACATCATTTTTTTATGCAGCAATCTATCTCCATTCTTTATAATTTTCATATTATTGAATAATTATAGCATAAATATAATAATAAATTTGAAAATTAATGACGCGAAAATTAATGAAAATTAAGAGCGAACGCTATTTTTTATGCAATAATTTCCACATAATAATAATTTACGGGGTATTTTATATTATATAATTATAACATAAAGTGATATTATATAATCAGAGTATAAAAAAAATGATATCTGAAAACATACAAAAAATAAATAATGACATAAAACGTTCTGTAGCTAAAAGCGGCAGAAATTACCAATGCATTACTATTCTTGCCGCTTCAAAAACCAGAAATGCGGATGAAATAATTAAAGCTTGCGAGTCTGGGATAACTGTTTTCGGAGAAAATTACGTTCAGGAATTTTTAGGCAAATATGATTATTTTAAAAACATTGCCGAAATAAATCATACAGACTGCGACAGCAATAACATTCCTTCTGCCTGCATTGTTGAAAATTTAGAATGGCATTTAATAGGAAAACTGCAAAAAAATAAAGTTAAATACATAGCAAAAAAAGTAAACATGATTCATTCCGTTGATAGTTTTGAACTTGCTAAATTTATCGATAAATTCTCGGTAAGCGATAATCTTTCCGGAAATAAAGTTCAAATTCTTATTGAGATTAATATTGCGGATGAATCAACTAAATCCGGCATCAAGTTAGACAATGCAAAGGAATTAATTTATAATTTGAACAGCTTAAATAATATGGAACTCAAAGGATTTATGACCATGCCTCCTTATGCCGAAAATCCGGAACAGAATAGAATTTATTTTAAAGCGCTGAAAGATTTTCTCGATTTTGCCAATCAGAAGAATATGTATAAAAATGAAATGACGGAACTTTCCATGGGAACTTCAAGCGATTTTACGGTTGCAATTGAAGAAGGCGCAACAATCGTCAGATTGGGGACTATTATTTTCGGCGAAAGATATTATGCAGACAAATTATAAATAATTGATATTTTTTATCGTTTTAATTAAATTTCTATCCTCATTAATATGCCGTGAATTTTTTCGGCAGGCAGATTGTAGAATCTGACGAAAGAAGGAGACAATTTTTTTATTATGGCAAATATTTTCCAGATAATATTATTGCTTACTACCTCTTCTATACCGTAAAATATCACCTTTTCATTTACATTGTAAACACGAAGTATATTTTCTATATTCACTATCTCAAGATAGCCGGCTTTAATAATAAAATGTTTTAAACCGGGCGCTATATCGTTTTCAAACTTGCTTTCTATTCCATACGGAATATTTTTTGTATGAATTGAAACTATTATATTATTTTCGTATATTATATTATTTTCAAACAATGTGGTGGTGATATAATATGGAATTTTATTTATATCGCGCGCAAAAAATAAAGCCGAACCTTTAATTTTCGGCATACTTTTATATAACTCATTATATTCTTTAAGAAATTTATCAATATCCGTCAGTTTATACGCTTTATATAACTTTTCCTGTCCTTTAGTATATATCATGATTATTAAAAATGGGACTAACGCTATGAGGAGTGCAACATACCCGCCTTTTAGCGTTTTAAATAAAAGATTAGATATTAAAAAAGAAGCATCGACAAATATTATAAATATGGAAGATACAAACAAAATAAATCTTCGTTCATGATAAAAATATATGCTTATCATTATACCGGTAAACGTCATAGTGCCGCTGACGGCAAGACCGTAAGCCATAGCTATGTTATCTGATGTTCTGAATACTATCATTATTAAAATAACGCATATAAATAAAAACCAGTTTGCCAGGTTTATATAAATTTGCGACTGCATTTTATCTGAAGTGTACTGCACTTTTAAAAGCGGCAGAATTCTGGTGGTAATTCCCTGATAAATAATGGAAAATATACCGCTTATTACAGCCTGCGACGCTATAACGGTGGCTATTATACTCAATAAAACAAAAATGGTATATACAACAGGTGCGATTCTTCATATATCATTTGAAAAAATACATTGCTTGATTTTAAATGGTCTACCATAAAAGAACCCTGCCCTATATAACTCAGGACTAATGTGCCGAATACAAAGTACCATGCTTTTCTTATAGGCTCTCTTCCTATATGCCCCATATCCGCATATAATGCCTCGCCGCCGGTAGCGGACAGAATAACGTCGGAAAGCACAAAAAAGCTTACAAGTCCGTGTCCTACAACGCTCCTTACATTCATATTAATATGAAATATAAAAACCATAGCGTAATACGGGTTTATTGCTTTTAAAATGACCGGATTATAAAATATAGATACAACTCCGGTTATTCCCAGCGTTATAAACCACACAAACATAATCGGACCAAAGGTTTTACCTATTTTATCAGTACCTTTATGCTGAAACCAGAATAAAAATATTGCTATTACAACTGATATAAAAACTACTAAAGATGTCGAGATAGTGCTGAACGCAGGGATTAAAGCGACGCCTTCCACGGCGCTAAGAATACTGATAGCCGGCGTTATTACGCTATCCCCTATTAATAAGGAAAGGGCAATATAAGAAATTATAGTAATAAACGCCATTTCTCTTGCCGATTTTACTACCTTTCGCAATACATTTCTAAGAATAATAGTTCCGCCTTCATTATTTTCGCTTATATTCATTGCAAACCAGACGTACTGCACCGAGACTATGATTACTAAAGTCCATATAATAAGAGATATAACGCCCAATATATTAAAAATGGTGGGTCTGAGATATGCAAATATTACCGCCAAGGTATAAATAGGGCTCGTTCCGATATCTCCAAAAACAAGACCCAGCGCTTTCATGGGATTACTTTCGCAAAAATTTTTCAATCCTTCAGATTTCATATTTTTCCTTATTTTATTAGATTTTTAATTGTAAGATTTTAACATATTTTAAAAATTTATAGCAGCTTAAAATTCGTAAAACTAAAAATTATAGACCACAGATACTTATTTTTGTGAACATTATCTATGCTCAACTTAAACGGCGTCTGCATCTAATTAACTTAATTTATTTATTAATTTGGTTTGTGCGTATGTCCATTGTCCGACATGGCAGCGGAGTTTTCGCTTGCGCAGCCTTCTTCTTCTATTAAATTTACGGTTACGCTCACTTTAGCCAATATTTCTTTTCTGTATTTTTTAAGATACATTATATAAATTATTACAATACATATAAAAAGGATTGATACCACGCTCGCCTGAAAAATAGGAAACAGCGGCGGAACAACAGATTCGTATAATACAAACATAAATATTAATGTTGCTAAACCCGGCATGACATAATGCTCTATGGGATGAATAATCTTTCTCAGCAGACCGTGATGTTTTTCTTTTAATCTTTTATACAGAACCATAATTGAAGTATTTAACAAAAAATGCGTTATTATTAAACCGTATAATGCAATCGTAGTTAAAAATGCAAATGTTTCGGTCAGTCCTTTCTGCAATTTAGGATTTGCCGCCGATACGTAAAACATCTTGCTAAAACCGATGCCTTCTATATGAAGCATAATGAAACCGGTCGTCAGCGCTACAATTGATGCTGAAGCGCCTATAAAAAGCAAAGACTTATAAGGCGTTTTAAATCTCTTGTGAATATCGGAAAAAAAATCAGGCAGTATATGGTCTCTTGCCATTGCAAAATAAACCCTGGCTGCGTTAGACTGCATTGCTACAGAATCAGAAAATGCCGAATTTAGAGCAACCAATGAAAGCATCAAACCGCCGGCAATGCCTGTATAAAAAGTAGCAACCAATATGCCTGGTATAGCGCTGTGAGCAAAACCGGCCATATGATTAACACCCCAGCCTACAACAAGGGAATATGAAACCTCGGTCAGCACCCCGCCTGTTATTAACAATCCTATAACTAAAGCTTTAGTTATTGACCTGTGAGATTTTACCTCTTCCCCCAAAGGTGCCGACCCGCCGTATCCGATAAAACTTGTTATAGCAAAAATCATACCGAGACCGACTGAAGAAACAGGTCCGCCGTTAGGGTCAAAATAGCTTTTATAATTTGGCCATGCAAACGGATTAAATACATTTAGCGTATTATCAGGAGCTTTCAGGATAATAATCAGCGACAGGACAAATAAAAAACTGATTTCAAACAGCGCCGCAGCTTTTATGTATTTCATCTGAATTTTTATGCCTAATATAGCAAGCATAATCGGAATTATAATAAAAATTAAAATTAACGGCATCCACAGCCAACCTGCTATATTAATATTAAAAAAGTATTTCAGTGCGCCCGGCAAAACAACACCGCCGATGTAAGTAGGTATAGCCGCAGTGCTTGCCACCTGGTACATAATATATAAAAAGCCCGTTAGAACCGCGGGAGACGGTCCGTATGCAGTTGCGACATAACCGTAGTAGCCTCCGGCGCTTGCGTGTCTTTTTGATAAATGATAAAGAGTATTGACTTCAAGATACATAACCGCCATTGCAAGAAGAAAAGAAAGGGGCGTTAAGACATAAGCGTAAATTGCGGCAGCAGTCATAAAAGCAACCGTATCGCATGCAGGGGCCATAGCCGCTATTTCCTGAGCGATAGCCCCCAGAACCCCGATGTTTCCTTGCTCTAATCTTTTTATTTTTTCCATAATTTCAATAGGCCTTATGTTAAAACAAACTAACTTATTTTTTTATTTTAATTCATTAATGCGCTTCATCCCAGTTTTTGCCTTTGCCTATGTTAATGACTAAAGGAACATCGCCGAGCAAGGTCTTATCAGTCATTTTAGATTCAATTATATCTTCTAAAACTTCAACTTCATTCATTTCAGCTTCAAATATAAGTTCATCATGTATCTGAAGTATCATCTCGGTTTTAAGCTGTCTATTTTTAAGTTCGTTATAAATATTTATCATTGCAACCTTTATAATATCGGCTGCCGTTCCTTGAATCGGTGCATTAATAGCTGCTCTTTCTGCAAAGGGAGATATATTTTTTGCAGAAGAATTTATATCTTTAATATAGCATCTTCTGCCGAACAAAGTTTTTACATAACCGTTTTTTTTAGCTTCTTTTACTATATTTTCCATATAATATTTTACGGCAGAATGTTTCTCAAAGAACGAATCTATATATATTTTTGCTTCTTTCTGAGTTATATTTAATTCTTTCGATAATCCATAAGGACTCATGCCGTAAATTATTCCAAAATTTATTACCTTTGCTTTTCGTCGCATATCTGCGTCAATATCTTCCGATTTAATTCCAAAAACTTCCGAAGCCGTTTTAAGATGTATATCTTCATTATTTTTAAAACTTTCAATCAGGGAGGAATCTTTTGAAATAGATGCCATAACACGCAAATCTATCTGCGAATAATCGGCGCTGATTAATAATTTGCCCTCAGGCGCTATAAAAGCCTGCCTTATCTTTTTTCCTTCAATGCCTGCAATAGGAATATTCTGAAGATTTGGGTCTTTACTTGCAAGCCTTCCCGTAGAGGTTTTTATCTGGCTGAAAGATGTATGAATTCTGCCGTTTCTGTCTAATTTTTTTAAAAGAACATCCGTAAAAGACGTCTTCAGCTTTATTTTATTTCTGTACGAAATTATACTGTCTAAAAATAATAAATAATCTTTATACACGGATGCAGACTCGTTTCCGTCTTTTAAATAAGCATCAGACAATAATTCTAAGTCATTTTTTAATTTTAAAAGAACTTCTATATCCGTACTGTTTTTTTTTATTCTTTGAAACTTAAGCTCGTCGAACATGACCTCGCTTAACTGTTTAGGAGAATTTATATTAAATTTTCTTCCGGCAATTTTATATATTGCGGCTGCCATTTTTTGAGCCTCAATTTCTAACTCGGCAGATAAAACAAATAATTTATCTTTATCAACCATAAATCCGGTTTCTTCAATATTGGCAAGAATAGTGGCAAGCGGCATATCTATATCAAAAAAAATCTTCTTCAATTCATTGTCTTTTTCTATCTCTCTAAGTTGAAGACGAAAAATAAAATATGATAAAAAAGCTTTATTTTCTTTTGCATCTGCAGTAATTTCCCTTAACCCGTCCAATTTTTCTGAAAATTCATTAATTAAATCTTCAAAAGTATGATTATGAATTATCGGATTTAATAGATATGAAGCTATTGCAATATCAAAAAATCCGTTGTTAAGGCTAATATCATAATATTTTAAATATCTGCGGATAGAATTTATATCAAATCCTATTTTTCTTACGGTTTCATCGGTTAATTCTGCAATTATTTCTTTATTCTTTAAAAAATCTTCCAAATTAATATTAAAATATCCGTTTTTATTTGAAAATAAATATACTTTTTCTTCAATTTTATTGGTATCATTGAACAAATTTTCGCCGCTATCTGCATTATTATTACAACCGCGCTTTTTTAAATTTAATTGCTTTACGCCGCTTTCGCAGCCAATCGAGTCGCTTTTATTTATAATATCCGCGCAATCGATATAAACTGCGAGCTCATTCTCGCAGATTTTCGATAATTCTTTAATACTGCAGGGAGCTTCTGTATAACCGCTGCTATGGCTATTATTGAGACTTTCTATCCTATCTGATTTAAGATTGCTGTCTAAGTTAAGTTGTTTTATCAGAGAGTAAAATTCAAATTCTCTGAATATTTTATAAAGACCTTCATCATTAGGCTGCTCTAATGCAAAATCTTCTAAATTTTCAATTCTTTTATCCTTGTCGTAGATATAAGATATGTTATAACCTATGTTCCTGTTATTACAATCGGCATTCTCGCCAGAATTTAAATTTTTCGAATTTTCTGTATAATTTTGAACGGTAAAATCTTTACCTATATCGGCGCTATTAATATTATTATCATTATTATTAATAATACTGCTGCTATCAATAATATTATTACTATTACTATTAATATTACAGTTTCCAGCACTATTTAAAGATAATTGAGGGACAAAATACGACTGTTCAAATGGCAGGTCTTTATAAAAAGAAGCTAATTTTAAAGAATTATAAACATCTTCTTTATGAGCTGCAAGCAATTCTTTAATTTTTGACTGCTTCATAAGGTCTAAGTCCTTATATATTCCGTCTAAGCTGCCATAAGTTCTTATCAGGCTTAATGCCGTTTTTTCGCCTATCCCTTTAATGCCGGGTATATTATCCGACGTATCTCCCATTAGCGCAAGGATATATTTAAATGCTTCCGGTTTGATGCCGTAGGTGTTTTCGAATAATTCATCGGTTATAAGAACATCTTTCTGCGCATCATATATGCAAACATTCGGCGACAACAGCTGCTTGAGGTCTTTATCGCTTGTTACTATGCAGGCTGTTTTGCTTGATTTTGAAAGCTTCTCGGTTATAAAAGCAATTAAATCGTCAGCCTCGTATCCTTCTAATTTGAATGTTTTAAAACCGAGGAAGTTAGATATTAATGTAATATAGTCAACCTGTTTTACCAAATCTTCCGGCATTTCGATTCTATTAGCCTTATAATCTTTATACAGTTCTTTTCTTAAACTTTTTCTGGAATCAAATATACATGCGCCGTATTTTATATTAAATTTTGTTTTAAGTTTAATAAGCATACGGGCATAGCCCAGAATGGCTCCGGTAGGAAATCCTTTAGAATTGACAAGGGGAGGCAAAGCGTAAAAAGCTCTATAAAAATATGAACTGGAATCTATGAGAAAAATATCGCTTTCTATACTGAGCGGTTTCAACATTAGCAATATCGCAATAATTATTAAAAATACTTTAAAGTATCAAGCCGGCTTGTTATTTATTATATATGCTTAATCTACTAACGCCGCAGCCGTATCGGTGTCCCGGCGCGTAATGTCGATGACCTTCGTAAATGCCAGTCTGTCGCCGAGCCTTTCTCCTATAGGGTTAGTTATGATATAATATATTTCAATACCATATATAAAAAGTCCCGCCGTAAACATTAAAAACAGACCAAACAGCGGTATAAACGCAAATGCAAGGGCGATAACCAGAAACAGATTTCTAATAATTGAATCCTTAAACTCAATCTTTTTTTCGCCGGGCATCGTTATAACCTTAAGTCCTATCAATTTTTTACCCAGACTCTGTCCGTCAAAAAAACCGTCTCCTATCAGCAGATATAAAAGACCCGCCATGAAGCCGTACGGGTAAAATACCTTACTGAAAAAACCTACAATCAGTAAATCAATCGCTTTTGCAATAAATCTGTTAAGTTTGTTGGCAGCCGGTTCCATAATTAAAATTAAGAATTAAAATTAATGCGCTAAAATTTAAATATAGTGTTATGTGTCACGTATATAATATACGTATCTGTATGTATTTATTTATATTTATCTTTTTCTTACCGTCTTCTTAGTGCTATTGCCTCTTATTATTACTTTGTTATTGCTTGGTTATTAGCTGATTAGTCAGCCAGCCGGTCAATCTGTTAATCAATTAATCAGCGCTCTGCAATTAATGACGGTTCATAAATGCAGTAAGGCTCTTCAGCTAAATAATCTCCTGTTTCATAATAGGCTCTTGCCCTGCATCCTTCGCATACTTTTTTATATTCGCATATGCCGCATTTCCCTTTTAATAAACTTAAATCGCGTAAATTGGCAAATACTTCGGAGGATTCCCAAATTTTTTCAGCCGGTTCTTTAAGAACATTGCCTGCCAGCGCCGGAAGATAACCGCACGGCTGCACATCGCCTTTTCTTGAAATAAACATAACAGAACTCCCTGCCAGACAGCCTCTGGTTACCGCGGCCATACCATGCGTTTTTGGAGTAATGCTTATTCCTTCGTCTTTGGCTCTTTTATGCATTATTCTAAAATAATGCGGGGCGCATGTTGCTTTTAGCTCAAGTACATCCTTGAGTTCCATTGTTTTATCATAAAACCACGCCAGTATGTCTTCATATTTCTGTTTATCCAACATCTGCGTATTCGCTATTTGCACACCGCATCCGACGGGCACAAGCATAAAAATATGCAGCGCTTTCAAATTATTCTTTAAAACAAGTTCAAGTATATCTTTTATTTCATTTTCATTATGTTTAGCAATGGTCGTATTCACCTGAACTTCAAGCCCTTCATTCTGTAAGTTTTTAATTCCGTTAAAAGCCGCATCGAACGACCCCGGTATCATTCTGAATGAATCGTGCGTTTTTGCGTTGGAACCGTCCAAACTTATAGCCACCCTCTTTATTCCGCACTCTTTAATTTTTTTTGCGGTTTCTTTATCAATCATAGTTCCATTGGTAGCCAGCGCAACCCTTAATCCTTTGCGCGAAGCGTAAGAGGCAATTTCAAAAATATCATCCCTGTATAAAGGTTCTCCGCCGGTTAATATCAAAATGGGGTTAGAAAAACTGCACAAATTATCTATTACGGAAAAACATTGTTCCGTCGTCAGTTCATTTTCCTGCTTTTCTTCTTGAGCTTCTGCCCTGCAATGGATGCATTTAAGATTGCATCTTGCCGTAAGCTCCCAGAAAACAAGCCTCAATTCATTTTTTTTGCCCGCCGGCGGCATAGCACCCATAGCTCCTCCATGAGAGCCATGAGCCATAAGCGCAGCATCAGGCATCATTTTGTCGTTCATCATAACTTTATAATCCTATTTTATTTATATTAAATTTACAATCTGCATAAACTACCTTAATCCTGCAATAGAAAATTATCTGCTCGGAAAAGGTGTCAGATTAATTTTTTTTGCAAATATCTTCTTTGTTAATTGAACTACTACATATGCAAAAAAATAAAACCTGACACCTTTTCCTTAATAATATTTTTATAAGCATTGTATGCGCAATCGTTTATGCTATGTATGCTATGTGTCAGCCTTGCATTATTTTATAGCCCTATTTCTTCGTCGGTTAAATAACATGCCGGGTCGGGTGACCATAAATCTCCGGAAGAAGCTTCCGACCTGACTCTGAAATTACCGTTGCATACATCAAGCCATTTGCATTTAGCGCATCTTCCCTTAACATATTCCTGCTTATGTTTTAACTGCTTCATCAAGGGATTTGAGATATCCGTCCAAATTTCACTGAATTTCCTTTCTTTCACGTTGCCAAATGAATAATGCCTCCAAAACTGGTCGGCATAAACTTCTCCATCCCAGCTTACAGAACCTATACCGACTCCAGAACTGTTTCCGCCGTTCATTTTAAGAAGCTGCATAACATTTTCGGCAGACTCCGTCTGTCCTTCTTTTAATAATTTCATATAAATATAAGGTCCGTCCGCATGGTTATCTACCGTCAAAACCTCTTTTGTACTATCTTTAGAATATATTTCTTTCGTAAGTTCAAGAATCGTATCTACCGTCCGCCTTGCTTCTTCATGGGTAAGGTCTTCTTCCATGAGTTTTGTTCCTCTTCCCGCATAAACAAGATGATAAAAACAAACCCTCGGTATATTTTCTTCCTCTAAGAGTTTAAAAATTCCAGGTATTTCCTGAGCGTTTCTTTTATTTATCGTAAATCTTAAGCCAACCTTAATTCCTGCTTCCTTAGCATAGTTTATTCCGTTTATCGCTTCGGTAAAAGCTCCTTTTTTGCCTCTGAATCTGTCATGAACTTCTGAAAGTCCGTCAAGGCTGATTCCGACATAAGACAGTCCGACTTTTTTGAGTTCCTGTGCAAGTTCTCTTGTAATTAAGGTTCCATTCGTCGATATTACCGCCCTCATACCTTTTGATTTTGCGTAAAATGCAAGGTCCAGAAAGTGAGGGTGCATTAAGGGTTCGCCGCCTGAAAAAAGCATAACCGGAGAACCGAAAGAAGATATATCGTCTATAAACGCCTTTCCTTCTTCTAATGTCAATTCGTTGTTATATTGAAGATTTTTAGACTGCGAATAGCAATGCACGCAGTTCAGATTGCAGGTTTTAGTCATATTCCATACTATAACCGGTTTTTTATCTTCTGAAAATTGTAGAAGATGGGACGGCAACTTTTGCGACATTCTTCCATACCGCAACGCGTCTGACGCATGCACTCCTCCGCAATAAAGTTTTGAAATTCCTATCATTTTTATTTAACCTCGCTTATTTAATTTAAATTTAATTATTTACTTTATTTTCTTGAAGATTATATAATATTGTAATGCCGTTATAATACCTCATGCTCCTTATAAAAATCTACTATTTCTTCGGTTAAAGAATCAATATTAACATCTTTTGATATTATATCAGATTTTATGCCAAACCTGAAAGCATATTCGGCTGTTTTTCTGCCTATAGCGGCAAAGCGGATGCCGCAGCGTACATCGGCATTAGTTCTCTGCAATATACCCAATAAACCTTCCTGCGCCGATTCAATGCATTTTACAAAATTTTCAACCGTTGAATAGCTTGTAAATGTTATAAGATTTACAGAGGGATTTGCGGCATTAAAACCTTTAAATAGATTTGCTGTATTCTCAATGGATTCCGGCGGCAAAACTGTTTCATAAACAGGAATATTATTCAACACGCCTCCTGAAGAAATAATATATTCAGGCAGCGTGCTGTTGATATTTAGAGCCTGCGGAAATAGAAAATTCTTTCCCTTAATATTTGTAACGCCATATAGCATATCCAGTTCTTTTATAATCCCGTCCTGTGAAAATATTTCAGACGACGAAGGAAAAATATCTGCTATTATACCGTATTTTCTTAGTTCAGCCGATGTTGCCGCACCGACGGAAATGATTTTGCAATTATTTAATATTCTTAAATCTTTACCTCGGGAAAATATTCTTTCAAAGTATCCTTCTACTGCATTAGCGCTTGTAAATATTAAAAAATCATAGCGGCTAATATCTTCAATAGACTTTAAGATTGCATTTTCGTCAATATTTTTGCTTTTTTGTATAATTTCAATTAAAGGAAGTTCTATAGTTTCCGCACCATATTTTTTTAAATTAGCGGCAAGCGACGAGGCTTTCCCTGTAGAACGTGTAATTAAAGCTTTGACGCCGTATAGCGGTCTTTTCTCAAACCATTTTATTCTTTGCCTTAAGCGGACTACCTCGCCTACTATAAATATCAAAGGGCTTTTTAAACCCTCGCTGCGCATTTCCTTTTCAATAGTTTTAAGCGTCCCGACGGCAACTTTCTGACGTGCGGTAGTTCCTTCCTGAATAACAGCCGCCGGGGTGTTTTCGTCTTTCCCCGCTTTTATAATTTCATTTATGATATTGGTAATATTTTTATATCCCATCAAAACGACAATGGTAGAAGCGCCCGCTATATTATCCCAGTTTATAGTCGTTTCTTCCTTATGCTCTCCTTCATGCCCAGTTACTATAGCAACGGTGGATGAATAATCTCTGTGGGTCAGAGGAATACCTGCATATGCAGGAACCGCAAAAGAAGACGAAATACCGGGTATGATTTCAAAATCTATGCCTTCTTCATGCAATTTTTCAGCTTCTTCGCCGCCTCTTCCGTACAGAAAAGGATCTCCTCCTTTAAGTCTTACCACTATTTTATTTTCTTTAGCTTTTTTAGCCAGCAGCTCATTTATAGAATACTGAGGAAGCGTATGATTAGAAGAACGTTTGCCGGCGTAAATTATCTCGCAGTCCTTCCGTGCGTACTTAAGCAGGTCCGTAGAAATAAGACTATCGTAAACTATTACATCTGCTTCGCCTATAACCCTTTTTGCTTTAAGGGTTAAAAGTTCCGGATCTCCTGGTCCTGCGCCGGTTAGATAGACTAAGGGTTTATTCATAAAAATTTTCCTTATTTTTATTTTTTTATTGTATTTTTTATTTTTTATGTTGTTTTGTTATCAAATTCATTTGCGTCTTTATGTAGTTTATATAATACTGTACTAGTATTGCAGCAGTATTATACTGTGTTATCGCAATATTATTTATTTTTAGACAAAATTTCCAGCCCGCCCTTTTCTACAATGTTATGCGCCAATTTTTTACCCAATTCTTTATATTCCGTTTTGCTTCCGCTAATGTCTGCTTCTAAATATTCTCCGTTCATATTGGAGACGAATCCTTTAATATAAATTTTGCTTTCGCCGGAAATGTCATCATCGGACAAATAAGAATAAACCCCGACCGGCGAAGCACAGCCGCAGTCTAATATTCTAATGAAATCTCTTTCGGCGTACGTTGAAACGAAGGTATAGCCATCGTTAATAAATTGCAAAACTTCAGCTAATTCTTTATTATTTTTTGAAAATTCAATCGCTATAACCCCCTGACCGCACTGGGGAATAAACACAAGCGGGTCAAGATAAAAATCTATCAGCGGGTCTAGTCCCAATCTTATCAATCCGCTTGAAGAAAGTATAATAGCATCGAATACACCGTCTTTTACCTTTTGAATTCTTGTGTCGATGTTGCCTCTTAAAGGCTCAAAAATTAAATCGTCTCTTAATCTTTGCATAAGAATTCTTCTTCTGAGGCTTGACGTGCCGACTACGGCATTGCGCTTAAGCAAACCGATGGCAGCGGCACATGCGGCTGCGTTCTTTTCTGAAATTGTATTATTATCTGTACCTATTTTAACATCTGCAGTATATTCAGTTCCGTCAGTTCCGTCTTTTAATATGAGGCAATCACGAGGGTCGTCCCGTTTAAGCGTGCATCCTATAATCAATTCATCCGGTATAACCTGAGGCACGTCTTTTAAACTGTGCACCGCTATATCTATTTTTCCTGCAAGCAAAGCTTCTTCAATCTCTTTTACAAATAGACCTTTCCCGCCGAAAGAGCTTAATGAGGCATGCGTTATTTTGTCGCCTGATGTTTTAATCGGTATAATTTCTACACCTGCATCAATGTTTTGTCCTTTAAAAACATTCAATAACTGGTCCTTAACGGTATTCGCCTGATAAAGCGCAAGTTTACTGCCGCGCGTTCCTAATTTTAGAATATACTTTCTAGTATTATTAGATAACATAATTTTATTATTTAATTATTTAGCTTTATTATTATTCAATTGAATAATTTTATTGTTGTAATAATGTCCATTGTTTGCGTTATTTGCATTATCGCCGTCTGCTCCATAGTCTTCTGCGTCTTCTGCGTTCAATATTCCTTTTTCAACCTCTTTGCTTTCTTGAGATATACTGTTAAGATTTATTTCCAGATCGAAAAGTATTTTGGCTGCTTCCATAAGATTTAACCCGTTAAAATCAACCTCGGATCTTTTAATTTTTGTAATAGGTTCGTGAAGAATCTTATTTGTGATAGAATTCACTATTGCTTCTATATTCTCATCTTTATTATTTATATATTTACACAATTCAGCCGAAAGAATACCGTTAACTTTATTTCTTAAATTTACAATTATCGGAACGGCATTAAGGGAATTTTTCCAATTTATAAAGTCTTCCGCTTCTTCGTCTATTATTTTTTCTGCAAAATCTGCCTCCTGCTGCCTTACGTCAAGATTATTTTCAATAATTTTGCCGATATCGTCAATATCAAAAAGATATACATTGGAAATTTTATTTATTTCAGGGTCAATATTGCGCGGAACGGATATATCTATTAAAAAAATCGGTCTCTGCTTGCGCATTTTAATAATAGGCTGAATATCTTCATATTTTATAATATATGAATCTGCTCCGGTGGAACATAATACTATATCGGCTACCGTCAATATTTTATAATATTCGTTAAAGTCAACAATCGTCTTGGAATCGTATCCGTCTAATTCCTCCGCAAGTTTAACAGCCTTTTCTCTTGTTCTGTTTGTAATAAATATTTCACTGACTCCCTGCTTTATAAAATGTTTGGCTGCAATTTTCCCCATTTCTCCAGTTCCAAGCAGTAAAACCTTTTTATTGCTTATATCATTAAATATTTTTTTAGCAAGTTCCACGGCGGCATAGCTTATCGAAACAGGCGCTGCCGCTATTTTTGTTTCTGTCCTTACCCTTTTAGCGCAGTAAAAAGACTTATGAAAAAGTTTGTTTAAAATTAAACCGGTATTTTTAAATTCACAGGCTTCATTATATGATTCTTTAATCTGGCCTAAAATTTGCGGTTCTCCTATTATCATGGAATCTAAGCTTGATGCAACTTTAAAAAAATGAAGTATCGCTTCAGAATTTTTATACGTATAAAACATATTCTGCAATTCTTCATTTGCAAAATTCTCACCGAATAAATATTTAATTATAATATTTTTTATAACTAATACATAGTCGGTATTTTTATTGCCGCCCGAAGAATTACCGGATACCGCGAATATAAACTCGGCTCTGTTGCATGTAGAAATTATTGCGGATTCTTGAATTAACTGTTTTCCGGTTTCTTCATTAAATAAACGTTTGATATTAAAAATAAATTCATTCCTCAATTCTTTTGTAAGAATTTTCTTTGATACTTCTTCTCTGTGAATTATATCCGAAGATTTATGATTTAATCCGGTAATAATAATTTCCATATTAATTTAGTTTAATTAATTATAAAAGCAATTATAAGTAAGGTTGAGATATCAATATATAATTTTATTTTATCCCGTTTATTTTAATCCGTGAAATTCAGGAAACAAGTACAGGGAAAAGCCCACTGTCAAAATAATCATAATAAAACCTGCTATACTAAGCATAGCCGCTTTATTACCCCTTAAGCCTTTAGCAACGCGTTCGTGCAGCAAAATTGCGTATATAAGCCATGTAATCAGTGAAATAATTTCAATTGGTTTTACCGAAGCCACCGACTTAAACAAAGCGCTTGAAAGATATATGCCTATTACTATGCCTGCGGTTAAAGCAGGAAATCCTAATTTTAGACACTGATAATTCATATTATCCAACAATTCCAAATTGTACCCCTTGCCTAAATTAAAGTAATTAAAATTCCTGCGAAAATTAAATAATCTGCCCTCATTTTTGCCGCTGCTGTTTTTATTGCCGCTATTTATAATTTTCAAATTCTTTTTAAGCTTTAGTTTTCTTTCCTGAAGAATATATATTAAAGATAAAATAAATGCAAGGGTGAACAGCGAATCACCCGTTAATATAAGAACAATGTGCGCTATTAAAAGCCATGAATCTACTTTTAATATAGTGTTGATATCCATAGAAGGCGCAAAATAAGATATTAATAATGCAGCAATGACTATCGGTGTTGCATAGATAACAATATATTTAGCTTTGTATAAAAGTTCAAAAAGAATAACTATGAGCATGAGTATCCACGAATTGAAAAAAATCATCAAATCGATAGGTATAATCATGGTAAAATGATATTTGTCTAAACCTGCAATAACAATTATACTCTGAATAACAAAAGTGAAATAGATTAAAAAAATAAAGGAATTATATGGATTATTTTTCTTAATATAAAGAACTGCATAGGATAAAAAAAATAATAAAATCGGGATAAAATAATAATTTTTAAAAATCATTTACAAGCTTCCTCGAGGAAATCGCTTAAAAATAAACTTATATCATTATATTTTTTTTCCTTCACCATAACAAAAAGTTCAGATGAAAGAAGTTTGCCGAATATTTCCTGATTTTTTTTCTGCGGCAGATTCTTCTTCTTTACTTCTTTTCTGACTAAACCCAGAATCTTTACAAAGACCGTATATTCTTCTCCATATATTTTTTCTAAACTTTCTCTGATCTTTCTTGCAAAAAGAGGACTGAGTCCGCCGGTAAACACGGCTATTTCAAATTCTCCTCTAGAAACTAAAGCCGGAAGCGTGAATGTACATAGCGCCGGTTTATCGGCAACGTTTATCAAAATATTTTTTTTTATACATCTTTCATATAATTTTTCTTCCGTTTTTTTGTTTGATTCGGTAGAAGAAATAGCGCAAAAAACTGCAAAAAAACCATCCTCATCGCCAATTTTATATATGCTTTTAATCCATTTAATTTTTGCTTTTTTAGCTGCATCATAAATTTCATTTGTAATCTCAGGGGAAATGACAGTTATTACGGCGCCCTTTTCAATAAGCCGCTCTATTTTTCTTGATGCGACATTCCCTCCGCCGACAACAAGCACTTTTTTTTCAAAAATATTTAAACCTATAGGATAATATTTCATAAAAAACTTTTAATTTTAAGTATTTTGCCTTCAAAAAAAAATTATATAATTACTTAATTAATTTGCAAACTCACTCGCCAAAAATTTCTGCCGAAAATATATAAATATCCGCATTTTCTTTGTAGGCATCTTCGGGTAATCCCGCTTTTTGAGATACCGCTTCTAAAAATTGCGTTTTATTCATATGGTATTCTGTTGCTACCTGAGGCAGCAAAACACCGTGATACGGTCCTTTCATTATATATAAGCCGTGCTTTCCTATTATAATTTCATCAAGACTGCCGATTTTTTCTAAAGGACTTAAAACTGATATTTCAATACTGATTTTACTTAGCTCGGAGATGGATAGAGGCATGAACCTCGGGTCATTGAATGCGGCTTCGTATGCCATTTTATATATATTTTTGTAAATTGGCTCATTTGAAATAAAATTTCCGATACATCCCCTTAACTGTTCGCCGTTAAATTTCAAGGTTACAAAAACTCCGGCTTTTTTCCTCAAATTGTCCGTCAAAGAATTTAAAAGTTCATCGGAGTTCAGATAGGCGTCTTTTTTTCCGTTTAAAGAATCTTCTATGGATTTCCGGGCAATTCTAATCAGCTGTTTTTTTTCATTATCGTTTAAATTAAATTCCATAATTGTATACCTGCTTTAATATATTTATATATTTAATATATTTCAAAATATTTTAGAAATTTATTTTGACCCTTTTGACCCCTATTTATAATAATCTAATAATGCAATGCGCAAATACTTACGACATATTTAGTATTATAATATATTTAAAAACATTTTAAAAATTTATTTGATTTTATCTTGATTTAAGAGATTCTATATCACCGTATATAATCATAAGTTTTCATGCAATATTATAAGAAAATTCTATATCGGCAGCCTTCTGGAGCATTGCCCAGACGCTGCAGTATTTGTCTTTTGAAAGAAAAATTGCCCTGTCTACCGCTTCTTTATCAATATTTACCCCTTTAAAATTATAAATGATGTTTATTTTAGTAAAAACCATCGGATGGGATTCGGCTCTCTGCCCTCTGACCGTCACGTCAAAAGATTCAATGACCTGTCTTTTCTTATTTAAAATTGATATAATATCCATTGAACTGCAGCCCGCAAGACTGACAAGAAGAAGCTCCGTCGGTTTTATACCTTCATCGCCGCCGCCTACGTCTTTTGATGTATCCATGATTACCTTATAATCAGGATTAGACGAAGAATATGCTTCAAATTGCAAATCCTTTATGTGATTAATCTTTATCTCCATTATATCCGGCATAATAGTTTTCCTCCTTCGGCTCGTATCATATCGGTAAATAAATCCGACGGTTATTAGTTATTTTTATATATCTGCTTTTTATCAGCTTTATCTGCTTTATTATTTATTTATTTTATATTTTTCGGTATTTATTCAATATGTTGCTTAACCGAGCAAAGAAATGCATAAATATTTTCTATTGCAGAATTAAGGTTAAAGTTTAATTAATTAAATTAAGCCGGTTAGTCAAATTCATTTTTAATATCTCTTTGAAGAAGCATTTTTATAGCATCATGCGGTTTTAAACCTTCATAAAGCACTAAATATACAATTTCGGTTATAGGCATATAAATATTTTTTTGTTTTGCTAATATGTGTACCGATTTGGTAGTAGTAACCCCTTCTGCAATCATTTTCATATTGTGAGTTATTGAATCGAGACTCATTCCTTGAGCAATTTTTAAACCTACCGTTCTGTTTCTGCTTAAATCAGATGTAGAAGTTAAAATTAAATCGCCTAAACCGGATAATCCTGCAAAAGTTTGCCTGTCTGCCCCCATGGCTTCGCCAAATCTTGTAATCTCGGCTATGCCCCGGGTCAATAATGCTGCTCTGGCATTATAGCCTAATTTTAATCCATCGGAGATACCGGCTGCAAGCGCTATAATATTTTTAAGCGCCCCTCCAAGCTCTAATCCCTTTACGTCGTTCAGCGTATATATTCGGAAATTTTGATTGTTTTTAAAAAAGTCTTTAATATCTGCAAGCAATAAATCATTTGATGACGCTATGCAAACAGCCGTGGGAAGACCGGCAGCCACTTCGGCGGCAAAACTAGGTCCGCTCAGCATAGCATACTTTTCAAGCATTTTCTTTCCAAGTATGTTAAAAAAAACTTCATGCGGCATTTCCAAAGTATTCAGCCCGACTCCTTTTGCGGTATTAATAAAAATATACTCGCTAAAATCAAACTGAGCTTCATACCGCTTGATTTCTTCGAGCGTACTTTTTAAAGCTAATGACGGAACAACTAAAAATATTATGTTCGCATTTTTAAAAACAGGTTCAAACGTATCTTCTATGATAATATTTTCTTTTAAAACTATTCCGGGCAGGTAATCAAAGTTTTGCCTGCATTGCTGCAATTTTTTGGCAAATTCCGGATTCCTGCATTTCAGGTAAACTTTGTCAGCATATTTAGCAAAATTAACTGCTAAGGCAGTTCCGAAACTTCCTGCTCCTATAATTCCCGGCACAAAACCGCCATTATTATTTTTTTTCATAGAATACACTTTTAAAGTAAAATTTACGAATTATATTATAATAATAAATATTAATCCGCCGTTTCTTCTTCTGTTTCATCAGATGCGGATGCTACAATGGCGTTAGAAACTTTTTCTTCTTCACTAAGTCCTATGAGTTTTACACCCATTGTATTCCTTCCTATACTGCGAAGATTGGATGCTTTAATTCTTATAATCCGACCTGAAGAAGTTATTAAAATTATATCATTATCTTCTTTTACTTTTAGAACGGCTATAACATTGCCGTTTCTTTTGCCTGTTTTAATAGCTATAAGCCCGCTTCCGCCTCTATTTTGCTTACGAAACTCCGTCATGGTCGTCTTTTTGCCGTAGCCGTTCTCTGTAATACCCACAAGGAAATCATCTTTAGACGTTAAAATATCCATAGAAACTACAGCGTCGTCTTTTAGAAGTTTTATTCCCCTTACGCCCATAGCGCCTCTTGCAAGAAGCCTGTAATCATTTATGTCGGAACAAATTGATTTGCCTAATTTTGTCGCTATTGTTATTAAGGTGTCCCGTAAAGAGTTATCCACAATCTTAACGCTTATAACTTCATCTCCTTCTCTGAGCTTCACGGCTATCAATCCGCCCTTTCTCACATTTGCAAAATGAATCAGGGAAGTTTTTATAATTTGTCCTTTTTTTGTTGCAATAATTAATGAATAGCCTTCGTTAAAATTTTTAACCGGTACAAAAAATGAAATTTTTTCATTTTCTCTTAAATTAAGAAGATTAACTATCGGTTTTCCTTTTGACTGTTTCTGCGTTTCAGGAATATCGTAAACTTTAAGTTTATATGCTATCCCTAAGTTAGTCAGGAATAGTACACTGTCGTGAGCCATTGCGCAAAAAGAATCCGTTACAAAATCATCTTCTTTTGATTTTATACCTATATGTCCGCGCCCGCCTCTATGCTGAGATTGGAAGGAATCAAGCTTAGTTCTTTTTATGTATCCGCTTCCAGTCATCATAACAATCATTTCATCATTGGGAATAAAATCTATTTCATTTACTTCCGCTTCTTCGACAACTATTTCGGTTTTTCTCGGATCTCCAAATTTTTCTTTTATAAAAATTAGTTCATCTTTTATAATTTTTACGATAAGATTTTCATTAGCTAATATTTCTTTCAGTTTATTGACCTTACTTAATATTTCTTCATATTCTTTTATAAGCTGTTCTCTTTCCAAGTTGGTTATCTTTTCGAGTTTCATATCAAGAATAGCCTGCGCCTGAATGTCTGAAAAATTATATTTTTTAATAAGAGCCGCCTTAGCTTCTTTCGGAGATGCAGACATTTTTATTAATTCAATAACTTCGTCGATATTTTGAGCCGCTATTCTCAGAGCTTCTAATATATGAAGTCTCGCCTGCGCTTTTTTTAATTCGAATAATGTTCTTTTGACCACTACTTCTTTTCTAAAATCGATAAAATATGAAAGTACCGATTTCAGATTGAGCACCTTCGGCTGATTGTTCACTATCGCAAGCATAATGACTCCGAATGTTTCTTCGAGCTGCGTATGCGAAAAAAGTTTATTCATCAAAATAGTTTCATTTGCATCTCTTTTAAGTTCGATAACAACCCTCAGTCCTTCCCTGTCTGATTCATCTCTCAAATCTGATATTCCTTCCACTCTCTTGTCTCTGACAAGTTCTGCAATTTTTTCAAGTATTTTAGCTTTATTAACCATATATGGAACTTCGGTTATAATTATTTTATCTTTTTCGGTATGATATTTAGCCCTTACTTTAACAATGCCTCTTCCGGTGTTAAAATAGTTTATTATGCCGGAATATCCGTAAACTATGCCGCCAGTGGGAAAATCGGGTCCTTTCATAAATTTCATAAGGTCATTTATCAGACAATCCGGATTGTCCATAAAATACAGTAATGCGTCTATAGTTTCGCTTAAATTATGAGGCGGTATATTTGAAGCCATACCTACCGCAATTCCTGAAGATCCGTTAATAAGCAGATTAGGAAATTTTGCCGGCAAGATTGTAGGTTCTTTTAACGAACCGTCATAGTTTGGAATAAAATCAACCGTTTCATTGTCTATGTCGTCAAGCATAAAAGAAGACAGTTTTGTCATTCTGATTTCGGTATATCTCATAGCAGCCGGAGGGTCTCCGTCAATAGAGCCGAAATTTCCCTGCCCGTCGACTAACGGATATCTTAATGAAATGTCCTGCGCCATTCTGACTATTGAGTCGTAAACTGCCGAGTCTCCATGCGGATGATATTTACCTATAACATCTCCGACGATTCTTGCGGATTTTTTGTATGGTTTATTGTAATCATTGCCTATTTCGTTCATAGCAAATAAAATCCTTCTGTGAACAGGCTTTAATCCGTCTTTGATTTCAGGCAGCGCCCTTCCGATAATAACGCTCATAGCATAGTCAAGATAAGACTGCCTCATTTCATCTTCAATGTTAATATTGATAATATTATTCTGCTCCATCTACAGTTTAGCCTCCGATTGATTTGTAATATATAATAATTGATATCTTGCTATTGGCATTTATATTAGTTAATTTACACCTGTTTCAATGTATGACGAGTGCACACGGTATTCTGAATACTCGTCTAAGTATACTCGTTAAGCCTTATTTGGCGGTTTCCTGCCCATGATCATTTGCATCTATAAAACATTAATTACCCCCCTATTTTATTCATATAAATATTACCGGCTGCTGCAATATTGCTGTTTTGAAGATTATCAGTTTCATTTTTATTGTTTTTATTATTGAATAAATGAGTCTGCCGTTTTTTTTGTAATATATTTAATAAATATTTATAGATATATTCGTCAGATGCATTGCTGTTTAAAATTTCTTTTATATCATATTCTTCATCATAAAAAAGACAAAGCCGCAATTTACCGGATGCAGTTATTCTAAGTCTGTTGCAATCATTGCAGAAATGTTCGGATAACGGGCTGATAAAACCTATTACAGCCTTATTATTTTTTTGAGCTGAAAAATAATATTCTTTGCTGACGGAACAATCGCCGATTTTCTTAGGTTCAAAATCTTTATGCTCTATCTTAATTTTATCTATCAGTTCTTTTGAAGTAATTGTTTGATTTATATTTTGCCCTATAGGCATATATTCTATAAATCTTAAATTAAGCTCATTTTTTACTGCAAAATTTATAAAATTCATCAATTCTTTGTCGTTGTCGCCGCGCATCAATACCGTATTTATTTTAATTGGTTCAAAACCCACGGTTTTCGCAATATCAATACCCTTTAGAACGGAATCAAGATTGCCGCCCCGCGTTAATTTGCTGAAAATCTCATTGTCTAATGAATCAAGACTTATATTTATTCTTTTAAGTCCTGCATTATATAAATCTTGCGCATACTTATCAAGAAGGATGCCGTTAGTGGTCATGGCTATATCTTTTATGCCGCCGATATTGTTCAATTTTTCAATAAAATTGACGACACCTTTTCTGACAAGAGGCTCTCCGCCGGTAATTCTTATTTTATTAACGCCATAGCCGGCCAGTATATTAACAAATTTTAAGATTTCTTCATAAGATAGCATCTCGCTATGGCTGAGCAATCGAACTCCGTCTTCCGGCATACAATATACACATCTTAAGTTGCATCTGTCGGTCAAAGAAATTCTTAAATAGGTAATCTGCCTTCCGAAACCGTCAACTAAAAGTTGAGCCGGTTCATTATTATTAATATCCATAATTAAGGCATCTCAAAAAAAGACTGGGGGTTTGATATCTTCTCCGTTTTTGCCGTCGATTTCGGTTCAGTTCCTGCAATATAAGGCATTAAAACGGGGTCCTGAAAGCTTGAATCGGCAAGCAGTCCGGTATGAGGGTTTATTTCTGCAAAAACAATCCCCGAAGGTATCTTAAACGGTTTGGGCTTAAAAATCA
The DNA here is from genome assembly GCA_004195045.1 of Candidatus Acididesulfobacter guangdongensis. Classification (NCBI taxonomy): domain Bacteria; phylum Candidatus Acidulodesulfobacteriota; order Candidatus Acidulidesulfobacterales; family Candidatus Acidulidesulfobacteraceae; genus Candidatus Acidulidesulfobacter; species Candidatus Acidulidesulfobacter guangdongensis. The sequence goes on from SGBC01000001.1 coordinate 508,374, forward strand.
TTAATGCTTTTGACATATATCCATACCATATCGGAGCCGCCGTTATAGCCCCTACCATAAATCTGCCCATAGAATGAAAATCATCCAGTCCCGTCCATACGGCCGTCACAAGGGAAGATGTATAGCCGACAAACACTCCGTCTCTATATTGACTAGAAGAGCCTGTTTTACCTGCTACATACGGAGTAATGCTTCTTATTTTAGATATCGTAACACCTGTTCCGTTTGTAATAACACGTTCAAGCATATTTGTCAGCACAAAAGAAACCTGAGGCGACAACACCTGTTTGCATTCAGGCTTTTTATAATATAATATTTTACCCTGGGGCGTTAATATTTTTACTATAAAAACAGGTTTGCACTCAGTGCCGCTGTTAGCAAATGCAGTATATCCGTCGGCTAAATCTACGAGCCTCACGCTTGATGAACCCAATGCCATCGTCAGATTATGCACAAGGTGATGCAGTCCCATTCTATTGGCAAGCGCTACGACTTTATTGACGCCGACTTTATCTAAAAGCTTAACCGCAATAACATCTATAGAATGAGCCAGCCCAATCAAAAGGGTTGTCGGTCCCGTAAATCTTCTTGAAAAATTATGCGGTTTATAGTATTTTCCGGGAACGCCTGTCGGATAAATTACAGGCGTATTGTTGATAATTGAAGACGGCGTATATCCCAGCGTTAAGGCTTCGGCATAAACAAAAGGTTTAAATGCCGAACCGGTCTGCCTTTTAGAATACAAAGCACGGTTAAATTCAGTATCTTTATAGCTATATCCGCCAACCATAGCTCTTACATAACCGTTCTTCGGTTCTATCGATATCAATGCCCCTTCTATTACGTCTTTTTCTTCAAGTGAAAATACAGGGGTATGATTTCTGTTAAAACCGTCAAATTTTGCCAGAATTTCATACCCGGGCTTCAACGCTTGCCCTGCATTATTTATTCGTCTATAGGCAAAATAAACATAACGCTGAAATTTAGTTGCCCATCTCATATTGCTTACAGGAATAATACCGTTATATTTCCCCACTGATATATAAGCTGCCTGTCCATTTTTTGAGATTCCGGTCACAAAAGCTTTATAGGTATAGTCCTTATAAAGACTTTTTATATTGTTTCTGTCCATTCTGATAGCGCTTTTCATCTGTGAATAAGAAAGGATTTTCAGCGGACCGGTATAACCGTATTCATGGGATAAAATCTTTAGATGCGATTTTACCGATTTATCGGCATACTCCTGAGCTCTGGCGCTTAAAGCAGAATAAATTTTTAATCCGCCTTCTTTATATATCTGTTTACCATATCTTGAAATTATCAGCTGTTTTATTAAAGCAACATAATATGGAGCTACTCCGGCGTATTTAAAATAGTCGTTTAATACAATAGGCGTATTATATGCCTGGATAGCCTGCTGTTTGGTTATAAAACCGTCCTTATACATCTGATTCAAAACATATTTTTGCCGCCTCTTCATGTCTTTAAAATGAATAAAAGGATCAAGAAATGACGGCGCCTGCGGCAATCCGCCAAGCATAGCGGCTTCAGCCAGATTAAGTTTCCAGACCGGTTTGCCGAAATAGCTCAAGGATGCCGCTTCTATTCCGTAGGAACCGTTTCCCAGATAAATCTGGTTTAAATATATATCTAAGATGTCATTTTTTGATAAATGGTCGGCTATGCGGTATGCAAGTATGGCCTCCCTTAATTTCCATATATAAGTTCTTTGATATGGAACAAGTATTGTTTTAGCAACCTGCTGAGTTATTGTAGAACCGCCTTCCACAATATGCCCAGCCATCAAATTTACGATAAAAGCCCTTAAAATTGCTTTAAAATCAATAGGTCCTTGATTATAAAAATTTTTATCTTCAGCGGCTAAAAAAGCTTCTCTTACCTGAACCGGTATATCAGAAAAAGGCACTACTTCCCTGTTGACAGGGCCAAGATATCCAACGAGTTTGCCCGTTGACGAATATACATAATTAACCTGCTGGGGATGATAATCTCTAAGGGATGTAATATTGGGAACCGTAGAGGCAAGCGAAAAATACAATATAGCTACTATTGCTATAGGCACTACTATAATTACCGATACTGTAATTATAATTATTTTAAACAGACTTTTCTTTTTTTTTATTTTTTTGTTTTCAGTTTCGTTTTTTGTATCATTTTTACTTCTGCTACTCATAATTAAAATCTTCCTGCCACATAATATAATGTGAATATAAAGTTATCTTTATTTATAAATTAATGGGATTAGAAAGGGCTTTTTATTATATATATTTTGTTATTCTTCAGTTGAAAGAGGTAGAGCCCTTTTACAAAATCTCTGCCTTTAATATGACTGATACCGCATACGCCTTTAAAAGATTTGATATTTAGCAGATTGCGGTACAACGATTTTCTGTTTATAGCTGCAGCGCTATGAACGCCGCCGTTAATCTGCATGCTGCTGTTCAGTCCTTTATCGTAAGCATTGCCGCCGTTATGCGTCATTGCAGCCGATCTTATTATGATACTTCCCATGTCATATCCTTCTGCAGACAATATGTTCGGCTTTTCATTATAGTAGTTTTTATAAGATTTTACAAAATTTTTAACTAATTGATTCCTGCTATTCGAAAAAAAACCGTTTGGATAAACTATGCCCTGCATATAAAAACCGTACTTATTCAAGAATGTTTTATTGTCAACTTGACTTAATCCAAAAAGTTTAATTCCGGTAATATTATAATATGCAAGCTGCGTCAATATTAATTTTAATTTTCCGATAGATCCGATTATAAAAAGACCCTTAAACGGAATATACGGTTTTGCTTTTGTAATGCCGTGCATAAGATCATACGGCGTTACACCTAATTGCGCTTCTTCCGCTTTTGTCATATGTCCCTGTCCCATGTCCTGAAATCTGACGAGAGAGGTAAAGTTATAAAAGAAATCAACTCTTCTGTTTCCGTATGCTGTTTCGTCAACAACTTTTATTCCCAATTTGCTGCCTATTGTATTTACATATTGAATCGTTTTTCTGCCGTATGCGTTATCGGGATATATAGCCGATATTTTGGTAATCCCTCGGTTTTTTGCATACTGCAGATCGTTTAATACCTCGTTTTTTACCGTCATTCCATAGTGAAATATATATGGAGACCTGTACTTTGAAAAATTTAACGGAGCAGGTGTAAAAACAGGAATTTTATATACCGAAGAATATTCTGAAAAATATTTGAGTTGTCCGGCAAACAAGGGACCGATAACAGCACTGATATTTTTTTGGGCAATGCTTTTAAATAAATTTTTAATAGAACCGTTTCCTGCGCCGGCAGGAAGACTTATAACGATAAATTTAACATCCGCTTTCTTATGTTTCTGTACTGAAAAGAAAATCCCGTTTAAAAATTGTTTTCCGAAATATTTATATCTGCCTGTTGTCGGCACCACAACGGCGATATCGGTCGGATCATTTTTAACTTCTTTAATTTTCCGATTTTTATTATCGGTTTTCTTTGCAGTATTTACGATATTAGCATCATCTACTTTGTCTATTTTTTTGTCTGCGCCGCCTGCATTGTTCAATAAATCTGCGCCGTAGCCGTAGCATATGCCAAAATTATTAAAACCGGTTGCGAGAGTTAAAAAAACGCCTGCAAGCACAATAATAATTAAAGATAACACTTTATTATTATTATTATTCTTATTACCGCGGATAAAACTGCATTTTAAACTGCTTAAACTGCTATTGAAATATTTCATTAAAAAAAATTAATATGCGTGCTATATTGTTATATTATAGTTATTATATATTTTTATATTATAATTATAAGTTATATTGTCATATTAAAAACTGGCAAAAATTATTTCGTACACTAAAATTATCATATAATAATGTTATAAATAAATCAAAAAACTTCAGCAGCCTATTTAAACATTAATAAATTATAAATTTTGCTGCGCAAATATTTATACAACAATCATAATATCATTCAAAACAAATTATATCATCATTCATTGTTTGATATATAATATTTATTCTAATAATTTTATCATATAATTAAAAATATTTAAAGAAACAAAAAGAAACAATATGAAAAATCAAATAATCGGCACGATCGGAGATATTTATTCCGATAATAATTTAATTAATTTGTTCTATTCTTACCGCAGAATTTTTTCACAGCTTAAAAATGTCCAAAAAAGCGATATAAAAAAAATATTTCAAAAAATTATCGGCTCATACATATCATCAGGTAATAATTGCGGCGATATAACCAGAATTGCAGAAATTCTAAAAACTGAGGCGGCGGAAACATTTAAAATTAATAAAAACGATTTTGACGGATTAAAAAATATTGCCGAAAATGAAATTAATATATTAGATAAATTAAATATTGTGCGTTTTTTAAATATAAGCAATAATAATACGATACCGATGTTTTTATATTATTATAATGCAGATAAACAGGAAAACATTGATAAAAATAATAAAAAAACATCATCGGACTTATCTCTATATTTAAATATCAATTTTATACGTTTTATACGTGAAAAAATATATAACGGTAAAACATATAACGGTAAATTTGTATTTATTACATCTTCAAGATATAAAAACGCCGGTATATTCAAATTTAACAGCGGCTCAATAGACCGTTTAAATAGCCTCATAACCTCTTACGAATCAGACAAAAATCAGAATACGGATGAAAATACAAAAGCACCGTTTAAAACGCAACTTATAGATATTTTATATCTTATAGGAACCGCAAGTGAGGCAGAAAACGCTCTGATAAAAAATTATGCTAAGATTTTCAATCATAAAAATAAAATTATCTTAGCGCCTCATTATCCAATGATCTATTTTTTAGAAAATTATCCGCAATACTCAGAGTTTTCGGCTATTTCTGCTATAAATCCTTTTGAAACAAATTTTAAGTATTGTTATACTTGCAGAAATAATCTAATATCAAATTTAGCATCGGAAATGGTTGTGCTATATTTATCAAAAAACAGTTCTTTAAATAATCTTATTAAAAAATTTGAAAAATCAAATAAAAATGTTAATATCATAGAAAAGTTTATTGAAAATAATAAAATTGCTTCAGCGGGCAAAAAAACAGATATCTCAAACTTAAAAAACGATACTGCTTATGCGGATAATGCGGATAATGCGGACAGCATAAAACATTCCGAGACAGACACGGATATAATATATGCGGGTAAAAGCGATGAGAAAAAAATCAACGGGGCAAATAAATATATATATGAGCTGCAGTGTATTGAAAAAGAAATATTACATTTTCTGGAGCATGGCGGTAAAATAAGCGGCAACACCGGAATAACAATAACGGTTGACGATATAATTAATAATCTAACAAAGATTGTTCAGCAGATAAATCCAGATAATAAAATAAATAAAATTAAAAAAATTATTCTTCAATCAATTTCTTTAATGGAAATTAAAGGCGTTATAAAAAGAGAAATCTCAGGGGTAATAAAAAAAATATGAAAAATTTAGTTATAGTGGAATCTCCATCAAAAGCCAATACAATAAATAAGTACCTCGGCGACAATTATTCTGTCAAGGCCACGATGGGGCATATAAAAGATTTGCCTAAAAGTAAAATAGGCGTCGATATTGAACATGGATTTGAACCTTTTTACGAAATTATAAAAGGCAAGGAAAAGACTGCGGAAGAAATAAAAAAATATGCTAAAGCCGCAGATACTGTTTTCCTTGCCGCCGACCCCGATAGAGAAGGAGAAGCTATAGCATGGAATGTAAAAGAAATTATAGACACCATAAAAGGTAAAAAACCTGCCGTTAAAAGAGTTCTCTTTAATGAAATAACAAAAGACGCCGTTAACGAGGCAATTAAAAATCCGACAGAACTCAATGAATTCATGTTTGAATCCCAGAAAGCCAGAAGAATATTGGATAGATTAGTCGGCTATAATTTAAGCCCTTTTTTATGGAAAAAAGTCGGCAGAGGACTTTCGGCCGGAAGGGTTCAATCGGTTACACTATATTTAATAGTTGAAAGGGAAAAGGAAATTAATAATTTTGTCAAAGAAGAATACTGGACGCTTTCGGCTGTTTTTTTAATCAGAAACAGCGCGGGCAACTCATTTACTATCACCTCAGAACTTGCAAAAATAAATAGCAAAGACCCTGAAATAAAAAATGCGGAAGAAGCTGAAGATATTAAAAATTTACTATTAAGCATAACTGAATATAAAATTAACAGTATAGGCAGAAAATCCGTCAAAAGAAATTCTCCTGTGCCTTTAATTACAAGTACTATGCAGCAGGAAGCTTTTAAAACCATTAGGTTTTCCGTTAAAAAAACAATGAATATCGCACAGAAACTTTATGAAGGAATTGAACTGGGAAAAGTGGATAATATTGGAAAGGGCAAGTTGGGACTTACAGGCCTTATAACTTATATGAGAACAGATTCTACAAGAATATCAGATGTCGCTGCCAAAGCCGCAAATGATTTTATTGTTAAAGAATTCGGGAAAGACTTTGCAAAAAACGGGGCGGCGGTTGTTTCAAAAAAACAAAAAACAAAAAAAATTCAGGATGCTCACGAAGCAATAAGACCTTCAAATGTTTTTTTGACGCCTGAAAAAATAAAAAATTATTTATCTGCCGATGAGTACAAACTTTATAAACTCATATGGACGTATTTTGTCGCTTCGCAGATGTCCCAGAGCATTTATGACCAGTATTCCATAGTAATAAGCGGCAAAGGTGCGGATGAAAATGAATATCTATTTAAAACTGCGGAAAGCGTACTTAAATTTGAAGGATATTTAAAAGTCCTTAATAAACTGCATGAACATTACCAGGAAAACTCAGACTCTGATTCAGGCGAGGAATCAAATTTAAATACGGACAACTCTGCAAATAGCACATATAATAATAAAAAGTCTGAAAACAAAAATAATAAAACCGGCTATAAAGAACAGGATTCAAAATATATTTCAAAAATATTCGAGGTATTAAAAGAAAACGACCCTGCTTTCATCCAAGATTTAAATCTTGCGCAGCACTTCACGGCGCCTCCGTCCAGATATACCGAAGCCTCTCTCGTTAAAGCATTAGATGAAAATGGCGTAGGAAGACCGTCTACTTATCAGACGATTATATCAAATATTAAAAATAAAGATTATGTTGAAACGGAAACCGAAACAAGTTCCGTAGCTAAATTTAAACCGACAGAGCTTGGGATTGTCGTATCTGATATTCTGAAAGAAGGCTTCCCAGATATTTTAGATATTAAATTCACTGCAAATATGGAAAATAAGCTTGATGAAATAGAAAACGGGACTTTGGATAAAAATACCCTGCTAAAAGGATTTTACGATAAACTTATTGAAAGACTAGCGGTTGCGGGAAAAGATATTGCAAGTATAAAAGGCACGTCTATTCCAACAGATATAGTCTGCGATAAATGCGGGAAACCTATGGTCGTAAAATTCGGCAGATTCGGAAAATTTTTGGCGTGCAGCGGTTATCCCGAATGCAAAAATACAAGAGAGCTTTCCTCAAGTACTGAAAGTAATATAGCAGGAGCACAGAATCTAAGCACTGCCGACGGTTCCCAAAACGATGAGAATTCGGGTCATATGTATCAGGCAGACGAACCGGCGGTACTTTGCGAAAAATGCGGAAAACCTATGGTGCTTAAATCAGGCAGATTCGGAAAATTTCTGGCGTGCAGCGGTTATCCCGAATGCAAAAATACAAAACCTGTGCCTCTGAAATCTAATATACCCTGCCCAAACGGGTGCGGAGGCTATCTTGCTATAAAAAAAACAAAAACAGGAAAAAGGTTCTACGGATGTTCAAATTATCCTACCTGTAATTATACGACATGGAAATTACCGAAAACAGAGTAGTTATTATTTATAATTATTTATATTATAATTATAATTATAATATTTACTTATAGTATTGTTATTGTTATATTGCATTATTATTGCTATATTATTATGCACGGCACATTAATATATTATATAATATAGTCATTTATGCAATAATATTAAAATATTAAAAACCAACTTAATTCTATCATTCTATTATTATCTATCTGGAGGCTGAAATGTTTAGCTGGATAAGAGATGTTTCTATCAAAACAAAAATCATCGTTCCTCTTGTTGTATTAATTTTAATACCGATTATTTTAATTTCTTACATTTCATTCAATCTTCAAAAGCAGCTCACTATCTCATTAACAAAACATGATGCGGAGGTTACGGCAAAAACCGCTCTTTCTACTCTTAATACGATGATGCTGACTCATACCATACAAAATAAATCGTACAGAAGAACGCTGATAAAAATATATAAACGAATCAAAGGAATAAAAGGTTTTCAGGTTATACGCGGCAATCTTGTAAATGAAGAGTTTGATAAAAAATTTGGTCCGGGTCTTAAAGAAGAAGAACCGAATTCAAATTTTGACAGAGAAATCCTTGCTTCTCCAATCCCTATAACAAAAGAAATATATAATAACCGTCATGCATATTTAATGGTCGGCATTCCTTTTGTTGCAAAAACGGATTCAAGAGGGATTAATTGCTTAGTTTGCCATAGGGATGCGGTCAGCGGCAGTGTATTGGGCGGAATAAAAATTATCTATTCTTTAAAAGCATTAGACGCTGCACAGTCATATTTTATTAAATATTCCATAATTATAGCTCTAATTTCTATTGTTTTAATTATTATAGTTCTTTACATAATAATTAAAAATGCGATCATCAATCCTACGATAAAATTATCAAAAGCTGCAGATAATATATCGAAAGGCGATTTTAAACAGGAAATTCCGCACACAAGAAATGATGAGATAGGAAAATTGGCAAAATCATTCAGCAGAATGGAAATAAGTCTAAAAAAAGCCATAGAAATGCTTAAGGAAAAACAAAAATAATAAAACGATACTGCTATTAATTATTACATAGGGCTATATTGCGCTAAAAATTATATTAAGTTATATCTTTTAAGCAGAGGGATTAATTTTTCTATACACAAGCCCTCTGCGTTTTTATATGACCCAGAATATGATTCCACTATGTTTTGTGAATCCTGAATGCCGTACGCTCCTGCTTTATCGAAAGGCTTACTTTCACGTATGTAGCCGTATATTTCTTCATCGGATAATTTTTTTATTTTAACTTCCGTCTTATCATATGCAGATTCGTAAAGCCGCATATTTTTATTAATCAGCGCTACGCCGGTGTAAACATTGTGAGCATTGCCGGAAAGCATACTGAGCATATTAAAAGCAGAGACGGCATCTTTCGGTTTGCCTAAAGATAAGCCGCGATTAGCTCTCTGAGGCAATGTGTCAGAAGCAGCAGATGATAATAAAGGTAAATTTACGGTAGAAGAAAACGGCGGCAGACAAGACGACGCTGACGATGCCGATGAATAATGGGCTATAGTATCGCTTAAATCATCAAATATGACGACAGTGTCCGAACCTATGATAAAACAGTCGGGATACCGGTTTTCAATACTTTTCGCTTTATCAAGGGCAAGATTTTCCGCAAATTCAAAAGGTTCAATATCGCCTGAGTATTCCGGCTCATTGATAATTTTATGTTCTGCCGCTATAAAATCAATTTTATATTCTTTTAAAATATCTGAGCGACGGGGCGAAGACGACGCTAAAATTATGCACGGTTTAATCATTTTAAAAATATTTTCACAAAATTTTTATGCAAATAAATATTATTGCTTTGATTATTGATTGCTAATTTCCAAGTTCTTTAGAGCGCAAATAAGCGGCATTAACGGCGGAATCTATAACATATTTAATTCTCCCCTCTTCCAGTTTGCTTAAACCGTATGCGGTAGTGCCTCCGGGAGAGGTTACTAGATCCTTAAGGTCTTTAGTGGAGTATTTGCTAAATTCTTCAGAACTCAAAAGCTCTCCTGAACCTAGTATCGTTTGTACGGCTAAAATAGATGCCGTGTTTCGAGGCAGTCCCAATTTGACGGCAGCTTCAATAAAACCTTCGGCAATTAAAAATAAATAAGCCGGACCGCTTCCGCTGACGGCGGTAACCGCATCAAAATATTTTTCCTCAATGGTCAGAACCTTTGAAGACATTTCAAGAATGTTTTTTACTTTATTGTAATCCTCTTCCTTCACGGCATTATTATAACAAACGGCGCTCATACCTTTTCCGGCGAGTGAATTTATATTCGGCATAATTCTAATAATTTTAGGATTATATTTGCCGCGGAATTTTTCATAAAATAATCTGTCGATAGCTTCAATCTTCACACCGCCTGCTATTGACACAAAAATAAGATCTTTAATTTTACCGTCAGAAGAAGAATTAACAGAATTTTTATCGTGAGCCTCAACGCCTGCATTATGGCCGTTGTTTGTGAAATTTGCATCATTTGCATTATTATCCGATATATTTATCGTATCTGCTTTGTTAATATTATCATTGCCGCTGCTGCCGAAAATCTCATGAAACATATGCAGAATAGTATCTGCTGCAATGCTTAAGACATCTGCGACTACATTAGGTTTTACTGCTATAAAAATAATGTCTGAATTTTCGATTATCTCGCCTACGCTGTTTAGAATTGCAATGTCAAAATTACTTTTCATGAATTCCCGCCTTTCTAATGACGGATCGTATATTGCTATGCCTGTATCGTTGGTATTTTTATTATTAATTATCCCCTTTATTAAACCGAATGCCATATTCCCTGCTCCGATAAAACCTATTTTAAGCCCCATAATGAGTTTCTCCAGTTAGTATCTATTTTTTAATTAATATTTTTCCGTTATAATTATATAATGTAGTCGGATTCTGTGTTTTTGCATTATGTTGTTATATTAATTATAATTTAGTACTTAGTACGTATTACGATTGTCGCATATTGTATCACATATCGTAATTTAATGAAAATAAATTATAGCAAAAGGCATTTATATTTGCATCGGAAGATATTTTATAACGCCGATTAATTTATAATAATTTGCTCGTAAATAAAAAATTATTCTTTTATTTATTTTTTTCTTGAAATTATTTTTTAAATGTGTAAAATAATAAGAACATTGATTCTTAAGGGATATTATTATTATGAAAATAATTAAACTTGACCAAATTTCAAACGCTGTTATAGATTTAATAACACACGCTGCATCCAATCTTTCCGAAGATGTTATTAAAAGTCTGAATAATTCATTAGATATTGAAATTTCTGAATCGGGGAAAAGCGTTTTAAATAAAATAATTAAAAATGCAGAAATAGCAAAAAATGAAGACAGGCCTTTGTGCCAGGATACAGGGCTAGCCGTTTTCTTTGTAGAAATAGGCAATGATGTCGCCATAGAAGGCGGAACCATAACCGAAGGCATCAATGAAGGAACAAGAAAAGGTTATGAAAAAGGCTATTTGAGAAAATCAACATGCGATCCTCTGACAAGAAAAAATCTGGGCGACAATACACCTGCTATAATACATTATGAATTTACCGGCGGCGATAAACTAAAAATATCTTACGCTGCCAAAGGCGGCGGCAGTGAGAATATGAGTAGAATAAAAATGATGAAGCCGTCTGACGGAATTCAAGGAATTATTGATTTTGCCGTTGAAACAATGGAAATAGCCGGACCTAATCCATGTCCGCCTAATATCATCGGCATTGGAATAGGCGGAAATTTTGAAAGATCGGCTATTATAGCTAAAAAAGCGCTTTTCAGAAATATCGGAACAATTAATCCGGATAAAGAACTTGCACAAATTGAACAAACCATATATAATAAAATCAACAATATAGGCACTGGACCAATGGGATTCGGCGGCGTCTGCACAGCCTTAGCGGTGCATATAATTAAAGAGCCGTGCCATATCGCAAGTATGCCCGTAGCTATCAATATTGAATGTCATTCCCACAGACATGGGTCTGTCGTTTTATAATTATAATCATAAATATAATAAATATATAAATAAATGCAAATTCAGCAATATTATGTATATTTAAACCTAACTTATATTAACTAATAGAAACTAAATAGAAAATATATTCTAATAAATATTACAATGCAATTATTGTTATTATAGTTATAACTATTAAAAAAATAATTAAAAAATAAAAAAAATAAAAATGGAATTTAAAAAAATAACAACTCCTTTAAGCGAAGATACAATTGCTAAGCTTAGAACAGGCGATGAAGTATTAATAAGCGGCACTATTTATACAGCCAGAGATGAAGCGCACAGAAGACTTACATTGCTGATTGCAGAAAACATGCCGCTGCCGTTTAATATTGAAGGTCAAATTATTTATTATGTCGGTCCTTCACCGGCTAAACCGGGTGAAGTTATAGGTTCGGCAGGTCCCACTACAAGCTACCGCATGGATAAATACGCTCCAACTCTCATGGAGCATGGACTTAAAGGAATGATTGGCAAAGGTAAGCGTTCGGAAGAAGTTAGAAACGCTATAAAAAAGTATAAAGCCGTATATTTTGGCGCAATTGGCGGGGCGGGAGCTTTGATAGCTAAATCCATTAAATCTTCCAGGGTTATTGCCTATGAGGAACTGCTTTCCGAAGCTGTAAGGGAGCTGACCGTTGAAGACTTTCCGGCAATAGTCGTAAATGATATTTTTGGAGGAGATCTGTACAACGAAGGCAAATTAAAATTTGCAGGCAAGTTTAAGTAGTTATGTATTATTATTATGAAGGTTTTTACATAAATATAAATACTTTTAATATTAATAAGGGTTAATCTAATGGATATACATGAATATCAGGCAAAAGAACTGCTTACAAAAAATAATGTCAAAATTTTACGCTCAACTTTGTGCCATAGCGGCGACGAAGCTTATAATGCGGCAATCAGCTTAAATACTCCGGTTGTTGTCGTAAAAGCTCAGGTACATGCAGGCGGCAGAGGCAAAGCGGGCGGCGTCAAAATAGCCAGGACACCGGATGAGGCAAAAAATATAACGGAACAAATGCTGGGAATGACGCTTATAACCGCTCAAACAGGTAAAGACGGTAAAGTAGTGCATAAAGTGCTTGTGGAAGAAGGTGCAGATATTAAAAAAGAACTATATTTATCTGTAACTATCGACAGAAGAACTTCTGATATTGCGTTTGTCGTCAGTGCAGAAGGTGGAATGGAGATTGAAGAAATATCAAAAAAATCGCCTGAAAAAATTCTTACGGTATTAATAAATCCTTCTAACGGCGTTAAATCTTATCACGCGTTAAAAATGTTTTTATTTTTAGGTCTGGATAAATCTATTTATAACGAATTTACTAATTTTGTCACTTTATTATATAACGCCTTTTTGGCGGAAGATATGTCAATGCTTGAAATTAATCCGCTTATTATAACGGGCGGCGGCAATTTGATACCGCTTGACGCAAAAATTGCCCTTGATGATAACGCTTCATTCAGGCATCCATATTATAACGACTTCATTGACGAAGATGAAGAAGACCCGCTTGAAACTAAAGCTAAAAGCGTGGGTCTTAATTATATAAGACTTGACGGAAACGTAGGCTGCATGGTAAACGGAGCCGGACTTGCCATGGCCACTATGGATACTATAAAAGAATTTGGCGCAGCGCCTGCAAACTTTCTTGACGTGGGGGGCACGGCTGACAGCAAAAGAGTTGAAACAGCCTTTAATATTTTATTATCCGATAAAAACGTAAAAGCTATTTTTATTAATATTTTCGGCGGCATAGTAAAATGCGATATGGTAGCGGACGGTGTAATTACAGCCGCAAAAAATATAGGATTAAAACTGCCGGTCGTCATAAGGCTTGAAGGTACAAATGCCGACAAAGCATCTGAGCTTTTAGAAACTTCAGGCTTGAATTTTATTGTGGGAAACTCTTTAGCCGACGGAGCGCGGAAAGTATCAAAAATTGTAAACGGTTAAAATCTAATTATACGGCACCACGATATAATTAATAATTAATATAAATGATATCCGTCACTAAATTACTAACTTATTTTTACTAACTTATTTAATATTAATACTATTAACATGATATAAATATAAATTATATAAGCAGTGTCTGTTATTAATTTTTTAATAAAATGGCGTATGCACCTAATTTAAATAAATTATTATTATAAGGCAAGGTATAAAATTTATGAGTATTCTGATTAATAAAGAAACGTCGGTTCTCGTTCAGGGTGTTACCGGCAAAGAAGGTTCCTTTCATACTTTGAAATGTTTGGAATATGGCACAAAAATCGCAGCGGGCGTAACCCCCTTTAAAGGCGGTTCGTTATTCAACGATTCAATTCCGGTATTTAATACTGTTGCGGAAGCTAAGTCTAATATTAAAATCGATGCGACTGTTATTTTTGTTCCGGCGGTATTCGCATCTTCAAGCGTAATTGAGGCGATAGAGTCGGAAATTCCGCTTATTGTGTGCATAACCGAAGGCATACCTACTCTAGATATGATGAATGTTAAATCTGCATTGAGAGGTTCAAATTCAATTATGATAGGTCCTAATTGCCCGGGAATAATAACTGCGGATGAGTGTAAAATCGGAATTATGCCCGGGTTCATTCACAAAAAGGGTAAAATTGCAGTATTATCGCGAAGCGGAACTTTAACATATGAAGCCGTTAATCAATTAACGGAGGCAGGTTTGGGAGAAACCACCTGTATAGGCATAGGCGGAGACCCTATAATAGGTTCTTCTTTCTTAACCTTTTTAAAAATGTTCGAAAACGATCCTGAGACTGAAGGCGTAGTTTTAATTGGAGAAATAGGCGGAACGCAGGAGGAAGAAGCTTCCGAATATGTAAAAAATTATATGAAAAAGCCTGTCGTCGGATTTATTGCAGGAAAAACCGCCCCTGAAGGGAAAAGAATGGGGCATGCGGGCGCAATAATTTCTGGAGGAAAAGGAACTGCTTCGGAAAAATTGAAAATAATGAAAAAAAACAGGATTCATATCGCCGAAAATCCGTCTGTTATCGCTGAAACAATGATAAAGGCATTAAAAAAGCATTAAAATAAATTTATTTAATTAATTTATTAATTTAAGGAGGCATGTATGCCTAATCAGGACAATCAACATAACACTAACAATAACCCCAATAACTTAAAGTTAAATCAATCCGCAGATGCAACTATTCCCAACTATAAGTCTTGCGACTCAATTGAAATTACCGTTAAACCTGAAAGTAAACTAACAATCAAACAATACACCGGTATGGGTAAAAAAGAAAGGGTCCAGATAGATATAGTAGTTAACTATTGCAAGGGATGCGAATTGTGCGTCGCTTTCTGCCCAGAAGAAGTTCTAGTCATGAATAAAGAAACTGCGGAAGTGATAAATATTTCCAGATGTACAAAGTGTAACATCTGTGAGTATCTTTGTCCGGATTTTTCCATATCTGTAGAATAGGAGGAAACAAATTATGAGCGAAAATATTAAATTAATGCAGGGCAATGAAGCAATCGCCGAAGGAGCTATGATTGCAGGATGTGATTTCTTTGCGGGATATCCTATAACTCCTTCATCCGAAGTTTCAGAAATATTATCGGCAAGACTTACTAAAAAAGGACACATAGTAATTCAGATGGAAGATGAAATAGCAGCGTTGGGAGCTGTTCTGGGAGCTGCGCTCGGAGGAGCAAAAGCTCTAACGGCTACCTCCGGACCTGGTATGTCTTTAAAATCGGAACATATAGGCTATGCCTCTATGTGTGAAATTCCGTGCGTAATAGTTAATGTTATGAGGGGAGGACCTTCTACAGGCAATCCCACGCTGCCTTCTCAGGCGGATATTATGCAGGCAAAATGGGGAACTCACGGGGACCATGCTATTATAGCCATCACACCTTCAAGCGTTAATGAATCTTTTTATGAAACTATAAGAGCTTTTAATCTTGCCGTTAAATACAGAACGCCCGTATTGATACTAACCGACGAGATTATCGGACATATGAGAGAAAAGGTAGTAGTGCCTGAAAAAGATACTTTAGAGATAATTGATATAAAATTGCCGGACGTGCCGCCCTCAGAATATAAACCTTACAATTATACCAGCGGCAAAGTTACGCCTTTAGCTCCCATGGGGGAAGGCTACCGCTTTCATGTAACAGGACTTAGTCACGATGAAACAGGTTTTCCTTCGGCAAAAGTCGAAGTGTTGGAAAATGAGCAGAATTGGCTTATAAATAAGATTTATAATAACGTAAAAGATATTGAAAAATATGAAGAAACCATGACCGAAGACGCAGATATATTAATAGTGGCCTACGGTTCGGTTGCGCGTTCCGCAAAAGCAGCTTTGTCTATTGCAAGAGCAGCGGGTATAAAAGCCGGATTATTCAGACCGATAACAATATGGCCGTTTCCGGAAGAAAGAATTAAAGAATTATCTAAAAAAATAAAAAAAATACTTGTTCCCGAAATGAATATGGGACAGATAATATTGGAAGTCCAGAGAGCAGCTTGTAATAATACCGTAAAAGGACTTAATATTGTCAGCGGGGAACCTATAACGCCCGATAGAATATATTTAAAAATTAAAGAAATGATGTAATGAACGGAGCCGACAAATTAAAACAGATATTGCTGCAATAATATCTTGCAGTAATATCTGTTAATTAATATATATTTATAGAGGCTATTTAATTTGTAAACTTTATAATATATACGCACGTATGTGTGTGTTTGCTTGTACTTTATAACAATTTTTTTATTTAAATCTATACTGTTATATTTAATAAATATAAGTCATTTTATTCATTTTTAATTTTATTCAATTTATTGTTAAGGAGGTTAATATGCCTAAAACTAAGACAAAATTTGATTACGATAAATATTTAAGAAAAAACACTCTTCCTCATATATGGTGCCCAGGATGCGGAGACGGAATAATACTAAAATCTCTTTTAAGAGCCATAGACGGGCTTCAGTATAAGAAAGACGACATAGTTATAACATCGGGGATCGGCTGCGCTTCAAGGCTTCCTGGGTATGTTGATTTTAATACTATTCATACAACGCATGGAAGAGCCCTGACATTTGCAATCGGAATGAAAATGTACAAACCGAGATTAAAGGTTATTACCATTTCAGGCGACGGGGACGCACTTGCAATAGGCGGAAATCATTTTATCCATGCCGCAAGAAGGAACATAGATATAACTCTTATTGTATTTAATAATTATACTTATGGGATGACAGGCGGACAGGCTTCTCCTACTCAGCCTTACGGATCTTATGCTACTACTACTCCTTACGGAAGCGTCGAACCGCCTTTCGACACATGCGAACTTGCAAAAGCAGCCGGCGCTACATGGGTTGCAAGATCGACTTCCTATCATGCCGTTCAGCTTGAAAAACTTATAGCAGACGCTATGACTCATAAGGGTTTTTCCGTACTGGACGTTATAACTAACTGTCATATATCATACGGAAGAAGAAACAAAATGAAGTCTCCGGTTGAAATGGTTAAATATCAAAAAGAAAAAGCCGTTCCGAACAGGTCTGCTCAAAATATGACGGCGGAAGAACTCACGGGAAGATTTAAAACAGGTCTTATCTATGAAAAAAAAGACTCTTTAGAATTTGCTGAAGAAAATTATAAAAAATTAGCATTACTTAAACAATAATAAGGAGAAGGCAAATGGATAATATAACTGAAATAAGATTTGCCGGTTCGGGAGGACAGGGATTAATACTGGCAGGAATAATTTTAGCCGAAGCCGCAGCAATTTATGAAGATAAAAATGCCGTTCAAACTCAGAATTACGGTCCTGAAGCCAGAGGGGGCGCATCTAAGTCGGAAGTTCTGATATCTACCGGACCTATTGCTTATCCTAAAGCAATTTCGATAGATTATATGGTTGCATTAACACAGGTCTCATTTTCTAAATATTCCGGAGATTTAAAAGATACGGGCACAATAATAACGGATAAGGAACTCGTGACCGACTTTTCAAAAGCGAAAGGTAAACTTTACGTTTTAGATATGGAAAAATCGGCGAGGGAAGAGCTTGGTAAACTGTTGGGGCTTAATGTTATAGCTCTCGGTGCTCTGGTCGAAATATCAGGTATCGTATCTAAAGATTCCATTGAAAAAGCACTTATGAAAAGAGTGCCTAAAGGATTTGAAGATTATAATAAAAAAGCGCTGGAAATTGGTTTTAGATTGGGAAGCGAAGCAAAGAAAAATTAAAAAATAAAAAAATTTATAAAATTCGGAGAGTAAATGCTTGAACAAACTTTATCAATAATTAAACCCGACGGTGTAGCAAAAAATATAACCGGCAGCATTATTCAGTTGTTTGAAAATAATGGATTTGAAATTAAGGCAATAAAAAAAACAATACTTACAAAAAAAGACGCAGAAAGTTTTTACTATGTGCATAAAGAAAGACCTTTTTTTAAAAGTTTAGTCGATTTTATGACGGAAGGTCCTATAGTTCCTATGGTTTTATTCAGAGAAAATGCTATTTTGAAAAATCGTGAGATTATGGGCGCGACTAACCCTGCAGATGCAGCGGAAGGTACAATCAGAAAAATGTACGCCGAAAGCATTGAAAGAAATATAGTTCATGGGTCTGATTCATCTGAATCAGCAAAATTTGAAATCTCATTTTTCTTTAATTATTTTGAAATAATTTAGGCTGTAATTTTATTTATTTATTTATTTCATTTATATTTCTATTTCTATTTCTATTTTTTAACCTTAATCCTGCAATAGAAAGTTATTACGGAAAAGGTGTCTGACACCTTTTCCGATATTATTGACTTATTGCAGCTGCCGCAATTTTATAATTTATAGGTGTCTGACACCTTTTCCTAACAAAAAAATAAAATCTGACACCTTTTACCACCTTTTCCTTAAATTCTGCTTAACCGAGCAAAAAAATGCATAAATATTTTCTATTGCATGATTAAGATTTTAATTTTACTATTTAAATTTTATTATTTAACTGATAAAATTGATTTTTTATTCTAATTTTTTATTATAAAATAGAATTATAAAATAAATACATATTGAATTATTTAAGATTATCGGTTATTCTATAATAAGTATAATAGAATAAAAATACGATACGGCAGCTCAATAAAGCGTTAAGTTTTTTTCGAGATTTATTAATTTATAGGTTTATTGACTTATTGCAGCTGCCGCGATTTTATAAATTTATCTTTATATATAATTATTAATAAAATAATAGAAACATTAATTAATTTATTAATTTTTGTTTAATTTTATGGAGAAACCGAATGCTTCAACATTTTTCTACGAGGATATTGCCTTCAGGATTAGAA
This sequence comes from Candidatus Acididesulfobacter guangdongensis, assembly GCA_004195045.1. NCBI lineage: Bacteria > Candidatus Acidulodesulfobacteriota > Candidatus Acidulidesulfobacterales > Candidatus Acidulidesulfobacteraceae > Candidatus Acidulidesulfobacter > Candidatus Acidulidesulfobacter guangdongensis. Next base: position 527,693 of record SGBC01000001.1, read on the forward strand.
TTTTTAGCTGAATTATCTTTCGACCTCAGATGGACATATAATCATAAAGCCGATGAACTTTTTAAGACCCTTGACCCATACCTCTGGGAACTGACCCATAATCCGTATCTTATAATACAGACAGTTTCGTTAGACCATTTAAACAATCTTGCCAAAGATAAAACATTTATAACTAATCTTAATAATATCAGAGAAGAATGGAAGAATTTCGACTCCTCTTCCACCTGGTTTGCAAAAAATTATCCCGATACAAAAATTAAAAATATTGCGTATTTCAGCATGGAATTCGGAATAGACGAGTCTTTGCCTTTATATGCAGGTGGACTTGGAATTCTGGCAGGAGATTATCTTAAAACGGCTGAGGATTTGGGTGTTCCTGTAATCGGAGTAGGATTATTATATCAAAAGGGCTATTTTCATCAGATTGTTGACAGTACGGGGATGCAAAACGAAGTATACCCTTATAATGATCCTCATTCTTTGCCGATTGCACCGTTAAGGGACAAATCCGGCGAATGGCTTAGAATTACTATTACTCTTCCTGAAAGAGTGATAACCCTCAGAGTGTGGTTTGCCAAAATAGGCAATACTCAACTGTTTTTTTTAGATTCAAACGACCCTGTTAATTTACCGATAGACAGAGGTATAACCGGAGATTTATACGAAGCCGGTAAGGAAATTAGACTGATTCAGGAAATGATACTCGGCATAGGCGGCTTTAAACTTTTAAAAAGTTTAAAAATAGACTTTAATCTGTGCCATATGAATGAAGGTCATGCTGCCTTCGTAGTACTGGAAAGGATTTACGACTGGATGATAAGTAATAATTGCGGCAATTTTTATGAAGCTTTGACTTCAACAAGAGCCGGAAATATATTTACGACTCATACTCCTATTGCCGCCGGGTTTGACCTGTTTGACCCTTCGCTCATAAGACATTATTTATCGCATTATATTACAAGATGCAATATAAGCGTTGAAGATTTTGTCAACCTCGGACAAAAAACACCAGGCAAAAATTTAGACGAACCTTTTAATATGGCGTATTTAGCAATAAGGGGAAGCAACTTTGTAAATGCTGTAAGCAAAATACATCAGGATGTCAGCAAAGATTTATTTTCCCATTTGTTTGACAGATGGCCGCTGGAAGAAATTCCCGTTGAGTATATTACAAACGGTGTGCATACGCCGACGTGGATTTCTGAAGAATCCGATAAATTTTGGATGAAATATTGCGACGGGCTGCCTGAACACGAAAAATTTTCATATGAAAATTCTAAATTTGCTTTAAAAGTTTCTGATTCGGACATATGGGATTTTGAAATGAAAAACAGGCTTTACATGATTAATGAGATTCAAAAACATATGAATAAAATGCAGGTATGCTGCAATTTGACGCAAAGAGCTGTTTTCCTTGACCCTAATGCGTTATATATCGGGCTTGCCCGCAGATTCACGGAATATAAAAGATTAAATTTGCTTCTTAACGATAAGAACAGATTAAAAAAGATTTTAACCAATCCTAACTACCCTGTCAGAATACTGATAGGCGGTAAAGCACACCCAAGCGATATGAAAGGGAAAGAATACATTAAAGAATGGATTGAATTTGCATCTGACCCGGAATTAAACGACAAAGTATTCTTCTTGCTAGATTACGATATGGATATCGCGCAAAAACTTACCGGCGGAATTGACATCTGGCTAAATTGCATGGAAAGACCATTAGAGGCAAGCGGTACCAGCGGAATGAAGATTTTATCCAACGGAGGTCTTAATTGTTCTATCTTAGACGGCTGGTGGGGTGAAGCATATAACGAAAACGTAGGCTGGGCAATAGGAAATAAATCTGACAAAGTTCAATATTTTAATGATGACAGACAGGACGCACAATCTCTTTATAATTTGCTTGAGAACGATATAATACCTGAGTTTTTCAATAGAGATAAAGACGGTATTCCGGTAGCATGGGTACAAAAAATTAAACAGAGTATGACAACATTAACCCCTGCTTTTTCTACTTACAGAATGATGAAAGAATACATTGAAAAAGCATATATACCTATGTCGGAAAATTATGAAAACCGCAACGCAAATAATGGGCAAATTGCCCTTGAAATAGTAAATTGGAAAAATAAATTAAATAAAAATTGGGACGGAATACATTTTGCCAATCCGTCTTTCGAATCGAATAACTCCGTATATAACGTAAAATGCATGATATGGCTCGGCATAATAGAACCGGAGGCAATAAAAGTTCAACTATATACTATACTGAACGGAAAACCCAACATTACAGACATGAAAATAACTAAAAGCATACCCGGAGCTATTAACGGTTTTATCTATGAAGCCCAAGTCACCTCCGAAATTACGTCGGACAATTATACGCTAAGGGTAATACCTTACCATAAAGACGTTATAGTACCGCTTGAATTTGGAAGAATATTCTGGCAGAAATAAATCATGATAAAATAAAAAAAATGCTACTTCGGAATGGATTTTGAAAAATTTGAAAAATATTTCTGCAAATATAAATTCTGAAAAATCAGGACAAATATTTCTGCAAAATAAATCATGATAATAAAATGGCTGCTTCAGACCTTGACTTTTAAAAGCTTGAATAAACGCTATCAACGCTAAATAAGCTTAATATGCTTATAATTAAGCAGTAAAAAAGGTCTTCAGCAGCCAAAAACTCCACATAACTGCTGCAATTTAACGCAACAGATAACAGTACTCAACTAACCTGACAACACACCCAAAACTTGATAAAATAATAAACTTATTTTATCTCAATTTTAATCGGCTTAGCCGGTTTAACTTTCTTTAAAGCAACCTCTAAGATGCCGTCCTTCAAAACAGCCTCTGCAGATTCGCTTTCTACATCCGACGGCAGCTCAACACTTCTGTAAAAAGACCCGAATTGGATCTCCTTCCTATAATAATCTTCTTTTTTCTCTTCTTTTTCTTCTTTATGCTCCCCTTTTATAATCAGAACATTTTCATGCACTTCAAGTTTGACATCTTCCTTATTGACGCCTGGAATAGAAGCTTTCACGACAATCGAATCATCCTTTTCAATGACATCAACCGCCGGCTCCCCTATTCCGGGGTTCATACCCCAAAATCTCTTCATGCTTGAAGGCATAAACTCAGAGAACATCTTTTCAACATCATTTTTCATACTGTACACAGGATCCCACAATGAAATGTTTGCCATGACAAAAACACCTCCAATAAATGTAATTTAAACACCGCAATATAAATAAAAATTTATACAACTTAATACAACTTACAACAGTATCAACTTTCCACGTTCATAATAATTTAATACAACACGCTGTTTTTTTCGCTCTTTACTTTGAGTATATCTCAATTTTAAAAATTTTCAAGAGCATACAATAAATTTTTTCGAAATGGGAAAATATAAAAAGAATAAAAATAAGAAAAAGTATAATACATAATATATAATAATAAAGAAATAGTATCCGTTAAACAATTGACTAACTGTATTTTATATAATTAACCGCATGCTTCCGAAAGAACATGGGCTGACGCCTTTTTTGAAAATACGAAACGGATAGTTTATATATCCTTCGACTGAAATATGATTCGTTATCAATACAAAAAATCGCAAATACTTTTCGTAGGCATCAATCCCCATTTTGGGTCATACGATAAAGGCGTACCGTTTTCTAATAATAAAATGTTCTGGTATCTTCTTTCCGATGCCGGAATTATCAGGGAAAAAAGAAATGAACTAAGAGAGGACAACTCATTAAGATTATTTTATAAAACTAAGTTTAATAAATTCTATAAATTGGGGTTAGTAAATATTATTGACAGACCTACCCGTGATGTTTCTGAAATTCACACTGGCGAAGAATTGCCCGGTCGTAAAAAGATTTGTGCAATAATAAGAGAGCAGAAGCCTAAAATAGTCTGTTTTATCGGCAAAATAACTTATGAAAAATATATAAATTCAAAAGATTTTACATTTGGCTGGCAAAAAAAATCTATCGGAGAAACAAAATTCTATGTCATGCATTTTCCATTGAGAGGGGCGGCTGTCGTAAGAATTAATGAATTAAAGGAAATTGTGCAGGCAGCTAATTACAGCGTATTTTAGAAAACGTAACGGCGCATTATTTATTTGTTTATTCTCGAATAAGCACACTTTCATGCTCAAGCAATAATCGTTTACGTACTATTTCATTTTTAATATTTTCTATAAATTCTTATTCCAAATTCAGCTCTATTCTATTTTAGCTAATTGTGTTTTATTTCATCGTCAAGCCTCTTCTATTCCTTCATTTGCTTCGATAGTTCCGCCGTCAGCCGTTTTATTAATATCTAAAAATGAAAATTACTCACCGTTATTATTTGCAGAAATTTTTAGATTTTGCAAGTATATCGATACTGCTTCTATTTCGTTATTTATTTTCGTTAAGGCATTCGGCAGCTTTTTTACCAGAATTTCTATCTTTTCGGGATGAATTTTATAAGAATAAATATTCAGCACAATATGTCTAAAACCGAGATAATCTTCCAGAATATTTTTAGTTTCCTCTGAAATTACAGGCGGTCTAACACCTGGAATTTCGGATGCCATCTGCATAATAACTCATGATGCCAATTTGATCCTGCCGGCATCGATTCATCGATACCGGACGCTATTTTTTGAAATATTCTTTCTAATCCGGTATAAAAACTATGAATATTAAAAGCAACAGCGTCTATGTAGTATTCATCACCACTGGTTTTTGCTTTGTCCCATTCTTTTAAAATTCTATCGGCTACCCTGTTTAATTCGATTAATTCGGAATTTAAACGTCCGGCTATAACTGCGGCTTTTTTATTCATATCTCAATACCGTCCCGTTTTATGCTGTCTAATAAACTATCGGAGGCGTCTTTGGCGTCTACTAAATCCACTTTAAATTTTTTACTAAATCCTGAGGCAAAGGTTACCGCCTTAAAAAAATCATCATAGGGAATTCCCCGCACCGCTATATCAATATCCGAACCTTCGATAAATTCCATGGTGGCTAACGAACCAAATAAAACGACCTTTTTTGCGTTAAAATTTTTTCTTAACCCGTTTGCTATTTCTTTGGCAACATTTTTAGCTTCAGTTTCTAAAATTTCTATTTGCTCAGGCTTAGGATGAAATTTATAGCCGAATGGATTATATGCACTTAATTCCTGAAATGTTAAAGAAAAAAAAGTTTTCATTATACTAATATTAATATTAATAAAAAATATTTATACGATTTACCTTAAATTATTATAATTATATCATAATTTTATATAATATTTGAAAATATGATATAATCCAAAAGAATTGATATAATTAATAACAATAAGCATCAATAAGCATATTATTAAAAAGGGTTAAAAGAAAAATCCAAGTCCGAAGGCTGTCCAGTTAAAGTCAAATTTATCTCGATAATCCTACGATAGACAATCTTCTCGGTGTTTTGCCGGTTCCGGAGTCGGATGTTGCGGAAGGCAGGCTCGAAACTCCACGGTTTTACGATGCTCTCAGGATGCTTTTGCAAGTCGCGGAAGTAGATTGTTTTATGCCTGGATGCCCGCCTGAGCCTAAGCAGATTTAGAAAGCTATCGAACTCATTATTTCGGGCGCCGCTCTGCCGTCCTAAAAAATCAAACCTGCCCCGCTTTTAATTTTACGCAAATATTACTGAACACCTTTTTCCTGTTTAACTCTTTCGTAAAGCCATATTTTGACTAATGCACCCCTATCTACGCCTATTTTCATTCTTATATCGTCTATTTCTTGAACTAAAGATGCCGATACATCTATTGTAAGGCGGACTTTTTTGCCTCCGCGTGTTATAGCGGACTTAGAAATGTCGATAAGGTCGGTAATGTCTTCTCCTTCGTCGAAACGGCGGTCGAATTCTTCTGTGGTTTTAGCTAAAATATTTTTCTTCATATAGTTTTACATCTTTTTTTCTTGAACGTCTTGCGGAAATAATTCTTATAGCATCTCCTCTGATTGTAAAAATGACGGTCCATAATTTTCCCTTAAGTTTTCCTGTGTTAATAAATCTATTTTCTATGGGATACGGGGCTATAATTTCAACACGGTTTTCATCTAAAAATATATTTTTTGCGGTTTCAAAATCAATGCCTTGTTTACTTTTATTTGCGTTGCTTTTAGACTCGTCCTATTCAAAATTCATAATATCATTTTTACATATTTTATACAAATATGCAACAATATCTGTGTATAATTATATTATATAAAAATTAAAAATGAATGTAAAATCTTACGGAAAATCAAATTTTGTCGTATAATACGCACAATCCGTCTTTAAACAGGACATCCATTGGGATTTCTATTTTTTCTCGACCTCCGTGCTTGAACAATCGGAAGAATTTTTTAGAAATGGTCGAAAATCATAAATCTAAAAATAATAGAAAAGTCGCCGTCATTAAAATAAAAATAAATAAAATTATCGGAAAAGAAAGACCGTAGTATAATTGCCGGCTTGGCGAATATGAAAGCGTGTATGCATATGCGGCCAAACGAGAATATCGGCTTGTATTTGTCATTGCAAGAAATAATCAAAATATTGTGTACTGAGTTTTTTAGCTATAGAGTTTTTTCAGTTAACGAATATAATTATTCATTTAAGTTCTTCCGCTATTTTTAAAAAATTGGATAAGGCTTTTGTCATCAGAGTATCCCTCCTTTTTATAAATACCGTCGTCATTTTGCCTCTGCCGTCCGAAAGCGGTATTATTTTTAAGTTTTTGTATCCTTTTTCTTTTACGACTGAGAGCGGCAGCATAGTTACCCCCATTCCTGCGGAAACGCAGGCAAGTATAGCTTCGATAGAACCAAATTCAAATATCTTATAAGAAAATATGCCGCAACCTTCATAAAATTTTTCAAGCCTTCTTCTGTAAGCACATCCCTTTTTAAAAACCACTATATTTTTATCCGCTAAATCATCAACTTGTTCATTTGAAAGTATTACAAGTTCTTCTTCGAATACGGAATGCTCTTCTATATCTGGATGTTCTACCGGACCCCCGACGAAGGCTCCTTCTAGTTCATAGCTTAAGACTTTTAAAAGCAATTCTTCCGTTGAACCGCTTACAAGTTTTAAAGAGGACATTGGAAAATTTTTATTGTAGGTTATAAGGATAGGCGGCAATTTCACGGCGGCGACGGTTTCCATAAAACCGACGGCAATGCCGGCATCGTCGCCTGATGTTTCTTTTACCGCTTTTTCTGCCTCTTTTTCGATATTAACTATCTTTTCAGCAAATGAGAACAATATTTTACCCGCAGGGGTTAAAACAATTCTTCTTCCAGTTCTGTAGAAAAGAGGTACTCCAAGCTCTTCTTCAAGCTGTTTTATTCTTGCCGAAACGTTCGACTGGACATAGTTAAGCTTAGCCGCAGCCTTTGTAATACTTTCTTCTTTCGCAGCCGCATAAAATATTTTTAAAATATTCAAATCCATATAATATTAGTTCATTATATATTATGTTTAAAATGTTTAATTATATTTTAACTATCATCATTAAAAATGATTAATAATATCAATAATAATCGTTTGTAATAGCAAAGTCAATAGTATATCCTATATTAAGTCCATATTTAAAATTAATATTTTAAGAATAGTTTTTAGATTTAATTTTACAAATTTATAAACATTTTAACAAAATCAATCAAATTAACAAATATGTTCATGATAATTACAGTGAACATTATACCAGGAGGGATTATGAAACGCGCTATAATCGTTATAGATGTCCAAAATGAATATTTTACCGGTAAACTGCCGGTATCGCACCCTTCAGGCAGTTTTAACAATATCCTTAGAATTATGGATGCTGCAATGGAAAATAAAATAGCTACGGCGATTATCCAAAATTCGGCAATATCTCCTGAATCCCCTGTTTTTAGAAAAGGAAGCTATGAATGGGAACTTCACCCTGAAATTGCAAAACGGCGCAGTGATATTTTAATAGAAAAAAACTTTCCCGACAGTTTTAAAGACACGATATTAGATAAATGGCTTAAGGACATAAACGCGGATACAGTTACGATAATCGGATATATGACCCAGAACTGCTGCGATTCTACGGCAAGGAGCGCATTTCACCGCGGTTACGGCGTGGAGTTTTTGTCAGACGCTACCGGAACTCTTTCAGTGTCAAATTATGCCGGTTCCGTTACTGCCGAAGAACTGCACAGGGCTATATTGGTAACTCAGGTGCGGTTTGGCAGGGTAATCGGAACGGATGAATGGCTCGCCAACTTAAAATAGCAGATTAACGATAGAAGACAAAATTATCGGAATTTATTATTGCAGCGAGGGTTTTTATGAATAGTTTAAAGTTTATTATATTGATTGTGTTATCCACTGCGCTGATGGGGTCGGCTTTTTCAGTAATTAAAATGGGTGACATGTATGCATCACCTTTAATGTTTGCTGCGATACGTTTCATTCTGGCTGGACTATTGCTGGCTTTCATTGTCGGATTTATGCGAATGCCTCATCCAAAACATCCAAGCGAATGGCTTTACGTTGCAGTGATTGGATTCTTTCAAACAACGGGTGTTTTCGGAGCTATTTTTTTGAGTTTGCGCACCATCACTGCGGGGGAATCCTCTATTTTAATATTTGTAAACCCTATATTAGTTGTTTTATTTAGTGCATTTATTGGCGTGCGGTATCGTTTGCTGCAGTGGATTGGGGTTATTGTCGGCTTTATCGGTGTAGTAATACTAATTGGATTTCACCCTTATTATCGAGTAGGCGTGTGGATAGCGCTATCTGGAGCGGTATTTTGGGCAATAACCACATTGTTGGTTAAGCGGGTGGCTAGTTTTATAAACATTTGGGTGCTTACCGCTTATCAAATGCTGATTGGAGGAATATTGCTGCTCTTTATCAGTGAAATTTTCGGGCATCCGTATGTGGTTTTTAATTTTTCATTTGCTTTAATTGTTCTTTGGCTTGCTATTATGAGTTCCATTGTGCAATTTGGAATCTGGTTTTATTTAATTCAGAAAAATAACCCAGGAAAGGTCAGTTCTTTTTTATTTTTAGTTCCGCTGTTCGGAGTTTTGTCTGGATTAATTTTATTAAGCGAACCAGTCAATTTGCAAATGATTATAGGCGGTTTTTTTATTTTGACAGGCATATTTCTTGTCAATAGACCTGAATCCCGCCGGATGTTACTAAAAAAAACAGAAATGGAAGAAAAAGCGGAAATGGAAACGGAAGGCAACCCTTAAATACATTGTTAAAATGCACTGATGTATAATGATATAGCAGGCTGCAATATTTATAGATTTATCAACTATATATTATAACAGTATTTTGCCAATTTTATTTTTGATTAATTAAATTTTTTTATGCTATAGCTTTTAATAAAATAATTAAATATAATAATTCTTTTTAGTATCATATTATAATAAATTTTATCTATTTCTGCCGAAATATAATGCCTATTGAATTGTTTAGCTAATAATATTTCATTGCCTGGACCTCCAAAATGAATTAAAACTATATCCTCTTCTTTTGTGAAAGCCTTTAGTAATTTTTCCGTTAATCCAACCGATATCTGACATGAATGTATTGTTTTATCTTTCGATACATTTTTTACTAAGTTGTAATATAACCATGAATATGGCATTCTGCCTTTTGAACCGTTTAATATATTTTGTTTAATTCTTTTTATATTATGCAATAAACAAATTTTGAAATTACTAGGGCGGGGCGTCTTTTAGCCTGGCTCAAATCGGAAAAAGGGAAAGGCACTACGACAATATCGCCTTTTACAAATTCTGCCATGCCTTATCTTCCTCCGGCTTCAGCCAGTCTTTTTTAAGAGAGGACTCGCTTAAAACGGAAGCTTCAAGTCTTTCCTGAACGGATTTTGTTTTCAAAAAATTCATAAAATCTAAAACCTCGTCAAGAAAAGGCTCCGGAAAATGCTCTATTTCATTTAAAAGTAATTCTTTAGTGCTCATAATCCACCTTTTATCAAGATACTGTATATAGTTTATATTATAAAAATACAAAAATCAAAGTTATAAATTCGCCCATAAAAAAGAAAATGGAATTTAGTTCCAAATTTGGACAACCAAGATTATGGCACTAAATAGCTATACCGCTTCGTCATCTGGGTTGTCCTGTGTCCCAACAACTCGCCTGGCTGGGGGGGAGAAGGATGACTCCCTTCGGTCGTGATCTGCTTGAACTACTGAATATTTCAAAACACAGTTAATTTTGAACAGTTTTTTGAATGGCTGGGGGAGAAGGATTCGAACCTCCGTAATGGGAGTCAGAGTCCCAGGTCCTGCCGCTAGACGATCCCCCAATTTTTTGGTGCGGATTGATTTGTTATTTATTTATTTTGATTTATTTATTGCTGCTGCCTTTCTTGCCTTTGCCTGTAGCATTTCATGTATCTTATATAATAATACGCTTTGTTTTTTATTAATTGCGTATTCCACATATCTAATACATATCTACGTTGCATTTTATGCATATTATATAATATACCGATGTAAATCGCAAGTTTTTATTGAACATAAACTTGTCAATTTTTTTGTTAAAATTTTATGTTCTATTTCTGCCCTGTATATTTATATTATTTATATTGTTGTCGACATATCAACTAATTGCCGTCTACTGTTTATTTTGCAATGTTTATTTTTCAATTATTATTTAATGTTTATTTTCCGAAATATTTAAAAATTCCCTTTTTGCTTTTTTTTATAATAGGCTTATAGCTTTCAAGATTGGCAATATCTTCAGGCTGCTCAATCGAAACTATAATCCACGGCGGAGGCGTAATAATAGAACAGCTGCTTCCTCCAGACATTTTAGGATGATATATTTTAATTGTGTCAGGATTGTCCGTGGTATGTACATAAAACCATCCGCAGACCTCGTCAAGAACTCTGATTTCATCAGAACGTTCTTTTAAAAAAATACCTGCTTCTTCCGCGCTAATCTCCACTGTCGGCTCATCAATCTGTGTATAATTATAATACCAATTTTTATTGGAATTTTTTACCTTTTCTACCAGAAAATCTATTTGTTCCCATTTTAATAATCCTGAAAAAGACAGCGTATCTATTTTCCATGTTTTACTATCCTTACTATTCTTGTTGTCCATATTATTATATTCAGAAAATTATATAAATAACAAATTATTTGAAAACACCAAATATTTTATAACCGCAAAATTTACATTTGCCTTCGGACGTTATATTATTTTCAATTATATTATAACCGCTCCTTTCAATCAATAGTTTTTTACAGGACGGACAATATGTATTCTCGAATTTTTCAGAAATTACATTGCCTATATAAATATAATTTAATCCGGCATTTTTGCCTATATCATAAGCATTAGCTAAACTTTTTTCATTGGTGATATGACCGTCTTTCATTTTATATAATGGGAAAAATCTTGAAATATGCCATGGAATATCTTTATTAATCGAATTAATAAAATCTGCTATTGATTTAATTTCTTCATCGTTATTATTATAATCATCAATTAATAATGTTGTTAATTCCAAATGAACACCCATCGCATAAAATTCTTTTATGGATTCCAAAACCGGTTTTAAAGTGCCGCCGCATACCCGCCTGTAACTCTCATCTTTAAAAAATTTAATATCAACATTTGCGGCATCGAGCAGACCTTTTGTTGCTTCTGCAGACTCGTGCGTATAATATCCGTTGGTTACAAAAATATTTTTCAATCCCGCCTTATGGGCAAGACGCATAGTTTCCAGACTGTAATCAAAAAACACCGCCGGGTCCGTATATGTATAAGAAATAGAAGAAGCACCTGCAGTTAAAGCTTTTTTTATAATTTCATCAGGCAAAGTTCTTTTCATATTTTTAAAATAATTTAAAAATTCGTCATAATTTTCATCCCTGTATGTTTGAGAAATATCTGCATTCTGACATCCAAGACATCTGAAGTTGCATCCGGGGGAAGCAATAGAATACGAAAAACTTCCGGGTAAAAAATGAAAAAGAGGTTTTTTTTCAATCGGGTCAGTACTTTCTGCGACAATTATTCCGTAATTTATTGAGTATAGGCTGCCCTCTTTATTTGTTATAGTCTTACACACTCCAAGTTTATTTTCTTTGATTTTACATCTGTGGGCACATATCAGGCACACGAGATAATCCGGTCCGTTTTTGAACAGACTTATCTTTCTTAAATTATCTTTCATAATTATTTCCCAAATTATTTCCCATAATTATAATAAGCAGCCGTCTATTAATATTTACAATCGTTTCTTATATCTGTTTCTTATATCTATTTATATATTTGTCTATATATTTATATTTGCCTATTATAATTGTCTATTATATTTGCCTATATTTATTAATTTCTATTGTTTTTTTATATCATATTACGACAGTATTTCTTCCCATTTCTTTTGCTTTATATAAATTTGCATCGGCAATTTTAAAAAGACCTTCAATTATCGATATATTTTCATCAGCGTAATTTTCGCCCTGTCCGTCATGTTCGATGTTTGCTTTATTATCTGACGCATTTTTATTCTTATTTTTTTTGCCGCCTTGTAACAATTGCACTTCCGTATTTATAGTATTTATAGCAGAGTCGACCGTATTTGTTTTATAGTTACCCTTTTTTCTTTCTGTATCGCCAATATCTGCTGTCTCAGGTGAAAAAGAAGAACCGCCTATGGAAACGGTCAAATTAATCTTAATATTCTCAATACTGTTAGGCATATAAACTTTATGAGCAACAAAATCATTAAACCTATTCAGAAGAACAGCTGCGTTATCTCTGTCGGTTTCCGGTAAAATAACGATAAATTCGTCGCCGCCGTACCGCGTAATCAGGTCCTGCTTTCTCATAAATAACTTCCGCAAATCATCTGCGAATTCTTTTAGTATGCTGTCCCCGATATAATGACCGTATGTATCGTTAATCTCTTTAAATTTATCTATGTCTATTATGCCAAAAGACAAAGGAGATTTATTTCTTATAGCCCTGCTTATTTCCATTTTGGCAAATTCGTACATAAATCTGCGGTTGTATATTCCGGTCAATGAGTCGGTAATCGCCAATTCTTTATTATATTCTATTAATATTAATTTAGCAAAAAAAGGAGCGGCTATATTAATTATTTCGGTAATTAGCCCCTGGATATTTTTTGAAAAAAAAGCATCGTAATCTGATTCTATGTTTACCGACCCGCTAATGCATCCCGATATATTGATAGGATAACAGTTATAACTTCCGTCGGTACCGTGAAATTCGCAATTATCAACAAAAGAGACCTCTTTTTTGTCGTTATTATTTAATACATTTTTTAATGCTGCGTTTTCAGTACCGCAAATATTTTCTCCTGATATTGTAAATTGTTCATCTGTTTCCCCAACTTCGGCAGATTCATCGGATTTGAATCTGTTGTAAACTTCAGCGCCGCCTTTATTATTATTTCCTGCATATGTATGAGGTTGACATTGTTTATTATTAACAATTATATCGTCACGGAACAGCTTACAATTCCCGACATACTCTTTATAATCTACAGGATGCGAAAATACAGGTTTTTTATCTCTTAAATATATCATAGAGGTCAACGTTTTTTTATGCAGCGAATCAAATATATTGATATGTATTGATTTTATTTTCTCTATTTTATTAGTTTTTATTGAAAATAAAGCTTCCGCAAATATTTTTAACGCATATTCTATACAATAAGCTAAAGACAAATTATATGCCAGATTATTTATCAGATTAAGTTTTTTATTTAATTTTTCTAACTTTAACGAACTATTTAATTTTTCATATAATTGCTGCATCTCATATGCAGCCGCAAACAAAGTCATAGCGTTTTTATAAAAATCTGCGTCATTTTTAAAAAAATTTTTATTTCTTTTGACAACGCCGCTGACTGCCAGAAATCTATTGCTGTTTGCGCCGTTAAAACTATATAATATTATATCCCTGACATCCATTTTTTTAAAAACTTCCGTTGCATATTCATCATTTTGATAGTTAAAAATTCCCAGAATATTTTCAGAGATTTTGATTTTAACAAATTTTGTAGGCTCAGGCGCAATAGAGCTGACTTTTATATTTTTATCCCAATTATCTGAAAAAACAGCGTTTTTAATTTTTTTGCTTATAACATCATAAATTATAAATTCAGTAAAATCTGTATCTAATAATTTATCTATTCCGTTCAGAATTTCTTTCCGTATAAATATTCCAAACCGGTTTTCTGTTTGACTATTGACTCCTGCGCCGCTGTAATTGCCGCTGTTAATTATCATATTCAATGTTTTTTCCGTTGCGTTAGTCAGCCATAATAATCTTTCATTATTTATTTCTTTATTGTTTTTCATAATCTTATCGGTATATATAATAATATATAAAAATATTTAAATTAATTTTAGATTATATAACGTTAAACTTTTATTTTAATTATATTATATAATATTTATTAAACTTATTTTATACTTAAATTATACAGCTTTTTTATTTTTTAGTTAAATTTTAATATAATTTATATTATACTTAACCTTATACAGCTTTTTTATTTTTTAGTTAAATTTTAATATAATTTATATTATAATTGAATGTATAAGTTTATCTTTTATAATATAATGTACAATATGCCGTTTATGCGAAATTGTAAAAATCTGTTTTATTTATAAATGACTAATGACGGACAGGTGTTTTTATCTTTGGCAAACATCGGCAAACCTCATACTCGGCATTATAAATTAAATATATGGTTTAAAGATAAAGATATAGTTAAATAATAGACAGTTAAATAATAGACTTGGAAATCAGTTGTTCAGTTTGTGTATAAATTTATAAATCAACTTATAAATAAATTAAAATTATGGATTACGAAGAGGACAAAATGGCTACGCCCGTAAAAGACATCAAAAAATCTAAAGAAACAATAAATCTTAAAGAAACAAAAGAAACAATTCACAAGGGGAAAAAAGACAAAACTAACTACATCATAAAAACAGTTTTAAACGCATTTGAACTGCTTGAAGCTTTTAAAGGCGATAAATCCGAACTTGGCGTCAGTGAATTAAGCAAGATATTAAAACTGCACAAAAATAAAATATTCAGGCTTCTTGCAACATTGGAATACAAAGGATACATAGAACAGGATCCGTTTACGGAAAATTACAGACTCGGGCTGAAAAGTCTTGAACTTGGACAATCTTTTATCCATCATCTCAGGCTGCTGAGCATCGCAGAACCTGTATTAAAAGCGCTTGTAAATAATGTTAAAGAATCCGCCTATGTGGGAGTAATAAGAGAAAAAAATGTTATATATTTAGATATAATCGAAGCAGACCAGGTTTTAAAAGTTGCTTCAAGGGTTGGAAATATGCTGCCTATATATGCGACTGCTATCGGTAAATGTCAGGTAGCATTTGAATCTAGGGATGCTATAGAAAAATTGCTGCCTTCAGAATTAAAGCCCTATACCAAAAATACTATAACAGATAAAAATAAATTATATGAAGAACTTGAAAAGGTTAAAAAGCAGGGTTATGCAGTAGATAACGAAGAATTAGACAGCGGTATCATATGTATAGGCGTTCCATTAAGAGACTATACAGATCATATAATAGGCGGCATATCTATTTCGGCGCCGCTGATAAGAACGACAAAAGAACGGTTGGACAACATAATTATTCCAATGACTCTTGCGGCAGCTAAAACGATATCGGCAAAACTCGGGTATGAAATCAAGAAAAAAATTGAAGAGAATAAAAATGACGAATCATTATGAAATTCATTAAATCATTATAAATAATTAAACGTAATAAAATAAAAAATAAAGACCGGAAATCTATTTTTTTTATGCAATAATTCAATAATTTGCAATAATATTGTTTTTGTTATTGATTTGCGATATAATAATTAGAGGTATAGATTATTTCGTTGGCTGTTTGCTGCGGTTTCACTGTTGTTATTTGTCTGCCTTAAAATTAAGTAAGAATTAAGTTAAACTTAAAATTTAGTAAGAATTATAAATACCGTATGCGGGTATTTTTATTCTGGGGCGGTTGATTTAAATAGATTTATATTTATAGATTTATATTTATAGATTTATATTTATTAAATCTCTATTAAAATTTATTTACTAAAAATTATCTAAATAGATGCTAAAATTTAAAATTAATTTGGAGGTATTTAATTATGTTGTTAAAAGATGAAAAATCATTCAGAGAGAAAAGATCTGATTTCAGACATAGAATAGTTGATGCGTTTTATGACAGAATTCCTGCCGATGTAGTAGAACATGTCGGCAATGCTAACAAAGAAGTTATTTTTGCCGTTGAAGGGTTATTTAACGGCGTCATCAAGAGGATTGACAACAGGGTTGAAAAGACCAAAGTAAGGCAGGCTAAAAAAAGTAAAGGCGAAGACCCTGACGACTTTGAAGATACTGATAATGATGCAAAATAAATATGAAATAAATTATATTTATATCAGCACGTATAGTTAAAAAAAGACCGTTTAGTTATTCAAATTCGATAACTAAACGGTCTTTTTGTTTTAGGAAAACAGTGTTTTAATAATAAAGCCAGGCGGATTTTTTAAATTAAACCATTTAACGAGTAAATAATTTAAACAATTAAATAAATATTTAATAGCTGTCTTCGTCTAATTTAACTTTCAGCCCGAATCTCTTATAAGCATAAATTGAATATAATATAACTAAAGGCAGCCCTATCAACGTCGCAATAAGCATTACTACAAGCGTAAGTTCATTAGACGATGAATTAAACAGCGTAAGACTGTAGCTGCTTTTAATAGTAGAAGGTACAATATCAGGAAACAAACCGACTGCAACGCTTGCAACAGTTCCGATTATACTTAAAACGGAGAACATGAAAGGCCTTATATCGCTGTTTGATTTCATAGCTAATATGACGCCTATTGCTCCTATCAGCATTATTGCCGGTACGAGATCCCCTAAAATACCCAGACCGTTATTAAGAAGCCTCGGTGCAAATATAGGAGAAATCAACAGAAAAATGAGCGTAAGTATTATATAGGCATAAGCAAATTTTGTTCCGTAATTTCTTGCCCTTTTCCGCAGTTCTCCTTCAGTCTTCATAACAAGATAAGCAGAGCCGTGCATTAAGAACATTGATAACGATATAAGCCCGCCGACAATCGCAAAAATGTTCAGCAAACCGAATAATGATTCAAAATCCACATGCTCTTTATTTAAAGGAATACCTCTTAATACATTAGCTAAAGCAACCCCAAGCAAAAGTCCTATGCCGAGTCCTGTTACCGTTATAACAATTTCCCAGCGCTTTTTCCAGCTTTCATCTTCTATCCTGCTTCTAAATTCAAATGAAACCGCTCTGAATATTATTAGCCATACAACAAGCATCATTGCAAGATAAAAACCGCTGAACACCGAAGCGTAAACCTGCGGAAAAGCTGCGAAAATCGCACCTCCGCCTAAAATAAGCCATACTTGATTTCCATCCCATACCGGACCTATAGAATTTATTACTATTTTTTTCTCTCTGTCGTCTTTGGCGATAAACGCCAACAATGAGCCTACTCCGTAATCAAACCCATCCATCGTAGCCCATCCTAAAATTATAACGGCTATAAGTATAAACCAGAGTACTTGTAAAAATTGAAAACTCATAATCATGCCTCCTTCGGTTTAATATTTACTTCATCTTTGCCTTCCAGTCTTCCTTTTAGTTCTCTCTTAAACAGAAACAAGGCAAATGATAATAAAATTAGATAAATTGTTATAAACATTATTATAGATATAATTAAATCAGGTACGGTCACATTCTTGGAAACAGAATTTTGTGTTTCTAGCAGCCCGTAAACAGTAAACGGCTGTCTGCCTATTTCGGTAGTACACCACCCCATTTCAAGCGCTAGAAGTGGCAGAAAAGTTGAATACCATAACACCTTCAAGAAAAACTTATTATCATACAATCTATCTTTCCAGTAAAGTATTATAGCAATCAGCATAATCCCCGCCAAATAAAAACCTATATACATCATAATATGAAACGTGGTATAAACCGCATCTACCGGAAACATGGATGGTTTCAAATTTGTTATATGGTCTTTGTGCGCAATATATTTTATTGAACTGTCGAGCCCCATCACCTTGCCATAGGGATTTCCTGTCGCCAGCATACTTAAAAGATACGGAACTTTTATCGCAAAATAATTTTTTTGCTGCGCTTCATCCGGTATCGTAAATAATACTTCTGGAGCATCTTTCTGCGTATGCCATTGTGCCTCCATCATGGCAAGCTTTGTCGGCTGATACTTAACAACCTCTTTAGCGCTTACGTCTCCTAAAATAATCTGCACGACGGAAATAAATATTCCTGCAATTATTGCAACTTTTAAAGCCTTTCTCATAACCATATCTTTATTGTTTTTAATTAAAAACCATGAAGCGACTCCAGCCATAAAAAATGCGCCGTATTCCCACGCCCCCATAATAGTATGGGTAAATTCCGCCGGAAAATACGGATTAAATACGACATGTAAAAAATTGGTCATTATTGGCTTTCCGTTTACCATTTTATAACCGGCAGGAGTCTGCATCCATGAATTTGCAACTATAATCCAAACGCCTGAAAGGGCTGAGCCGAATGCGGTAAGTATGGTAGAAACCCAGTGCGCCTTTGGGGATAGTCTGTTCCAGCCGAATAACATAACACCGACAAAAATAGACTCCATAAAAAAAGCAAAAAGCCCTTCTATTGCAAGCGGCGACCCGAAAATAGTTCCTACAAAAGCGGAATATTGAGCCCAGTTTGTTCCAAATTGAAATTCTAAAACTATTCCTGTGGCTACCCCTACAACAAAGTTTATTGCAAACAACTTTACAAAAAATCTGGTGATTTTAAGATAATCTTCGTTCTTGGAATAAACATAAATTCCTTCCGTGATAACGAGTAAAGCGCCCAGCCCTATAGTTAAAGGGGGGTATAAAAAATGGAAAAAAGCCGTGAGCCCAAATTGAATTCGGGCAAGAATTAATGCATCCATAAACAACCAACCTCCGTTAAAGTTAATAATTAATTTTTTTTAAATTAAATTAAATTAAATTAAAAACGACGTTTAATATTAAACACTAAATACCGGATATCAGACATCAAATATTAGATATTAGATATTAAAATTTATTCATATTAGTAATTATTATCAGTTGACAATAATTATAAAACAATAGAAAACGATAATCAATAAAAAAATTAATTAAAAAGTTTTATTTTTATAAATTAAAAAATATATCTGCATAGTTTCAGATATTACGGTGGGCATTAATCTTGCGAATATATAATTCAAAAAATTCAGCAAGGTTAATAAAAAAAGAAAAGGCGCTTATATCATCATATTTTGCTTAACCGAGCAAAGAAATGCATACATATTTTCTATTGCAGAATTAAGGGTAATAATAAAAATAGACACCGGACAGCGTTAAAGCCAATATATGAAGATTATACTAAATTTATCACACCCCCTTTTATTTATTGTTAATAAACGGGAGGGAGTGTGATAAACAAAGTCTTTATTTGCTTTTCGTTTTCGGCGGTTTTGTTTTTGTGCCTTCTCCTTTTTTTGAAGCGCATGCCATATGAATCACCTCCTTGATGTTGAACTATCTTAATATATTTAACTTAATATATTTAACTTAATATATTTAACTTAATATATTTTTATTTTATTAATATTTATTATATTGAGCTACTGACATAATCAACGGCTTTTTTAATATTCAAGTTAATATATTTTAATATCTCATTAAATTCTTATTATTCTGATACAAACACCTTTTATTAATTATATTATACCGCTATTTTTTTATTTTGAAGCTAATTAAAAAAATTTGTTTTATAACATCCTTTTTTATTTTTAAATTTCTATAATCATAGGAAAAATAAAAGGCTGTCTGTCGATTGTTTTATTTAAATATTTTTTCATAACCCTTCTGATCTCATCTTTTACTTTTACCCAGTCTATATTTTCGCCCTTTTCTTCCTGATTTAAACGTATAATATTCAAGACCTGACCATTTAAATCTTTATATAAGCTTTTAAAATAATCTTCAAACACAAATCCTTTTGATGTTATCTCCGGTCCGGAAATAATATTTGCCGTTTTGGAATCAACAACTAATACTATTATTATCATGCCGTTTTCCGATAAATGCGCCCGCTCTTTTAATGTTCCGGTTTCAACATCGCCTATACCTTTTCCGTCGACAAATATTCTGCCCGAATAAACTTTATTTCCTTTTGTTAAACAATTGCAGGCATCAAAATTTAAAACATCCCCATTTTCGATAGTAAATATATTTGCAGAGCTTATACCCATATCGACTGCCACTTTTTTGTGCTGATAAAGGTGTCTAAGCTCTCCGTGTATAGGTATAAAATATTGCGGCTTTGTTATATTCATCATGAGTTTCAGCTCTTCTTTGCTTGCATGACCGGACACGTGAATTGCGGATATTTTTTCGTACAGAACTTCAGCGCCCTTTTTATATAAATTATTTATAATTTTCGTAATTGCTTTTTCATTGCCGGGTATAAACTTTGATGACAGAATAACAAGGTCATTATTCTTTATTTTTATAAACTTATGGTCGCCGACAGAGATTCTGGATAAGGCAGACATTGGTTCACCCTGCGTTCCCGTCGTTAATATCAGCATTTCTTCCGGTTCAAAATACGGCAGCGCTTCTTCGTCTATCAAAATGTCTTCATAATAATCTAAATAACCCAATCTTTTTGCAATTCTCGTATATGTTATTAAACTTCTGCCGCTCATTAAAACTTTCTTATTAAATTCTCTCGCCAGTTCCAACAGCTGTGCAGTCCTGTGAATATTGGAAGCAAAAAGGGCTATGATTATCCTGCCTTTATGGTCTCTAAAAACGTTTCTGAATGTTTTTTTAATATCTTTTTCAGAGATTGTAAAACCGTCTTTTTCAACATTTGTAGAATCAGAAAGAAGAGCTAAAACGCCTTCATCTCCGTAATATGCCAGCCTGTTAATATTGGTAATTTGAGACTGCTCCAAAGACTGGTCTAATTTAAAATCTCCTGTATGAATAATAACCCCGAACGGAGTTCTGATAGCAAGGCATGCGCCGTCTATTATAGAATGGGCTACGCTTATAAATTCTACGCTAAAATCGCCGAGGGTGATTGTACCGCCTGTTTTAACGGTAAACAAATAAAATTTAGTAGGTAAATCATGTTCTTTTAATTTTTCTTCAAGTATGCCGAGGGTAAAAGGTGTTCCAAATATAGGAATGTTAAATTCTCTTAAGAGATACGGAATCGCGCCTATGTGGTCTTCGTGTCCATGAGTCAGCAGCAGCCCGCGTATTTTTTCTTTTTTACTGTACAAATAGTTAAAATCGGGGATTACCATATCAATTCCGAGCATATAGTCTTCAGGAAACATTAACCCGCAGTCAACTATAATGATATCGTTTTCAGTCTCATAAACCATCATGTTAAGACCTATCTCGCCTAAACCTCCAAGCGGAATAATCTTTAAACTATTTTTAGTATCAGAATTATTTTTTAAATTATTTACGGTACCGTTTACTAAATTACTCACCGCACTTACTGCGCTTACTGCATTATTTGCCGCACTTGTCATAATATTGAATTACCTCGTCATTGTTTATTTTAAAATAAAATTAATTTTGCTATTTTTGAAATTTATTGCCTAAAATTGATTAACATATAAGTAGGTTAATTTTTTATTCAGCTAAAGAATTCTTTATTTATATTCCCTTCTATATTTTGAATTAAGTCAGAAGTTGATCTTGTGCCATGTGTCTCAGTTAAAACTGGTTTTAATACCTTAAGCCGTACCGTTTTTCCTCCATAAATCCTTAACGAATTTTTTTTTAAAATACCAAATGTACCGCTTATAACAACCGGCAAAATAGGCAAATTTAATATTTCAATAAATCTTTTCAATCCGGCTGTTTTAAAATCTTTTAATCTGCCGTCATCGGAACGCGTTCCTTCAGGAAAGATAAGAATGGATACGGCGGCGTTTTTTTTATTTTTCCGTTCTGAATCTGAAACATTTTCGGAAGCTTTATTGCTGAGATTAATTTGATTAAATAATGATAAAGTTTTCTTCAAATTTTTTCTGTCAACTGAAATATAACCTAACCTTTTCATGCTCCATCCTAAAAATGGTATCTTAAACAAAGACGACTTTGCTACGAATTTGAAATCTACATTGAGATACGACAGCAGTATAAAAATATCAAAATAACTTTGATGATTGGAAACTATAAGATAGGAAGATTTACGGTCTATATTTGACAAACCGTCAGCAACAACAGTGATATTAAGCAGGTATAAAATTGTTCTAGCCCACAATTTTGCAACATTTTGAGCTTTCATACCCGATGAATCAAAAAAAGAAATTACTATGGCGGCGGTTCCGAAAAATATAGTATTAATAATTATAATAAACCAGTAAAAAAAACTGTATAATGTGTCTTTAGGCTTCATCGTTGCATCATCTTCGGAAATAAATTTTAATTTTTAATATTTTTAATAAGTTAGATTTTGGTTATTTTAGACTAATTTTTAAACTGCAATAAAAATGAAAGTAATTATAGCTAAATCAAATATATTATACAATATTATTAATACAATAATGAAAATTTAATATATTTGTAATATATTTTAAATAAAAAATTCAAATAACTGTAACTTGATTATTTATCGTTTCTATTTTATTATCAATTAAAAGACTTTATGCAATCAGGAATAAATTTGTACTGCAATGATAATTATTTATTGCATAATATAATAAAAAATTTTATAACTAAATAAAAAAATTTACATTAATAATGTTAGAATTAATCAAACTAATGGAGGTCTTATGGCAAGTTTGAACAAAGTACAGTTAATAGGCAATTTAGGTAAAGACCCTGAACTGAGCTATACTCAGGACGGATTAGGTATTCTAAAATTTGCCTTAGCTACAAGCGAAGCGTATAACGATAAAAGCGGAGAAAAGGTTGAAAATACAACATGGCACAATGTCGTATTATTCGGAAAATTAGCTGAAACTTTAGCTAATTATCTCACTAAAGGCAAGCAGGTTTACGTTGAAGGAAAGATTAGAAATAGTTCATATGACGATAAAGAGGGTATAAAACGCTACCGTACCGATATCGTGGCGAGCAGTGTAATTATGCTCGGCAGTAAAGGTTCCGCAAATGATTTTGAGCAAGCGCCGGACCAGCGCAACAGCGGCGCTCCTTATGCAAAATCTTATAACGGCGGCGGGAACGCTAAAGGCAAACCTAGTAACCAAAATAATAATGCCGATTATGAACCTGCAGGACAATCGCTTGGTAATTCATCGGATGATGAGGATGTGCCGTTTTAAAACGCACCTACTACTAAAGTGTAATGATTTTTAATATAAGTCATTAAATTGCTTTGATATTACATTTTTTAAGCATAAATAAATTTGTAAATAATTGTTGGCAAAGATTAAGATATACGGTACATTAAAATTATGTTAATTTTAGGTGCCCTATGAAATCAAATTATTCTATTAAAAGTTTTGTTATGTCAAACGGCGAACGTTATTGTTTGCTTATATAATCTGATTCAGGGGCGCCTCTTTTTTATCCAAATCTTTATATAACAACGCAGGTAAGAAACCGCTCTTTATCTTATTCGGCTATGAAAACTTCTTTAACAGGAATTTCCATACTGCTTGATTTCATGTCCAAAAGCAACCAGCCAGTAGCTGATCGTCTAATAACCGAAACTATTAAAAAATTGCTAAAGTCGCAAATATAGACTCCGAGAGAACCGGCGAAGCGATAGAAATTTATCTGTTCGTTTTCGTTATACGATGGGCACGAGCGCGGCGCTCTTTCGCAGCAGGAAATCGCAAAATGGGCCGGCCGGGCAAATCCTAACCAAAACAGGGTTTATAATCATATGTCCGAATATGAGATGGTCGCGATAGCCGAACAATTGGATACGTCTTTAAGCTTATTCGGTCCTAGGAGCGCTGTTGCAAAGCATATTCCTATTACCGTGCAGGAATGTAATATTTTAGAAAAGGACCCGTGCATATTACCGAATACGGCGTTTGCATGCACGACTGCACGACTACACTATCTCGCCATGCGAAAAATACAGGGGGTTTCTGTAATTTTTTGGAAAAATAATTTGTTTATACTTATAGTACGTAATATAATAATATTTAAAAAACAAATTAATATTAATTTTGACTGTAATCCGGCTTATTTTTCTACATAGAATAAGTCATAAATACCAATAAGGCGGGCTGGAATAACTTGCCAAACGGCATTAAACTTGTTATAAATAATGTAGTTGCAGAAGCAAGACAATACGGCAAGGCAACGGCTAATTATTACGGATACAGGGTAATTGTCAAGGCGCAGGCGTATAACAATAATGTGAAATGAATACTTTAACTTTAATGCATTCGGAACAAAACAATAGATATGATGAGATAATATTAAGAAATTTATCTAATGCCGACCTTAAAAAGATATTTGAGAATTTGTTACCTAAACTTTTAGATATGGGAATAATTCCAACACAAAATCTAGGCCTGATGTAAATAAAGAGATGATATAATTGTCAGATGGGGACGAGGATGAGGTGAAAGCTTTTATGGATAACTCTTAGATATTGCTTAGAATAGTATTGTTGGTGGCAAATATAAATCCATAAACGATAATCAACAACCGAACATAAACAAAAATAGGGGTGACATATGTCCAACTTTAACGAAATTGCTTCTTTTCTGTGGTCAGTGGCCGACCTTCTTAGGGGGGATTATAAACAGTCTGATTACGGAAAAATAATCCTTCCTTTTACCCTTTTGCGCCGCCTTGATTGTGTGCTTGAACCTACTAAGCCTGCCGTATTGGCAGAACTTGAAGCAAAAAAAGGCTTAGGCGTTAATTTGGACATATTTCTTGAGAAAAAAGCCGGACGACATTCCTTTTATAATACCTCACGCTTTTTAAGCTTATCGGAAGTTATCGCGGACCCCCAATAACGTAAAATCCAATCTAATAAATTATATTTCTGATTTTTCGGGAAACGCCCGTGACATTTTCGAGCGTTATGAATTTTTCAACCATATCGAAAAGCTTGACGAGTCTAAATTACTATTCATGGTTGCGCAGAAATTTGCGGCGGCGGACTTACATCCATCCGCGGTATCAAATTCCGATATGGGCATGGTATTCGAGGAACTAATACGTCGGTTTGCCGAGTTATCCAACGAAACCGCCGGGGAGCACTATACCCCCAGAGAAGTCATCCGGCTTATGGCAGATTTGCTTTTAACGTTAGACGACGATGCCTTGTCCGTACCTGGAACAGTAAGGACCATTTACGACCCTGCCGCCGGCACCGGCGGCATGCTTACCATAGCGGGAGAACGCATTACTGCCCGAAATCCTCAAGCTTCTGTTACCATGTACGGACAGGAACTCAATCCGGAATCCTACGCTATATGCAAAGCGGATATGCTAATAAAAGGACAGGAAGTATCTAATATCATATTCGGCAACACTCTATCCGACGATGGACTCACAGGAGAAAAGTTCGACTATATGCTTTCAAATCCTCCGTTCGGGGTTGAATGGAAAAAGGTAGAGAAATCAGTTCGGAAGGAACATGAACAAAAGGGCTATGCGGGACGATTCGGCCCAGGACTGCCCAGGATTTCCGACGGAAGTCTTCTTTTCCTTATGCATCTTATATCCAAGATGCGGCCTTTGGACAAGGGCGGCTCCAGGATTGGAATCGTTTTGAACGGCTCGCCTCTGTTTACCGGAGGAGCAGGTTCAGGCGAATCAGAAATCCGCAAATGGATCATAGAAAACGACTGGCTTGAGGCCATTGTGGCCCTGCCGACGGACATGTTTTACAATACTGGAATTGCTACTTATATATGGCTTCTTACTAACAAAAAAACTAAGGAACGCAAAGGTAAACTCCAGCTTATAAACGGCGCAGAATTCTTCCGGAAAATGCGCAAATCGTTAGGTTCCAAGCGCAAGGAGCTTGGCCCCGAAGACATTGAGCGGATAGTGAAACTTCACGGCTCATTTGAAGAAAACGAATATTGCAAGATTTTAGACAACGAAGAATTTGGCTACAGGACTATTACCGTGGAACGGCCTTTAAAAGATGAGAATGACAAGGTTGTTCTAGGCACTAAAGGTCCGCAGAAAGGTAAACCGCTGCCAGATACCGGCCTCAGAGATACCGAAAACGTTCCTCTTAAAGAGGATATTCAGACTTACTTCGAGCGCGAGGTTCTTCCTCATGTGCCTGACGCATGGATTGACCATGATAAAACTAAGGTAGGATACGAAATACCTTTTAACCGGTATTTTTACAAATATGTCTCGCCAAGACCGCTTGAAGAAATCGACGCCGACTTAAAGGCCGTAAGCGAAGAAATTATGGTCATACTTAAGGAGATAACGGAATGAAATGGAAGCCATATCCTAAATACAAAGATTCCGGTGTAGAGTGGATTGGAGAAGTGCCAGAGCATTGGGATGTGAAGATAGTAAAGTACACGACGTACCTGAAAGGTCGCGTCGGTTGGAAGGGGCTGACATCGGAAGAGTATCAGGAAGACGGTTACGCGTATTTAGTCACTGGGACTGATTTTTTATCGAAGTATATTGATTGGAACAAGTGTCACTATGTTGAGCAGGCTCGCTACAATGATGACCCTTTTATACAATTACGCAATGGTGATTTGTTGATTACAAAAGATGGAACAATTGGAAAACTGGCGTTGGTCGAAGATTTAGATGAACCGGCTTGCTTGAACAGTGGGATTTTTCTGGTTCGCCCAAAGAACTCCTATATCACAGAGTATTTTTACTGGGTACTTGGTTCAGATGTATTCGCAGTATTTTGCGACTTGTCCAGTCTTGGGTCAACGATACAACACTTGTATCAAAACGTTTTTGAGAATTTCGTGTTTCCAGTACCGTCTATTCCGGAACAAAAATCCATTGCTGCATTCCTCGACCGCGAAACCGCGAAAATAGATACTCTCATAACTAAGCAGGAACGGCTAATTGAGCTTCTTCTGGAAAGGCGTAAGGCTCTTATTTCTCATGCAGTAACAAAAGGGCTTGACCCTAACGCAAAGATGAAAGATTCCGGTGTAGAGTGGATTGGAGAAATTCCAAAGAAATGGAAGCTCGATAAGATAAAACATAATGTTTTAATTATGGGAAAATCAGGATTGCCCGCTTCCGAAGGCAAAGAAGAAGGTTTATACCCTTTCTTTACATCAAGCAGGGAACAAAATAAATTTATTGATTTTGCAATTTTTGAAGATGAGTGTCTAATTATGGGAAACGGTGGTTCTGCTAGTATTCATTATATTAATGGAAAATTTTCTGCTTCAAATGATTGCTTAGTTTTAAAAAGACAAAAAAATATTATCATAAAATTTCTTTATTATTTAATATTTTCAAATATAAAAACAATTGACGATTTAGGGTTTAGCGGAATTGGACTGAGGCATCTTCAAAAAGATTTTTTTTATAATATGTCGATATATCTTCCGGCTACCTCAGAACAACTGGGTATTGTTTCCTATATCGACCGTGAAACCACCAAAATAGATACCCTTATCGAAAAATCACACCGTTCCATAAAACTATTGCGGGAACGCCGCAAGGCGCTGATTTCCGCGGCGGTAACCGGTAAAATCGACGTAAGGGAGGCAGGTGCATGAGCAATCCACATCATGAAATACATTTAGAATCGGATATATGCGAACACCTTGCCGCTAACGGCTGGCTTTATTCCCCCAACGACGATGGATATAACCGGGAACTGGCCCTGTATCCCGAAGATGTTTTTTCGTGGGTGTCCCAAACTCAGCCGGAACTGTGGGATAAACTTCGACAGACGCATAACGGGGATACTAATAATACCTTTCGTAAACGCCTGGCTCAGGTACTGGATAACGAAGGAAGTCTTGCCGTGCTGCGCGGTGGTTTCAAGAATGTTTCAAGCGGTCGGATACAGATGTGCCAGTTTCGTCCGGCGCAGACAATGAACCCCGAGACTACCTTTAAATACGAACAGGTAAGATGCCGCGTTATGCGCCAGGTGCATTACAGTACCTCAAACGAGAATTCCATAGATCTCGTGTTTTTCGTGAACGGCATTCCGGTCGCAACGGCAGAGTTGAAGACTGATTTCACGCAGTCCGTTCATGAAGCAATCCACCAATACAAATACGACCGTATGCCTAAAGACCCGAATACTAAGAGGGAAGAACCGCTTCTTGCGTTTAAGCGAAGGACGCTGGTCCATTTTGCGGCGTCTTCCGACGAGGTTTATATGACGACTATGCTTAACGGCAAGGATACGAAATTTCTTCCATTTAACTTAGGCGATAACGGAGGCGCCGGTAATCCGGCAAACCCAAACGGCTACCGCACGTCCTACCTATGGGAGCGAATCTGGCAAAAGGACGCCTGGCTTGATATTTTAGGCAGATTCGTCCATCTTGGGCGGGAGGATAAAAAGGACGCCTCAGGCAAGAAGTCGTCTTTAGAGAAATTAATCTTTCCGCGCTTTCACCAGTGGGACGTCGTAACGCGACTTATTGCCGCCGCAAGAGAGGAAAAAGCGGGAGCGAAATATCTTGTGCAGCATTCTGCCGGTTCCGGCAAGACCAACTCCATTTCATGGCTTTCCCATCAGCTTTCGAGTCTTCATTCATTAGCAGACGGAAAAGACGAGCGCGTTTTTCATTCGGTGATAGTTATTACGGACAGAAATATATTAGACAGCCAGCTGCAGGACGCTATATACCAGTTTGAACATAAAGAAGGAGTAGTATGCCGGATTAAAGAAGGGGTAAAATCAGCCCAGCTTGCAAAAGCCTTGAAAGACGGCATACCGATAATCGTAGTTACTATACAGACTTTCCATTTCGTTTTGGAGGCAATTCGAAAAGAAACGTCTCTTAAAGGAAGAAAGTTCGCAGTCATAGCTGATGAAGCCCATTCTTCCCAGGCAGGTTCTATGGCAAAAGCATTAAAACAGGTTTTAACGGCGGAGCAGATAGAAGAAGGTGAAGAAATATCGGCGGACGACCTTCTTGCCGCCGAAATGGCGGCAAGGCCTCAATCTTCCAACGTCAGCTACTTTGCTTTTACCGCCACGCCCAAACACAAAACGATGGAGCTATTCGGAAGGCGTCCAGACCCCAACCTTCCTTCGTCGGAAACCAATAAGCCGGATGCCTTTCACATTTATTCCATGAGGCAGGCTATAGAGGAGGGTTTTATTCTTGACGTATTAAAAAACTACACCGCGTACAAATTAGCATTTAAACTTGCACATAACGGGCAGGATTACGACGAAGAGACATTGGACGAGAGCAAGGCCATGAAGTCGCTAATGAGGTGGGTCCGCCTCCATCCATATAACATTTCTCAAAAGGTGCAGATTATAGTAGAGCATTTTCGTGCAAACGTCGAATGGCGGCTTAACGGTGAAGCCAAGGCTATGGTAGTAACCTCTTCGCGCAAGGAAGCGGTTCGCTATAAGCTGGCTATAGATAAATACATACGCGATAAAGGCTACGAAATCGGAACTCTCGTTGCTTTTTCAGGCGAAGTAGCGGATCAGGGAATCAGTCCGGATTCGTTTTCGGAGTTTAATATGAACCCAGGATTGCGCGAACGGGATTTGCGTGATGCTTTCGATACGGACGAGTTTTCCATACTCCTGGTCGCAAACAAGTACCAGACGGGTTTCGACCAGCCCAAACTTACCGCAATGTACGTCGATAAAAAACTTGCCGGCATAAATGCCGTGCAGACCTTATCTCGGCTTGACAGGACGTTCCCCGGCAAAGACCAGACGTTTATCCTGGATTTCGTGAATGATCCTGAAGAGATAAGAATATCGTTCCTGCCTTATTACGACAAAGCTGAGCTTGCTGGCGTTTCAGATCCTAACATCATCCACGACATGCAGGCAAAGCTGGATTCCCATAGGATATATACTCAATCCGAGATAGACGGCTTCGTCGCCGCATATTACAAAGAAAGCCAAAAAGATATGCAGGCGCGCATCGCCCCTGCGGTTGACCGGTTTCGTAATATTTGGAAAGCAGCTTTGGAATCGAAAGACAAAAAGGGCCTCGACGCCTTAGAAATTTTTAGAAAAGATTTAAGGGCATTTATAAGCGCCTACGACTTCCTATCCCAGATAATCGATTACAGAGATACCGACCTTGAAAAGCGGTCTATTTTTTACAAACACCTGCTGCCGCTTATTAAAGAGGAAAATCTTAACGAACCTATAGATTTATCTTCCGTTAAGTTAACGCATTACAACTTGATAGACAAAGGTAAGCGCGATATCAAGCTTGA
Organism: Candidatus Acididesulfobacter guangdongensis; assembly: GCA_004195045.1. Taxonomy (NCBI): domain Bacteria; phylum Candidatus Acidulodesulfobacteriota; order Candidatus Acidulidesulfobacterales; family Candidatus Acidulidesulfobacteraceae; genus Candidatus Acidulidesulfobacter; species Candidatus Acidulidesulfobacter guangdongensis. The sequence goes on from SGBC01000001.1 coordinate 558,230, forward strand.
CGGGACTAACGACGACGGTAAGCTCAAACCCCTTACAGGCATAGGAACTGCCAAGCCCCATGATCCGGAACAGGCATTTCTGTCTGAGATAATCGTCAGAATAAATGATTTATTTGAAGGTGATTTGTCCGATGCAGATAAATTATCCTACGCTCAGCATATAAGAGGCAAAATGATGGAAAACGAAATACTCTCATTGCAGGCCGAGGCCAACACTAAGGAACAATTTGCGTCCAGCCCTGATTTTAAAGATGCAATGAATAGCGCTGTAACCGACGGTTTGGAAAATTATAACGAAATGGCCAAACAGATTCTAAATAATGAATACAAAAGGGAGGAACTGGCGAATATATTATTGGATATGGTTTATATGGGGTTTGCTGAAAAACGGATGAAAATAAATGAAAGGAGGGATGAATGTAAGTTAGAAAAATCTATTATGCAAACATCGAATGGCCATTCTTTAAAAATAGTTTCAGACATCGATATTTCTGAATCCGAAAAATTCGTCTCTTTTCTTCCTATATATTCCTTAGAAGCTGCTGCCACGGCGTTTGGAAGGGAAGAATATGTAGAAAATTCGGGTTGGATGATTGCTACGGTTGCGGGCAGGAAACTCAATAAAGATATGTTTATAGCCAAAGTGGTCGGCAAATCTATGGAGCCTACTATACCCGACGGCAGTTATTGCATATTTAGGTTAGACAAGGGAGGTTCCCGAAATGAAACCGTCGTTCTGGTAGAATCAAAACAAGTTGCCGACAGAGACACAAACCAGAAATTTACGGTAAAACGTTATCATAGCGAGAAAGAATATTTCGAGGACGGAACATGGCGGCATAAACGGATTACCTTATCCCCTGACAACAAGGAATTTGAACCGATAATATTAGAAAACATGCAGGAAACTGATTTCAGGGTTGTCGCCGAGTTTATAGGCGTTATATAATGATAAATATTTTTATTTTTATTGACTCAAACTTAACGTTATTATAATTATATAAAAAATAAGAATGGATTAATTGCTGATTTTAGTGTTCGATTAAAACGGAATACGCACTATATATTTAAACTATATAACATGCTATATTATTTTAGTAATTATTAAAATCCTAAACTAAATCTGAACTCTTTTATATAAAACGAAAAATTTCAAAAAGAAATTTCAAAATTTGCTTGACTTATTTTTTGTAAGTAATATAATTAATTTAAATACTAACCGATTAGTATCTAAATTATTAAAGCATAATCTATAGTTATCATTAATTATAGCTATATAATAATATATTTTATATAACTATCATTTAATTACTTATATTGCTGCAACGTTTAATATATAAAAGTCTTATAAGGCCATATAAATTTTATAAATTTATTTATATTTTACGTACAAAATATAAAATATGAAAATATAAATGCAATAAATATACAAAATAAATGCAAATGCAAATTCAAATGAGGATAACTTATCATGGAACTGTTTGAAGCAATACTCACTCGTTCATCTAAAAGAGATTTTGAAGACAGAGCGATACCTAAGGAAACAATAGACAAGATTTTATCGGCATCCTTGAGAGCTCCGTCATGGGCAAATTCACAACCTTGGGAAATTGCAGTTTCTACCGGCAAAACCAGCGATATTATTAAGAAAGAAATATATGAACGGGCATCCAAAGACGACCCCGGCTGTCCGGACTTTCCTTTCCCCGAATGCTGGCCTGAACTTCAGGCAAAAAATATGTTTGAATCCGGTAAACACCGGTACGAGGCACTCTGTATAGGCAGGGATGATACCGCTAAAAGGTTGGAAACGGTACTGTCAAATTATTTATTTTTCGGTTCTCAAACTGCAATTTTTATATATATGGATGAAAGACTCACAAACTGGTCAATTCTTGATTGCGGAATATTTATACAAAATATACTGTTATGCGCTCACGCTGCAGGACTTGGCGCCTGTCCACAGGCTTATCTCGTAAGATATCCTGATGTTTTAAGAAAAACGCTTAAATTGTCAGAAAGCAAAAAATTTCTCCTTGGAATTTCCATAGGCTTTTATAAAAAAGATAGTATAATTAATAATATTGAAACATCAAGAGTAAAATTAAATGATGCTATCAGATATTATGATTAAATGTTTCAGCTTGGGAAATATAAGTTTATTTCTTGCGGACGATTGACGATTAATTTATATGGATGATAATGATGAGCCAATCACCCTGCTCTTACGGGCAGAGTCTTCGTATAATGTACTTGTAATGTATAAGATGAATCAGATAATGATGAATAAAACGGAAATTAAACGAAAGGAAATAATAGATGCCGCTTTTGAACTTATGTTGTCAAAAGGTTATGAAGGCACTTCTATTCAGGATATTACCGACAGTATATACGCAACTAAAGGTCTTTTTTACCATTACTTTGATTCTAAAAAAGAAGCCGCTGCAGCTGTAATAGAAGAAGCTATAAAACCGGCTTATTACGAACTTTGGCGTCATACGTGGGATGAAATGTACGGCGGCGGAGAAAATCCTTTAGAAAATATTATAGCCGTTATTGAAAAACTTTATAAGAGAAAAGCCGAAGAATTTTCGCAAACAGGCTGCCCCTTAGGCAATCTTATACTTGAATTGTCAACAAAAGATTTATCTCTTGCTAAGTTAACCGACGAAGTTATTTTTTTGTGGCATGCGCAGATTGAAAAAACATTAATTAAAGCTAAAGAATCTAAAATCATAAGTCTTGATGCAGATACTGCCAATATCAGCAATTTCATAATAGCAGGCATCGAGGGGTGCATAATGCTTTCTAAATCAAAACATGATAAAGAAATATTAAGGGGCTGCTTCGAGATATTAAAAAATTACATAAGGTCTTTACAGTTATAGAAAATAAGAAGAATGGAACTAAAATTTAATTTTATTTTATAACGGAGGTAATTAATATGCAATATGCTAATCTCGGCAAAACAGGTCTTAAGGTATCACGGCTTTGCTTCGGCGCTATGACATTCGGGTTTAATTTCAGAAATATAGGGGCAGTCGGACAGGAAGATGCCAATAAAATGGTTAGATACGCTTATGAAAACGGAATAAATTTTTTTGATACAGCCGATGTCTATTCTTATGGGCAATCTGAAGAAATAACCGGAAACGCCTTGAAACAGCTTGATATTCCGCGGGAAAAATACGTCATAGCAACAAAAGTAAGGTCGCCTTTGAGCGAAGAAGCTATGAGCGGGAAAGGAGATGTTAACAATGTCGGGCTTTCAAGAAAACATATTATAGAAGCGTGCAATAACAGTTTAAAACGGTTAAAGGTTGATTATATTGACCTTTATCAGGTTCACGGCTGGGATTTGTCTTCTCCGATCGAAGAAGCATTAGAAGCTTTAGACTATTTAGTAAAACAGGGTAAGGTATTATATCTCGGGGTTTCGAACTGGACCGCCCGCCATATTATGAAAGCTCTTTATCTTGCCGAAGCCAACAATTACCACACTTTTGTGTCTCTTCAGGCATATTATTCTCTTGCGGGAAGAGATTTAGAGCATGAGCTTTTACCGCTATGCAACGAAGAAGGGCTTGGAGTGCTTCCATGGTCGCCGCTTTCCGGAGGATTTTTAACAGGAAAGTACACAAAAGAGAATCCAAAACCTGCAGGCGCCAGAAGAAGCGAATTCAACTTTCCCCCTGTTGACGAAAGAGGTTATGAAACAATTGAAGTATTGCGAAAAATTTCTGCAAAGAAAAATGTTTCAATACCGCAAATAGCTATAAGCTGGCTTTTACATCAAAAAGGCGTAACATCTGTGATTATAGGTGCAAATAAGATGCCGCAGCTTGAAGACAATATTAAATCAATAAATGTGCAGCTTACAAATGAAGAAACAGAGGAACTGTCAAAAACAACCGCGCCAAACAAGTTATATCCTCAATGGATGGTAGAATGGCAAAATAACAGAGCAAGTTTTAACTTTAGCAGCTAAACTTAATAGAAAATCTTGCAAAATTTGCATTAAACCTGGATTTGCAGAATGTTCTTTAAAACAACAAACTCTATATTCATAAAATTGATGAAATTTGCTTAAAGCTATTATCCACTATTTGCTGCTGTCGGAAATTTCATAATTTAAGGGAGTATAGCCGGCGTTTTCTATATTTTTCTTTATATCGTCAATGTTTATGTCGTCAAGAGCTGTAATTGTGCTGTTTTTTTGTGACAGCGACGTATTGACTTCTATTACTCCTTTTACCTTAGTAATCGCCTTGTCAACGTTCGCTACACAATGTTGGCATGACATGCCGTCTATTCCTATCTTAATTTTTTTCATGATAAATCCTCCTGTTTAGTTTTTTAGCTATTATATAATTTGTTATTGTTATTATCACTATTTTTTAATAGTAAATATACACAATATTTATTATTATAATTTTTAATCTACCAAAATTGCAAATAAATAATATTTATCTTATGCTGTGCATAATAAATTAGGGACAGGCACCATTTTTTCAAATGATAACTGTCCCTAACTTAAATATTATAGCGAAATAAAAATAGAGTCTGTTCACAATTTATAATTGCTAATATATTTTAAACAAAAACAGCACCTGTCCATAATTTTATATTATATTAGATATCATAATATAGATGAAATTCGTACGGAACCGGCGTCATGCGTACAGGATTTACATCATGCTCCATTTTGTAATCAATCCATGTTTGAACAAAATCTTCCGTAAATACATCTCCCTGAAGTAAGAATTTATGGTCTTTTTCAAGATTTTCAAGTGCCTCTTCGAGCGAACCTGGGGCTACAGGAATAGACTTTAATTCTTTTTTAGTTAATGTAAATAAATCTTTGTCAACAGGTTTTCCTGGGTCAATCTTATTTATTATTCCGTCAAGACCGGCTAAGAGCAATGCCGAAAATGCAAGATAACCGTTTGCGGAAGGATCCGGCGTTCTGTATTCTATTCTTTTTGCGTTAGGATTGTTTGAATACATAGGTATTCTTACAGATGCGCTTCTGTTTCTGGAGGAATAAACAAAATTAACAGGCGCTTCAAAACCGGGAACTAATCTTTTATATGAATTTGTCGTTGCATTAGTAATTGCGCAAAGGGCTTTTGCATGTTTTAAAATTCCGCCGATATAATGGAGCGCCATTTCAGATAAACCGGCATAACCTGTGCCTGCAAAGAGCGGTTTGCCATTTTTCCAGAGGCTTTGATGAATATGCATACCGGAACCGTTATCGCCAAAAAGAGGTTTCGGCATAAATGTTACCGTTTTGTCGTATCTTTTGGCAACATTTTTTACTATATACTTGTACATCATGAAATAATCACCCATTAAAGTAAGAGGGGCAAATCTCATGTCTATTTCTGCCTGTCCTCCGGTTGCAACTTCATGATGCGCCGCTTCAATTCTTATGCCTGCATTCTGAAGTTCCAGAACCATTTCGTTCCTGATATCGCTCTGAGTATCAATCGGAGAAACCGGAAAATAGCCTTCTTTATGGCGCGGTTTATGTCCAAGATTAGGCATTTCGTCTTTACCGCTGTTCCATATGCCTTCCTCTGAATCAATAAAATAATATCCTGAATTTGAGGTCTGGTCATATCTTATATCGTCAAATATAAAAAATTCGGCTTCCGGACCAAAATATGCGGTATCTGCTATACCGGTGGATTTCAGATACTTTTCTGCTTTCTGCGCTATATAACGCGGGTCCTTATCATAAAATTTTCCGGTCATCGGGTCTTTAATATTGCACGCAATAGACAGTGTTTTAGCTTCCATAAAAGGGTCTAAAAATGCTGTTTTAGGGTCAGGAATAACAAGCATATCCGATGCTTCAATAGACTGCCATCCTCTTATGCTTGAACCGTCGAAACCAAATCCTTCCTGAAAAGAATCTTCGGATACTTCGCTGATCGGCACGACAAAATGCTGCCATGTGCCAAATAAATCGCAAAATTTTACATCGACCATCTGAACTTCGTTTTCTTTAATAAATTGCATTACTTCATTTTCATTCATGTTGCCTCCGAAAATAATTATTTTTATTAATTTTTAAATTAGACAGCGCTGCTTCAGTTACATTTATATTTACATTTGCATTTTATTTCTTTACATTTTTTTATATTTATTTTATATAGCTTCTTCGCCTTTTTCGCCTGTCCTTATCCTTATAATCTCTTCAACAGGCAATATAAATATTTTTCCGTCGCCGATCCTTCCCGTTTTGGCTGCCGACATTATAGCTTCTACAATTGAAGATATCATATCATCGCCTGCGACTATTTCAATTTTTATTTTAGGTAAAAAATCTACGACATATTCCGCTCCTCTGTAAAGTTCAGTATGCCCTTTCTGCCGTCCATAGCCTTTGACCTCGCTTACGGTCATCCCTTTTACGCCTAATTTATTCAGTGCGTCCTTCACATCGTCTAATTTAAAAGGCTTAAAAATAGCTTCTATTTTTTTCATATTGCCTCCTTAAGATTAAAGCAAAAAATATGCCAGTTATATATGCATAAATTTGTATAAAACATCCGCTAATTATGTAATTTTTGCCCAACATTTAATCAATTAACAAAATTATGATTAAAATTTAAGCTATTCTCTAAAATTTACAAAAGATAATTCTATATTTATTTCAAAATTTTTCAAGTCTGAAATAATTTTCTGCAGCTCGTCTTTAGATTTTGAACTAACCCTCAGATGGTCTTTTAAATTTTCAATAGTAGTTTTTGGAGATATTTTTTTGATTTCTTGAATTATAAGCTTAGAGGGCTCTTTATCTATGCCTTCTTTAATTTCTACTTCCTGTCTGACCATTCCTTTGGAAGCGTCTTCTTTCTTTTTAAAGTCCAGATATTTAATTGACAATCCTCTTTTTATAAGCCGTCCTTTAAATATATCTATAACCGCTTCAAGTTTAAAATCGTCATCTGCTAATATTTTAACAATATTCTCTTCTCTTTTTATTTCGCTTTTTGAGCCTTTGAAATCGTAACGGCTTAATATTTCTTTTGAGGTTTGATTTATAGCATTGTCAACCTCTTGAAGATCCGCTTTTGAAACAATATCGAAAGAAGACATAGTTTACTCCTTTTCATAGATTATGTTATAAGATGCTGGAAATTGGTCGCTGAATATACTGTTTTTTATGTTTTTATTAAATCTTTCATTTAAATAATAGGTTTCTATCCTGCCCTGCATTGTGACAATTAAAATAGAATTGATTTTATAGCTGCTTTTTGCAAAATTTATATAAATTAATCTGGCACGCTGAAATTTCAAAGGACGCAGTTCGATTTTCCATGAATCAGTTTTACGATTGTCGATTATATTAACTATTTTAAAGTATTTTCTCATATTCGCGAGCAATGAGATAACATCAAGCGGAAAACCTCCAATGTTGCTATTTATGTTATAAACAAGTACCTGCTTGAGTCTGCCGTTAACCGCGTATAATTTTTTATTGAAATACAGTTCTTTCTGTTTGTGGGGCGATGTATATATCCATGCCAATTTATCCGGTTTTTTGTAGAAAAAAATACCCTTTGAATCTATAGATTGGGAATATCCCCTTAAAATTTCTTTCTGAATAAAGTCTGCGGTAATAGAATTTATATTAGAATATTTTAATTCAATTTTCTTTATGACGATATTATTTCCTATTGCATAAGTCTTTTTAATATTTGACATTATTAAAATTAAAGCAACAACCGAAACCGATAAGATTAGCAAACACAAATTAAAATACGGCGATAATCTCTTCACTTAATTATTCTCCCTTTATTATTTAAAATTCCTTCGCTCTGCAGTCTTTCAATAAGCCTTGCAGCCCTGTTAAACCCGATTCTGAAGTTTCTCTGAACAAACGAAATCGAAACATATTCCATATTTCGCTCATTAATTAAATCTAACAATTCTTCATGCAAATTTTCATCCTGGGTATTTTCTGTAATTCTATCAAAATTATTAGATTTTTCAAACTCATTTATTAACAGTTCTTTTTTTTGTGACGGCAAATGTCTGCTGACAATCGAATTTATGACATTCTGGATTTCTTCTTCGCTTATATATGCACCATGAATCCTCAACAGTTTCCCCTGCCCGGGGGGGAGGAAAAGCATATCCCCGTTGCCCAGCAGCTCTTCCGCACCGTTTGAATCTAAAATGGTCCTTGAATCTATCTTGGAAGACACCAGAAATGCCAATCTTGAAGGCATATTAGCTTTTATTACTCCTGTAATAACATTAACGGAGGGGCGCTGCGTCGCTATAACCAAATGTATCCCGCAGGCTCTTGCCATCTGAGACAATCTCATGATAGAAGTTTCAACGTCTTTCGGACTGACAAGCATAAGATCGCTTAACTCATCTATTATAATAACTAAGAAAGGCAGTATCTGTTTATGATTTTGTTTCAAATATACGTTATACTGTTCAATATTTCTGACTTTTGCCTCCTGCATCATTTTATATCTGTCTTCCATTTCTTTTACAGCCCAGCTCAACGCCGCCGCCGCTTTTTTAGGATCGCAGACTACATCGGTAACAAGATGCGGCAGTCCTTCATAAAAAGTTAATTCCAATCTTTTAGGGTCTATCATCAAAAAATTAACTTCTTCATACGTTGCCTTAAATAATATGCTTGTAATCAGTGTGTTTAAAAAAACGCTTTTGCCGGAACCGGTCGAACCTGCTACAAGCAGATGCGGGCACTTTGCAAGATCAAAAACCGCGTTATTTCCTTTTGGTCCTTTACCAAGCACAATAGTTAAAAGCGACTTTGAATTTTTAAATTCGGCGGAATTAATTAATTCGGAAAAATAAACCGTTTCCCTCTTTCTATTAGGCACTTCAATGCCTACCGCCGACTTTCCCTGAATAACACCGGTTATCCTTACGGATTTTGATTTCAAAGCCATGGTTAAATCTTCTGAAACTGTCTGAATTTTACCTACTTTTACACCGCTTTCCGGCTCAAATTCATACATTGTAATAATCGGACCGGGTTCAATTCCGGTGATGCGTCCTTTAATTCCCAGATCTGATAATTTTTTTTCTATTATTTTTGCATTTTGCGTCAATTCAATTTTATCTATTTTTTGTTTTTCGTCAAGAACTCTAATGGGCAAAATAGACGGCAGCGGAATTTCAAATTCTTTATCTGCTGCAGCATCCGGTAAATTACCGTCAGCATTTTCGGATTTTGTTTCATCCGCTCTCTTGTCAATCCGGCTTTCTATATTTTTATTGTTATCGATTTTATAATTTGCTCCGTCTTCCTTAATATCAATGTTTTCTTCATGTTTTAATATATATTTCTTAGTTTGATAATTATCTTCATCTGTTTCTGTTTTATCGATATCTTTAAATCGTTCCACTGTTTCATCGTCTGGTCGCCCATATTTTTTTTCATCATCATAAGTATTTTTTAAATTAGAATCATACCATAGATTATTACCCTTATTATTTTTAGTGCTTAATTCGAATTCACCGCTATATTTTAAATCGTCGCTATAATTATTATTATCGTTATTTTTATTTATAGTTTTCAATTTTTTTTTGATTTTTAGTTTTGTCATTACATTATCAAATATGTTATACAATCTCCCTTTTAAATTATTTTGAAAAGACTTTCTAATCGGAAATTTATTATCATTTACTGCAATATTTTCATTTTCAAGCCCTTTAGATTTAATTTTTAATATAGCGTATATCTTTGACTGCAATTGATTTTTATAATTTATAACTGCTGCATATAATTTTTTTAAATCATAATTATCAAATAACAATAAAAAAGCTATTACATAAACAAACAAAATAACTAATATTACGCCTATTTCACCAAGCAATCTTTCTCCGGAATTTAATAATTCTTCCCCTATTAACCCGCCGCCTGATATGCTAAATTTATGATATAGCGAATCAGCGTATATCAAGTTCAGAAATATTAATGAATTGAGATAAAATAATGCCAGTCCTGAATAAAATTTATAATCCTTTTTAGTTATTATTAAAATAATTCCGATAATAAAACAGATTAATATCAGTAAAAAATATCCGTAACCGAAAATTTGCAGCATCCACATTGAAATAAAAGAGCCGAATTCACCCCCTAAGTTTACGCTGCGTTTTACCGCTATCGAATATGAGTTTGAAGATATCTGATATACATTGTACGAAAGGAGTGAAATAAAAGAATATACAGACAATAATATTAAAACAACCGAACTCAAAAATTTTTTATAATGCTGCATAATATATTTAACTAATAAATTAATAATTTTATAATATTATTTTTTATTAAACCCGCTATAACTTTTTATATTATAGCTGTGCAAATTATTATATTATATTATATTTTGATTTAAATGAAAGGATTAATTGCTTCGTCGGATGCTATATAGTCTAATTACCTTGGAGGTTTTTTCAAAAGTTCTTTATCAGCGCGTATATCTTTTCAATACATATATCTATACAAATATCTATGCATATATTTTGGAGTTTCAAAAAGCGGCGAGTGTCTAAATAATTTCCTCGGAACCGAAATATGATTTTAAAGCCTCTGGGATTCTCACGTTTCCGTCTATTGTCTGATAATTTTCTATTATAGCTATCATAACCCTTGGCAAAGCAAGTCCTGAACCGTTTAACGTAGCTGCAAACTCAGGTTTAGAATCGTTTTCACGTTTAAATTTTATATTTGCACGCCTTGCCTGAAAAGTGTTAAAATTAGAGCAGGAACTTACTTCCAGCCATTCGTTTATACCAGGAGCATAAACTTCAATGTCGTATTTTTCCGCTGCGGAAAAACTTAAATCTCCTGTGCATATTTTGACTAATCTGTGGGGCAAATCCAAACGGTTTAAAATATCCTGAGCGTCTGCAATAAGCTTAAAAAGCTCTTCCTTCGCATCTTCCGGTTTTACAATCTTAACAAGTTCAACTTTATCAAACTGATGTCCTCTTTTAATGCCCCGAGAATCTTTGCCCGCCGACATTTTCTCTTTTCTGAAACAGGCGGTGTATGCAGCGTGGCGTATCGGCAAGTCGCAGGCATTCAGCACCTCGTTTCTATACATATTGGTGACCGGAACTTCAGCCGTAGGCACAAACCACATATCAGAATCGGTGTCCATATATAGATTATCGGCAAACTTCGGCAGCTGTCCCGTGCCGATTAGACATTCCTTGTTAACCATAAACGGAGAATAGACCTCTTCGTACCCGTGTTCGCAGGTATGAGTATTAAGCATAAAATTAATAACCGCCCTTTGCAGTTTAGCAAAAGAATTCCTTAGAATATAAAATCTTGTCCCTGATATTTTTACGCCGCGGTTAAAATCTATAAATCCCTTAGCCTCTCCAATTTCATAGTGAGTTTTTACTTTAAAATCAAATGTCTTTTTCTCGTTGAAATATGATACAGGAATGTTTTCCGAATCATCTTTGCCTATAGGTACTTCAGGGTCGGGCAGGTTAGGAACTTCAAGCATAAGATTATTAAACTTTTGCTCTATGTCTCTCAGCAAATCTTCTTCTTCTTTTATCCGTAAATTTATTTCTTTGACATCTTCTTTTTTTGATTGAATAACAGATGCATCTTTTTCTTTTGCAATTTCAGAAGATAGTGTTTTTCTCTTATTCCTTAAATTTTCAACAATAAATAATTTATTTCTTTTTATTTCGTCAAGTTCGTAAATCTCGTCTATCGGAGCATCAATAAAAAGCTTTTCAATCTCTTCTTTTACGAAATCTTTTTGTTCCCTTATCAGTTTTATATCAAGCATATTAATTACCCTTTTAATAATATGCTTATCGTATCATCGCTAAATTCCACAAAACCTTCTTTAGCGTCTATTTCATTATGCTCATCTTTTGTTTTATATTTTATTTTGCCTTCATTTAAAAATGAAATAAAATTAATATGCCCTGGTAAAATACCCTCTATACCGCATTTAGCAGGAATTTCGCAGTAATCTACATCATTGCTTTCAATTAAAATCTTTTTCGTGTTTACAACTTTTAATTTTAACGGCATATTATTTTTTTACAAATTAATTTAATTATTTTTAAATTTGATTTGATTTAGCTATTCAATGCATTTCTTACTGAATTAATAAATATGTTTTTTGCTTTACTACTTAATAACTTTAATAACTTAATCTAGCATAATGACATTCGGATATTAAAACATTAAGGCTGTTATTATTCCAGAATATCTATTTTTTTAAATTTTTAGCCTTTTCCATAGCTTCATCCATTGTGCCTACCATATAAAACGCCTGTTCCGGCACATCGTCATATTTACCTTCTACCAATTCTTTAAAACCCCTTATGGTTTCCTTAAGAGGCACATATCTTCCGGGAGCTCCTGTAAAAACTTCGGCTACAAAAAACGGCTGAGATAAAAATCTCTGAATTTTTCTTGCCCTTGCTACTATTATTTTATCGTCTTCCGACAATTCGTCAATACCTAAAATAGCTATAATATCCTGAAGTTCTTTATATTTCTGCAATACTGACTGCACTTTTCTTGCCACGTTATAATGCTCTTCGCCGATGATATTTTTATCTAACGCTCTTGATGTTGAATCCAAAGGATCAACGGCAGGATATATTCCTAAATCTGCTATCTGCCTAGATAAAACAGTCGTTGCATCAAGATGCGCAAATGTCGTAGCAGGAGCCGGATCAGTTAAATCGTCCGCTGGAACGTAAACCGCCTGAACGGAAGTTATGGAACCTTTTTTTGTACTCGTTATTCTTTCTTCAAGTTCCCCCATATCCGTAGCTAGTGTAGGCTGATATCCAACTGCCGAAGGAATTCTGCCTAAAATAGAACTGACTTCGGAATTTGCCTGGGCAAATCTGAAAATATTATCTATAAATAATAAAACATCCTGTTTTTCCTCATCCCTGAAGTATTCTGCCATAGTGAGAGCTGAAAGCGCAACTCTGGCTCTTGCTCCCGGCGGTTCGTTCATCTGTCCGTAAACCAATATCGCTTTGTCTAAAACTTTAGACTCCTTCATTTCAGTCCACAAGTCGGTTCCTTCTCTAGTCCTTTCACCGACACCTGCAAATACTGAATAGCCGCCGTGTTCAATTGCAATATTGTGAATCAGTTCCATAACCAAAACTGTTTTTCCTACGCCTGCGCCGCCGAATAAACCGGCTTTGCCGCCTTTTATATACGGTTCAAGAAGATCAAGAACTTTTATGCCTGTCTCATAAATTTCAAATGATGTCGCCTGCTCCTCAAACGCCGGTGCAGGTCTGTGAATCGGGAGTCTGGCTGATGTTTGCACCGGACCCAACTTATCTACCGGCTCTCCTATAACGTTAAAAATTCTGCCTAATACCGGTTTTCCGACAGGAACGGTTATATTAGTACCTGTATCAACGACTTTCATACCTCTAACCAGACCGTCGGTAGAATCAAGCGCTATACATCTTACGGTATCTTCGCCTAAATGCTGAGATACTTCAAGCACAAGGTTATATTCGGTATCATTTATATGCGGATTGGTAAGTTTTAGCGCATTATAAATAGCAGGTAATTTTTTATTTTCAAATTTTACATCTACTACAGGTCCTTTTACCTGTATGAGTATGCCTTCATTCATCTACAATCCTCCAAGGAATTATTTAAGCGCGTTAGCTCCGTTCACTAAATCTAATATTTCAAGCGTAACAGCAGTCTGTCTGGCTTTATTATATGAAAGAGTTAATTTATTAATCAATTTTCCTGCATTTCTGGTAGCATTATCCATAGCGTTCATTCTGGATGCCTGTTCGCCGGCATTAGATTCAAACAATCTTATATCTATTTCCACTTTTACATAATCATTAAATATTTTGCTTAAAACTTCCTCGTCGTTTGAATCGGGCTCAATTACATAATCTTCGGCATTTACATTTTCCCTCGTCTTCTCAAAAGGAAATATCTTTTTACAGTCAGGTTTCTGATTTATAGGAGAAAAATATCTGCTTGAAATAATATACAATTCATCTATTTTTCCGTTTATAAAATCATCGGTAACAACTTTAGATAATTCTTCTGCTATACTGCTTTCTTCTTTTTTAACGGAAGTACCGGACTTAAAATTAATTTGGTAACCGTGTCTTTTAAAAAAATCAGCGCCTTTTTTACCCGCAATATATAAATTTATATCGTTATTTCCGAGGTTTCTTTTTTTTATGCTATCTAAGACTTCTTTAAATATATTAACGTTAAATGCGCCGCATAGCCCTCTGTCCGAAGTTATAACAATAAAACCCACATTGCTAATTTTTTCTCTGATTTGAAAAAACGAACTATTTCTAAGCAATATATTATTTGTCATATTAACGATAACCTGTTCGTAAGCTGTCGCATACGGCTTAAATTCATTCATAGCAAGCTGCGCTTTTTTCAATTTTGCGCCTGCAACCATTTTCATGGCTTTTGTTATCTGCCTGGTATTTTTAACGCTTGCTATTTTTCTTTTTATAGCTTTTAAATTTGCCATATATTTTTATTTTTATATAATTAATTAATCTTCAGCAAAAAGCGGCTTAAATTTATCTAACGCAGAAATAAGTTTTTGCTTTATATCGTCGTCGATCTGTTTTTTTTCTCTGATTCCTTCTAATATATCAGAATTATTATTTTCTATATACGAAAGCAGCTCCTGTTCGTATTTCCGCAGCGAAGAGGTTTTATACCCTTTGCAATATCCGTTGTTTGCGGCGAATAATATAATAACTTCCTTTTCAACAGGCATAGGTTTATACTGCTCCTGTTTTAAGAGCTCGGACATCATAATACCGTTCGCTATCATATCTTGAGTTATTTTATCAAGGTCGGCGCCAAATTGCACAAACGCAGCCAGTTCTCTATACTGAGCAAGCGATAATCTTAAGCCGCCGGCAACCTGTTTCATTGCCTTAATTTGCGCATCGCCTCCGACTCTTGATACTGACATACCGGCATTAACAGCCGGTCTAATACCTGCATAAAACAGATCGGTTTCTAAGAATATCTGACCGTCAGTAATTGAAATAACGTTTGTCGGAATATAAGCCGACACATCCCCCGCCTGAGTTTCTATGATCGGCAGTGCGGTTAATGACCCGCCTCCCAGTTCGTCGTTTAATTTTGCCGCCCTTTCTAACAGTCTGGAATGCAGATAAAAAACATCTCCTGGATACGCTTCTCTTCCCGGCGGTCTTCTCAGAAGCAGAGAAAGCTGCCTGTAAGCCACAGCGTGTTTTGAGAGGTCATCGTAGACAATAAGGCAATGCATCTTATTGTCTCTAAAATATTCTCCCATAGTTGCTCCTGTATATGGAGCAAAATATTGAAGGGTTGCAGGATCGCTCGCATTTGCCGCAATTATTGTCGTGTATTCCATTGCTCCTTCCTGAAACAACTTGTCGTAAATAACGGACACGCTGGACTGTTTTTGTCCTATAGCAACATATATGCAATAAATCCCTGAATTTTTCTGATTTATAATTGTATCAATGGCAATTGCGGTTTTGCCTGTCTGTCTGTCTCCGATAATAAGCTCTCTCTGACCGCGTCCGATAGGAATAAGAGCATCTATGACCTTAAGCCCCGTATACATAGGTTCGTTAACTTTTTTTCTTTCTACTATGCCGACGGCTTTTCTCTCAATCGGCGAATACGCCGTAGCATTAAGCGGTCCTTTTCCGTCAATGGGTCTGCCTAAACCGTCAAGCACCCTGCCTATAATTTCTTTTCCGACGGGAGCCTGAGCGATATTGCCGGTCCTTTTAACTACGTCTCCCTCTTTAACTCTATAATCTTCCCCGAGAATTGCAACGCCGACGTTATCTTCTTCGAGATCCAGAACGTATCCGAAAATGTCAGGAGTGAACTCCAACATTTCGCCGGACATAACATTATTTAGACCGTATATTTTTGCAACCCCGTCGCCGACCGATAAAACAATCCCTACTTCACTAGTATCTATGCTTTTCTTATATGTTTCTATTCTTTTTTTAATAATATCCGTTATTTCCGAGGCTTTAATTCCCATATACAAAAGCTCCTTGTTTTAAAAATGTCGCTATATTTTTAATTTGTGTCATTATACTTCCGTCAAATATTTTTCCGTTAATTTTTATTAAAAATCCGCCTATTGCATCCGGTTCTGTAATCTCTTCCAAGATTATTTTTTTGTTTAATTTATTTTCAATTTTTTCCTGCACCATTTTTAATTCGCTGCTGCTGAGTTTCTTTCCTGAAATAACAGTCATCTTGACTAATCCGTTTTTTTCATCTTTTATTTTTACAAATTCTTCAAATATATTATTTATGTTATTAATCCTTTCGTTTTCTACTAATAAAGAAAGAAACTCCGTTAAAGTTTTATTTAACGATAAATATTCGCTTAAAATGTTTATGGTATCAATTCTTTCTTTTTTGTCAATAAACGGCAGTCCGATATATTCTTTAAAATCAGAATTGTTTTTATCGTTGTAATAGTCTATCATTTTTTTGAACTCGGAGTAGGTATCGTCAATATCCTTCTTTTCAAAAGACACCCCTATAAGCGCATTTGCATATCTTTTTAAAACTATGCTGTTATTAGACAATTGCTTCACCTATATTTTCAATCAGTTTTTTATTTATTTTTTCCTGCAGTTCCGGCGTCAATTCGTCAAGTATAATTTTTTGGGCTAATTCTATTGACATACTTATTGCTTCTTCGTACAGTTCCCGCTTTTGCCTGTCTAATTCAGTCTGCGCCAAAACTTCATATCTTTCGTATATTTTAGCGGCAGTCTTCTTTGTTTCTTCAATTATTCTCTCTTTTTCTATTGCAGCTTCTGATTTAGCTTTTTCCTTAAGCGCATCCATTTCTTTTTTAACATCTTCAAGCTGTTTTTTTGCATCATCCAAAAGCGCCTGTGCCCGTTTTTCAGATTCCTCAGCTTTATTCAGCGCTTCTATAATATCTGCCTTTCTTTTATCAAAAAAAGGAGCTATATATTTAACGAGTATATAAGCCAGACCTGCGACAAGGATAAGAGTATCAAATATACGCCAGAATAATTCCATAATTATTGTGTTGTTAAATCAATCTATTATTTTATTAACTATTAATTTTGATATTGCAGACGATTCAGCTTTAATTGAATCATAAATTGAATCTCTGGATTTTTTTATTTCTTCTATTTTTTTATCAAAAGTTTCTAATGCCTCTTTTTTTGCTGCTTCAAGCATTTCGTTTGCTTTATTTGTTGCATCTTTATGATAATCTTCCCTTATCTGATTAAGAAATAATTTATATTCTTTTTTTTCGTCTTCAATATTTTTCAGAATATTTTCTACCGACGTCTCATAATCTTTCTGTTTGCCGATATTTGAATCAAGCATTTCCCGTCTTTTTTCAATTATAGCTTTTATCGGCTTAAATAAAAAAATATTTATCAGGTAAGTAAAAATTAAAAAAGCCGCCGCTTCAAACAGCAGCCCCTGCCATGTAATTACTAATTCTTTCATTGGTGAATAGTTATTAATAAGTTAATTTCGAACTACAGTTTAGTTAGGACTTTACTATGGATATAATCATATTGTTTTATTGTTTTTTTTAAATATTTTTCAATATGCATTATATACAATTTATTATACAATTAAGATATCTTAAATATCATAATTATCTTGCTAAAGTCAAGTAAAATTTATTTCCTTAATCCTGCAATAGAAAATATTTATGCATTTCTTTGCTCGGTTAAGCGAAATAAGTAAAAGGTGTCTGACACCTTTTCCGAGTAGATAACTTTCTACTGCAGGATTAAGGTATTTCTTCAAATATTTATATATGATTTTAATTAACTAATTTAATTAGGCAAGCAGCGATTCAATAATTTTTTCCAGCTGACTATCGGAATTAAACTTTATTTCTATATTGCCTTGAACTTTATTTTTCTGATGATTGATTTTATAATTAATTTTTACCTGCGCCTGCATTTTTTCAAATATCTTATTTTCGTAATCTTTTATCTGCGCCTGCAAAGCTGAAAACTTTCTATCAGATGAACTGCCTGTATTTTTATTTTTAGTTTTGTTTTTTGCGCTTGCAGCCGTATCATTGATTGTCTTCAAATTTTTTACATATTCTTCCACTTCTCTTACGGTCAGTTTTTCTTTATCTATTTTATCGGTAAGGGATAATGCTTCGGTCTCGGATAGACCTATTAAATTTCTTGCATGCGACGGCGATATTACCCCATTAATGATATTTTCTTTTATCTCAGGGCTTAATGCCAACAATCGCAGCATATTAGTAATAGTTGCCCTATCTTTTCCAATTTTTGCAGAAAGTTCTTCGTGAGTCAGGTTAAATTCATCTATCAGCCTTTTATAGCACTGAGCTTCTTCTATGACGTTAAGGTCCTGACGCTGGATGTTCTCTATAAGTGCTACCTCAATAGCTTTAGAACCGCTCAAATCTTTTATTATTGCCGGAACAGTTTTAAAATTAAGCTGCTTTGCAGCTCTGTATCTTCTTTCGCCTGCTATAAGGTCATATATCTCGCCTCCGGCGCCGCCCTCCGTATTTGCGGAGGATTTTGTTATGAGCAGGGGTTGAATTATTCCGTTTTCTTTTATTGAATTTTTTAATTCTTCCAGTTTTTTATCATCAAAATATATTCTTGGCTGATAAATTCCGGTTTTTATTTTATTTATATCTATCTCAAATATTTTATAATCGGAAGTTTCAACGCCTTCACCGTTATCGGACAGTAAGGCTCCGAGTCCTCTTCCAAGAACATTCCGCTTGATTTTCAAGGTTTTATCCTGCTTATGCTCAAACATTTTTTAATATAATTTAATATAAAAAGTTATCTATAAAGTTATATATATTATATCCTTAATCCTGCAATAGAAAGTTATCTACTCGGAAAAGGTGTCACGGAAAAGGTGTCAGACACCTTTTACTTCCTTTTACTTATATATATTTTATTGCTTTTCATTTTATCTTATTGCTATTTTATTTTTTATTAATATGATCCCTATTTTCAGCTGTAATGCGGCTGCAGCACTACTCAATTATACAGCATCGCACTTATGCCGCCCTATTCATAATTTCTTTAGTCAGTTCTAAATAGCTGCTAGCTCCTTTAGAATTAATTTCATACAAAATAATAGGTTTGCCAAAACTTGAACTTTCCGACAATTTAATATTTCTCGGTATAACATTTTCATAAATTTTATCGCCGAAATATTTCTTAACTTCGTTTATTATCTGGTGGGTCAGGTTCATTCTTGAGTCGTACATTGTAAACAGAACGCCTTCAACGGTTAATTTTTTATTCAGTTTTTGATTTACTATTTTTATTGTGCTCATAAGTCTTGATATCCCTTCTAACGAATAATATTCACACTGCATCGGTATAAGGGCGCTATCTGAAGCAACTAAAGCATTGATAGTGAGAAGTCCAAGCGACGGAGGCGTATCGATAAAAATAAAATCAAAATCCTCCGAAACTTTTTCTATTATATTTTTCTTCAGCAGATACTCTCTATCTTCAATATCGACAATTTCAACCTCTATACCGGCTAAATCTGAAGAAGATGGAATCACGAACAAATTTTTCATTTCAGTAGGCAGAATAGCTTTTTTTGTATTGGCAGAATCAAGCAGACAGTCGTAAACTGTAAGCGCATTTTTATCGCTTCTGCTTATCTGTATATTTAATCCGCTGGTTGCATTCGCCTGAGGATCTGCGTCAATAAGCAAAACTTTTTTTTCGTAAGCGGCAAGACACGCCGCAACATTGACGGCTGTGGTGGTTTTGCCTACTCCTCCCTTCTGATTGGAAATGCAGATAGTCTTAGCCATATAATATTTAAAGCTTAATTTAAATCTTATTAATTATCTTAAAATTCACGATTTGTTTAAATTTTTTATCCCTGTCATTATTATTTTTATACATTAAAATTTTATCAATGTAAAGACTTTTATCGCCATATTTTCCGTTTGTAATTGTATTCGCATCTTTTAGATTAGTTAAAAATAATATTAAATTTACCGGCGGTTCTAAATTTTTCATTTCTAATGAATCTATTAAATGAAACAATTCATTTACATTGAACGCCGCTCTGGTAATTATTGCGTTAACTTTCGGCAATTCATATATTTTATATATATTTTCATTGATGCAGTAAAAATTCTCAAAACCAAGCTTTCTTGCGGCATATTTCTGAAATGCGCTTTTTTTCAATACTGATTCAATTGAATATAGCACCGCATCAGGATTAAAAATTTTTAATATTATTCCAGGCAGACCGGCTCCTGAACCTATATCTAATAATTTCAATATGTTTTTATCTTCATACTTAGTTATATTTATATTTATTATTCCTGCATTATTCTCACCGCAGCCATTATCATATTTATTATATTGATACTCTGTATTGTTTCTTAAATTTTCAGAATTTTCATAAAAACCGCAATCCAGTATTTTAAATACCATTAATGAATCTATTATATTTCTTTCAATAAATTCAGACGGTTCCGTGATAGCCGTAAGATTGATTTTTTTATTCCATTCTATTAATTCTTTATAAAAAATATAGGCTTTTCTTAAAAGTTCTTCTATTTTGCCCGATGTCGCAGTTCCGCTAAAAATTATTTTATTTAAATCTTTTTTATATAATGATTCTTTTAAATATGCGGTAAATTCATTTTCATGCATTTTATTATATTCAGCAGTTGAAATTGATTAATTAATTTAGTTTAATTTATCGGAATATATTTGTTTCACATGAAACATTAATAATCGGTAAGTTAAAACAATTTAAAAAATTAAATTTAAAATAAGCTCGTCAAATGAAACATCCCGCTGCTGCGATCCGTATTATATGTTACAACTATATAATATATAATATGAAAAAATATTTTTATTGTTTAACGAAGCACAATGTGGTACCATAACAGAAGGAACGGTGATCTAAGTTTTAATAATTCAATTTATTAAATTTATTCTTTGTTTCATTAATAATGCAGCAACGTACGACTTAGATTTAAATCTTAATAAAATTGTAATATATTTGTGATAGCACTGCAACATTATTTATACTATAATCTAAAATTTATACTATAACCTGAATATCATTGATTAATTAATTTTAAGGAGAAATTTTGAAATGAAAAACAAAAAGTTTATCGGATTTTTTATTTTTATTGCTTTAATAGCTTTTATCGCAATAAAACCAGCCAAAGCTAATGCTTATGGCATGAACTACAGCAGGTTTTATCTCGCAGTTAATGGCGGTCTGAGTTCAACATCCCTCGGCAGCGGTCTTTCTTCAAAGTCCGGCGGAACCTATAATATTACGCTAGGCGATAATTATCATATGAATAATATAGTTATAGGCGGAGGCGCCCTGCTCGGTTATGCCGACAACGGCAGCTACAGCGGCAGCGGATATTCATTTAATGTTAATTCTGTATATTATGGAGCTTTTGTCAAAGGCGGGTACGACTATGAAAATTTTACCCCTTTTGTAAAAGTAGGATACATCGGATATTCATACTCCACATCTGACAATACCGCTATTTACAGTATAAATTCTGAAGGCGGCGTTTTGTACGGTGTAGGAGTAAAATATTCTTTTACTAGAAATTGGGGCGTAACTGCGCAATACATGGGCGCATCGCTATCAAGCAGCTACAGAGAGAACAACTATTTAATCGGCGTTGACTACAGTTTCTGATAATCTTGCAGCATAGTTAAGATTATAAGAGTATTGCATCAAAACAGATTTATAAAATCAGATTACCGGTTTATAAGGTCGGCTGCAGTCACGGTTAAACCGACCGTACCGGTGATTTGATTTTAACATATTCTTCTTTTAAACTCCTTATATGATTTTTTTATATACTTCCCAATTGTATGATATTAATTACCTCATAAATATGCAGCATTTATATCATATTCTATGTCTCCCTTAACGAATTTTTAATATTTAATTAATAAAATTTTAATAAAATTTAACATTTGATTAATAAAATTTTTAATATACTAATCTTAAGTTGCATTTGAATATTGCTAAATTTATAAAAAAATAAACAATGGGACGGCATAGATTATGAAAATAAAATTTATATCAAATCAAAGGGGTTTTAGCGGATTATTCGGTTTAATATCAGGCATTATTACAATAAGTATATTGAGTGCCGCATCATTATCTATCAATAGCGGAATAATCAACACAAATGAAATGAATAAGGTAATTAATATCGTTAATTCGCTTATTAAGGCGGAAAATTCAGCAATAAACAATTATTTTATTAAAAACAATTCATCGCAAATAGGCTCAAATTCGGATAGCAGCGCTAATCAGAACGGTTATAACTTTTACATGCCGTTAAGTAAATTAATTTCTTATAATTATTTTGCTTCAGGAATTTTGGCAGAATATGGAGGATTAAAATCCGGAATAATTGGCGAAAACAGGAGTCTCGAAATAAATAATATTCCGATTGCAATAAAATTATTTGAACCGGTCGTTAACGGTATATATTATTTTGAGATTGAGATTTATCCCGTTAATGGAAATTTAGCCGGATTTACAAATTATGTTAAAGGTATTGCAGAAGGTATCGACGACAGGTTCGGCGGTGATAACACCGTAACAATATATTCTGGGAATAACAAAATATGGCATCAAGGTTTACTTGCGTCCAAGATAGTTTATATTTCTAATATAACAGGTCTGTTCTCAAGCGGCTTATCGCCTGACCCTTCTCAAAGCGCATCCGAAAATACAAACGGATATACAGGCAAGACATTTTATATAAATTTTGCGCAGGTTTATGCAAATTTTAATCCGTACGCCGGTCTTTACAATGACGGTCCTTCATCAAGCGCCGGATATACAGAGTGCGGAAATAATATCGTAATTACCAACATAACCGACAACCTTGTTTATTCCAGTGCCGAACTTACTACTTCAACAGAAAATTATTTTGGCACTACTTATACATGGTATAATTACTGCAGCGGCGGCATACCGTATAATTATAATGCATCATTGCTATCAAGCTGGGAAAAAATTTACAGCAACGAAAACAACGGGTCAAGCTACGTCTATCTTTCGCCTTTTCCGGCAGATATGCTCCCTAAAATACAATATTGACAGATAAATTATGAGATATTGGATATTAAATTTCAATTAAACGATAGGTAATGATAGGCTTTGATAATTTTATTCTTTAAGCTTATGCTTTTAGATTACATGTAGTGCAATAAATAATAGCGCAAGCTATAAATATTGCTTTTAATTATTTTTTTTATTAATACAATAAAAGCATGTTCAACAAATTTACTTCATTAGAAATATTAAAATATTTATCATTGAAAATTATATTAAAATTTGTCGGGTCTGCCCCTCCATAGCACGCCGCCCATGGAAATTCCGCATATTTCGGCATTACAGGCAAAACTATATTGCCTTTAGAAAATGCCTGCCTCAAGTTTTCCAACCATAAATCTCCATATCTCAACGGTTCAGAAACTTCTTCCTGATTAAATGTACGAGGCGGATAATCTTCAGATCGTTCGAGCTCCTGCCGCCTGATCATGAATTGCAAATATGCCGCCGGCAGCGCAACCCATATTCTTTCTGAATTTATTTTCTTGCCTAAGCTATTTAAATGATTTCCTTCGTCGGTGTTTAAAAAATATTTTATTTCTTCAACGGCAGTTAATAATTCGTGCGGAAGATTTAACTGTTTTTTGTTCGCTCCAATACTCACAGATTTCAATAAATTAAGCGTTTTCTTAATTTTATCTTCAGCGTCGTTAAAATTTGCATTATTAAAAACAAAATTTTCTGAAGATGAAAAATCAGACCAGTCTTCAATTATTAAAGGACCCTTAAAATACATACTATCTGGAATATTAAAAAATCCTTCCGAATTCTTATTTTTTAACAACAGAAGAATATTCGGATCGCTTAATTTCTCCAGTAACTTTTCTGCGTATTCTTTGCTTGCGCAAGACTTTGCGCCATCATCACTACAGCAATTAGACTCAAGTCTGAAGTTTAAAAAAATACTTTCTATATTTTTAATCAATTCTTTAAAAACCCCGAAATAATCAGAATTTGTATTTCTCGCTATCATTCTGTTTGATTCTTTTAAAAATATGTCGACACTGTCCGATAAAGAGTCGGAAATATACTCATTTTCTATTCTTCCGACGGGAACAAACGATATTTTTTGTTTTAATCCTGAATCTCCGGTTATTCTTGTAAATATTGAAGACCTCAGCATTATAATAAATGTTATAAGATCAACTGACTGCCTTAACCATCTCCTCTTCATAATTTGTTTATTTTCTTCCTGCTGCAAACTATCGCTATAAGCATTTTTAATAAAGTAATCATTTACTAACATTATGATTTTTTTGTCTAAATCATCCCCTGAAACTTTCTGCCCGTTTTCATCCGTAAACGCTCCTCTCCCCCTATAAATAAGCTGAACTATTTCCATTAACGAAGATGCTATATTAAAATTCGGAACCAACGTAATAATTGTATCAGTTTTCGGAAAAGATATACCTCTTCCGCCGGAACTTGTCATAAGAAATACTCTCGTTGCGTCTCTTATATTAGGGCTTACCAATCTTTCCCTTTCTATTGCAGAAACGGAAGAATCTAAAATTTTAACATTGTCTTCATTTAAAATAAGTAAATTTTTATCAGTTAATCCTTTGGTTTTATAATATTCAAGAAGCTGCAGTTTTAAATCAGAAAGGTAGTTCTTATCTTGAGCAAAAAATATTATTTGATTAGATTCATTTTTTTTAACGGCACTTGCAATTTCATCTACACAAATGGATAAATTTTTATCCCTGAAATTTTTATTTATCGATTGCTCCTTAGTATCTAAAATTCCGGTTCCTTCTTTATTTTTTCTTTCGTTCAATTCTATGTTGGACATTTTAACCTTGTAATCAATTTCTATGTTTTTAGCAGGAAAACTATTCGCCATAACATGTATAGACTTATATGTACGCATGTTTATTCTCAAATCGTGTATCTTCAGGTCAATACATCTTTTTCCTCTGGATGGAGATATTAAAATTTTTTCAGGCGAAGTTTCTTCTGAATTTAAAAATTTATCTAAAACATTCTCGTTATTCAATGATGCATCTGATATAATAAGCGAAATTTTAAACTTGGATGCGCCGGAATTTCGTGCATTTCCGACATTGTTTAGCGGTTTAAACGGATCTGCAAACTGCTTTTTCAACCAGCCTAATATTTCCTTCACAAATAAAGAACCTGAATCGCTTCCAGTTATTTCATCCGCCATGACAATTATATTCGGAATCCGTTCTGCAAAACGCATTCTTTCTTCTCTCATAGCAGACGAACCGGATTTGTTGCTTGCAAAGATTTGATCCAGCGCATCTACCGTGGATGATTGAGCTGAGCCGCCGTTCTTTTTATTTTTAGTTAATCTATAGCCCTGAAGAGCGAACGATAAAACAAAACGATTTATATCGATATTGGAACTCATTATATCTTTTAAGGCATTAGCGAGACACCTTATAACACCAGACTTAACCCGCGTATTTACCTTAAAATCACCCTCAAAAATTTCATTTTTTTTATATTTGTTGCCCCCATATCTATTCTCAATTTCTTTTTCTTCTTCTTTAGATATAACTAAAATTGAACCTTCGGGTTTTTTAAAGGTTTTTTCATCCATTCCGTCGGCAACTACGCATCCGCTGAGAAATCTATTTTTTTCGGTAAAATTCTTTGCATACAATTTGTCGAAAGAATTTATTAGTCTGGAATTTGACGTCAGTGTAACGCTTTTTTTTAAATTATTTTTGAAACTGGCAATTTTTTGTGTAACATCTCTGTTAATTACAACCCTGGGACTTGCATAAATGAACAGATAACCCTCTTCAAAACTGTTAAGATAATCAATTAATGCCGTCGTTTTTCCAATCCCGGGATTTCCTTCAAGCGCTAGTATATTTACAGAACCAAGCTTTTGATATTTTAATATGATTTTGATAAGAGACGCATGGATATCCCTCAATGTAACACCGTTATTTTTATGATTAATAATGTTAAGCTGCTCTGTAATAATTTCTCTAAAAGTTTTTGGCAAATCTACGATAGACGAAAAAGGCTGCAAATCTGACAGATTCGGATAATTATCGTCTGTCAATTCTTCCGGCAATAATTTTATAGCTTCTTCAACGGTAAACAGCTGCGACATGGAAAAATAATCAGAACTGCCCTCCAGCCGTTCGCTGAATTCTAATGCTAAATCCTGCCCATTATTTATATTGTCTATATATTCGTCTAATTTACCTATTTCTTTAATGCCGTTGTATAAATCCTTTGGAAGTTTATTAAAAATACCGTTGCGCAGAAATTTTTTTATGGATAACTCAACATCGTCAGACTGTTCGTCTTCAAAATTATTTTCTTTATGTTCGGGAATATTTCGATAAGCTTCGCCTAATTTCTTCATTAATTGGAATTTTATATAATTTTTATTATTTGTGCCTTCCTTGATTTGACGAAAATCTGTAAAATTTTTGCCTGTATCGCCATAATTCTGTGATGCCGCACTAAACTCAACATCTGATAGGTCATGTTCGGAGCATGTGGAGGAAATGCTTTCGACACCCACCGGCGTTAATGCTAAAGCAGTTATGTCAAGTAGCCCGCGGTCTAATTTATTAAAATATCGTAAAACTGGAACAGAATTATAAGCATAGCTGCATGCCTGGCATAATTTGTAAAAAGGTTTGTCTTTTGAAGTGAATGCAGACAGATAGGAGCTGATATCATTAGACAGATCAAATGATTCGCCGTCTACTTCAGCAGATATATTTGTAAATACACTTCTTGCATTTATATATGCCCAGTAATGCATAATCTCTTCTAAATGAGCTTTTTCATCGTTAAAATCTTTTATGCCTCCGGCAAAATCTGTATTATAGGAATACTCCTGAATGAGCAGGTAATCTTTATATTTATCTATATTGCCATTGCCGACGCCGTCTTCGGCATAAATGCCGTTTTTATAACTGTCGTATTTTTCTTTATTATTTGTATATATTTTATTTTTTTTGTTTTTCAGAAAAAGTATAAAATCTGCATTGACAGGCATCCCGCGACCGCTGATTCTCAATCCGTTTTCGGACAACGAAGCAATGTCGCCGAATTGTCTGATAAAATTTCTTGCAGTTTCTTCCATGGTTAATTTTACGCTATCATTATCATTCTCGTTGTCAGGAACAACTAAAGGGCACCACAGAAAATCTAAATCAAGATATTGGGTTAAATCAGATATCTGGGTACCGGGAAAATCTTTACAGATATTTTTTAAATACTCCCTCGTAACAGTAAACCCATTACCGAAAGCAAGAATCGACATATGCTCCAAAACACGCTTAAACAGGGACTCAAGGTTCTCATCTGTCAATGAGCATGATTTTATTACCGACAAATAAATGCTGTTGAGATTTTTGGTTCTCCAATCTGCCAGTACAGATGCCGGCTGAAACAAATTTTCGTCTAACATGTTATTTTCAGTGAGACAGGCAAGTACACCCCTTTTTGCAAAAACTTCGTAAGCCTGCCCAAAGATAGACGCGATAGATGTTTTGTGTGTAAAATTTTCCATTAGATTTTATATAACCAGACTTTTTTATAGCAAAAAATACTTATTGATGCAATTTATGCAAAACATTTTTTACATTAGTAAGCACTGCAGAAAATGAAAATACAGCACGCGCTTTATCGCTGTTTAAGTGCAAATTAGTTTCGCCTGCTTCGCCAATATAATTTATATTCGTAAATGCAAACGGATTTAGTTTTGGAAGAAATTGTTTTTTAGAAGAGATTTTTTCTCTTTCTATAAAATGCACGCCTCTCAGCAAAAAGATTATACTGTTGTAAACATCCTTATCTCCGGTAATGCCAAGTATATTCGCTCTAATTTTTTCATAAAGAACTTCATCTGAAAATTTTGCCTCGCTATCAAAAAAATACGTGCAGAAACCGGATTGTGGATAGTATGCTTCATCATAAATTGACAATGTAGCAAACGTGTATATAGGCAGTGAAGTCTTATATAATGAAGATGACATCCTCCTGTCGTCGTACATTTTGTAATTCTCAGAAAACGATGATATCTCAAATCCACTTTCATTCTCATTGTCCCTTTTTCTGAATCTGGTTGCAGAAAAAACATCTTTTCTCAGGGGATAAATAAAGACATCGCTTATCTCAATATTTTTTATATAATCGAATGTAGAATTTAAATAATTATATTCGCTGCTGTCCCGGAGTATGTGATGTCTTTCAAATTGATGCGATAATAATATAATATGATTGTAATTTTCATTCTTTAGCCTTGCTATTTCTTTTATTATATATCTGGGATGTTCAAAAAAATCATTGTCTATAAGATTTACGTCCGTTTTATCTAAGAATATAGATAATTTGTCATCCATATCGGTATTTAACTTATAGGTTTTTACAATCAGCATATCGGATTTATTTCCAGAATATGTATTTACAGGTCTCGTTATATAAGATATAAGAGCCGTATTATTTTTAATATTGTTGACATATTGATAATCATCATCTTGACGCTGCATAGAGCTAATAGAGCTAATAGAGCTAACAGAGTCAACAGAGCTGTCTGCAGCAGCATTTTGCACACGGCTGTCTTGAACTTTCCCATCGTTTAAAGTGAAAGCTAAAGTAGAATTTCTATCTGTTTGCTGGACAATATCAATATTTTTAGATTGTTCACTATTATTAAAAACAGTGCAATTCTTGTCTTTTTTAGCTATTACAATAGGAAAACCTCCCTGAAAAGCAACAAAAGCGCTTCTCTTACGCCATTTTATACTATCGTCGTTCTGTCTCTCATTAAGATTATAACCCTGCATTTTAACTAAAAGCTCATTAGAAAGGATGAGTTCTATTGCGTGGCACATGGCATAAAATTTTTCATCCCTGCTAGGATAATCATCATCATCCTGCAAACGCAAAATATGAACTTTAACATTTTTTGATTCTAAACCGTTGTTAAGACCCTTGATTCTGTTTATAATATAATACGATATAAGATAGACTATTATAGACAAAGCTGAATAATTGCCGACGGAAAAACTGTCTGAAAACTTATTTCCGGTTTTTGTTAGGGTTTTGCTATATAGCATGTTTAAGTCTATTTTATATCTAAAATTAATACCGGGATTTAAACATGCTATATTTTTTTTGCCTGTTGTATGCCAATTTTTATAATTTTCCTCCGGTACAAAACTTATAACGAGAACTTTATCATCCAAATTTCTTTCAATTTTAAAGTTTAGCGGTTTTTCTGCCGATTTATGCAGTATTTTTTCTTTGATTGCAGCCTCTATCTCAACCGTTAATATGGAATTATCGTTCAATCTGTTTATGTCTATATTTCTGCTTTTATCTACAACATCTATATATCTATACCAATTTTGATAGCATCTATCGTCTTTCAATGAATTTCGCCGGCTTGGATTTTTAAAAATCTGCCCTTCGCCTATTGAATCAATATCTATAATATCGGCATCTAATTTTAAATAAAAATTATTTATAGCAGAACTTAAATTTTCTCCGAGCATTTTTTTATTTTTCAATATTACCGAAATTTCAGACGCTATATCATCTACAATCTTGTCTTTATGACTTTTTTTAAGACAGTCAATCATATATCTGATTGTTTTTTTCGGATTGTCTTTTAATCTTGTAATTAAATCGTTTAAAACTTTTTCAAAATCGTCTGCATTCATCGTCTGCCGTTCAGAACCGCATTCCGGATTATTAGACGGGATAACAAGATATAAAAGAATGAGGCTTGATAAATTCTTTTTCACTATTAGATCTTTCAAATAAAAATTTAATGCCGCAGACGCTGTATTGTTAGCTGAATTACTATTAATGCTGTCGGACAGATTCAAGTTTTTATATAAATTTTGTTCTATTTTTTTCAACCTTGATTCAAATGAAGATTTGCCGGTATATATATTTTTTCCGTTTAATTTAAATCTATAAGTTATCTCCCTTTCAGTTATATACCCGTATTTTAATTCTGACAGCTGAACAACCCAGTCCGCCCATACCGGCAACGCCTTATAAAAAGACACGGAATCTGCGTAATCCTCAAGCGGAAAAGCAAAATTAAGCCCAAAATCTCTGCTTATATCAATATAGTAGCTTTTTCGGTTATCAGTTAAAAATCCAAAGAATAATTTAACGTTATTAATATAACATTCTAAATTTTTAGATATATTTTTCTGATAGCTTAAAATTTCCATCAATTTGAATGTTACCCTTAATCGCACTCTGGAAAGAGCATCTCCTGAAATAAAATTTAAAAGTTCATCTACTTCATTATCTGGTTTATTTTTTTTTATCTCTATAGATTCAACAATGGATTCAATTATATCTTCTTGAAATTCTTCTGATTGAAGTTTTTTCTTGATGCCGTTAATAATATTGCCGTAGATGTTGCCGTCTTTTACTTTTTCTATAACCGTAAAAACACGTGCTAAACTATGTTTAACGAATTCTTCTGATTTTATTTCGTCTGCATCGACAAATCTTATCGGCACGAGCGCTGCACAATCACCCCTATTTATGCTGCTGTTGACAAATCTATCATCAAAACCCATCTGTTTTGCTAAATTAAATATTGCCGTTTTAGAATTTTCTGTAAGCAGAGAACTTATTTTATTATCATCTAAGGTTATGGATAATTTTGAAGATATTAAATTATATAATTTTTCAACATTTTCAGAAAAAGATTTTTCAGTATCCGGATGAATGTAGCCGCCGATTTTATGAACTTTTTTATTTTTAATTCTGCCGGTTAATTTATTAAAACCGCTTATAAAACCATTTTCCGTGTCATCCAGAAATCTTTTAAACTCCGTGTGCTTAGACAAAGCGAACAGGAACGATTCCAATCCAATATCTAAAATATGATTATCTTCGTCGAATTTGAAATCGAAACATTCATCCGTCGATTCGGATAGTGCTACGGTTATTAACTTAACAAGCTGCGATAAATTAACACACGGAATTTTACTGTTTAAAGATATAGACGCGCCTTCCATAATTTAAAATATATCTATTTTAATTTGCTTATTATTTAATTTTATTATTATTATTTAATTTTATTATTATTTAATTTTTAAATTTTATTGTATTTATATATTTATTTAACTCTCCGCCGAGAAGTCCTCATCCGTAGGGGCGATTATGATGGGCGGTATTCGGTATTGTTACTTACGCCGCTTTTCTTTCCGTTATCCGGCTGTCATACTGCCTATAGTATTTATTTTATGAATTCATTTTTGCATTTTCTATGTATTATACTATAACATATAATTTACCGTAATAAAAATAATAATAGAATAGATAGGTAGATAGATAGATAGATAGGTAGGTAGGTAGATAGATAGATAAACAGACAGATAAGTAGATAGGTAACGTTTACAGATCAAAAACAACATTGTTTTTAATTAGTTCACTGTAAAATTTGTTATAATTTAATCGTATTCATATTTCTATAATTTTCTATATTTTTTATTATTTTTTATTATTTCGATTCAATCTTGTTCTACAATAAGCAGCAATAAGTTAAATAAACGACTAAACAACTCATTTATTATGAAAATATTATGAAAACTATATTGGTATGCGTAGCCGGAATAACACCGCAGATTATTACAGAAACATTGTATTATTATCTGATTGAGAAAAAACCTCCTATATGGATAGATGAGATTTATGTACTTACTACTTCAGTCGGGAAAGAAACAATAATCAATTCACTTTTAAAAAAAGAGCATGGAGTATTTTATAAATTTTTGTCAGATTTCCACATCGGCTTCCAGAAAATAAAATTTAATGAGAATTCCGTGATTCAGCTCGGCGGAGATTCATATATTAAAGATATTTCGACAGATATGGACAGCGCTGTCATCGGCAATGAAATAGTAAATTTTATAAAAAAAATAGCTATCGATAAAAATACGAGGATTATATGTTCTATCGCAGGCGGCAGAAAAACCATGGGCGTTTATTTGTCTTTAGGTCTGCAGCTATATGGCAGGGAGCAGGATATACTTTCTCATACTTTAGTGTCGCCTGATTTTGAATCCACAAAAGACTTTTTTTACATTCCTCCGGTTCCAGAAAATATTGGGATAAAAGATAAAAATGGAAAAATTATCAAAATTATCAACACAAAGGACGCTACAATAATGTGTTCAGAAATAATATTCGTCAGACTTAGAAATTTTTTAAATATCAAAGATGAATTATTTTACGATGACCTCGTAAACATTGTTCAAAAAAAGGTGGACTACTGCGGCACAAAGCTTATATCTATAGATTTAAAAAATAAGGCGCTTTTGCTTGGAAATAAAAAAGTTATTTTAAAACCTATTGAAATTTGTCTCTACAATCTCTTTTTGTCGAATAAAAAGATGTGCGTGCAGGAATTTTGCGGCGATTGCACGGATTGCTACATGTCTTTAAATGAAATGCGTTCGCAGGAAGTATATAAAAATATTTTAAGATTTTATAATATTATTTATACTGAAAATAGCGGACAATATGAACGCTTAAAAGAATCTTTTAAAAATGACGAAAAAGGAGAGGACTTTTTCAGCCAGAATATTTCCAAAATAAATAAAACATTGAAACAGCATTTAAATCCTTTTGAATTTGCGGTTTATAAGATTTCCAAAATGGGTAAATATAACAAAAGGTACGGTATTTACGTTGATAAGAAAAATATTCTGTCGTGAAATTATAAAAATTCTACTTCTATCCAGCCTATCGGTTCTTTATTCTCATTAATCCAAAGCGAACTTTGATATGCTGCTTTATTTGTAATTATTTTACCGTTCTTTTGTATAGTAATTTCCCTAATTTTATCCAAGCTTTTTGAACCTCCTCCGCCAAGTCTTCCAAGCTTTAAGATATTTTTATTTTTATCTAATTCAAATTTAAAATTTTCAGCATATTTAAATCTTTTACTTTCAATATCGTAAATTTGAGAACCGAATTTTTGTATTGCTTTCATTAGAAGCTCCTTTAACGTATTTTCGGGTTTCTCTTTAGGTATTCCGATATTAAAAAGCAAAGGCATTCTATCTGCAAAATTAGATTTAATAAATTGGTCGTCAATATAAATTTCACCTTCAAACGATGTGTTCTTACTAATTGACTCAAGCAATACTGGCATATGGGTTACATTGCCGGATTTATTTAAATTATTCGGACGGATAATTTTTATATAATTCAAATTATTATTTTGGGTATCACCGGCAGAAAGTTTAAAATCGCTCACATTAATCAACCGAAAGATATCGCTTTCAAAACTTCCGGTTATATTTTCTTTAATATATTTATCTACAATTTTAATTTTTTCATTAATTGTACGTGTTTCCTTTTTTTTTAAATCTGTTTCGCGGCTGAATGATCTTTCTACTTCTAATAATTCTTTTTTAATATTTGCCGCTGTGTTTTCATTATTATCTAACATATAAGACTGAAAAGCATTTTTTAAGGCTCCCTTAAAACTGCTTCCCGGAATATACGGCTGTTTATCTAACCCTCCTCTTATAAAACAGTCCACAGGGGCACGGAAAGGCTCTTTAATATTTTTATCCAGGTAATTAAAGGCTGATTCTGGTGCATCTGCATCTGAATCGTCGATAGGGATTTTATATTCTACAAAATCAGTACAAGATTGAGAATAAATATTCATTAATTGTTTAAAATCGAATGTTCCTGAAGATGTTAAACTCAATAATGCTCTGTAGTAAAACCCGCCGTAAATTTTATCCATATAATCTGATTTATTTATAAAATTTAAGGTTTTTCCTTTTTCATCTATAAAATAATCGGTAGGATAATAACTTTCACCGTTACCTATAAACAATGAAGTAAGCGTTGTAATTTTTACTTTAAAATTCATAATATATTATTCTCCTATAAAGAAAAACGGTATAATATATCCGCTATGCCAGTAATCGTTATATTTAGAAGCAAACACATTTTTAATAGCGTTGCCGTAATATTCTTTTTTAATGAGCGGCTTAAAAGTTGAACCAGGTGTCAGAAGCACTACAGGATTTTTAAAAGGAGTGTCACTGCTGGCAGCGGTACCGCCCATTTTTGGAAATTTAGCATGGCTCTGTATAAATTTATATTCTAATAATTCGTTTTTATCAATATTTTCAACATAACCGTTAGATAAAGACATAATCCAATATAGAACAAAATCATCGTCTGGAGGAGGAATTAGCAGTTCCTTTTCTTCAAATTCTTCTTCTATTGAAAAGTTAAATTTTCCTTTGCCTGTAGATTTGTCTTTTCCAAAACCGTTTTTTCCGATTAGATTAAATACCTCTTCAATTTCGTCTTTTGTAATCAACGAAGTTGAATATTTAACAAATATATTAAGCTCTGTATCTTTAGAATAAAAAGTTTCTTCAACGGTAAATAATTTATTATTAGAATAATCTCCTAATCTATCTATATAATTTTTTTGAATAATAATGTTAGTCGTCTGTTCAACGTTTTCTTCAAATCCGCCTCTGATATTGTCTCCTTTAGAAGTCTGTTTTTCATCAATCCTTCTGCGAATTAAATCGTTTATCTGCGTTAATGTAAGCGCTGTCTTTTTATTCTCATTGTCTTTTAATAAATTAATAAAATCTGTTTTATCTAATAGTGCTGTTTTTTTAATGTCCTTAACGTTTTTATCGTTTAACATAACCGGTTTTAAATAAGGTTTTGGCAATTTATCCGCAAAAAAAGCATTGCTGAATACAACAAAAGGCTCTTTATCAAAATTTTTTAATAAATCTACGAGCCTATTTTCTCCGTATTTATATAAAAGATTCCAGCAGAAAACACCAAAAAGCGTATCGCTTTCAATCTTAGTAACAAAACTTGATGTCGGTTTAATTTCTATCTTCAGACAATTCATTATATTATCGTCCTTATAAAATAATTTTTTATCAAATCAAAAATAAACAGATACTTATTTCTAAATTAAACAATTTAAACTGTTAAAAAAACACAGTCTATTTTTTGATTTCCTGTTCAATATCTTTCAAATCTTTCAGAATATACACATTGCTCCCGTTGTCATCTGATTCTAATTTTGTTGTAAAATTTTCTATACTTACATTATTTTCAAATTCAAATTTTATTTTTCCATATCCTCTTGAACCGCTTCCGCCTAAAGCTGTAAGCTCTAAAAGTTTTAAACCTAAAATTAAATATTTGAAATTTTGTTTATCAATATCGTTAAAAACTAAATAGCTCAAACTGAAATCAAACTCGGCGCCTGCAGGAACTCTTTCAATATTTCTTGGTCCTGACTTGGAAGCTGTGCCGGAAAGTCTGTTAATAGATACTTCAATTTTTTCTTCTGTTAACGCATTCTTTTCAATCATTTTTTTTAAACTTTCTTTACTTAAAGGGCAATCGTTAAAACTAACTCTGGTTGGTCCGCCGTGATAATTTTGCTCAGCGCTGCCGTTACCAAAAATTAAAGTGATCTCATCCCCGTCGCCCTCTTTAACAAAGTGTGGCGTTCCTTCTCCTTTATTGTTAATACCAAATGTTCCTAAATACCATTCAAGCAGCGTTCTTATTTTGCCTTTTAAACTGCTCCCCGGTATATAAGGTTCATCATTTAAAGGATTTTTTATAACTGGATTATCTATTCCGCCGATATGAATTTCATCGTTTCCCGCACCTATATGAAGACCGGAAATAAGTTTTGTTTTACCTTTTAACTCTTTTATTTCTATTAATTTTTGAATCATATTATATATCCCTCCTTAAACTTAATTTATATAATTAAACTTAGTTTAATAAAATTAAGATAATTTAACATAATCAACGTAATTTTATTTATTATTTCATATCCGTTAAACATATAGCTATATTAATCAAAGCGGTATAACAATACACACCGTCTTTAAATCTACTTTGGCAGCGTTCCGGTGGAATATGCAATTATAGATTCGAATAGCGTACAGAATATATTATAATCTTTATTTGTTTTCACAAGATTTAAAACATTATGCTTAATAAATTCATTTAAAAACATGGTTATATGGTCTCTCTGGCAAGCGTAATTTGCCTTTGCGGCTATCATTTTAATATAAGGAAGCTCTTTTTGAAATTCCAACTCCGGGTTTTTGCTGTATTCTATCTTATTTTTGATTGTTAAAATGTCGTTATAAAAACGTCTTAATTGAGTAATTTTATTTTGACCTTCTTTGCCTGTACATGTACTACCTCTTTTTGCAATTTGATTAACTATTTCTTCAGCTTTTTCGCTGAATAAATTAACATTAATATTTTTAGCTTCGCCTATTTCGTCGTAATATTTAATACTATTTATAAAATTCTTTGAATCAGCGTCTAACACTTTTTTAGAGTATTGCTCATGTCTATTATGACTATTACTATTTTGCGATGATTGATTTTTTGGATTATTATTATAAGATTTATTGCCAAATTTGTTATCCATTTATCCTCCTAACTTCTTAATTTACTTAATTTATTTTATTGTATTATTATTAATATATAAATTATCAATATATAATATATTGTTATGAATTTTTAGATAAATTTTTTGATATTTTTTATCTTAATTTTTATTTTCTGTTTTCATATATTATTAGACTTAAAAGAACTTTTAATTTGTCCGAAAACTTTTCTATATCGTAGCCTATTCCCTTCATACTATTTTTTTCGGATTCATTTATTTTTTTATTTTCCTCAATTTTTCTGGCTGTATGATACCTTAACAGAGCTTTCCATTTTGCATTTTCAAGAATACTTTTTTTATTTTTTAAATTTTTTTCCATTTCAATAAACATTAAAATCTTATAAATATACTGCACTGAAGTAGCGTCATAAATAGACTTATATCCATCATATTTCCCTAAAATCTCTTTTAACTCATCATTTCGCATTGTTGTTTGAAAAATTCTTACTGCGTTTTTTCCGTCCAATTTTTTGGCAGCCGTTAATTCTTCTTCGGCGATATCCGCAATTTTTATGAAAGGGACATCTGGTTTGATTAAAAAAATACTGTAGGATACATGAATATAATCATTGCCGCCGATAAATTCTATAAACGTCTTATTTATTTCCCTCCATAATTCAACTATTTCTTTGTAGTTTCCTATTAAAAATAAATCATCGCCTCCGGAAAATACAGTATAAACATTTTGATATTTATCTTTTATTAATTTTTGAATTTTAAATGTGAAAAAATAATCAATCATTCTAGACAGAGAAATAACTTTCGGAAAATTAATCATATCATTTTTTTTATTTTCTGCGCTATCGTCAGCATCAAAATTTTGATTAGTCTCTTTATTTAAACATTTTTTAAACCCGTTTATAAATATTTGACCCATATTATCAATATCGGCTTTTAAAACACCGAGAAATTCCTTGCCGGATATAATTTGCTCTCCGCTGTTTTTAATGTTTCTGTCCTCATCCGCATTTTTATAATTTTTATTAGTTATATTTAAGGCGGATGCGGCTATATGATAAAAAGTTTTTACAGATCCTTCGTCTATTTTATCCAGCTTATCTTTATACTGGTCTTCTATTTTTTTATATCTGATATCATCAATATCCTCTTTATTAAATACCGGTATGTAATTGACAATACGTTTTTTTGCAATTCCCATAAACTCGTCGTCGTAATCCGTTATATCAAAATAAATATCGTCATTGTTTTTCAAGCCGACGCTTAAAGAATTATTTAAATTATTAATATTTTTATTTCTCAGCGAATCGTTGTTTGTTAATTTTATTGATTGCAATAACCAGTTAATATTATTATTCTTATCCGGGTCGGAATTTATATTCAATTCAATTAGATTTGTTTTTGGAATTTTTTCTCCGTTATCTTTAAATTTTTTACATATATTGCATATATGTAAATCTTCTTCTTTTACATAATTCTGAGCATCGGCGGGATGTTCGCCGCAAATATCGCAAACTTCGTTACCTGCTTTTGATATGCTATTAATGTAATCTTCATATACATATCTGTCATGGATATACCGCAATTTTGCTTCTTCAAATTTTAAACTTAAACCTTTATAAACTGAACTAAATTGTCCAAGCTTAAAATACTCCTCGCCGAAACAGTAAGTTGCAATTATAAATTTTGTTTTGCCGAATGTTAACTGCTCCATTTCTTTTTTTATAGATTGCTTAAATTCATCGATAATATTATCCAGACCGGAGAAATTTTGGGATAAAATAACAAACTTTCCTCCAGCGTTTAATACAATAGAGGAAGGCATTAAATCTAATTTTTTACACAATCTATGCGCTATATTTTCTGTAGCAGTCGATACAAATAAAGACCTTGCTCTAAGTATTTTTGCGACATATTTATTTGAATCGCCTTTTAATGAGAAAATAAAATCCTGTATGCCGGAAAAATCTCCTTGAATTAAACAAAAATTGTTTTTTTCTTCGTTGCTGCTATCTGAGCTAATATAATTATTGTGATTACCGTCACCGCCCTGTTCATCTGATTTCAATTTTCGTTGATTAAGGAGAGCGTTCGCAATAGCTGCGACGGCTATTGAATGGTCTGCCAAAGAACTTTCAGGAGAAGTATTAAAACATGAAGCCGGAACTAGTGAAAAATATTTTTCATTTAAATACATTAAAGAAGTTATATAATTTCTTTCATTAAAATTACTTCCCACAAATATTATTTTTTTTAAATCGTTAATATATCTTTCATATAAGCTTAGATAATGTTTTTCGGCTTCTTGTTTTTCATAATCTTTTAAATTATCGTCAATAATATACGGTTTCGTTTTATAATTTAAGATATCAACATCGTATATTA
This sequence comes from Candidatus Acididesulfobacter guangdongensis, assembly GCA_004195045.1. Lineage (NCBI taxonomy): Bacteria > Candidatus Acidulodesulfobacteriota > Candidatus Acidulidesulfobacterales > Candidatus Acidulidesulfobacteraceae > Candidatus Acidulidesulfobacter > Candidatus Acidulidesulfobacter guangdongensis. Next base: position 597,244 of record SGBC01000001.1, read on the forward strand.
AAGTGGGCTGTTTTGTTTTATTATAAGTTTTGGCGCCGACATCGGATAAATTTATTTGAGAAAAAATAGGATTTAATCTGCATAACTTATAATTACTTTGTTTTTTGTATATATTTTTATTTTCATCTTTCAAGTCAATGTCAGCGCCGATACTTTTTTTGTTTCGGTCGTCTCTGTCTAAACTGCTTGCTAAATGGTCAGCTTTTTGAAGGATTGATTCAAATCCCGAAAGTTCTTTTTTATGATGAGATGAAGCTAAATCTTTTAAAAAGGGAAATATATCCGGCAAATCGGCATCATCTATTGATTCTGCAGTATGCGCGGCATGAAAATATTGATTATCTACAATATATTGTTCGTTGTCACGGTTTTTGATTATTTTTCCGCTTCTCTGTCTTACTTTACCAACATCATGGAATAGAGAAGCCACAACAATTTTAAAGCTGTCGCTGAAATTATCCATATAATTACCCTATTTATTTTATTTCATAAATTTTAATATATTTATTTTTATTCCCCATCCATTTATTTATATTTTATTTATATTTGTTTTTATTTTTACTCGGGTGGTTCCATTTTATAAATAGCATTTATTACTTTTATATTATCGCTGTTATCTTGAGACACATACAAGATGGGGCTTTGAGATTTCAATGAAAAAAATGTGCCTACAACACTGACTAATTTCTGCCCTCCGGTAATATCATAAGCTATTTCGGTATCATTAATTTCTTTATAATTTTCATAATTTTTAATTTTATTTTTATTAAGTTGTTTACGTTCTTCTTGTATATATTCTTGATAGTATTCTTTTTTAATATCTTCTTCTATCTCCTCAAATATCTCGGAAAGTTCGGTAAAATTTTCAAAATCATTTAATTTTCTTTTAATTATTTTAATACCATCTTTAGCGTCAGAATTGTTATTAGAGAAAAAAATCTTAATCAATTTTTCTAGTTTGTCTAATTGGAGGTACGAGCCCTGTTTATTTTTATTATCGTCATTATTATAATTGCCGCTATTATCTGCATTAATGCTGCTTTTTTGAAATTTATTATCTGCATTGTTTACTGCGTTCTGTGCATTACATGTACCCAATAAAATAACATACCTTAAGCAATTTGGGTGCTTAGTTTGATTTTTTTTTATTTTATAAATAATTTTTAGAGGAACTTCCCAATTAAACCCTAATCTATTTTGTTTTAATCTTTCAAATTTTTTTATTTCATTAAAAAAATCATTTACGCAGTCTATATTATTATTGTTATTGTTTTCGTAATTTTTAATTTGAAAACTAAAATCATCCTTAAATTTTATTGAAACTTCCTGTCTGTTTTCTTCAATCTTCAACTTTTCATATTCTCTAAATAATGATATCGGCAAAACAACTGCTTTAAATTTATTTTCACCGAGATTTTGTTCATTGGCTATACTATAAAATTTAAATCTTTTTTTATTTTTAAAGATTAAATAAACAAGCAAAGCTATGATGATAATTATAATTAACGATTTAACGATAAGAACTAATACTATATTTTTATTTGCAGAAAAAAACAAATATCCGGATAAAATATCTATTATATTTGTAAAATAAACGCTCAATATCCCTAATACAACGAGCCATAAACTGATTAAAAAACTTAAAAAGATATAATCTTTGTGTTTTTTTAATAATTTAATCTTATTATGCATTATTGAAACATTTAATCATAATTATTTAGATTGGAGGACTATTGAAAAACGTTGAAAACGACTTTCGATAATATTTGCATAGTTATTCAATAAAATAACAGTTTATATTTAATAGGTATATTTTTTTTAATCTGTAATGTCAAGTAATATTTATAAAAAATTAGGTTAATAACTGTTAAATAACCCGCTTATATCAAGAAATATCTTATAGCGATAGCGATATAAAAATAAAAAATAATTCAAACCATTAAATTTAAAAAATTATAAATTATTTAATTGCAATACACAATGCAATAATAATTATAAATTATTTTATCAAATATAAACAATTTGTCTGTATTTGTAACCAAAAACAACATTGTTTTTTTATTTAATAATTTAATAATTTCTAAACAAAAAACTTCTTATTTTTTAAAATTTTTTTAAGTTAAAATAATTACATTTAAATATGCGGTTTATCTAATAATTCGTAATTTAGAGCGTTTCTGAACATATATTGATTCCAGAACATATATTGAGGAGATTTATTTTGAAAAATTAAGAATTTTTTGATTGCAAAATACAATTATAACTATATTAAATATAAATGAAATATACCTTTTTTCTGCCCGCAAGCGAGTCCGAAAATTTCCTTTTTATGTCTAAACTCGAAGAGCCTGTGGCTATTACCTTTAGGTTAGTAAAATGATCGTGTAAAAGTTTTAACGCGTTAGAGGGGTCGCTAAGAAGCTGAATTTCGTCTAAAATCAGAAGGGATGGCTTTTTAATATCTATGCCTTCGATTGATAAAAAATTTTTAAGCGTGTCAATGCTTGGATGGTTAAAACGGCTCCTATATGACATATCCTCAAGGTCTATATAAAGCGAGTTGAACGAATTTTGGGAGTTAAGCACGTTGATGGAGTTTGATGACGAACCGGAGACAGATTTACAGGAATTAGATTTATCATTGATGGATTTATCTTGATTGTATGAACACTACTTCTCGTCCGGCAATTTCTTCCCAAATTAATTTTATTATATCTCTGTCGAATATCATAAATACAAAATATTAACATTAAGGTT